>JBEKAF010000083.1:0-15330 GCA_050018355.1 Terriglobales bacterium | reverse complement strand
ACCGTGACATACGGTGGAGCGACGGGCGCCTCGCCCGTCCAGCCGTATGGCGGCCGGGCGGGGACGCCCGGCTCTCCACCAGCAACAATCATATGAATCAAGAGATAAATGAGCGGATCGTAGGCGCGGCTCCCGCAGGTGTGCAAGACCGCGAATCGGCGGCGCAGGCGGTCCGGGAGATGTTCACCTCGATTGCGCCGCGCTACGACCTGCTGAATCACGTTCTTTCGTTCAACATTGACCGGTTGTGGTGGTGGCGCGCGGCGCGGAAGTTCGATGCCATTCTGAAGCGTCCCGATGCGCGCGTGCTGGATCTTTGTTGCGGCACTGGAGACATGACGTTCGCTTTGCGCAGGCGCGCGCGCTCGGGAGCTGCGCAGATTCTAGGTGCGGATTTTTCTCACGCCATGCTGCAGCGCGCAGCGGCGAAGGGAAAAGGCACGACGCTGCGCTGGATCGAAGCGGACGCGCTTCGGCTGCCGTTTCCCGATGGCCATTTCAATCTGGTGACATCGGCATTCGGGTTTCGAAACCTGGCTGACTACGACGCGGGATTGCGTGAAATTGCGCGCGTGCTCGCTCTCGGTGGAGAATGCGGCATCCTGGATTTCGGAGAGCCGGACGGCTTGATTGGACAATGCTATCGCGTCTACTTCAAGAAAGTTCTTCCGGCGGTTGGGACGGTGCTTTCGGGAGTGCGAGGTCCATACGCGTATTTACCGGCGTCGGTCGAGCGCTTTCCAGCGCCGGATGAAATGCTCGGGCGCATGCGTCAGGCGGGGTTTCGCGAGGCTTCCTGGACTCCGTACACGTTTGGCGTCGCGGGGCTGTACCGGGGAGTAAAAGAGAGTCAGAGCGTTTAACCGCAGAGATCGCCGAGGTCGCAGAGAAGGTCAAGATCTTAAACCACAGAGGTCACTGAGGACACAGAGGAATCGAGGACTTGTTCTCGAAATTCCCTCGGCGTACTTTGCGTCTCGGCGGTGAAGCTTGCCGTGGAGAGCCGGGCGTCCCCGCCCGGCTGAACGGGCGAGACGCCCGTTCCTCCACCGTATGAATTGTCACGCGGTCGCAGTGCTAGTTTTTATGAACGAATCCGCGAACGCTTCGAAATTCGTTTTCTCAATCACTCGCTCGTAGTCGCCGCCGAGAAATTTCTTCAGCCGGTCGGTGTTCATGATGTACTGGCCGGTCATGTAAGGCGTTGCGTCCGGCGGAATCGCCGAGATGTTCCAGTCCCACAAGAACTGCAGAACGCGGCGCATGGCCCATCGTCCGGGGACTCGCAGCAATTTGGCGTGCGCCATTTCGATACACTGCGCGAAGGTCAAAGGGTCGCCGCGTCCGGCGACGTTCAGGATGGTCAGGCGCTGCGCTTCCGGTTCCCGCTTCAGGATCCACGCGATCAGCCGGGCCATGTCGTCGACGTGGACGAACTGGATTTTGTTATCCAGATACTTCTGGCCGTAGGGCAGCATGCAGGGCAGGCGTTTCGCCGACTGGCGCATGCGCGCGGCTCGTGGCCCCTTCCCGTTGGGAGTTCCGCGGAAAGATCCCATCAGGTAATTTTCGACGGTGGCGCCCGCAAAAATGTGGGGACGCAGGATGAATACCCCGCACCCGCGCAGGGAAGGCGCGCGCTGCTGCACGACGAGATCACTTTCTTTTTTGTGGATCGCGTAAGGCAGCGTGTGAGCGCCGAGCGGCGAGTCTTCCGCGACGGGTGCGGGCAGATCGGAGCCATACGCCGATACGCTGCTGGGAAAAATGAACTGCCGAATGGTGGTTTCGATATTCCGGTTGGCTTCGGCAATGGCTTCCATCACCCGGGCTGTGCCGGCCACATTGATGCGCCACATCCGGTCGACGTCCAGAACCCCTGAGCGCTGGGGATCGATCACAAACGCCAGGTGCACAACGGACGCAGGCTGCAACTCGCGCAGCAGCAGGAGCAACTCGCGGGTGGATTCTTCTCTTCCCAGGTCGAGCGCTACAAAGCGGTCAACCGGGGAATGAATGGGGGGCGTGACATCGATGCCCACCACCTTGTAATCGGAGAGCTGCGGCAGGAGTCGCTGCCCAAGATTGCCCGAAGCGCCGGTGACGATGATGGTTGGGTTTGCCGTATCCATTTAGTCGGGGTCTTCTTAGTCGGGGTCTTCGGCCGGTTGGTCAGACGGTCTTGCTCCCCTGGGAGGTGGCGGCATGGCAGGATTTCGGGTCGGGCCGAAGTAGGCATCGTTCAGGTCAACATTGCCCTGAAAACCTTGCATGCTATCACGATAGCGCTGGCTGGAAATTATTTTGCGGATCTCCGGTTTCACCGTATCCAGCGATAAGGTCTCCTTGCTGACAAGCTTGTAGATGTAGTGAGGGCCGTTGGGATCGGAGATCACTTCGGACACTTCGCCGGGCTTCAGGTCCATGACCGCCTGATGGTTTACAGGCAGCGTGGTGCGGCGCGCTTTCTCCATCTTCGTGGTGGTGGAATTGCCCGGAATTCCGGCGTCGGCGAAGGCCTCTTTTTGCAGCTTGTCGGGGTCTTCACCCTTAGCGGCGCGGGCACGGAGATTGGCGGCGACCTTCTTCATCGCCTCTTCAGCAGCTTTTTGTTGCGCCTCCGTCGGCGGCTGCGTTTCAGTGGGTTTCTCTCCAGCTTTTGCACCGGGCTTCGGAGTCGCGACGGAAGGTTTGATTTGTTTTGTGCGGGGAACAAAAATCCGTGCAAAGGTGGCTTGCTCGTAGGAGGTTTCGTTCTTCTTGTAATAGTCCTCGATATCGCCGTCGGTAACCTTACCGGAATCTTCCTGGAGCGCGCGGCCCAGTTCCTGGGAAAGAATTTGCATGCGCGCAAAGTACATTTTCTCTTCGAACGAGGGCCCTTTGCCGAGGCCGCGTTTTTCCGCCGCGGTGGACATCCTCAGCATGCGCGAATAGGCGGTTGCGAGTTGGCGACGAATGGCCGGCGACATTCCCGGCTGCAGCGCTTCGGCGAGCTTCTCAAACTGTGCGCGGCTGATCACGGTTTTGCAGGCATCGCCCTGTTGGGTGGAATCGGCACAGAAACCCTTCAGCGTGATCACGGGATCGTCGGGCCCAACGTTTATTTCGGGGGCCTTGTCGGTCGCGGCGGAAGCGCTTTGTTCCGCCTTTGCTCCGGCGGCGGGAGGTGTAGCCGGTGGCGCAGCTTGTCCGTAGGCCAAGCCGGCGAGCAGGAGACACACGAGGCACTGGAAACGCATGAATCAAAATCCTCCCCGGGAGAAATTGCGACGAATGTCATCGTAGCATGTCCCGCCAGAGGCGCCACTGTGTTTCCAGAGTTCGTAGAACAAGACCTCCGACAACCACTCATGCGACAGCCAGGCGTGCCCGGGGCGAATAAAGGAAAAAGGGTCGGAGTGGGGCACGTGGCCGGTTTCCACGATCCACTGCCCGGTGCGCAGATGCCACCGGAGATCGGGATCGACCGCGTTGCGCGCCGTCATCGCCAGCAATCCGAACAACAGGATCGCTGCGAATATGATGTGTGTGCTCTGCAGCGTGCGGAGGATTCGTTGCATCTTCGGGAGAGATTGTGATCCGTCGCGATTATAGATTGCACGCATGCGTTTCACGGCGCATGAAGAGAACAGAATGTGGATAGAATAGGTGTTCCATTCGAGCCATGCCTATCACCCCTAGACTGTGCAACTGGTTGTTGGCGACGGCACTCCTCTGGGTGGCGATTGGTCATGTGGCAATCGACACTCCTCGCGGTTCGGCGCTGGCGTGCTCTCTTACGGCGCTTTTCGGCGGGGGTTCGGATAGGACTCAATGAAGCCGCGCTATTGGGATTACTGGATCGGCTTGCTCCTGAGCATAGCCCTCGTCCCTATTTTGCGAGGGCTGCACCTTCCGGCTAGGTTCGATTGGAAAACGTTGGGCACCGCGTACTGGCTACTGGCGGCGCAGTCCGTATTCGTTGCAGCTCTGTTGTGCCTGATCGGCCTGCCATGGCAGGCGGTACTGAGACCTCTTATCGAACGTTACAAACGCGAACCGCTTCGTATCGTTCTCCTACTGCTATACCTCGCCGTTCTGGGCTGGGCACTTACCTGGCTCACAGCGGTGGTCCTGACCGTCAATGCCATTGCCATACTTGAATTCTGCGAGCGGGAGCCCCACAAACCGCGTCAAGCCGCTGGTGCGATTCTGTTGCCCGCCCTTTATCTGGTTGCCGGTTTTCTGCTGGTGTCCGCTTACAACGTCATCATCGTCTCGGTTCATTTCGGCTTCGCTTATGACGCGACGTTCAATGCGATGGACAGGTGGATTCTCCACGGATGGTCCGTTTCCGATCTGTCGCACTGGGCGGTTCGAACCTTTCCGCTTCCCTTTTTTCAGTTCCTGGAATTCATCTACTTCGGCATGTTTTCCCAGATTGGGGCGGCCATTATTCTCGTTACTCTGTATGACGGGAAGAACCATGGCCTTCAGTTCGTGGGCACGATTCTCACGGCGTACTATCTTGCCCTCGGGCTATTTTATCTATGGCCGAGCCAGGGTCCGTATTATTTGTGCCCTGGGCATTTCTCGCGGCTTCCCAGCACTTTGGTGACCTACTCCATCCAAGAATTCCTGATCAGGGATGCGCTAGCGCTTTGGAATCATGTTCCGATCCATCGCATTTCCACCGACTACTTCATAGCCTTTCCCTGCATGCATATTGCGCAGCCCGTCATCGTGGCATGGTTCTTGCGCCGCTGGAAGCGAATGTTGCTTGCCCTGTGCGCATATGACGCTCTTTTGATTGTCTCTATCCTTCTGCTGGAGTGGCACTACCTTGTCGATATAATCGGGGGCATTTTGGTCGCGGGGATTGCCATAGCGATCACCGCAGGTGCCACCATAGATCGGGATCGGTCGCATTGCGCGCCGTCAACCCGAGCAATCCGAACAGCTGGATAGCTGCGAATGTAATCTGAGGTTCGCGCAGCGATTGAAGCATTCGCGTCATTGTCGGTAATGCTCGCCACTTTTGCATCGTTGCCGCTTGGATGCGGAGCGTTTCGCGTGAAGAGAACAGAATATGGGTAGAATAGGCATTCCATTTGAACCATGGCTGAGACCCCGAGACTGCGCAGCTGGCTTTGGCCTTTGCTGGCGATCCTCTGTGCTGTCGGCACGTGGACTTATGCCAACCGTGTGCTGATCCCGCACCAGATCTCCGACGCCGCCGCGCATGGCACTCCACGCGGAAATCTCTCCGATCTCTATCCGCGCTGGCTGGGCGCGAGGGAACTGCTCCTCCATGGCCGAGATCCTTATAGCGCCGAGGTCACACGCGAAATTCAAGCCGGATACTACGGCCGCCCGCTCGATTCTTCGCGCCCCGCGGACTCAATAGACGAGCAAGCTTTCGCTTATCCGGTGTACGTCGTTTTTTATTTGGCGCCTACCGTCCGTCTTGGTTTTGGAATTGTCCAAAGAGCATTCTTCTGGATTCTGGTTGGCATAACGGCGGCCAGCGTTTTTCTCTGGCTTCGCTTGTTGGGTTGGACGGTCGATCCTTCGGTTCAGGCCGCCATGCTGGCCTTGACCCTGAGCAGCCTGCCCGTGTTGCAAGGACTCAAACTTCAGCAACTAACTGTGCTCGTAGCCGCCATGTGCGCCGCGGCGATGGCGCTGCTGGTTGCGGGCCGTCCGATTGCCGCCGGTGTTCTGCTGTCCCTGGCGACCATCAAACCTCAACTCCTGCTGCCTTTGCTGCTGTGGCTCGCCCTGTGGAGCCTCGGCGACCTGAAGCGCCGCTATCGCTGGGCGGCTTCATTCTTGATCGGCACGGCGGTTCTCTGCGCCGCTTCGGAGTGGCTTCTGCCGCACTGGATTGGGCGCTTTTGGCACGCGGCTGGCGCGTACCGGCAATATGCGCAGGCCATCCCAATGCTGGAGGCAATCCTCCCCTACCCTTGGGGCAGACTTGTAGAAGTGTTGTTTGCGGCAATGACCGCGCTGCTTTGCTTCAAGTGGCTCAAACCGTCGGAAAATACGGCCGTATTCCAGGCATGCACCTGTCTGGTAATGTCGCTAACCGTACTCACCGTGCCCAAATTTGCTCTCTACAATCAGGTGCTGCTGCTTCCCGCCATCCTTCTGCTCGCCCGAGACCGAAGAACGATCTGGGAAGGGAACTTCATCAGCCGCGCTCTTCTGATCATTGTTGCGGTATCAGTGGCCTGGCCTTGGCTCTCGAGCACAGCACTGGCGGGTCTTTCCTTCGTTTTGCCGCAGGAAACTGTCGAGCGAGCCTGGGCAGTCCCGCTTTGGACGGTGCCGCAGATCCCCGTGGGAGTGGCTGCCCTGATGCTGGTCCATTATTATCAGAGGACTTTTGCTGCGCCGGACGGGCCGGGCCCGTCGTAGAATGCTTGGGGGCCCGTGTCAGGTGCTGGCGTCTTTTGCTGGCACGATGGCCGCAGGAGAGTCCAGGGTATATGTCGGCTACGTCGCATTCGGGCATATCCAGCATCTTTCCCATCGCGATCTTTGTATCGGGGAGTGATCAGCAGACGCTGTCGCTGAATCACACCCCTTACACCGTGGGCCGCAAGGTGGATCGCGACCTGGTGATCGCCGACCCCCGCGTGTCTCGCGAGCATGCTTCGATCGTTTCAGAAAACGGCGAGTTTTTTGTCGTAGACCTGGGCAGCAAACACGGTACCTTCGTTAATGGCGAGAAGGTGGACCGCCGCAAGCTGCAACGCAACGACCGTCTGGAATTTGGCGCGCGCGATGTTGCCTACCTGGTCTTCCACCCGCTGCACACGACCTCGAACACGGCGCGGGAGTTTCTGAGCCAGATCTCGGGCATCCAGATCGCCCCGGAGGCCAGCGACCTCGAGAAACTCACGCTGTTCATGGAAGCGGCGCGCAAGCTGAACACCATCGGCGTGCTCGATGAAATCCTGGTTACGCTGCTTGAGGCCACGCTAAAACTGACCCGCGCCGAACGTGGCTACATCTTCCTTCGCGATATCGACGGGACCCTGACGCTCGCCGCCGGGCGTAACTCGAAGGGCGAGCCGCTGCTCGACGACAAAACAATTTCTCGTTCGGTGCTTGACGGTGCGTTGACTTCTAACTCCGAATACCTGGTCACGGACACCAGTCAGATGCTCGATGTGAAGGAGCGGCAAAGCATCGTCGCCTTCGACCTGCGAACGGTGATCTGTATGCCGCTGCGCAAGCCGTTGGTGCAAACCATCCGTGCCGAGCAGCCAGCCGGTGGGGAAGTGATGGGGGCGCTCTACGTCGACTCGCGCTTTGCCTCGCGCGATGTCACCAGCGTCAGCCACGATATTCTGCGGGCGATCGCGACTGAAGCTGCTCAGTTGATCGAGAACGCGCGCCTGGTGCAGGCCGAAGAAGCCGGGCGGCGTTACCAGCAGGAACTGTCGATCGCAGCGTCCATTCAACAGCGTCTGTTAGCGGTAACTCTGCCCGAAGTTCCTTTTGCTCGGGTGAACGGACGCAATATGTCTTGTAAAGAAATCGGAGGCGATTTTTTCGAGGCCGTGAACACGCCCCAGGGTTTGGCCGTCGTTCTCGCCGATGTCAGCGGCAAAGGAGTCTCGGCCGCTCTGCTGGCTTCCATTCTTCAGGGAATGGTCTACTCTCAACTCATTTCAGGCATGCCACTCGTGGAGATCGTCGACGCGGTCAATCGCTTCTTCACCTACAAACACATCGGTGAGAAATACGCGACCATGATCATCACGCGCCTGCGCAACGATGGTGATCTCGAATACGTCAATTGCGGGCATGTTCCGCCGGTGTGGATCTGTGGCAACGAAGTGCTCCGGCCATCCCACGGCAACCTGCCCGTAGGCCTGCTCGCGGATGCGACTTACTCGAGCGACCGCTGCCAGATGAGACCGGGGGACCGACTGATCCTCGTCACCGATGGCGTCACCGAAGCCGAGAACGCCCGCGGAGATATGTTTGACAACGAACGCCTCGAACATGTCGCCGGGAAGAGCGCTTCAATGGAGGACGTCTTCGCCGCAGTCGCGGATTTTTGCGGAGGCACGCCGCTCAACGACGATTGCACCGTCGTCGAACTGTCGTACACCGGCAGCTAAGGCCGCGCGTCCTGGTGAATCTCAACCGTGGACCACGTCTTGTCGGCGGCGTGACACAGCTTCTCCAGAGCGCAATCGGCACACTTCGGACCGCGTGCCACGCAGCGTTTCCGCCCGTGCCAGATCACCTCGTGAGAAAAGTCCGTCCACCGCTCGCGAGGGATGATCTGCATCAAATCCTCTTCAATCTTTCTCGCGTCTTCCTGCTTCGTCAGCTCCAGGCGCCGTGAAATTCGCGTCACGTGCGTATCTACGACCACCCCTTCATTCTTCTTGAACCAAGTTCCAAGCACGACGTTCGCTGTTTTGCGAGCCACTCCGGGGAGGCTCAGCAACTCCTCCATCGTTTGCGGCACGTTCCCGCCAAAGTCTGCGGCCACCTTCCGCGCCGCGCCCACCACCGACTTCGACTTGTTGCGGAAGAAGCCGGTCGATCGGATATCCGGCTCCAACTGTTCCGGTTCGAGCGCCGCGAAATCCTGGACGGCCGGATACTTCTCAAATAGCACGGGCGTGACCATGTTCACCCGCACGTCGGTACACTGGGCGGAAAGAATCGTCGCCACCAGCAATTCCCATGGGCTGCGGTGGGTGAGAGCACAGGTCGCTCCGGGATAAAGCCGGTCAAGCCCCGCGACAATCTGACGGACACGCTCTGGGGCCAAAGGATCATAAGTAGAGACGCGGCTTGCCGCGTCTGCCGCCTCAGATACAGATTTCTTTTTCAGAACAGCAGCCTTCGGCGCTTTTCCGGCGTTAAGCGGCGCTCGGCCGGCGGTGGAACGCGCAACGGCATTCTTCACTGGTGCACCTTTCCATGGTGGTGCACCCTTCAATAGCGCACCCTGCGCCCGGCGCGCACCTTCCTGTCGTCCGCTGCGACTGGGTTGACGCGGCATATTTCCGCGGGGCATCGGTTTCCTCCTGAGCAGTGGTTCATGGTAACAAAACCTCCGGCTTGCGGTGCCCCCCATCACCAAAGATAACTCCGCTACGATTGACGGGTTGGCGTCCGGGTGAGTACTCTGAGAAGTGACGGAAAAACTTGTGGCCGTGAAGAGCATCAAACTCGGACAAGTCTGGCGCCAGGACGCAACCGGCCAGGATCACCTCGTCACCAAGGTATACAGCGAAGTTTTCACGCAATACGCGGTATTGCGGCCCGCCGAGGTCACCGCGCCCGACGCGCCTGTCGTGAAGGTAAAGGTCGTCAAATCGGCGGATGGCGTATCCTTGCCCGGCTTCAGCTTCACCCAGGAAGGGGCGTTCTGACTCTTGTTGATGGACTCCCCCCTCCTCACTTGTCATCCCGAGCGAGCCGGGGTCTCCGGCAGGCCCGGTTTTGGCCTGTTGGGGTGGGGTAGCGAGGGATCTGCAGTTCGCCAGTCCGCAATTCTGATCGCATGACCGAGAAAATCCTAACCGTACTTTTCATCTTCGTTAATTCCCTCGTGGCGGCGACCGGCTATGCCGGTATTGCGCTGCTCATGGCGATTGAGTCCGCGTGCATTCCGCTGCCTTCCGAACTGATCATGCCGTTCGCCGGCTACCTGGTCTATACCGGCACGATGAAGCTGGTTTGGGCGGCAACGGCCGGCGCGATCGGATGCAATCTAGGCTCGCTTGTCGCCTACGAAATCGGCTGCTACGGCGGGCGCCCGCTGGTCGAGCGTTACGGACGCTGGATCCTGATGGGCCGCCGTGAACTTGACTGGGCCGACCGATTCTTTCTGCGCTGGGGAGACATGGCCGTGTTCATTGCGCGCTTGCTGCCAGTGATCCGCACGTTCATTGCGCTGCCTGCGGGAGTCGCCCGCATGCCGCGCGGCAAATTCCACATCTACACCTTCCTCGGATCGTGGCCCTGGTGTTTCGCGTTGGCCTACTTTGGCATGAAACTCGGCGAGAACTGGCGCTCGCTCGGCAAGTACTTCCATAAGTTCGACGCCGTGATCGGCGCGTTCCTGCTGGCCGGAATCGTCTGGTTCCTCTGGTCGCACTGGCAAAACCGGCTGCGGCCTGCCGAAAAGTAGAGTGGTGCTCGCTTTCCCCTGCCTCTGTGTCCTCTGTGGTAAAGACTTCTTCTGAACCACAGGGGACACAGAGGCACACAGAGGAAATAGGCACGTTTGGCGTCATTTTTCCATCGGCCGCGGCAACTGCGAAGCCACCAGCCTCCACTCCCCGTCGAATTTCCGTAGCACGTCGAGGTAAACGTAGCGCACGGCGAGCCGCTTTCCGTTGACTTCGACTTCGTCGGATTCCGAGCCGTGCACGACCGCAGTGTCGCCGAATACGCGAATCTTCCGTCCGGTGGAAACAATCGACGGATAACGAATCGCACCCGTTCGAAAATTCTTCAGCACATCCTGCTTCGTAAGAGCCTTGCCTGCCTCGTTGCAAGTAGTCGTCGGCAAAGATCTGCGCCAGCACGGCGAGATCGGCACTCATCGGCGCCCGATCTCCGGCTTCATGCAGGGCCAGAATCTGCTGTTCATCGGTTGGTCGTCCATCTTTACAGTAGGACATCGTTGTGCCTCCGGGAACTCTCTACACTAAAGCATGTTGGCGAACTCAGCTCGCGTAACTTTCGCCAACTCCGCCAAGTGTGATATCTCTCGCTGAGGCACCATACATGGGATTTCTAAGCTACCTTCTATACCCGTGGGGCTTCGTGCTCCAAGGACTGGCGATCGTGCACTTCATCCGGCGGCGGCCGGATACCTATTGGATTTTTATCATCCTGTTTCTCGGCCCGCTAGGCGCGATTGTTTATCTTTTCGTCGAGGCGCTTCCGGACATTGGACTGCTGGGCCAGTCCTTCAAAGTCTTTCCGCGCCGCAGGCGCATTGGCGAACTGGAAGCTGCGATTCGCGACAATCCGTCGGCTGGGAACTATGAAGAACTCGGCGACCTTTACATGGACGACGGCAAGCTCCAGTTGGCGCGAGCCGCCTTCGACAAAGCCATCGCTGCCCGCGCCGATACGCCCGACCCGTTTTACCGCCGCGCCGTTTGCGCCATCCAGTTAGGCGATGCCGCAGCCGCGTTGCCCGACTTGGAGCGCGTGGTGGCGAAAGACCCCGACTACGATTTCCAGCGCGCCGCCGCATTGCTAGCCCACGCCTACGCGCAGACCGGACAAAAAGAAAAAGCCGAGAAGCTCTTCCGCCAGGTAACCATCACGTCGACGTTGTCGGAGACTTACTTGAATTTCGCGGATCTACTGGCCTCCGAGGGCCGCAACGCGGAAGCCCGCGAATGGGCGCAGAAAGTGCTCGATAAGAAGCCGACGATGCCCGGCTACCTGCGGCGGCGCGAGAGACCGTGGTTCCGGCGGGCGAAGGAGATGCTGAAAAGACTGCCAACGTGAGGGAGCACCGGTGGCGTTGAAACGGTGATGCTTGTTAGCCCAGATGTTGTTCTACAATCAGGGGCGGATATGAGTCGCCTTCGCGGAATGTCGGTATTGTTCTTCGTGACCTGCGCAGCCTTCACCCAAACAGCCAATCGTTCAGCCTCGTCCGAGGACGCTCGGGTGCCGTGGCAGCCGCCGGCTTGGAACTTTTTTTGCCGAACTTCCCAAAGCGACCGTTTCCAAGGAGATGTTGGTGTCACTGCAGGTATCAAACGTCCCTATCTACTTTGAAAAGACCAAAATGGATGACGTGAGAATACGCCTTGGGGGCACAATTGGGCACTCAGGTGACGCGGGTGATTATGTTGAATGGCTCTGCTTTCGTGGGACGGACCCCAAGGGGCGCTGGGTGTTGTGGTTGGAGAGCGGTGAGATTGATGGGGGTATGGTCGGCAGCTTTCAGTGGCAACGTCTTGCCGGCGGTGCAGTGCTCGATCAGCGCTGTCGGACGCTTCAAGATACGAGCGGCGGGATAGAGTTGCCTGTCGCACTCCGCCTCGGCATATCGGAAACGGAAGTGCTGAAGACTTTGGGTCCACCTACCGTTAGCCATGGCGACAGGGTCATCTACGTACACGAGCACCAGGAATCCATTCGCGGCGAGCCCTATACTTCCGAGAACATAGTAGCGATTCTCCTGCGCGACGGTATGGTGTGGGCAATCGAAGCGTCAAAAACTACTACCTCGTAAGCCACACGAGTCTCACTGCCAGAGTGCTATCCTTCCCTCGATGCGAATTTCCTACGTTGAGTGCACCCGCTGCGGCGAGCATCTCTCCGCCGACCGACCGCAGAATATTTGCCCCAAAGACGGCGGAGTCCTTTACGTCCGCTACGATCTTGCCAGCCTGAAAGGGAAGTTGCGTCCCGAAAATTTATCAGGGCGCGTAGCCAGCATGTGGCGTTACTCCGAGGTTCTCCCCGAACTTCCGAAAGATGAAAAGCCCGTCACGCTGGGCGAGGGATTCACGCCCATGCTTCACAGCCGCGAGTATGCGAATGTCTACATCAAAGACGAAGGCCTGAATCCAACCGGATCGTTCAAAGCGCGCGGTATGTCGGCTGCCGTGACCATGGCCAGACATTACGGTCTGAAAAAACTGGCCGCTCCTTCCGCTGGAAACGCCGGGGGCGCGCTGGCTGCGTACGCGGCCGCGGCGGGCATCGAAGCCTATATTTTTATGCCGAAAGATGTGCCCTTGGCGAATCGCATGGAATGCGATTACTACGGCGCGCACGTCACTCTAGTCGACGGCTTGATCAGCGACTGTGGCCGCATGGTTGCCGAACGCAAGGACGACGAAGGATGGTTCGATGTCTCGACCCTCAAAGAGCCGTTCCGCGTCGAAGGTAAGAAGACGATGGGCTACGAGGTTGCCGAACAACTGGACTGGAAACTGCCGCAAGGCATTATTTATCCGACCGGCGGCGGCGTGGGCATGATCGGCATGTGGAAGGCCTTCGATGAGATGGAGGAGCTGGGCTGGATCGGTTCCGAGCGCCCGAAAATGATCACGGTGCAGGCTGCTGGCTGCGCGCCGATCGTGAAAGCGTGGGAAGAGGGGAAGAGCGCTTCCGAAATGTGGGCAGGCGCCGCGACCTTTGCCTCCGGACTGCGCGTGCCCAAGGCTTATGGCGATTACCTGATTCTCGAGATACTCAAGAAAAGCCAGGGCGCCGCGGTTGCTGCGACCGACGAGGAAATCCTCGCGGCCACGCGACACTGGGCCAGCGTGGAAGGCGTATTTGCCGCCCCCGAAGGGGCCGCATCACTCGTTGCCTATCAGAAGCTGCGCGCCAGCGGATTCTTCCGCGAGGAAGACAAGGTGGTGCTCTTCAATACCGGCTCGGCCTACAAATATCTCGATATGATCGAAGCGCAAGAAAAGAAGGCGCGGCCAGAGCCGCCCACTGCGCGCAACATTGGCGGAATCATCGGCCCGTACTAGCGCGTCGTTCCGTAAGTTTGCGAGTCAGGCTAACGGTGTGGATTGCTCCTGCGAACTTTCGGGGACGCTACACGCGAGCGAGGCTTTACCACAGGGAGCACAGAGGGACACAGGGGAAGGCTGCCTTGATTTCCTTCGTGTTTCTCTGTGTCCTCTGTGGTGAAAGGTTTAGACATTAGCCCATGGACTCCGCTTCTCAGCGCGACCATTTCCGGGCGCAGCGCGAAAGAATGGTTCGCGCGCAACTCGCGGAGCGAGGAATCCGCGACCTTCGCGTGCTCGACGCCATGCGCCACGTGCCGCGGCACGAATTTGTCCCGGAGCCTTACCGGCAGGACGCCTACGAAGATCACCCGCTGCCCATCGGTGCCGAACAGACGATTTCGCAGCCCTACATCGTGGCCGCGATGCTCGAGCACCTCGCGCTGCAGGCTTCTGATCGAGTCCTCGAAGTCGGCACTGGTTCCGGCTACGTGACGGCGTTGCTTTCGCTGCTTTCGGCCGAGGTGTATTCGGTGGAGCGCCACGCGCAACTGGCGGCCTTGGCGGAAAGCACGCTGCAGCGGTTGGAATATCGCAATGTGAAGATCAGAGTCGGCGATGGCAGCCAGGGTTGGACAGAGTACGCGCCGTTCGACGCTATTCTTGTTTCTGCCGCAACTTTCGAGATGCCGCCAGCTCTGTTCGCTCAGTTGCGCGAAGGCGGACGCATGATGGTGCCGGTCGGCCCGCCCTACAGCCAGGAATTGCAATTGATCTGCAAAGTCAGCGGACAGCCCGAGGTAAACATTCTGGAAGGTTGCCGGTTTGTGCCGCTGGTGGAGGGAGCAGTGGATAGTGAATAGTGGATAGTTGTCCGTGAAGCCGTGCCATTCAACGCACTCGCTTTTCTGACCACTGACCACTGACCACTGGCCACTGACCACTATCCACTGCTCGCTGCTTTACAATTAAGTCGTGGGTTTCCTCCGAAATCTGAAGATCACGCTGGAGATGATCAAGTGGGAGCACTCGATCTTCGCGCTCCCGTTCGCGCTCTGCGGAGCCATGCTGGCCGCTGGAGGTTTGCCGGCGTGGCGGCAACTGGGGTGGATCGTCGTCGCCATGGTTTCGGCGCGCTCCGCCGCTATGGCCTTTAATCGACTGGCCGATGCCTCAATTGACGCAGCTAATCCGCGCACTGCAATTCGCGCTCTGCCGCTCGGCCAGTTGACGCCCGGGTTCGTGAGCACATTCGTTCTGGTGGCTTGCGGAATTTTTGTTCTCGCCGCTTCCCAGTTGAACCGCTTGACGCTGATGCTTTCGCCGGTCGCGCTGGCGGTGATACTTCTATATTCCTACGCCAAGCGATTCACGCGCTGGTCGCATCTGTTTCTCGGCTTTGCCCTCGGCATTGCCCCAGCTGCCGCCTGGATCGCGGTTCGCGGCTCGCTCGATCCGCGCATCCTGCTGCTCACGGCCGCAGTGACATTTTGGGTCGGCGGATTCGACGTGATCTACGCCTGTCAGGATCATGAATACGACCGCAGTCATGATTTGCACTCCGTGCCGCGGCATCTCGGAATCAGGAATGCGCTCGTCATCGCCCGTTCGTTTCACATCGCGATGCTTGGGCTGCTGGTTGCGCTGGTTGTTACTTTCGGCCTAGGTAAGCTGGCGGTCGCGGGAGTGATTGCCGTCGCTGCGCTTTTGCTCTACGAACACACGCTGGTTCGGCACGACGACCTGAGCAAGCTGAACGCGGCGTTCTTCACGATGAACGGGGTGATTTCGGTGGTTTTCTTTTTCTTTGTTGCTGGAGATCTGCTGCTGAGGCACGGTTGAACTTCGGCGGTCGGGG
>JBEKAF010000082.1:0-17052 GCA_050018355.1 Terriglobales bacterium | reverse complement strand
CTCGCCGGCGCCATCCTGGGATTCCTTCGCTTCAACTTCAATCCGGCCACGATTTTCCTGGGTGACTCGGGCAGCCTGTTCATCGGTTTCATGCTCAGCGCGCTGGCTCTGGCAGGAGCGCAGAAGGCGCCGACGTTCGTGGCCGTGGCCATCCCGGTGGTCTCGTTCGGATTGCCGATTCTGGAAACGTTGCTCTCCGTCCTGCGAAGGCTGATCAGCGGGCGCCCGATTTTCACCGCCGATCGCGAACACATCCACCACAAGTTGCTGCAGATGGGTTTTTCGCATCGCCAGGTTGTGATCGTTCTGTACGCCGTTTCTGCGATCTTTGCCATGCTCAGCCTCTTCCTGCTTTGGCCGACGGGCAGCACCCTGGGACTGGTGCTGGCGGTCGTGGGAACCGGCGTCTGGCTGGGAGTCCAGCATCTGAACTACCTGGAGTTTGGCGAACTGCGGCGAGTCGCGCAGCGCACTATTGACCAGCGGCAGATCGTTATCAACAATCTTTCGGTGCGCCGCGCGGTCGAGGAATTCAAAGTAGCCGGCGATTTCAATCAGGTGCGCAGCGTCCTGATCGCCGCCTTCGATAGCAACGATTTCGATGCGTTCGAATTGCAGCTTAAGTCGCTTCCCGGCGATCAAGCGGTGCCCGGCAAAACCAACCGAAACCTTCACTGGAGCAAGTTCCCTCACATGGGGGCAATTTCCAGCCGGCCTTCGTGGAAGCTGACGCTGGACCTGGTGACAACTTCGAACCGGCGCCGCGGCTCACTCGTCGTCTACCGCATCTACAGCCGCCGTGATCTTCAATTGGATGTCAACCTCCTGACTTCAGAGTTTCCCGCTACCCTTGCAGACGCGCTTGATCGCGTGCTGACCATGCCCGAGGTTCTCGTGCCGGCGGCGCAAGGCGACACCCCGTTCCTGGCCGCAAACCTCTAGCTTGCCTCCCCGGTTGATCTTGCTCCCTTCCTTTCGATCCCTGAGTTAATATGGAGGCGACTATGGATCGAAGCATTCTCAGATTGCCGGATCCAGTTGCAGGGGCTCCCCACGGAGAGCGGCGCCGTAGTGTTCGTCAAAAACTCCACACTCCGGTTTACGCCAGTTTCAATGGCCCGCAGACCGGCATGGTTGTGGACCTGAGCGAATTGCTCGACCTGCACGAAGACGGCTTCGCCATCCAAACCAGTGAACGCCTGGAAGTCGACCGGGCCGTAACGCTTTGCCTCGAGCTGCCTGAAACCAAAAGTTACATTCATGGCAGTGGCCAGGTGATGTGGAGCGATGACGCTGGCCGCGGAGGTATCCGGCTTTCCGGGCTTCCGGAGAGTTCCCGGCAAGTACTGAAAGAATGGCTCTTTGTCAACCTGCTGATCGCCTGCTCCAACCACGTTGCTCGGACCGAGCAACTCGCGCGGCGCGAGGAAGAGAAATCACCCGAACCGGCACCGGTCACTAAAGCCGGGAGTGTCGTCCCGATGCCCGATCGAAGCGCAACGCTCTCTTCGGTGGAAGCAGTTCGCCGCGAGGTCCGCGAGATCGGTGACGACGTCGATGCAGTTTTGCAGCTCATCGCCGAGGGTGCCTTGAGTCTCACGGGAGCCAGTGGCGCGGCACTGGCGTTTCTCTCGGATGACAAGATGATCTGCCGGGCGCGAGCCGGTGAACCAGCTCCGCCGCTGGGAGCCCCCGTGGACGTGAAACAAGGGCTATCTGGAGAATGCGCTCGCAGTGGCCTTCTCGTTTCGTGCGAGGATACGGAAAACGATTCGCGTGTCGATCCGGAAGTCTGTCGCACGCTGGGCATAGGGTCGCTCATGGCCACTCCCATCGTGTCCGATTTCCGGGTGGTCGGCCTGCTGGAGGTTTTCTCTCCGCATCCGCGCGGTTTCACGAAGGCCCACGGGACGGTTTTGGACCGGCTCGTCGAAATGATTCCCAAAACCCATCGCGAAAAGACTCAACCGGAAACGCCGGTCGGGCCAGAAGCCGTGTCCGGCGTGTCGCGGCCTCCCGCTTCGGAGTTGGGTTCGATGGAGTTTGCTTCGATCCATGCGACTCGCGAGGCCTTTTGGGAGCCGGAGCCTGAAGTCCACGAGCAAGTCTCGCAGCAGGTCCCCAGACGAGTCGTCTCAGCGCAGGTCCCGGAGCAGGCCCCCGAACCTGCGCCCACAGCTCCGTCTCGCCTGCTTCATCGCGCACTGCTCGGGCTGGCCATTGTAGTGGTGGCGATGGCCCTCGGTTATTTAGTCGGTCCCATAATCGAGAAGCGTTGGGCCGACTTACCGCAAGCGCCGCAGCGGTCAGTGCCCGAGGCGGCCTCGAAGGTTTCAGGGCAAAGCGCGACCGATCACAGCGCGCACGCGAAGTCCCTGGCCGACTTGCGAAAGCTCGCCGATCAGGGAGGAGCGGACGCACAGTGGCAGATGGGGGTTCGCTACCACAACGGAGAGGACGTTCCGCACGATGACGCGCAAGCCATGCAGTGGTTCCTGCGCGCCGCCGAACAGGGGCATGTTACCGCGCAGGCTACGCTCGGCGCCTACTATTGGGCGGGGCGTGGAGTTCCTCAAGATTTGTCCAAAGCCTACTTCTGGTCCGCGATCGCGCTCGCCCAGGGTGACAAGAGCAGCAAATCTCGACTCGAAGGGCTGGCTTCCCAAATGACCCACGCGCAGGTCTCCGCCGCCCGCCAGCAGGCCGAAGTCTGGATCCGCCAGCGCAACTCCGCAAAGCCCGCAAGGGACTGAACCGGAGATCATTTCCGGTTTCCCCGGTGTCCGCTTAGCCTACCCTGAGCGAAGCCGAAGGGCCCCCTGTGGTAAAGAACTCGCCTCCCATAACCCGCTCGCCTCAAACAGCCGTAGAATAGACTGGTGGCCACGTTGCGCGACATCCTCACTGCTGACGACCGCGTCCGCGAAGGCGACCCTGCTCTTTGGGAAAAGCTGGATCGCAATCGAGTACGCTGCTATGCCTGCGGCCACTGCTGCCCGATTCCCGAGGGACAACCCGGTGTCTGCAAGGTTCGCTTTAACCACGGTGGCACGCTCTACGTTCCTTGGGGCTATGTCGCAGGAGTGCAGTGTGACCCGATCGAGAAGAAGCCGTTTTTCCACGCCCACCCCGGGGCCCTCGCTTACAGCTTCGGAATGCTGGGCTGCGACCTGCACTGCTCCTATTGTCAGAACTGGGTCACTTCGCAGGCGCTGCGCGACCCGAACGCCGTCTCATCGCCGCTCCGGGCCGATCCCGAACTGCTGGTCAAAGACGCGCTTGCCCAAGGTGCAAAAGTTGTGGTCAGCACGTATAACGAGCCGTTGATCACCAGCGAGTGGGCAGTTGCGGTTTTCCGGTTGGCCCGCCAGGCGGGCTTGCTCACCGGGTTTGTTTCGAATGGCAACGGGACTCCGCAGGTGCTCGAGTATCTCCATCCCTGGATCGATCTCTACAAGGTGGACCTCAAGAGCTTCGACGATCGCCACTATCGCCAACTCGGCGGACGCCTGCAGCCGATTCTCGACACCATCCGCAGTTTGCACCGAATGGGCGTGTGGCTGGAGATCGTCACCCTACTCATTCCCGGCTTCAACGACAGCGACGACGAACTGCGGAAGCTGACCGCATTTCTGGCCGGCGTTTCACCCGACATCCCCTGGCACGTCACCGCCTTTCGCCAGGACTACAAAATGACTTCGCCCGCCGATACGCGTCCCGAAGATCTGCTGCGCGCCGCCGCCATCGGTCGTGAAGCTGGATTGCGGTACATCTACGCTGGCAACCTTCCCGGGCAGGTGGAGGGTCTCGAAGATACTCATTGCCATCATTGTGGCGAGATGCTGATTCAGCGCTACGGATACTCGATCGAAGAGTACAAGTTGACTCCGCAAGGCAATTGCCCCGCCTGCCACACGCCGGTCTCCGGTCGCTGGTCGAATAAATTTGACGGCCAGATTGCGGCCTCGCCTTTTCTGCCCCGCAGGCGGGGGCAATTGGTTAAAATCCTCTCGCAACCATAATCAACATCCATGCGCGCGACAAAAGCGACAAAAACATTGCGGCTGGCGGTCTTCTTGTGTCTGATCTTATTGAGTCTGGGTCTGGGCTGTTCTCCGCGAGATTTCCTGACGCGCCGCCTCGCCGCCGATTTGATCTCGGCCTCCGACGCATTCAAAGCGCCGCAATTGTTCTGGCTCAGGACCGGCATCGTTTCCAACAAGGATTTCAGTTCCCCCGACTCCATGGTGTTACAGCGCCGCGGATGGATCATCGGCACCGGACAGAAGTGTCCCGCCGGAGTCGAACCTCCGCCCTGCTGGGACGTGGTGCTCACGCCGCTCGGAGTGGATACGATCCGTCCGCTGATTTCGAGTGCGCTTCCCGACAATGGACACAACAATGGCCCGATCGGGATCCAGGTCGCGCGCCGCGAACTGGTGAGCATTGCCGGAATCAGCAAGGCTGGTAACTTCGCCGATGTCGAGTTCACCTGGCGTTGGGTTTCCGTCAATCAAGTTGGAGCGGCGCTTTACGACAGCGGAGTGCGCTACCGCTCAACCGTTGGATTCCGTGGCTATGACGACGGCTGGCGCGTCGTGGAACAACCCGTACCCAGCAACCAGACGCTGGATGAGGCGCTACGCAACGCTCAACCGACCGCGCCATAAACGTTTGCCACCAACAACGCGCGCAGTGTATATGTCGTAGTTCTTGAAAACTGTTACCACAAAAAAACTATGCGACGATCAATCCTGCTTGTCTCACTGCTGTCCGTGATTTCCACTTCAACGTTGGCCCAGGCCCAAACCGCAAAGCCCAAGCTCACTCTCGATGAATTTTTCAACTCGGTCAGTTTCACCGCGGTGAAAGTTTCGCCGGATGGAAACTCCGTCGTCATCGGAACGGAAAAGGCCGACTGGGAGCAGCAGATCTTCCGCAAAGAACTCTGGCTCTACCGGACCGCGGCCAGCGGAAGCCTGGTGCAGTTGACGCAATCCGGGCATGACAACTCGCCGCAATGGTCGCCCGACGGCCAGTGGGTCGCGTTTCTCTCGGAACGCAAAGTCGGCGATGCCAAAGACGCAGACGCGGGAGACGGCAAGGATAAAGACAAAGAAAAAGACGTCGCCCAGCTCTTTCTGATTTCGCCCAGTGGCGGCGAGGCCTTTGCCATCACCTCAGGCGAGGAGGAAGTCCACGCCTTTGCCTGGTCTCGCGACTCGAAGGCAATCGTTTTCGCTACCCGCCAACCGTGGACAAAGCAGCAGAACGACGATCACAAGAAAGATTGGAAGGACGTGATCCGTTACCGCGGCGATGAGCGCGGCGACGTGATTTTCCGCATCACTATCGAGGAAGCCCTGGCACGCCACGCCGCGCTCGGCTCCAAAGAAATCCCTGATGCGGAAAAAGATTCCGGCGCCACGCCCGGCGCAGTCGCAATTGCACGCACGCCTCTGCGTGTAGAGCAAATCAGCATCTCACACGACGGCAACCGGTTGGCGTTTGTGACTTCGTCGGTCTCCGAGCGTCAGGAGAAGGTTGAAGACATCGAACTCTACCTCGTCAACCTAACAGGCAATGCCGGTGATGCCGTGCCCATCCGCCTGACCCACAACGAAGCCGTCGAACTGAATCTGGAATGGGCTCCGGATAATCGCCATCTGTTCTTTCAGGTCAATCTTGGATCGCTGGAACGAAAGTATGAAGATCCGCAACCGCGCCTTTACTGGGTCGACGCCGGCGGTCTGCCTGGCGACGCGCCCGGCAACACGTCCGGGAAAAGAGAAGTCCAGCGCTGGTTTGCCGACTACCCGGGCGAAGTCGTGCGTTACACGCCGCTTCCCGACGGTTCGGTGCTGTGCGCCTGCCGCACCGGTACTGAGGTACAGCTTGTATCGCAAGCGAATCCGAAAGCCGTCATCGTGAAACGCGAGGGATGGGCTGGAACCTATGAAACCCCTGCAGCCGCATCGCAAAGCTCGCGCATTGCGTTTGCTTACTCGGCAACCGCGCGGCCCACGGAAGTTTATATTGCCGACGGCCCCGGCAAACTGGCGCAGGCACGGCCCATCACTTCTTTCAACAAGCTGTTCACCGAGCGAGAACTGCCACTGGCCAAGCCCTATCGCTGGACCTCCGACGACGGCACGCCCGTGGAAGGCATGCTGATGTATCCGCCAGGAAAGTTTGAGGCGAAGAACCTGCCCATGTTTGTGCTGATCCACGGCGGGCCGCAGGATGCCGATGGCAACCACTTCGAGGCAGATTGGTATCAGTGGGATCGCCTGGCCGCTACTGCGGGTTGGCTGGTTTTCGAGCCGAACTATCGCGGGTCTACCGGCTATGGAGACAAGTTCGCGCTGCAGATATTTCCTGAAATTGTTTCCCGGCCTGGCAAAGATATATTGACCGGCGTCGATGCGCTCGTGAAGAACGGGATTGCCGATCCGAACCAGTTGGCCATAGGCGGCTACAGCTATGGCGGTTACATGACGAACTGGCTGATCACCGAGACCACTCGCTTTAAGGCCGCCGTCACCGGCGCCGGCGCGGTGGAGCACGTCGCCAACTGGGGCAACGATGACACCACCTTCGACGACGCTTATTTCCTCGGCGGCCTGCCCTGGGAAACCGCCGACCGCTATTGCAGCGAAGGCGCGATTTACCAGCTCAATAAAGTCCGGACGCCGACCCACATGGTCGCTGGGGCTAACGACGTTCGGGTTGCGGTGCTCGAGGATTACTTGCTCGATCGCGCTTTGCACGAGCTGAATGTTCCGAGCGACTTGCTGATCTTTCCCGGCGAGGGACACGAGCTCGCGAAGAATCCCTGGCACGGAAAGATCAAAGTGCGCGAAGAAATGAAATGGCTGACGAAGTATGGCGGCGTGACGGGTACGAGTCCCGTCCCGCAAGAATGACTTTTCCTGACGTTCCACTAAGGTAGCTTGAGGCTGGGCGGCGGCCAACCAAAGCCGCGCCCGCGGCTTCCAAGGCATCAAGAGCATGCTCAGCCGGCTCTCACGGAGGTTCAGCTTCATGATCGCTCGCTTCGTCTGCGTTTTCGTTTTCTGCGGAAGCCTCTTCGCGCAATCGCCGCAACCGTCACTCACCATCTATAACGAGGATTTCGCGGTCGTCCGGCAGGAACTCCCGCTGGATCTGAAGTCCGGCGAAAACCAGGTCAACGTGAATGACATCACCATGCACCTGGAGCCCGACTCCGTCATTCTGCGCGATCCCACGGGCAAGCACGCGGTGCGGGTGCTGGAACAGAATTATCGCGCCGACCCCGTATCCGAGCCTCTGCTGCTCTCGCTCTACGAAGGCAAGACGCTCAATTTCGAGGTCGCGACACCCCAGGGCACGCAAATCATCAAAGGCAAAATAATACGCAGCGGATATACGCCGCACGACTATTTCGCCATGAATCGCTATGGCCAGGAGTACGACCAAGCCAATATGGCGGCCGCTGCGGCACAGCCCATCATCGAGGTCAACGGCCAATTGCGCTTCAGTCTTCCCGGCACGCCCGTCTTCCCCAGTCTCACGGATGACACCGTCCTGAAGCCGCGTCTGGAATGGATGCTCGCCACCGACAAAGCCGGGAAATTTCCCGCGGAGTTTTCCTACGTCACCGGGGGCATGAGCTGGCAGGCCGACTACAACATCGTTGCGCCCGAGAAGGGCGACCTCGTCGACATCGTGGGCTGGGTCACCATGGACAACCAGACCGGCAAGACGTTCGAGAACGCACGCATCAAGCTCATGGCCGGGGACGTGAACAAGATTCAGCCGGGAATGAGTGGCCGGGCCTTCACCCAGATGGTTGTTGTAAACGGGCTCGGGGCGGCGGGACCTCCCGTCACCGAGAAGATTTTCGACGACTACCACCTCTACACGCTCGAACGCACCACTACGCTGCGCGACCGCGAGACCAAGCAGGTGGAATTCATTCGCGCGGCAGGGGTTGGCACGAAACAAATCTATATTTACGACGGCGTCAAGATCGACGCCAACCGCTACAATGGCTGGAACTGGGACAACATCCGTAACGATCACTCCTACGGCACTGAATCCAATTCCAAGATTTGGGTGATGCGCGAGTTCGTCAACTCGCAGGCGAACCATCTCGGCATGCCGCTGCCCAAGGGCCGCGTCCGCTTCTACCGCCGCAACGACGACGGCCAAATCGAATTCACCGGCGAAAACGTCATTGACCATACCCCGCGCGGCGAGACCGTCCGCATCTACACCGGCAACGCTTTCGATCTGACGGGGGAACGCGTCCGCACCAACTACAATGTGGACGAGGGCAAGAGTACGGCCACGGAGTCGTTCGAGATCAAAGTCCGCAACCACAAGAAAGAGCCGGTGGAGGTCCGCGTGGTCGAACACCTGTACCGCGCGCTGAACTGGGATATCACTTCGAGTTCCGCCGACTATAAGAAAACCGAGGCCCAAACCATCGAATTTCCGGTGACCATCGCTCCAGACGGCGAGAAGACGATCACCTATACGGCGCACTACACCTGGTGAGAACTTTCACGTAGGGATAGGCGCCCTCGGCTGTCCGGGCGAGCGAAGCTCGCCGGTTCCTCCGGATATATCGTTTGTGAATCCGCTCTAGCTTGCGCCGGTGCCCTTATCGGCGCGCGGCGGCGGTCTGTAGTTGAGCAACTTTCGCGTGTGGGGAAGTTTCCTGGTAGCGGGCGATGCCCTTGTAAAGCGCTTCTGCGATTTGCTGGCGGTAAGTCGCGCTCTGCAGGTTGTGCTCGTCCGTGGGACTGCTCACAAAAGATATCTCGGTAAGAATGGCGGGCATCGTCGTGCCGGTCAGGACGGCAAAAGCTGAGTCCTTGATGCCCCGGTTGCGAATGTCTGGGCTGCTCGCGGCCAGCGTGGCGTAGAGAGAACGCTGAACACTTGCCGCAAGACGGCGCGACTCCTCGATTTTTTCATGCAACCCTCCGGCCGATAACGATACCGTTGTCAGCTTGGCGAAGGTGCCATCGTCATGCTTTTCGACTTCCCGCGACCCCGGAGCCGAAAACAGATTCGTGTAGTACGTCTCAACGCCCCGCGACGCCGCCGAACTGCTGTAGTTGGCGTGAACGGAGACGAACAGATCGGCCTGTGTCTGGTTGGCGAAATCAGCGCGCTGATCGAGGGGCAGGTAAGTGTCGCCGGTCCGCGTGAACATTACTTCCGATCCCAATCGCGCTTGCAGCAACTTGCCCAGACGCTGGGTCACGTCGAGCACCAGATCCTTTTCCAGCAATCCCTGCCGTCCAACCGTGCCCAAGTCCCAGCCGCCGTGCCCGGCGTCAAGCACGATTCGAAATTTGCCGGTTCTTGCGGGCAAAGGTTGGTCGGATGCCTTCAATGCCGCCCCCGGAGCCGCTTTCACCGGGGCCGGTGCTGCGCCCACGGACGCGGAAGTCCGGTTCGGGGCCATGCGGTTCGGATCCATGTGATTCGTAGCCAAAGTTTTCTCGCTGCCGCGCAGCTCAACCACCAGGCGATAGGGGCTCGACTCCATGCTGACGGAGAAGTTCGATCCGTCTTTGGTGTCGAGCACGACTCGCGTTACGCCAGCGACGGGCTGAGCGATCCGCACACGCGTCAATGAAGCATCGCCGACGTCCATCGTCTTTCCATCCAATTCGGGCGACAGAACCGTGTCGTGCAGATCGAAGTAGATCCGCTCCGGCGACATCAAACGATGCACTTCGTAGGGAACCTGGTCTTCCATGTCAATGACCACCGTGCTTCCCATGGACGAAGACCAGTGACGCACTCCCGTGATTTTCGGCAGCGCCGCCAACTTGTTTTCCGCTACGGCGGTGAGTGGCCCTGCATCGGAACCAAGCTTCGCCGGATTCATCAGATCGTCGGAGACTGCGGGAGATAGAACATCCGCCGGGGGCGCTGGCGGTGTCGTTACCGATTTTCGTGAGATCGCAGTTTCCGTGGCTTCGACCTTCGCGGCCGCCGTCTTCCCATGAACCTGCATGCCCCACCACGCTCCGGCTGAAAACAACGCGGCCACTGCCCCCAGACCCATCACCACACTCAGTCCCGGGCGCGAACTGCCGAGAAGAGAAAGGCGGTGCAGAAATGGTAAGAAGTGAGGCGGTTCGGTGAGAGTCGTCGGCTCTTCGATCTCAAATGACTCGTCCTCAAGTGGCTCGTCGGCGACGCCAAGCCCAGGCAACTCGACCAAGGCCGCGGGTGTGACAACAGGCTGCGCCAGCACTGCCAGTTCTGGAACTAGTTCTGGAATTGGAGGCGCTGCATGTGGAGCTTGCCCGGTCACGGGAAAGGGAGACGGGGCAAGCCCCGTCTCTACGCTGGTTGTTTCTGCGCTGGCTCTACCAGGCTCGATTTCAGGAATCTCGATCGCCGCTGCATCGGCAACAACCGGCACTGCCGCAGCTGGTTTCGCCTGCAGCACTTCGCCAGCCACATCCGACAGCCAGTGGATGCGCCGATCCTGATCCTCCGGCTTGAGCGCGGAAAGAACCAGCTCAGAGAACAGATCGAAACAGCGAATGTCGTGATCGGTGAAAGCCCAAGCAGTTGTTGAAAACGCCTGCAGCACGCCCAGTTGCTCGCGCCGGCCACGCAACGGCACCAGCACGGAGGAGCGAGCTCCCATCTGGCGCGCGAAGTCCAGTTCGACGCCAGCGTTGGTTTCACAATCGTCGCAACGAAGAATGCGCCCCGATTCCAGGCAGTCCTGCAGAAACTCGGACTCGCCGATCAGGCGAACGCCACGCTCGACGGCGAGCGGTCCGGCGGCGGCGCGGCACACCATCACAGATCTCTCCGCCTCCGATCCTT
Source organism: Terriglobales bacterium (assembly GCA_050018355.1). Classification (GTDB taxonomy): domain Bacteria; phylum Acidobacteriota; class Terriglobia; order Terriglobales; family Acidobacteriaceae; genus Acidiflorens. Next base: position 6,201 of record JBEKAF010000082.1, on the reverse strand, counting down.
CCGCAAGCGCGACCACGATGCCGTCGGCCTGTGTGATGACCTGAGCGCGGTCACAGATCAATTGCAGTACTTCGTCCAGGATGAAGCGTTCCGTCTCAAACAAGTCGCGATCGGAAGCGCGTCCTGTGGCCACGCGCCGGTTTCGTATCTGCTCGTGGAGGTCAGAGAAGGCAAGCAGTGCGCGCAGAGATTCCTGGCGCGCAATCGATTCGAGGACTCGGTTGCCCTCCTGCAGTGGAGAGCCGGGGTCGGCCGCCGCTTCCCAGTCAACTCGGGTTGGATTGGCACTCATGCTTGTGCGGTCAGGACTACAAAAAGCCTGTATTCATCGTATCCGGGGCTCGTTCGGACGGCTCATTGCCGCTCTTGGTTCAACCGGCCAAGCTTCACCTGGTGCACGTTCCATCCGGCGACCCTCATCGGCGAGCCTCACCAGGAAACGAAAGCCACAACGCCAAATTTCGAGCGTAATAGTCTTTAGGGGGTACCGCAATGTCCGTTGGTACACGTCCGACTGCGGCCTTGGGATGCGCAACCGCCGCGGCCGGAGCCGGGATGCCCGGGCTGCGATCCTTCAGATTTTGCCCTTCACCGCTATTCGTCCTATCTTTAAAAAACAGCAAGAAGTAGACCCGGAGATGTGATGACCGACCCAGTCGAGCAGGAAAGACCAGAAAAACTCAAGAAATCCAGCTGGTGGTGGCCCGGAGTCGTGGCAAGCAGCTTGGCTGGCGCAGCGGCCGTGGTGGCGTTCCGCGGATGCTGGCATGGCAAGATGAGCTGGCCAGTTGGCGTGCAGGGATATTCTTACCAGGTTTGCCTGAGCTGCGGCGCCATGCGTCTGTTCGACGAGAAAACTTTCAGCGCCTATGGTCCGTTCCGCAACGACCTGAACGAACTCATCGCTTGGGAAAAGCCACGAAACCGAAATCTCATCCCGTTGCGCACGTGCGGCACCCGGCGTCATAGTCCGAGGCCTGCTCAGTCCACAGTCCGCAGTTCACAGTGAAATGACCGCTGCGCCTGCACTCGCCTCCGCTTGCGCCGCTCAGGCTCCGACCGGCTGGTCCTGGCTCTTGTACCACTCCACCGTACGGCGCAGGCCGACCTCAAAATTCACCAGAACCTCGTATCCCAAATGCTTTTGCGCCTGCGTGATGTCCGCCAGCGAATGTTTAATGTCCCCACCACGCTCCGGACCGTACTTGACGGTGCCCTTGTAGCCAGTCAGTTTTTTCAAAGCGTCGAAAGTTTCATTCAGCGTGGTCCGCTGGCCGGTGGCGCAGTTAAAAACGCGCCCGGCACACTCTGCCGCCGGGGCTGAGCAGGCCAGCAGATTGGCCAAGACTGCATTGTCGATGTAGGTGAAATCGCGGCTGGTTTCGCCATCGCCAAAAATCGTGGGTTGTTCCCCATGCAGCATCTGCATACTGAATTTGGCGAGTACGCCGGAGTATGCCGAAGAAGGATCCTGTCGTGGCCCGAAAATATTGAAGTAGCGCAGGCAGACGGTTTCGAGGCCATAGCAACGATAAAACGACACCATATAAAGCTCGCTCGCCAGCTTGGCCACTGCGTACGGCGAGATCGGGCTGGGAGTCATCGCTTCATGCTTCGGAAGTGTCGGGGCATCGCCATAAACTGAGGATGAGGCGGCATACACGACCCGCTTCACTTTCGCATCGCGCGCCGCGACCAGAACATTGACCGTGCCGTCGACATTGGCGCGGTTGCTGCCGAGAGGGTCGAGCACCGATTTCGGGACCGACGGAATGGCCGCTTCGTGCAGCACGTAATCGATGCCTGCGCACGCCTTGTGTATGGCATCCAGATCGAGAATGTCGGCTTCGCGGAAGTCCATCCGGTCCAGCACTTCAGTCAGGTTCTCGCGTCTGCCAGTGGAAAAGTTATCGATGCCCCGAACCTGCTCGCCGCGTTCTAACAGAGCGCGCACCAGTGAGGACCCGATGAAGCCGGCAGCGCCAGTCACGAGATATTTAGCCATACGTTTTTAATGATAGCGGATGGATTGCCCAAGAGTCCCCGTCACCAGAGTAACTCTTGTTCCGGAGCCCGCCAAACGGCCCGCCGCCCGCTAGAATCCCTGGAGGAAGGATTCAGGGCCGGCGAACCCGTTTGGCGATCTCGTGGAACTCCTCGCGGGAGAGCAGCTGGTTCTTCCGAAAGAACTCCGTAATCTCATTGAGGAAGGCTCTCGGGTCGACCGTCCCCATGCAACCCTTCATGCCGCTTTCCCGAGCCGATCCGCCATTGGAGACGGCGTTGTGCACAGCTAGTGCGTCGAGCAGTTGCGTCAGTTGCAGCTTTTGTCCTGGTTCGATTTCCGCGAAGCAAATGCCCATGCCCAGGAAAGGGTACGAAGTGCGAACCGTGCCCCGAGCCTGAATCCGGATGCCGAATGATTTGAGTACAAGATCTACTTTCGTGCCGACGGGAAACGTGGTGTTCATTTCCATATAGCATCCGTGCAGGCTCACGTCGGTGAGGGTCCCCCACATGCGCACATCGCTGCCCTCAGCTCGAAACTCCGCGCTGCCCGAACAACGAAGCCGGGGACTTTGCCGCCGCTCTTTCCACGCGACAGTGGGCGTAGTTGCTGGACCTCCGCCGCTCTTTACCGCTGCATCAGCGGGTGCATCTTCCGCCGGCTTCCCCTTTAGCCGGCGAAGATAGTTCACGCCCTCTTCGCCGTCACTGGAGTCTGGCGACAAGCCGGGTTGTCCGGGATAGATATGCGGGTCCACGAGCGCCTCCGACAATATGCCTCTCTTTGTTGGATCGGAAGACTGCGGGAAAACTTTAGACCGCCGGGAATTGCGACAAAGAAGCGCGAATCTGCTGCCACAGCTCCTCTTTGCCGGCTCCGGTCTTGGCCGAAAACGCCACGATGGGCACCCCGGCATATGCTTGCCCCAGCGTGCGCATCGCCTGCCGCAACTCGTTGCCAGACAGCCGGTCACACTTGGTTGCCACAATCACATGCGTCCGTCCTTTGGACGCCAGGAATTCCAGCAACTGGCCGTCGCTTTCCTGGGGAGCAATGTTCGAATCCACCAGCGCCAGGCACAGCGCCAGACTTGGGCGTTGGTGCAGGTACGGATCCACAAACCGGGCCCAGTCTTCGGAGATTTCGCGGGAGACCTTGGCGTAGCCGTATCCCGGCAGGTCGGCGAAAAGCAACTCGGGCCGGGGTTGCCCTGCCCTGCGAACTTCATAAAAGTTAATGCTTCGCGTGCGCCCGGGAGTATTGCTGGTGCGGGCCAGCTTCGCGCCCACCAGCGAATTGATCACGCTCGATTTCCCAACGTTGGACCGTCCTAGAAAAGCGATCTCCGGCACGCCGGGGGCAGGGAAGTGCGTCAAGTCACTCGCCGACAGCATGAATCGCGCCAGAATCCGCATGCAGACAGTTTTAAGTGTTTGGGTTGCGCATGGCAAGCGCCGCAGAAAAAATAAGTTCGCTAAAGCCCGAGAGGACGTTTGGGATGCACGTCCTGTTCCTTGAGCGGATGCAGTTTGTACCAGAGCGCGAGCGCGCCCGCGATGACCAGTCCAATGAGAACACTGATCAGAAAGAACCAGCGATAAGCTGGCAGCGCGATCAGCAGAATCGCCACTACAACAACCGCGACGATGAGACCCGCCGATCCCTTCAGGCTGAATCCAGACCGGCTGCCAGATTCCGGTTCCATGAATTCATTTTAGCGCCGCTTTCAGGGCCCGCGTAGGGACCAACAGCGGGCTGCCGACGGAGTTGTGGGGACAGGCAAATTTTGCCTATTTACTACTAAGGTACTAACCAGTTATCTCTGAAAAAATCTCCTACCCCGGTCTTTTGGAATCATAGAGTTAGGGAAAAATTCCCGCAAAATCTTTGAGTTTAAAGGACTTACATGGAAAATATTCCGGAATAAGGACTTAGTCGGCATTTTCGCTCGCTCAGAGCTTTGGCAGCGGGGTGACGCCCGGCTATTTTCCCAAATTGGTGTTGTCAAAGAGCGTCTGACGAGTGGAGCCGGTGCAGCTCCGAGCGTCGTCTTGGGAGACGCACACACCTCGGCCCTGACACACAGGTCAATCGCCATTGTCGCTGACGGGCGGTTAGAAGTCTGTGACGGTGCACACAGGATGTTTGTGATGAAAAAGGGTAGAGGTTAGGTTGCTGGAGGTGATGCTTCAAGAGGTTTCAACATTCAGGACCGCGGCCGAGGTCGCACCCCGAGCCGGAAGACACGCTGCGCGGGTCTCAGTCAAAATCCCCGCCCGAGCAGAGCTTCCACCCGTTTGTTGACTAACGTTTCAAGGTCGGGGGGTAGGTTGACTTGCATGGGCGGTTCTCCCTTCTCGCTTCAAATCGCGTCATTCTTGTCTACTGTCTCGCCGTGGGAATCTCCGCGGCTGGCGGTGTCGCGATGGGAGCCATCGTCTCGGCGTCAGATGGCATCTGCGGCAGCGGGCCTTCGAGCGCGACGGCCAGCACCTGGTCCATGTTGTCCACGAAGTGCAGTTTCATCGCGGTGCGCAGGTTCTCCGGGACCTCGGCAACATCCTTTTCGTTCTCCTGCGGCAGAATCACTTCGAACAATCCGGCGCGATGGGCGGCCAGCAGCTTTTCTTTCAATCCGCCGATGGGCAGCACCTTGCCGCGCAGCGTGATCTCACCGGTCATGGCGATATCGCGGCGCACCGGAATCCGGCTCAGCGCGCTGGCTAGAGCGGTGGCTATGGTGATGCCGGCGGAGGGGCCATCTTTCGGAATCGCTCCTTCCGGCACGTGCACGTGAATATCCAGGGTGCGGTAGAAGTCGCGGGGCAATCCGAGCCGCGCCGCCCGCGAGCGAATGTAAGACATGGCAGCCTGCGCCGATTCCTGCATCACGTCGCCCAGTTGGCCGGTTAAAGTAAGCTTGCCTTTGCCGTCCACCGCCATGGCTTCGGTGCTTAGGATTGATCCTCCCACCTCGGTCCAGGCCAGGCCGGTCACCAGGCCGACTTCGCTCTTCTCGTGGGCGAGGGTGTCGCGGAACTTCAGAACGCCGAGGTAGTCGCCAATCTTTTCCGCCTGGATCGCGGCCGAAAAGTTCGCGCCCTCTTTCACCACCTTGCGCGCAACTTTGCGGCAGATGTTGCCAATTTCCCGCTCCAGATTTCGCACCCCGGCTTCGCGCGTGTAGCCGCGAATGATCTGCCGGATCGCGTCGTCGGGAAACTGCACGTTCTTCTCCGTCAACCCCGCCTGCAACATCTGCTTCCGCACCAGGAACTGTTTCGCGATCTCCACTTTTTCCGGTTCCGTGTAGCCGTGCAGGCGCAGCACTTCCATGCGATCCTGCAAGGCGGGCGGAATGGTGTGCATCACGTTCGAGGTGGCGATGAAGAAGACCTGCGAGAGGTCGTACTCGACGTCGAGGTAATGATCGATGAACATGAAGTTCTGTTCGGGATCGAGAACTTCGAGCAGCGCCGCCGAGGGATCGCCGCGGAAGTCCATCGACATTTTGTCGACTTCGTCCAGCATGAACACCGGGTTCTTGGTCCCGGCTTTTTTCATCATCTGGATGATCTGGCCGGGCAGGGCGCCGATGTAGGTGCGGCGATGGCCGCGGATTTCCGCCTCATCGCGCACGCCGCCGAGCGACATCCGCACAAACTTGCGGCCGGTCGCTTTGGCAATCGACATTCCCAGCGAAGTCTTGCCCACGCCGGGAGGTCCAACGAAGCACAGAATCGAGCCTTTGGGATTTTTCACCAACTGGCGGACGGCGAGAAATTCGAGGATGCGCTCCTTGATCTTCTCCAGGCCATAGTGATCTTCGTTCAGAGTTTTCTCAGCACGCGTGATGTTGCGGATTTCCTTGGACCGCTTCTTCCACGGCACCGCCAGCAGCCAGTCGAGATAGTTGCGAGAAACGGTGGACTCGGCCGACATGGGCGGCATCGCTTCCAGCTTTTTCAGTTCCTGGATCGCCTTGTCGCGAACTTCCTTCGGCATGCCCGCGGATTCGACCTTCTTCTTCAGTTCGTCGAATTCGCTCTTCTCGCCGCGCCCCAGTTCCTTCTGGATGGCCTTGATTTTCTCGTTGAGGTAGTACTCTTTCTGCGCCTTCTCCATCTGCCGCTTCACGCGCGACTGGATGGTGCGGTCCATGTTGAGCTTTTCGATTTCCACGTCGAGCACGT
>JBEKAF010000081.1:0-17144 GCA_050018355.1 Terriglobales bacterium | reverse complement strand
GGGAAGTATGCTTCGCTTGATGAGCTGATTTCAGGCAACTACATCAGCATCAAGGGCGAGCGCCCTCCATATATTTACGATGTCGAAATCAATTCCGGCAGCTTTCGGGCGACTGCCACTCGCACCACGAAAGGCGCTCCGGCACAGCTCTGGATTACCGAAACCTTGCAAGTTCAAGCGTCAGACTGAAAGTCTTTCCTGCCCGTAATCCAAGAGCTTGTTGAAAAGAGCACGCTGGTCTACGTAACTAAATACTAGAACCAATTTCTGAAATCAGTTCCGGCGAATCGTGCGTTGCTGATGCGCGCGGCCGGACCCTTCGACTTCGCTCAGGGTAGGCGCGCGAGGGCGCCCCGTCCCCACACGAGCACGGGGGCTGCCGTCCGTCCGAGCGAAATCGCCTGCCAGCTGGTTTGCAGCTCGCGGCACATGATGCGGACGATGCCTTCGAGAACCTGTTCTTCGATCTCGGTGAGGTCGCGGGTAATCTCGCTGTTCTTGCCTTCACCTCCGAGCATGACGTCAATGAGCACTTTTTCCATGGGGCCTCTAGTGTGTGGTGAGATTCAAGTTTTGAACTCCAGCCCCTAAAGAAGCGTCTGGTTTCGAAGAACTTACGGCATCGCTAAAGCGTGCCCTGATACGAAACCCTAGCTTTTCCGCAGCCTGCTAGATGGTTCCGGCAGCTTTGGCACGAGCGCCGGGCGCGGTGCGCGCGGTCAGAAAATTGAGCCGGGCACGCAGGCGAACCAGGGCGAGAGAATGAATCTGGGAAACGCGCGATTCGCCAATGCCGAGCGCGGCTCCGACTTCCCTCATAGTGAATTCATCGTAGTAGTAAAGCGCGAGAACGCGCTGTTCTTTTTCCGGCAATTCGGAGATGGCCAGCTCGAGCAAATGTTTCGTCTCCGAGCGGAGGCATAGGAAGAAGGGTGTTTCCTCGGGCTTGGATGGGACGTGGTCGATGAGATCTTCTTCTTTGCCATCGCGGCGAAACTCGACGTGCAGGCTGCCGAGTTCGAGGCCGTCGAGTTCGGCGAGCAGGGATTGCAGTTCGTGAAGGTCGATGCCCATCTCATGGGCGATTTCATTTTCGCTGGGCGCGCGTCCGAGCTTGCCGGAAAGCTGGCAGTAGGTGGATTCGACCAGGCGCCCTTTGCGGCGCAAATCGCGCGGGCTCCAGTCGAGTTCGCGGAGGCTGTCGAGGATGGCGCCACGGATGCGGAACTTGGCGTAAGAACTGAACTGCACGTGCTTGGACAGATCGAACTTGTTGAGGGCGTCGATGAGTCCGAGGACGCCGGCATGGACCAGGTCTTCGAAGGGCACGTGGCGGGGCAGCCGCTCGTGAATGCGGCGGGCGATGTAGCGGACATGGGGAAGCTGTTCCATGAGGACGCGCTCGCGTTCGGCGTTTGCCTGAACGCGGCGATAAGCGTCGGCAGGATGTTTGGTCATGAGGGAAACCCTCTTTCGTTAAATCGTTGGTCGGCTTTCGTCGTTCGCTGTTCGCCTTCGGTCGTTAGTCGCTGGTCGTTAGTCGTTTTTTCCGGGTCAATTTCCCGGTCGACCTTCTGGTCAATCTCCAGGTCGAACCGTTTGGTTGAGTGCCGATTTGGAGTCCCGGCCGTTCGCACCGTATTCATCGCTCCGTTCCGGGAAAGCGCTGCCTGACGGTCTGGCTCAGTTCCTCGGCGTCGAGGTCGGGTAGGCGGCGATTCGAGAAAGAGCACCTGCCAGAAGCCGCTCTCCAAATGGACCAGGGCTTCGGCGCCTCCGGTGGCCTGTTCGAAGCGGCGGACGGGTGAACGTAGACTTTCGAGGACGCGCTGACGCACGGTACTGGGACTGGCCACCAGGATGTGGTCAACGTAGTTGTCCGGGATTGGGAAACCCGTCATACGTTGATCTGAAACGCCTGGGGTTAGAAAGAGATTAGATGGAGATTAGAAGACTCTGTCCGAAGGAAACCATCGTGTGGCGAAGGCGCACATTTTGCTTTACAGGCGGATGTTTTAGTAGTTGTCCGGCATTTTCTGCAGGGTGGTCATTTCCACATTTGTCAGCGGCGGGTGTCTGGGGATGGATATGAAGCTGCTGCGAAGCTCGTTCTCGACGAAGCTATTTCTCCACGAACATCAGCTCGCCGTTTTCGACTTCTGGAGGCTTGTCCATTCAATGCGGAACGTTCTCAAGGTTTCTGAATTTGTCGGCGATGGACTCGGGGAGAGTTTCTTCCAACCGGCATAAGAGCCACTCTTGTAATTCAGAGGTTAGGTGCGGCGAAAGGGAAGTGAACTGCAATCCGAGGTAGGTCTTCTTGCACCAGCAGATCGCCGCCCCAACGACGAACCGCGATTCGTGACCCGGAAGGGTGAAGTGCACCTGCACTTTGACGCCGGGCAAGAGTGAGGCCGAGGTAGTGATTGCCATCCCACCTTCGCTGATGTTCATGGTCTGGCCATGAACTTCCGGCATGCCGGCCCTGCAAATCGCCGCCGGAATCTTAACCGGGCAGCGGAAGTAGCGGCGGCGCTCCCGTAGGATCAGACCATAGGCAACCTTCAAACTTCGGCCGATCGAAGTCAGGGAAAGAGGTCTCCTCAGCACGAAGCTGGAACCCGCGTTGAACGCACTGACGGTTTCGGCATCGCTGTCGCTGACGGTGAATATCACGGCAGTTCGATTCGAAGGGGAACGGCGTGTTTGTTCCAGGACTGCGTTCGCCTGACCTCCCAGCTGGAGATCGACAATTACGGCTTCAAACTTTCGCTGGTTCAACAGGACCAGCGCACTGGGAACCTCGACACATACCTCCGGGGACATGGCGAGTTGTTGCATCGATTGGCTGAGTTGGTTGATCGTGACCGCATCATTGGATACAAGCAGCGCATCTGCGATGGATACAGAAGGTGTAGGTGCATTCATGTTACTCATGTCAGGTAACCTCTTGGTCGCAGCAATTTACGTTTGACAAGCGAATGCCAAGCCTTACGGAAGCTGGCTGCAGTGATTTGCTCCCCGCTCCTGCTTGTTGGCGTTCGCCGACACCTTTGACTGCTTCAATCAAATCTGCCGAATCGTTGTTTAGCATTTTTTCCGGAAATGTTTCTCGTGCGCACGGCGCTCTTAGGACCCTGAAGCACATCGAGCCCCGTGACTTTGGGCAAACCCATGTCAAGCAGGATGAGATCAGGGCATGGTCTCCCAGGGTGAGGAGTTGCAAGGTGTTTGCCTATCGAGGAGAACGGAAGGACGTAGCTCGGCAGCAACCGATTAAGTTAGTTGTATTCAAACTGGTGTCGGTCCTTGCCAGCCTTTAGGACATCCGAGCCACAACCTCACACGTTCGATTGCTGGTCCCATCTTGAATCCAGGAGAGCTACCGGAATGCCACAACGGGACTACATTTGCAGTGCAATGGGCAACGCCCGAACAGCAAGGCGACAACTTCCAATTATCGTCAATGGGATGTGCGGCGCTGTGCTCCTCTGTGGTTCGAGCTACGAGCTACGAGCAAACCCCAACATCTGTTTGCGCGTGGCTCGAAGCTCGTAGCTCGTGGCCGCCGGGATTCTTGACCACCGGGAGCACAGGGGACATAGGGGGAAGCTTATTTCTCGACGAAGACCAGCTCACCGTTTTCGACTTTGATGTCTTTGACGTTGTTGGGCAGCTTGAGCTGATCACGCTGCTCTGCCAGTTTTTTCTGCAACACTTCGTTGACCAGCGATGCGGGCACGGAGAGATCGCCGACCTTGACCTCGGTGGCATCGAAGGTGGCGTAACCATCTTTGGCGCCGAGATGTCCGGCCAGTGTGAGGTAGACGTCTTTGCCGGCGATCTGGGTGAGGAATTGACCACGCACGATGTCTCCATCCATGGAGACCTGGTAATCCTTGATATTGGGAACCGCGCCGGGGAACTCCATTGCAGGGCTTGCGGGGGAAGAGCCGGAGGGAGAACTGGTGGAAGTATTCGCCGGCGCTGCGGAGGGCAGCAGGCCGGCAGCTTGCGCGAGCGCAGCCGACAATTCGCCGGAATTCATGCGGACTTCGCTCTCACCTTCGCCAGGCACCTTGGGCTGCGCGAGACGGTTTACTTTCTCCTGGAAGGACTGCGCATTGGCGGCAGCCGCAGCGGGCGCGAGCGCGGGCGCAACCGGCGCGGGGCGCTTCAAAACAAGGACGAGCGTAAGAATCGAGATTGCCAGGGTTGCGAAACTGATGATCCGCTGCAGCTTCACGAGGATACCTCCGCCGTTGCCAGCTTCTATCTGTCGCTGCCTTCTATGGTACGCGCGGCGAGAGACTGGTTTGAGATGACGTAGGTGCTGGGGCTGTGGGATGGTTTGGGCCGCGCGTTGTGGGCCTGGGGACTGTATGATTGCGGCGCCAGAGGCGAAGCCGAGCTGCGCTCGGCCTGGACGGGCGAGGGCGCCCGTCCCTACACGAGCGTTTTCATTCCACAATGGCTAAGATGTCGCCGGGGTTCACCGCCGCGCCTGGGGTGGCTGATAGTTTTTTCACGACTCCCTTTTTTGGCGACTTGATTTCGTTCTGCATTTTCATCGCTTCGACGACGACGATGCCCTGCCCGGCTTCGACCTCGGAATTTTCCGCGACCAGCAGACGCACGATGCGACCGGGCATGGGAGCCAAAATTTTCCTGGGGCCCTTCTCGTCTCCGGCGGCGTGTTGGCGCGAGCGCAGGGAGCGCGGATCGCGCAACTCGACCGCGAAACGGGTGCTGCCTACCCACATGTGGAGATCAGTAGCCGTCTGCTCGCGCTTAATTTCGTAGGCGTGCCCATCGACCAACAGGGACAAAACGTCGCGGCGCGGGAGGACCGCGTCGATGTGGACCGGTTGCCCATCCAAGCGGCACTCCCATCCACCGGCGGCTTTTTCAAGCTCGAGCCGGTGTGGTTTGCCGACGACGATGACTTCATACACCATAAGATCGGCGCAACGCTTCCGAGCGTCCCTTCTGTTTCCAGTTGGATGGAACCGCTGCCGGCCCACCGGTGCCGCCATTCTTACTGACGGGTGAAGCTGGGTCGAGCACGGCAAACATTCCGGCGGCAATCGCGGCGATCGTCTCCAGCGCTTCGATCTCACGCTGCGGTGCGCCCGTGGTGACGGCCTGGTTGCTTTTCGCGAGCAAGCGATCCAGGTATCCCGTATCGAGCTTTCCGGCTTGGAAATCGGCATCGCACAGGATGCGCTGGAATAGAGAAATGTTGGTCTTGATGCCGGCCACAAAATATTCGTAGAGCGCTCGCTGCAGCCGCATGATGGCCTGCTGCCGATCGGTTCCGTAGCCGATCAGTTTGCCGAGCAACGGATCGTAATCCATGGGAACATTCCAGCCTTCGTACATGCCGCTATCGCGGCGGATTCCCGGTCCCGAGGGCGAGAGCAGCACCGTGATCTTGCCGGGGCTGGGGAAATAATTGTTGTCGGGGTCTTCGGCGTAGATACGGCACTCGATGGCGTGCCCGCGAATCGCCACGTCGGACTGCGCGAAGGGCAGCTTCTCCCCGGCCGCGATCCGGATCTGCAGGTGCACGAGATCGAGTCCGGTGGTCAACTCGGTGACCGGATGTTCTACCTGCAGGCGCGTGTTCATCTCGAGGAAGTAGAAGTTTTTTTGCCGATCGACCAGGAATTCGACGGTGCCGGCATTGGTGTAGTTGGCCGCCTGCGCGGCTTTGACGGCAACCTCGCCCATGCACCAGCGCATGTCGGGATCGACCATCGGCGAAGGCGCCTCCTCGAGAACTTTCTGGTGGCGGCGCTGGATGGAACATTCGCGCTCGCCGAGCCAGACGGTATTGCCGTACTCGTCGGCCAGCACCTGCATCTCGATGTGGCGGGGGTTGACGATCGCCTTTTCGATATAGACTTCGCTGTCGCCGAAAGAACGCTGCGCTTCGCTCTGGGCGGATGCGAAGGACGCATGAAGTTCCCGGTGAGTATGCACCAAGCGCATGCCCTTTCCACCGCCGCCGGCTGCGGCTTTCAGCATCACGGGGTAGCCGATGCGCTCGGCGACTTTTTCGCCTTCTTCGGGAGAGGCGAGGCCGCGCGAGGTTCCGGGAACAAAGGGCACGCCGGCTTTTTCCATCTCCTGACGGGCGCGAGTTTTCGAGCCCATCATTTCCATGGAGTGCGGAGTTGGTCCGATAAATTTCACGCCCGCATCGGCGCACGCCTGGGCGAACTTCGCGTTTTCCGAGAGGAAGCCGTAGCCGGGATGGATGGCCTCGGCGCCAGAGCGTTTCGCTACGTCGAGGATCTTGTCCATCCGAAGATAAGACTCGCCTGCCGGTGCCGGGCCGATGGGGTAGGCCTCGTCGGACTTACGGACATGGAGTGCGGCGCGGTCGACGTCGGAATAGACGGCGACGGTGGCGATGCCCATTTCGCGGCAGGCGCGTATGACGCGCACCGCGATCTCTCCCCGATTGGCGATCAGAATCTTCTTGAACATTTCAGTTGGACGCGCCGTGCCGCACTGATTTTACCTGTAGGAGCAGAGATGTGCATGCCACAAATCGCTTGGGGTGGGGATTTCGGGATTGCCGGATTCAGCCTGGTAGAGACGCGGCTTGCCGCGTCTCTACGGTCGGAAGACTTTCGGCATCGCTAAAGCGACGCCCTGATACGAAACCGGAGTTTCTTTCAGTGTCGGGAGAAGATGGCGCTGGAGGCGAGGCCGAGCTGCGCTCGGCTGGGACGGGCGAGGCCGCCCGTCCCCACACGAGCGAAAGTATTTACTTGTTCTGGTCCATGACAATGCCGCCGGCGCCAGGCTGCTTTTCTGCCTTGGCCTTCTTGGTGGCCATGGTTTTGTCGACCCACTCGTCGGCGGTCTTTAAGTCGGCGGAGCGAGCTACCGGGTCATCGCACTGGACATCGGCGCGTTCCCGGTACATCAGGTTCATGTAGGCCATGGCGTCGTCGTAGTCAGGACGAAGCTGGAGCGCTTTGTTCAGGTTATCGATACCTTCCTGAATGTTGGCCGTATTCTGTTCTTTCATGATGGCACAGACCTTCTTGTCCTTAGCAGGCAGGGACTCATCGGGTTTCATGCCGAGCTTGGCGCGCTCTTCCTGACGAGGCACGTAGGTCTGCGTCCAGTCGATGACGGCCACCGAGTAATAAGGCTCGGGGTCGTTGGGATCGACCTCGGAGGCTTTCTTGTAGTACTCCTTGGCCAGGGGGAATTTCTTCATCTGCAGATAGAGATAAGCGATGCCCTTGATGCTGTTGATGTTTTTGGGATCGACCTGCAGCACTTGCTTGTACTGGTCAATCGCCTGCTCGCCATAGCGGTTGTTGTCGGGGGTATCGGCCCCCGGAATGTACTGCTGGGCAAACGCTGTGGCCAGATACAAGCGGGCATTGATAAGTGTGGGGTCGAGGGCGACAGCTTGCTGGAAGTGGTCGATTGCTTGTTCGAATTTCGAGTTCTTGTAAGCCTGCACACCTTTGTTGAGGTGGTCACGCGCTTTCAGCTTGTTGCAGCCGGTGCCGGAGAGGATCACCAGTGCGGCGGCGAATACCACCAAGAGCCTTTGAGTCGTTTTCATTGCTTTATGAATCTCCCTTGCAGCGGAGTGTAAGAACCCGAGCCGAGACGGTGCGGGAGCGCAACCATCGAAACAATTGTAGCCTCGCCGCTTTCCGCTTCATCGCTCGGTGAGTATTCTAGCCGCCCGCTTCGATTTTGGCTGTGATCAAGCCGACTTTGTCGACGCCGGCCGAATGCGCGATATCAATGACGCTGGCCACGTCGGCGAAGGGCACATTGTCGTCGCCCTTCACGAACATGACCTTCTCGGCGCGGGTTTTGAAAATATCTTCCAAGCGGCCCTGCAGAGATTCCCAAGTGGCCTCGTCCTGATTGATCTTGAGACCCGGAGGGTTGCCGGCACCGCGGTCAATCAACTGCACCACGATGGTGCGATCGGGCGTGGACGGCGGTTGTTTCTGATTGGGCGGCGGAGGCTGGGGCACCAACGCTTCTAATCCCTTGGGCGTCAGCGGTGTGATCACCATGAAAATGATCAGCAGCACCAGCAACACGTCAATCAGCGGCGTGACGTTCATGTTCGCGTTCTGGCCCCCTTTGGCGCCGACTACCATACTCATAATCAATCTCCTTAGTATTGCTAGTATTGCTCTTGCGCTAGTGCTATTGCCCGCCCGTCGGCGTAGTTGCGCCCGGCGGCGGCGGGGCCATGCTTCCGGACTTCTTTTGATCTGTCAAAAGGCCGAGTTGGTCCACGCCGGCCGCCCGAACATTGTCCACCACTTCGACCACCCAGCCGAACTTCGCCCGCATGTCGGCCTTGAGAAAGACCCGTTTGTCGGTCCGGTTCGCCAAGCGATCCTTGATCTTCTGCGTCAGTTCATCCACCTTGACGGGATCCGTCCCGAAGAAGACGTGGTCATCGCGAGTGATGGCAACCAGCAGCGCGTCTTCCTTGTCGGCGTCGTGCATATCCGTGGGATTATTGACTTTGGCCATGTCCACGGGAACGCCATGTTGCAACATGGGGGTGACCACCATGAAGATGATCAGCAGTACCAGCATCACGTCCACCATGGGTGTGACATTTATGTCGGAACTGACTTTCGACCCTTCGTCTCGCTTTGCTAATGCCATAGAATTCTGTCTCCTGCGTGTGCTTGCCCTTGGCTGCGGATCGCAGCGATGAGGGAGAGCAGGCGCCGGCGGGAAAAGCGGCGCCTCTTCAGCAACTCAATGTTTGCAACCCTCGTTCTTGCGACCGCCGTTTTTGCGACGGCCCAAAACCGCGGCCTTAGGACCGGCGCATGCTCCGGCGTTTGAGGAAGTAATCGATCAGTTCGCTCGAGGAGTTATCCATCTCCACGTCGAACGCTTCCACGCGGCCGGTCAGATAGTTGAACATCATGACGGCCGGAATCGCCACGAACAGGCCGACGGCGGTGGTTACGAGCGCTTCGGAAATGCCGCCCGCGACCGCTGCCAAGCCGGTTGCCTTTTCCCTGGCGATACCGTTGAAGGCGTTCAGAATGCCGACCACCGTTCCGAACAGTCCCACGAAGGGAGCCGTCGAGCCGATTGTCGCCAAGCCGCCCAAGCCACGCTTCAGTTCGGCGTGCACGATGGCTTCGGTACGCTCCAGTGCGCGCTTGGAAGCTTCGATGGTCTCGCCAGGAATTTCACCCGGGCTATCCTGGTGGGCCTTAAATTCCATCAGGCCCGCGGTGACCACCTTGGCCAGGTGACTTTTCTTGTTGCGCTCGGCCACTTTGATCGCTTCGTCAATCTTGCCTTCGCGCAGCGCTCCAGCAACGGCGGGAGCGAACGAGCGGGACTGATTGCGGGCGGCGTTGAAAGCCATCCAACGGTCAATCATCACGCCGATGGACCACCCCGACATGATGAACAGAACGATAACCACGACCTTCGCCAGAATACCCATCTGCTTCCAGAGCGAAATCGGGTCCCAACCAACCGAGCCCTCGTCAAAGAGCCAGGCGGCGAAAAGATGGAAATTACAGAGTGCGACTGCTGCCAGGTTCACTACCATGAGTTGCTTCTCCTCCTCAGAACTGTTTCGAACTCGTTTCTAACCGCTTTTCAAATTCTTCTGCTGTACCAAGCTCGCGCCCGGAACAGCGATATACAGCAATCCGATCCCGGCTCCCTCGCGCGTGCCGGAGGGTTGCGGCTTGACAGGCTGCGGAAAGAGCCCATTTTCGATGCCCAGCCCCTGAAGGGGCGTCTGATTTCGAACTTACGGCAGCGCTAAAGCGATGCCCTGATACGAAACCCGAGTTTTTCCGCAGCCTGTTAATCTGAACCGTTTGATGCAAGAAAACTAAAGTGGGCAGAATTGCCCCCCCACGGTTTCAAAACCCCCCTGGTTTCCCGTCTCGGGAAAAGGTGGGACGGGAAGGGCTTCAAACCGCCACAAACTTAACCACAAGCCGGCCGGAGAGTCTAGCCTCCGGACAAGCTAAAGTTCACAACCACCTGGGTCTCCACGGCCACCGGCTCGCCATTGAGCAGGTATGGCTTATAACGCCACTGTCTCACGGCCTCGATCGCCGCCGGCGCCAGCATGGGGTGCCCGCTAATCAACTGCAGGTTCTGAATCGTGCCCTCTTTGCTGATTTCCGCCTGCAGCACGACCGTCCCCTGAATGCGGGCCTGCTTTGCCAGCTGCGGATAATTGGGCGTAACTTTCTTGATCAAAAGACCGGTCGACACGCCCGACGAAACGCGGACGCGCTGCGGAGTCGCAACTTTGGGAACGGCAACCGGGGTCGAACTGATGATACCACCGATCACGCCGCCCGCCGAGCCTCCGGGAATGCCGCCCGGAACACCACCCGGGACACCGCCAGCACCCAGATCCGGGGGCGCTTCCTCTTCTTTGATCATCTGAATCTTGTCTGGAATCCTGGTGGGGGTGCGCAACTGGTTGTTGACGAGTTCGCTCTGCATCTTCACCACCTTAACTACAGCGGCTGCCGGCGGGGGTGGCGGCGGGGGTGGAGGCGGTGGCGCTACCAGGAAGGTCATCAGCTGCGTTTTGGGCAGAGCGTCGGTATAGATCAGAGGAATCAGGATCAGGACCCCGATGAGCCCAACCTGCAGCACGAAGGACATGATGGTGGTGCTCAACCGCTTGGTCTTGAACCTATTCCCTGACTCAATAAGGCTGTCTTCAAACATGGGCTTCTCCTGCACGAGACCCGTACGAAAGTTTAGACACCGGCCGCATCCTCTTTGCTCCCGCTCTTTCGAGCTTTTTAGCTCTGCGAACTCCTGCCTCTGCGGGCAGGTAAATGATTTTACGCCACATGGCCCGGATTCAGACCTTAACTTTTTCCTTCGGTTGCGCCGGACCGTTGCCGGACCGCAGCGGCATGGCAATCGGCTTCTTGCCCCGCTCGCCCCGCCATTCCTGGTAGGCAACCAGAATCGGGGCGGCAATCGCAATCGAGGAATAGGTCCCGATCAGGATTCCGATGACCAGGGCGAAGCTGAAACCATGCAACACCTCGCCGCCAAAAAGGAACAGCGCAAGCACGGTAAGGAAAGTCAGGCCCGCTGTCAAGATAGTTCGACTTAAAGTCTGATTAATACTTTTGTTGACGATGTCGGCCAGCCGGTCCCGCCGCAGTAGCTTGACGTTCTCCCGGATGCGGTCAAAAACAACGATGGTGTCGTTATTGGAGTATCCGATCAGGGTCAGGATGGCGGCAATCACGGTCAGCGATATTTCCCAGTTCAAGAGCGAGAAGGCCCCTACCGTAATCAGAGTGTCGTGGAAGACGGTCAACACGGCGGCGACACCGTAGATCCATTCGAAGCGCAACCCCAGGTAGATCAGCATCCCGCCCAGCGAATAAAGGGTGGCCAAAATGGCTTGCTTGCGGAGCTGCTGTCCAACTTGCGGGCCGACAATCTCGACGTTGCGGATACCAAAGTCCGAGACGTAGAAGTTGTCCTGGAGCGAGGCGACGACTGCCGGATCGGCCACACTCTTCAACTCATCATTGGAAATAGAGCCGAGAACGCCGCCTTTCACTTTGTCGCGATAGTCAACAATAGCCTGCGCTATGGCGGTGTAGCGCGGGTTGGCGTCGGTGCCTGTTCCAAGGTGGAGCGGGTCCTTCTCCAAAAGATAATTCGTGACGGTCAAGGAACTGGAGTTGTTGAGATCCTGCTTGCCCGCGGTGGCGTGGCTTTCGAGCGCCTGAATGATCTGGATCTTGCCTTTGTCGAGAGCCTGCTCGCTGGTCTCCTGAATATCGAGGGCGATCAGCACTTCGTTATTGGCGGCTTGCCCGTATCTTTGAACGCGGGCATTCTTCAATCCGGCACGCTCGATCTCCGAATGGATGGCGGACGGATCGGGGGTGTGCGCGTACTTTACGTAGACCAGCGTGCCGCCGCGGAAGTCGACACCCAGCGGGATGCCATGCCAGAACGCCATGGAAAGCAGTCCGGCCACGCTGAAGACCAGCGAGAAGACGAGAAAATACCACTTTTTCCCGAGGAAATCGATGTTTGTATTTCTAAAAAATTCCACGCTGCTTACGATCCCTTCAAAATCAGTCGTTGGTCGTTCGGGGTGCATCGTTCATTTGAAGTTCGCGAACGACTAGCGACCAACGACTAACGACTGCCCTTAAATACTCAGCGCTTCGCCGCGTTGCTTCCGGCTCAGCACCCAATCAAAAATTACGCGCGATACAAACACTGCCGTAAACAGGTTTGCGATCAGACCGAATACCAGCGTCGTGGCAAAACCTTTTACCGGCCCCGTACCGAAGATGAAAAGAATCGCGGCAGAGACGATGGTGGTGACGTGCGTATCGACGATGGTGATCCAGGCGTGGCCGAATCCCTGCTCCACGGCCGAGGGCGGCGTCTTGCCGTTCCTCAGTTCTTCCCGGATGCGCTCAAAAATCAGGACGTTAGAATCCACGCCCATACCAACCGTCAGGATGACGCCGGCAATGCCCGGCAGCGTCAGCACCGCTCCGAAGTAGCCCATGAACCCGAGCAGGATGACCAGGTTCAGGATCAGCGCGATATCGGCATTCACGCCCGCCCAACGGTAGTAAATCAGCATGAAGATGAGGACGGCGAGCATGCCGACCATGGCCGCACGAATGCCAGAACGAATCGAATCGGCGCCGAGCGACGGGCCGACCGTGCGCTCTTCCAGATACTTAATGCCGGCTGGCAGAGCGCCGGAACGCAGCGTCATCGAAAGGTCCTGAGTCTCTTGCTGGGTGAACCGTCCGTTGATGATGCCGGTGTCATGAATGGCTTCTTTGATCACCGCGACTTCCTGCACCTTGTTGTCGAGAACGACCGCCAGGCTGTCGCCTACATGGGCGGAAGTGAAGGCGTAGAATTTGCGGCCACCCTCGCTGGTAAGAATAAAGCGGACCGCCGGCTGGCCATTTTCGTCGGTGCTCGGTTCCGCGGTGCGAAGATCGCGGCCGGTCACGGCCGAGGCGCGAGAGATTATGTACCAGGCTTCGCCGCTTTCGGTGTCACGCCTGGAGCCGATGCTTTTGCCGGCCATCAGAACAGCGTCCGGTGGCAGCACGCCACCATGCGCCTGTAAGGCCGCCTGCTCGCTTGGGTATGCTGCCTGTCCGTCGATCGATTGCTTGATTTCAAGCATCGCCGTGGACTGCATGATTTCCTTCACGCGCGCCGGATCGTCCACGCCCGGAAGTTGGACAAGAATCTGGTACTGGCCGAGGCCGTGTTCTTGAATGACAGGCTCACTCACGCCGAGCTGGTCAATGCGGTTGCGGATGGTCTCGATGGCCTGAGCGACCGCGCGGTTCTTCAAATCGGCGAGGTTTTGCGCCTTCATCGAAACGGTCCAGGAATTTTCCGCGCCCGAGCTGGCATCGTACTCCGGCAGCCGGTCGGAAATAATATTCTTGAAATCGCTGGTCTGATCCGGCGGAACGCCCTTGACGACGATCATTTCCGGATGGTTCACCGGATCGGGCTTGGTGATGTCGGCGTAATTGATCTTGCGCGACCGAAAGTCTTCCTTGAGGCGCGCAATCGCGTTGTCGGAGTCGACGTTGACCGCGTCGTTGACCTGCACCTGCAGGATCAGGTGCGTCCCCCCACGGAGGTCGAGGCCCAAATGAATGCGGTCGGCGATCGACGCCAGCACACCCCTGCCCGACCAGTCCTTCGGAATGCCGAAGATGCCGGCCAGGAAGACCAGCAGGATTCCGATGATTACTGTCAACTTCCAACTGAGGTTCTTATTCATGAAAAACCGTCGCACAACCGCGAAGCTTCGAGCTACGAGCTTCGAGCCAAAAGCAACCTCTGGAAACGATTGCCCGAAGCTCGCAGCTCGCGGCTCGCAGCTCTACGACTACTTTCCTTCCTCCGCCGTCGTCACCGATACCACCGATGCGCGGCTGATTTCGAGCTTCAGATTGTCGGGTGGCACGCGCAAGGTCAGCGCATCGTCCTTGAGGCTGATGATCGTCCCGCGCAGGCCGCCGCTGGTTACGACCTTGTCCCCGTTTTTCAACTCGCTCAGCATGGCCTGCCACTTCTTCTGCTTCCGCTGCTGCGGCAGAATCAGCAGGAAATAAAAAATCGCAAAGATGAACAGCAGGGGCGCCAGCCCGAGCAGACTCGTGCCACCGGGTAGTTGCAACCAAAACGCCAATCCGCCAGGCATAGCAGACGACATGCCAGACAAAATGATTTCCACCGCCAAGTTGATCCTCTGTGACGACCGCAGGGCTGCGAGCTACGAGCAACCTCTCGAACGATTGCCCGAAGCTCGTGGCTCGTAGCTCTACGACTGCCGACTACTTCTTTCCTAGGCCGTCGTCACTTCTTTCGCTAATTAACTTTCTCTGCGTAACTACGGGAATTCTTTTCTTCTAAGGCCGGAGACCTACCGCTTGCAGGCTAGAACCGGCGATGCCGCGCCCCGGCTTCGATCGGAACGGCACAGAAAGAAACGGACTTTATCCCCAAGTTATATAGAATGCCGGACGGCTCGCTAGGTGTCAAGGACGCTACGCCGAATTTGTCATACCCCATTGGAAATGTCCCAGTTCAGACGCCTGCGTCTTATACACGCGAAGCGTCCGCCGCAGAGCGGCTTCGTTCTCGCGGCCTACTCAGAAACTGACCGAGTACCACGCAGCCCGAATGGAGATTCAGCACAACCGTTACGAAACCGGGCTCTCGACTGACGGTGAACGCCCGCCCGATGAGCGCCAATGCCCGCCGATTCCGCGCCGGCGCCGAGCTGGCGGCCTTTCTTTCAGAACACTTTTTCAGAACACTTTAGCCGAATCCAGCAGGATCGTGACCGGGCCTTCGTTGACCAGTTCCACCTGCATGGTTTCCTGGAAGCGTCCGGTTTCACAGCGCAGACCGGCGGCGCGGACTTTCTCCACAAAATATTCGTAGAGTTCGCGCGCCTGCTCGGGCGGAGCGGCCGCGTCGAACGATGGCCGCTTGCCGCGGCGCGCGTCTCCGTAGAGGGTGAACTGCGAGACCACCAGCAGCGCGCCGGCAACCTCGGCGACCGACAAATTCATCTTGCCGCCGGCATCTTCAAAAATGCGCAGGCCAATGGTCTTTTCGGCAAGGTAATCGGCGTCAGTGCGTGTATCTCCCGCGCCCACACCGAGCAGCACCAGCAAGCCGAGGCCGATCTCGCCGTTGACCGTGCCGTTGACCGTAACTCGGGCGCGGCTCACACGCTGCACTACGGCGCGCATTTAACGGGTGGCCTCGCCGGGAAGCGTCTCGTGTCCGGCAAGCGCCTGACAGTAGGCAAGTGGGGTTAGAATTTTCACGTCCAAATCGTGACATGAGTTCGGCGAAATGAGCAAGCGCGGAACTCGAAACCGCCCTGTAGAGACGGGGCTTGCCCCGTCTCCGCCGCGGGAGAGCGGCAAGCCGCGTCTCTACAGGAAATCCGGTTCGCGTTTGACCTATTCGCCACTGCTCCTACAATCCGAGTTTCCCTGCAAGCAAACTTTTTCTTCTGGGGTTCAATTCATGCGATTCATGTCGACAAGAAAATTTGCTCTCCATTGCGTCTGGCTGACGATGACGTTGGCATCAGCGGCCGCCTTCGCGCAATCCGCGGGCGCCGCCCATCATGACGTCGTGATCAAGAACGCCATCGTGATGACCGTGACGCATGGCAACATTGCGAATGGCTCGATCTATATCAAGGATGGCAAGATCGCCGCGGTCGGCGAAAACGTAAACGCGCCCGCCAGTGCCACCGTCATCGATGCCGGAGGAAAGCACCTTACCCCGGGCATCGTCGATTCGCACTCGCACATTGCTCTCGATGACGACGTCAACGAAGCCACCAGCCCCATCACGCCGCACATGATGATGAAAGATGCCTTCGACTACCAGGACAAGGCGATCTACCGCGCGCTGGCCGGCGGCGTGACCACGTCGCTGCTGTTGCACCGGTCGGCCAACATGATCGGCGGGCAGGCAGTCATCATCAAGCACAAGTATGGCGCCTCGCGCGATGAAATGCTTTTCACAAATGCGCCCCAGTCGATCAAGTTCGCGAGCGGCGAGAATCCCAAGCGCATCTATGGCAGCCGCGATCAGTTGCCTTCGACCCGCATGGGCAATTTTGCTGTCCAACGCGAAGCCTTCGTCCAGGCGCAGGATTACATGCGCGAGTGGGACAACTATAACGAGAAAGTCAAGCGTGCCGATAAAGATGCCACTCTGCCCAAGCACGACTTGAAGCTCGAAGCTCTCGCCGACGTTTTACGCGGCAAGATCATGGTCCAGATCCACATCTATCGCGCCGACGAAATGCTGACCGAAATCGCGATGGCCAAAGAGTTCGGCTACAAGATTCGCGCCTTCCACCACGCGCTCGAAGCCTACAAAGTCGCCGACCAACTCGCTGCCAACAACATCGCCATTGCCACGTTCTCCGATTGGTGGGGCTATAAGCAGGAGGCTTGGGACGCGATCCCGTGGAATGCGACGCTGTCCATGCGCAAAGGCGTGCGTGTGGCGATCAAGAGCGACTCCGAGGATTACACCCGCCGCCTCAATCAGGAAGCCGCCAAAACCATGCGCTACGGCGGCGCCACCGAAGAAGAAGCCTTGAAGATGATCACGCTGAATGCCGCCTGGATCGTCGGAGTGGATGATCGCGTCGGCTCGATTGAAGTCGGCAAGGATGCCGACCTGGTGATCTGGGACGGATATCCGCTCTCAAGTTACGGTGTGCCCGAAAAAGTTCTGATCGATGGCGACGTGTACTTCGACCGCTCGCAACCGGGCCTAGGAACCACGCATTACAAGGAGGGAGAATGAAAAACCAGTTCTCAGTTTTCGGTTCTCAGTTCTCAGCGAGATACAGATTCCTCGCTTCGCTCGGAATGACAATCCTTATTGTGATGGGATGGGCGGTAGCGCAGGACAAGCCCGTAGTCCTATTGATTGTTGAATAATATAGTGACATTTCTAGCTGGGTATGCTATCGTCGGCCCATGGGAAATCCGGCGGGAGTGCGGCGAGATTTTCAGGCACTGGAGCAGCGACGCTTGCGGGCGGCGCGG
>JBEKAF010000080.1:0-17198 GCA_050018355.1 Terriglobales bacterium | reverse complement strand
AACCCAGGGGCACGACACCAGACGAGCGTCTTCTATGGTGAGAGGGGCTGGATGGCGCGAACCAAACCTGCGCCTCCGGCGGAGGGAGAAAAATGTTCTTGACATGCCCTTATATAGATCAGGCGTTTACACCAACTATCCCGAATTGCCGTCTATGAAATAGCTTCTAGCCTTTTACTGTCTTATCCGTGATCTCGAGCCCTTTGTCGATGATCGCGAAGGCCTCTCGCAGTTGCTGCTCGTTGATGCACAGCGGAGGATTGGTGTAGAAGGTATTCCAGCGAACCAAGGTATAGAGCCCGTTCTCTCTGAAGAACTTGCCGAGCGCGACCATTTCATCGGAGGTGCCGTTGAACGGGGCCATTGGCTGCCGCGTCTTGCGGTCGCGGATCAGCTCGACGATGCCGAACAATCCGATCGAACGCACTGCGCCCACCGACCGGTGTTTCGCCTGTAACTCCGCGCCCAGCGTCTTCATGATCGCGCCCATCTTCCGGGAATTCTCGATCAGGTTGTCTTCTTCGTAAACGCGAATGGTCGCCAGCGCCGTCGCGCATCCCATCGGATGACTGTTGTAAGTAAGTCCTCCATAGAACACTTTGTCGTCGAAGTGCTTCGCAATATGTCGTCTCATGCCGACAGCGCCCAGCGGAATGTAACTCGAAGTAAGTCCTTTTGCCATGCAAAGCAGGTCGGGAACAATCTTCCAGTGATCGACCGCAAACCACTCACCCGTGCGGCCAAAGCCCGACATCACTTCGTCGGCAATCATCAGAATCCCGTACTTATCGCACACTTTCCGCACCCCTTCAAGATATCCATCCGGCGGCACAAGAATGCCGTTCGTCCCGGTCACCGTCTCCAGGATGAACGCGGCAATCGTGTGCGGGCCTTCCAGTTGAATAATCTCCTCGATCATGGCCAGCGAAGTTTCCGCCGATTCCCATCCGCGCTCGATGCCGTGATAAGGATCGAGCACGCGCACCACGCCCGGAATTCCAGGCTCAACGGCCCATCGGCGAGGATCGCCCGTAAGGCTGATGGCGCCGGCCGTCGCACCGTGATACGAGCGATAACGCGCGAGGATCTTGTGGCGTCCGGTGAAGAAGCGCGCGATCTTGATGGCGTTCTCGTTGGCCTCAGCGCCGCCGTTCGTAAAGAAGAAGGCGTCAATATCGCCCGGCGCGATCTCCGCCAGCTTCGCGCCCAGCCGCGCCCGCGGTTCCGTCGCCATGAACGGATTGGCATAAGCCAGCACCGATGCCTGCTCGGTAATGGCCTGGATGACGCGCTCATCGCCGTGTCCGATGTTCACCGACATCAACTGGCTGTTGAAGTCGATGAAGCGCTTCCCTTCCGGCGTCCAGAAATAAATTCCCTTTGCCCTGGCCACCGGGATGGGATCGACCTTGGATTGCGCCGACCACTCATACAATGTGTGTTTCTTGGTGAGATCGACCATCTCTTGGCCGGTCATGGTGGGAACCGTAGTTGAAGTAGTCATAAGGCTTCCGAACTCGATAAATAACGAAAACGCGTATGGACAGCCGAGGGCTGTCCCTAAGTAAGCTGCGCCGTCAACGCGCCTTTCTTTTCGGCAACATACGCCAGCGCGGCTTCGAGCACGTCCAGCGCTTCGTCCATCTGCGCGTCGGTGATGACCAGCGGCATGAGCAGCCGAATCACGTTGCTGTACGATCCGGCGGTGATCGTCACCAGGCCATGCTCGTAACAGTATTGTGACACTTGTTTGGTCCCTTCGTCAGCGGGCTGGCGAGTCGTCTTTGAGTGCACGAGTTCGAGCGCCTGCATGGCGCCAAGTCCCCGGACATCGCCGACCAGCTCCCACTGCGCCTGCCACTTCGCCGCACGCTTGCGGAAACGTTCGCCCAACACGTTGGCGCGAGCGCAGAGGTTTTCTTTTTCGATGATGTCGAGCACGGCCAGCGCCGCCTCGCAAGCCACAGGATTGCCTGCGAACGTGCCGCCAAGTTGGCCGACGCCGGGCGCATCCATGATTTCGGCGCGTCCTGTAACCGCGGCCATGGGCAAGCCGCCAGTCAACGATTTGGCCATCGTGACCAGATCGGGTTCGAGTCCCAGCCGCTCGCAGGCAAACATCGCGCCGGTGCGCGCGAATCCAGTCTGCACTTCGTCGGCGATCAGCAGAATGCCGTGTTTGCGGCAGATCGCGCCGAGCGTTGGATAGAACTCCGCCGGCGGCGTAACGAATCCGCCTTCACCGAGGATCGGCTCGACGATCACCGCCGCCACCGATTCGGCTGCCACTACCCGCTTGAACGTGTCTTCGATGTGCCGCGCGCAGTGCACGTCGCACGACGGATACTTCATCGAGTACGAGCAGCGGAAACAATACGCATACGGAATGCGATACACCTCGCTCGAAAACGGCTCGAATCCAGCTTTGTACGGATGCGTCTTACTGGTCACGGCCATCGCCATATAAGTGCGGCCGTGGAACGCGTCTTCAAAGCAGATGATCGCGGGCCTCTTCGTGTAACAGCGCGCGATCTTGATGGCGTTCTCGACGGCTTCCGCGCCCGTGTTCACGAGAATGGTTTTCTTCGGACCCTTGCCCGGCACCAGCGCGTTCAGCTTCTCGCAGACGGCGATGTAGCTTTCGTAGGGCAGCACGTTGAAGCTGGTGTGCAGGAAGCGATCAAGTTGGCGGCGCACGGCGTCAACCACGGCCGGCGCGCGATGTCCGGTATTGAGGCAGCCAATGCCGCCGGCAAAGTCAATCAGGCGGTTGCCGTCAACGTCTTCCACGACCGCTCCTTCAGCCTTGGCAACGAAAACCGGCGTGGCGTGAAACGCTGCCTGCACAACGGCAGCATTGCGCCGCTTCATCAGTGCCTGCGAGCGCGGTCCGGGGATGGGTGTGCGCAGTTGGATGGTGGACATAGGTCAGTTCTCAGCTGTCAGTTCTCAGTTAAGTCTGCCTGCACCAGGGTCGGTTCTACTGGCAACTGACCACTGGCAACTGGCACACTGGTTCTTAGTACCAGCCGATCGGAGCTTCATTCAGATTGATGTACACTTGCTTGGTTTCGAGATATTCTTCGACGCCCCACGGCCCGAGTTCGCGGCCAAAGCCCGATTGCTTGTAGCCGCCCCACGGCGCTTCTACATAAGTCGGCTGCATGTGGTTGACCCACACGATGCCCGCGCGCAGCGCCTTCACCGCGCGCATGGCTTTAAAAATGTCGCGCGTCCAGACGGCAGCGGCCAGCCCGTAGGGCGTGTCGTTCGCGATCTTCAGCGCGTCTTTTTCGTCGTCGAACGGAATCACGGCCGCGACCGGGCCGAAGATTTCTTCGCGCGCGATGCGGGCGTTGTTATCCACGTCATAGAAGATAGTCGGCTGCACATAGTAACCTTTCGCGAACTTGTCGGCACGCCCGCCGCCGGCGGCTACTTTGGCTTCTTTCTTGCCGATCTCGAGATACGAACAGACGCGGTCGTATTGCTCTTTCGAGACCAACGATCCCATTTTCGTCTCGCGCTCGAGCGGCGGACCGATCTTGATCCTCTTCGCTTTCTCGGCCATGGCTTCAACGAACTTCTGGTAAATCGATTTCTGCACCAGGATGCGGCTGCCGGCCGAACAGACTTCTCCCTGATTGATGAAGACACCGAACAGCGCTCCATCGATGGCAGCTTCGAAGTCGGCATCGGCGAAAAAGATGTTAGGCGACTTACCGCCCAGTTCAAGCGTCACGCGCTTAATTGTGTCGGCGGCTTCTTTTACGATGATCTTGCCGACAGCGGCCGATCCGGTAAACGCAATTTTGTTCACGTCCGGGTGCTTGACCAGCGGCGAGCCGCAAGTTTCTCCAAAACCGGTGATCACGTTCACGACGCCCTTCGGCAAGCCGACTTCGTCAAACCACCTCGCGAATTCAAGCGCGGTGAGCGGCGTTTGCTCGGCCGGCTTGAGCACACAGGTGCAGCCCGCAGCCAGTGCTGGAGCCAACTTCCACGCCGCCATCATCAACGGATAATTCCAAGGGATGATTTGCCCGGCTACGCCCATCGGTTCTTTCAGCGAGAGGCTCATCGCGTTGTCGGGAACGGGATTTACATAGCCGACGACTTTCGTGGCCAGCCCGCCGTAGTATTCAAAGCAGGTAGCCACGTCGGTGATGTCGAACTCGGCTTCAACAATCGGCTTGCCCGCGTTGCGGCATTCGAGTTCGGCGAGCATGGGCAGGTTCTGGCGCACCTTTTCGGCCAGGCGGAAGAGAACGCGTCCACGCTCTTGCGCCGTGGTGGTCGCCCACGGACCTTCTTCAAACGCGGCTTTGGCAGCCGCGACCGCGCGGTTAACGTCGTCGGCGTTCGCGTCGGGAACTTGTGCGATGACCTCTTCGGTTGAGGGATCGTAGACGGGAAACGTCTTGTTCGACTTACTCGCGACCCACTCGCCGTTAATTAGCATCGAATAAGTCTTGACAGTTGTAACTCCACCAGGCATAAGTCCTCCACGAACCGGCTTGTGTGGGGACGGGCGCCCTCGCCCGTCCACGCCGAGCGAAGCTCGGCAGCTTTCAGCTCGTAACCTAGTCGAGCTGTGCTCGACCGGACAGCCAAGGGCGGCCGTCCCTACGTGGGTCTTGCTGTTCCCAGTTGCGGCGGTTTCAGCCGCCCGTACACGAAAAAGAAGAACGCGGCCAGCACCAGAAAAAACAGCGTGAAGCCGAACATCTTCGCTTCATACCTCCAGAGCGAAGTAATCTGCTTGGCCGGAAAGAATGCCAATGCGATTCCCAACGCCGTAGTCACGAAGCCGCAAAACCCGGAGACAATCAGCGTGCCGCGGCTGTAGCGCGCGCCGGCCAAGTCGCCACCGAAAGCAAACTTCAACAGCGCCGCAAACACATACAGGAACGGCACCAGTTGCAAAACCACCGCCAGCGACAGCATGGTCTGGAAAGCTTCCTGCACGCCACCCGAGGCATAGAAATTGATGACGATCAATACAAGTGACACGATCGCCTGCACAATCAGCGCCGCATAGGGCGTCCTATATTTGGGGTGGACTTTACCGAGCCACGCGGGCATGTAGGAATCCAGGCCGGCGACGAACGGAATGCGCGCCGAACCGCCCATCCAGGCCGAGCCAATGCCTGCGATCGAAAGACTCAGCATCAACGCGAACGGAGTGATAATCCACGCCACACCGACTCTTCCAGCCATATGGCTGACCGCCTGCACAATCCCCTGCAGCACGCTGATGTCGTTCTTGCCGACCGCAACCAGCAGCGTGAGCGTCGCTCCAATATAAAGCAGCCCGGAAACCATACCGCCCCACGCCACCGCGCCCGGCAATGTTTTCTGCGGATCCCGGATTTCGTCGCCCATCACCGAAGCAAGTTCAAGCCCGACCAAGCCGAAGCAAATCACGCCGAACGAATTCAAAACAAACCTGGGATCTGGCGGAATCCGAAAATCAGCGGCCGTAACCGTCGTGCCAAAACGCGACCAGACCGTAAATCCCAGACCGATCAGAACCGCCGCCGCTATGAAAGTTCCGATGGCGCCCAGATTGTTGAGCCACTTCCCCACGCCCAGTCCAACAATGTTCACGACCGTCAACAGCAGCAGCAGCGACACGGATGCGGCCATCGCAAAATTTTTGTTGTCGGCGAGCGCCGCGTGGCCCGGGCCCATCGCAAACACTGTTACTCCGACGAAATACAGCATCACCGTCGGAACATACAGCATGTTATTCGTCCAGTAACACCATCCGGAGAGGAAGCCGTGGAAGTCGCCGAACACTTCTTTTGCCCACAGGTACACGCCGCCTTCGCCGGGGTAGCGATGCGCGAGTTCGATCACCGCGATCCCCTGCGGCCAGAAAAACAGAAGCAGCGAGATGATCCAAAGCCAGACCGTCACGCCGCCGTTGGCAGCGATGCTCGGGACGACGTTGAGATTGAATACGGCGACGACAAACAGCAACACCAGGTCAAAGCGTCCGAGGACGCGCTTCAAGTGCGGCTGGTTGGGATCGGCATTCGACATTGATAGAAATCGGGTGATCGGATCATCGGATCACCGGATCATCTGAATGCCTGGCCTTCGATGGCCCGATCACCCGATGATCCGATGACCCGATCTCACTTAGTGCGTTGCCACCGCTCCCAGCCGCTCATGCTGCGCGGCGGCGAGAGACTCGGAGATATCGGTAAATGCCGCCAAGTGCTGGTCGATGTCGGCCTCGGTGTGCTGCACGGAAATCGTCCACTGCTCGTCCCACCAGTAAGGCTGGCACATCACGCCGCGATTCACCATGCCGAACCAGTAATGCCGCCACAGTTCCACGTCAATCGGCAGCCAGTCGCGGTAGTTGCGGATCTCCTTCGGATACAACATGAGCACGCCGTTCGCTCCCGCGCTCGCGATGTAGCCCTGCAAGCCAACTTTCGCGATGGCCTTCTTATATCCGTCCACCAGCTTGTTACTAAGCTTTTCGATGTGCGTATAGTTCGCGCGAGTAAGTACTTCTCGGAAAGTTGCAATACCAGCCGCCATCGAAATCGGATTCGTGTTGTAAGTGCCGCCGTGAAAAACTTTGTGGTCCGAGATCAAACTCATGACCCGCTTGTGCGTACCGAAAGCCGCCAGCGGGAATCCACCGCCGATCGACTTCGCCAGGCAGATCATATCGGGCATCACGCCAAAGTATTCCGAAGATCCGCTCCAGCAAAGCTTCGCGCCCGTCTTGACTTCATCGAAAATCAGCAGCGCGCCGTGTTTGTCGCAGAGCGCCCGCAGGCCTTCCAGAAATCCCTTCTGCGGCATGCAGATGCCAACGTTCATCATGATCGGCTCCAGGATGATGGCCGCAACCTCATTGGGATTTTCTTTGAACCGGCGCTCCACCGTTTCCAGGTCGTTGAACGTCGCAACCAGCACGTTCGCGATACTCGCCTTCGGCACGCCTGCCCCAGCGGACACAGGTTTCGGATTCTTGAGATCGCCGAAATCGTCGGCGGGCGGATGCGGCTTCACGCTAACCAGCGCCGCATCATGCAGGCCGTGGTAACCGCCCTCGAACTTGATGATCTTGTCGCGTCCCGTGGCGGCGCGGGCGAGACGAATCGTGTGCATGGTGGCTTCGGTGCCGCTGTTGCCGAAACGGCACATCTCCACCGGGAAACGCGTGCAGATCTCTTCCGCTAGTTCCCACTCCATATTGTGCGGCATGCCGTAAGCGGTGCCCTTGTGCAGGCGCGCTTCCACCGCCTTAATCACTGCCGGATGCGAGTGTCCCGCCATGAGCGTGCCGAAACATAGATTGTGGTCGAGGTATTCGTTGCCGTCGAGATCGCGGAACTTGCTGCCCGACGCTTCGGAAACAAAGATCGGATACGGCTCGTAGGCGCGATAATTGCTGGCCACGCCCAGGGGCAGGCGCTTGAGGTTCTTCTTGTGCGCTTCGGCGGACTTCGGAGTACGGCGCTCGAAGGTCTCGAGCTCTTTTTGCAATGCGGGGTACATCGTGATCTCCAATAAGACTCAGGCCGGGTAGGCCGTTAGATTGGGCAGCCCCGGGCGGGGTGAGCCGTCCGGGGGATCGGATATGTCTATTTTATTCTTCCGAACTCGTCTTCCGAACTAGAAGTAAAACTTCAAAGCGAACTGCGCCAGCCGCGGGGGTTTGACCTCGGTGACCCGGCCAAACTGAGTTCCGTCGGTGCTGTTGCCGTCCGGATTGAAGAACTGCGTGTGATTGAAGATATTGAATATCTCCGCTCGAAATTCGAAGTGAGTCCTTTCGTTGACCGGAATGTTCTTCATAAGTACAAAATCCGTTTCGCTGATTCCCGGCCCGCAGCAGATCGTGCGCGGCGCGTTGCCGACCCGGCCGAGAAGGCTGGGATCAAGGGTTGTATCCTCTGTGAAAATCTGGGGATTAAAGTAATAGTTGCCATTCTTCTGCGGACTCTGCCAACTGAAGGGCGCCAGTTGGTCGGGCTCGCCCGGATATTCAAAATCATCACTGTACATCAGCTCATTGTCAGCGTTGGAAGTGATGCGGATCGGGAATCCAGTCTGGTACGTCGTGATCCCCGACACTGCCCAGTCATCAAGCAATTTCCCGGCAAAGCCGCTATATTTTCTCACCGGCAACTCCCAGTAATAACTGATGACAAAGCGGTGGCGTGCGTCAAAGAGCGAGCGCGCGTAATTATTCGCGCCCGGCAGCGGATTCAACATCCCCTCAAAGCTGGAGGCCTCGTCAATGGACTTGCTGTACGTATAGGCGGCGGTAAATTGGATCCCGTGGGCAAAGCGTTTCTCTAACGAAGCTTGCAACGAATTATAGGATGAGCTGGCAATCGTGTCCTCAGCAAAGATGCTGGTGAACACCGGAACGGCCGGACAGGTGGTGGTTGGGTTCAGGGGATTGCATTGTGGCGACGAATACCGACGCAAGCCCACGAGCTCCATCCCGGAAAGCGATGTTCCGGCCGGGAGAACGGTTGGGCCGTTCGGCCCGTAGGGAAGGTGGAAGCCGCCTGGCGGAGCCACGGCGCCTACGGGAAAGACGAATTGCGAATCTTCGGTGAATGGCCCGCAAGTCCCGGAACCAAGGACTGAATCAATGTCCAGGCAGGTCTGGGGGTTCGAGTAATCGATGTCATGCGTCGCTAGCAGGCGATGCCCTTGCGACCCCACGTAGCCGACTTCCAGCTTCATGTCTCTGGTTAACTCGCGCTGAATGGTGAGGTTGTACTGCGCGGAATATTGCGTACGCATATGCGGCTGGAAATCGCCGTACAGATCGATGGGCTCGAATTGCGCCCAATTCTGAGCCCCACGTTTGGGGCTGATGACACCGTGAAACGGATTCAGATACGGCTCTATTGCTGGGGGGCATGAAGGAGGGTTCGACGCCGTGCAGCTCTGCGGAAGAAAAGGCAGGTTAAATTGCGTCTCGGTGACCGTAGTGCTCCCGCCAAACGGAGGCTCAGCGCCGAATTGTGCCAGCACCAGTTGCTCGATTGGGTTATAGAAGAGTCCCCAGCCCGCGCGAATACTGGTCTTGCCGGAGCTGCCCGGACTCCAGGCAATGCCAATGCGGGGAGCAAATGCCTTGTAATACGTTTGCGTCATGCCAGGAGGAATACCAGGGTCGCCCGGAACCACCAACCCGATCGCGTCTTGCGACGAGCAATCGGTAACACCACCACAAGGGTAGACCGTAGACGATTGGCCCGGACGGAAAGTCTCCACGTGTCGGGACTTATCCGCCAAGGGCGTGTTCAACTCCCATCGCAGCCCATAATTCAAAGTGAGATTCGGCCGCATCTTCCAGCTGTCCTGCGCGAACAGATAGAGTCCGGTGTTGCGTATCTCTTCGTTTTGAGGCGAACCTTCTGCGAATGTATCGGGAAGGCCCAACAGAAAATTTGGGTACAGATTAGCCGCCCCCACGTTATTCGGCCCTCCCCCGCTATAGGTAAACTCGCCGTTCACGTTGTAGTAATAGAATTGGTTAAATTGCTGCCGGCGAACGTCCACACCAAACCTCAGGGTATGATTCCCCGAAATCCTGGTTAAGCTGTCCGCCCACTGGAACGAATTCCCCGTCTGCGGAAGTTCTCCTTCCCAATCGTTGCCGAGGGAGAATCCACCCGAAATTGCCATGAAGGGAAGTCCCTCGCGGCTAGCCCCAACAAACGGGTGTATGCCATAGAGACTGCCGTTTGGGTCAGTCGAACCGTCGCCATAAAAACATGGCGGGTTGCCGGTAACAGTGGTAAGCCAGGACGGAGCCGGAGGGCAGGAGTTCTGCACCAGTTCCGTATTTGCCGGATGCTGAAATGTCTGTTGGCCTTCGCGATTGTAATTGAAACGGAATTCATTCACCATGCTGTTGCTGATGGTCCAGGTGTGAGTAATGTTCCACTGCTGGAAGCGTTCCGCCACAATGTCTCCGAAACCGGGGAGATCGGCCCCAGCCAGTTCGAAGTTGGCGAAAGGGTTGTGCGTGCGATCGTCGTTGAAATAGTAATAAATGCTCAGGTTCTGCTTATCATTCACCCGATGATCAATTTTGACCGTGACCTGATCGCCGCGTATGGCCTCGGTCGGGACCGTGCTGATCAGAGAACCGCCGCCTGGCGGGGTGGGAACAAACTGCAGCAGATCAACCGCGGTGGGGTCCATGCACGCGAGCGGAATGATATTGTCCTTTCCACCCGCCACGTCGGTAAAAATACCGGGAGCCACACGCATCCCGCTGGAATTGTAAGTGCCTGCATACGGAACTCCGTCAGAGAGGCTAAGTCCTGATTGGCTGGAGATGGCCTGGGGACATCCCGAACGGCTGGCCAGTAAAGATGAATTGCTCAGAGCACCGGTGAAGGGCGACAAGCTTGAGTAGTCGCCATAAGCCTGACTTGCGCTTGGCCGCTCCTGAGCCGAGGGCACGCTGACGGCAGGCGATTGGATGCCTTGGCGGATGCGACGTCCTTCGTAGGATGCAAAGAAGAATGTTCGATCCTTCTTAATCGGCCCTCCAAACGTGCCACCAAACTGGTTCTGATTGAACTGGGGTTTCTCGCAAGGAAGGTCATTGGGAGCAGCCGCCGTAAGGCAGTAATTATTGGCGTTGAGCACCTTGTTGCGGAAGAACTCGTAGGCACTGCCATGCAGGGCATTGGTCCCTGACTTGGTCACTACATTGACGACCGAACCGGAATTGCGCCCGTATTCCGCGTCGAAAGTATTGGTAAGAACGCGGAACTCCTCAATGCTGTCAGGCGAAGGTTGCACCGTCGGAAGGTTGGCGAAAAGGTCGTTGGCGTCGCCGCCATTGACGCTGAAATTGTTGGAGCGCCCGCGGCCGCCGTTCACCGACACCGCCCCTGCATTGTCACTTCCATAAACAATTGTGTTGCTCGACCCGACGGTCGACATCACTCCGGGCTGAAGTTGCAGAAGCTGATAGGTGTCGCGAGTGTTGAGTGGCAGGTTCGCGACCTGGCGCGAGTCCATGATCGCGCCCAGTTGCGTGCTGGTGGTATCGACGAGCGGCGCTTCCGAAGTCACCTCGACCGTCTCTTTCGTTCCGCCGATTTGCAGCACAGAATTGACGGTCACGACCTGGTTGAGATCAACGTTCACGGCCCGCTGCACGCTCTTCTTGAAGCCGGTGAGATCGAATTCCATGCGATACACGCCGACCGGGACCTGGGGGAAGCCGTAGTCGCCGTTAGCGTTGGTGGTGCTTTCGCTGCTCACGCCGGTGGCTTCGTTCGTGAGCGTGACTTTAACGTTAGCCAGCACGGCACCGCTGGAATCGGCAACGCGGCCGAGGATGCGGCCGCCGGTGCCCTGGGCGGACACGAGCGTGGAACAGATCAGGCATAGGCTCAGGACCGAGCTCAACGAGATGAGCCAGCAAGACATCCGGGACGGTTTTGACGACGTCATAGAAGAGTTCCTCCAAATCTCGCGGGGCGAATTTGTTGGATCCGATTCAGCTTGCGCGCAACGTAAACCTTGCTATAATCGTGCAAGGTTAGGGGCTCCGCCGCCTCCCTGTCAAGCGGAAAAGTGCAGTCCCCGCGGCGCGACCAGCAGGCACATTCGGAAATCATGTCGAGCGACGCACAAGTTTATCTCAAAATCGGTGATGTAGCGCGTCTAGTGGGAATTTCTCCGTCGGCGATCCGGGGATGGGAAGCGGTGGGGCTGACGCGCCCCCACCGCACCAAAAGCCGGTATCGTCTTTACACCAACGACGACGTGCGCCTGCTGAAAAAAGCGCGCTATCTGCGCAAGGTCCGCGGACTGAACGCTGCCGCCATCGTGCAGATGCTGAAGCGCGAGGGCGCCATCAAACCTGCCGACAGCAGCGGCACCGCTGCGATTGGCCCTCGGCTGCGCCGGTTGCGCACTAAGCGCGGCCTCAGCCTCGCCGAAGTCGCCTCGGCAGCGGGAATTTCGATTGGCTTCCTCAGCGCGCTCGAACGCTCGCAGATGAGCGCATCCGTCGGCACACTGCGCAGGCTAGCACGCTACTATCGGACGAACATCCTTGATTTTTTCGATGCGACGGAATTGAATACCCGATTGGTGCGCCCGCCCAAGCGCAAGGTGCTCGAAGCCGGTCCCGGCGTGCGCATGGAGTTGCTCGCGTGGGGCAACAAAGTCATGGAGCCGCACCTGTTCCGCATCGCGCCCCAAGCCGGCAGTGGCGAGTCGTATGCCCACGAAGGCGAGGAATTCCTGTTCGTGCTGCGCGGAGAGTTGAAGATCGCTCTTGATGGCGAGGAGTACCATCTGAAGCGCGGCGACAGCTTTTATTTTGAGAGCGCCACGCCGCATCACTGGAAAAATCCCGGCCGCAGCGAGACCTGGCTGTTGTGGGTCAACACTCCGCCGACATTCTGAGTACGACAAAGAATCGTGACTATGCGCCTTCCCCAACCCCGTCTCTGCATCGCGTTCCTGCTGGCATCCCTGTTTTCGATAACTGAGGGAGAAGCAAATAATGTTGCGTAAATCAATACTCGCGTTGTTCGCCGCCCTGCTGGTCGTATTCTACGGATCGTGCGCCAAGAAAACTCCAACGCTGAACCTGCTGGTGTGGGAAGGCTACGCCGATCCCGCTTACGTCAAGGCTTTCGAAGAGCAGAACCACTGCAAAGTATCGGCTTCCTACATGGGATCGAGCGACGAACTCGTCGCCAAACTGCGCGGTGGCAGCGCGGGTAACTACGACGTGATCTCTCCGTCGAGCGATGTGGCCACCATGATTGCGACTTCCGGTCTCGCGGCGCCGCTCGATCTTGGCAAACTGCCCAGCTACAACCAGCTTTCGCCGCAGCTCACCTCGCTGTCTTTGGTCCGCGTGAAGGGCGAGGTCTATGGCGTGCCTTTCATGTGGGGGCCAGACCCGATGATTTACGACACGACGGCATTTCCTCAGGCTCCCGAAAGCTGGAATGTCATGTGGGACCCGAAGCTGAAGGGAAAAGTATCCGTTTGGGACGATCTTTCCACCGTCTACATGGCGGCGCAGGTGCTCGGCTACGACAAGCCCGATCCCGGCCATCTCTACAACTTGAGCGACCAGGAACTCGACGCAGTCAAGAAGAAGCTGGTGGAGTTGAAGCCGAACATTCGCAAGATGTGGTCCACGGGCGGCGAACTCACCAACCTTTTCCAGAACCACGAAGTGGTGCTCGCCATGGGCTGGCCGCTCATGACCAACCAGTTGCGCAAAAGCAATTTTCCGGTGGGCGAGACCATTCCCAAGGAAAACACCACCGGCTGGATCGATCACCTGATGATCACCGCCGGCAGCGAAAACAAAGATCTCGCCTACAAGTTTCTCGAGTTCATGATCCAGTCGCAGACGCAGAAAAAAGTCACCGACGTGACCGGGTACACGCCAGCAAATCCACACGCCGCACAGTACATGACGCCGGAAGAGCAGAAGAACCTGCACCTGGATGACGTGGACAATTACCAGAAGCGTCTTTATTTCTGGCAGAATGTTCCACGCCGCGCCAAGTACAACGAGATCTGGAACGAAGTAAAAGCAACGCAATAGACAAGGCTCGTGTGGCGCGGGCGCCCTCGCCCGCGTGTAAGCAGTTCCCAACTGACAGCCATGGCAACGACTTCAGAACCCGCAATCACAAGCAGCAGTCAGCCCCGCTCCGCATCCCTCCTTTCTATCCGCTCCGTCGCCAAGCACTTCGGCAAGAACGTCGTGCTGCGCGACGTCTCGCTCGAAATCGCCGAAGGCGAATTCCTGACCATCCTCGGCGAGAGCGGCTCGGGAAAAACCACGCTGTTGCGAATTCTCGCCGGCTTCGAGCAGTCCACTTCCGGAGAGGTCTGGATGTCGGGCGAGCGCCTGGACGCGCAGCCTCCCTATCGCCGCCGCGTGAATACAGTCTTCCAGCACTACGCGCTGTTCCCGCACATGACCGTCGAACAAAACGTCGGCTATGGATTGCGCGTTGCCAAGCGTCCGGCCACCGAAATTCAGTCGCGCGTGAGCGAAGCGCTGGCGAAGGTCAAGATGTCCGCCTACGCCAAGTCGAAGCCTTCGAAGATCAGCGGCGGACAGCAGCAACGCATCGCACTCGCCCGCGCGCTGGTGAATCGCCCGCGTCTGCTGCTGCTCGATGAACCGCTCTCCGCGCTCGACGCCAACCTGCGCCGCCAGATGCAGGTCGAACTCAAAGCGCTGCAGCGCGAAGTGGGCATCACGTTCATCTTTGTCACGCACGACCAGGACGAAGCGATGGTGATGTCCGACCGCATCGCGTTGTTGCGCTCCGGCGAACTCGAGCAGGTCGCGAGCCCGCGCGAGATTTACAGCCGGCCCGCAACCTCGTACACCGCGCAATTCATTGGACACACAAATTTATTGAGCGCCGACATTCGCCACGGCACGGCCACGTGCGGCGCGCTGAATTGGCCCACCGCCCTTCCAGATGGTGCGGCCCTGTTCTCGTTGCGTCCAGAGTGCATTCGCCCCGCGACGGCTGCGTCGGCAGCAACCGCTGCATCTCCGACAAATAGCGCGACGGTTCGTTTTCCCGCCAAACTTCGCGACCAGGCTTTTCACGGCGCCACCGATCTTCTGCGCGTCGAGTCCGATGGCGGACTGATCCTTACCATCCGCACCGCCAGCCGCGACCTGCCCGAAGGCCCGCTTGAGTTCGAATTCTCCGCCGCCGATGCCATCCCGGTCCGCGCCTCCAACTCCAACTCCGACTCCAACTCTGAGGACCGCGTCTGATGTTCTCCCGCGCCTATCGCACCGCCATCACCGTTCCGCCGCTGCTTTGGGTCGCCGTGTTTCTGCTCGTGCCCTACCTGCTGATGTTTTGCTACAGCTTCTGGTCGGTCTCGGAATCGCAAGCCATCGTGCATTCCTGGAACCTCGACAACTACAAAGAACTCCTGACCAAGCCCGTTTACTGGCAGACGTTGCTGCGCTCCATGTGGATCGCCGCCCGCGTGATGTTCTTCTCCATGCTGCTCGGCTACCCGCTGGCCTACTTTCTCTCGTTCCACGCCGGCGGCCGGAAGGACCTCTACTATCAGCTCGTCATCATTCCGCTGTGGGTGAGTTATCTGGTTCGCGCCTACGCCTGGAAGACAATTCTCGGCACCGACGGCGTCCTGAACACGCTGCTGCAGTATGTGCATCTGACGAGTCATCCGCTCGATTTCCTGCTCTACAGCCCGTTCGCCGTCGTCCTTACATTGACGCACATCTATACGCCCTTCACGTTCCTGCCGATCTACGCATCGCTCGAACACATTCCGCGCAACCTGGTCGAAGCCTCGCACGATCTCGGAGCCACGCCCGCGCAAACTTTCTGGCGCGTGATCTTTCCGCTCTCCATTCCCGGAGTGCTCGCGGGGGCAACCTTCGCCTTCGTCCTCAGCCTGGGAGACTTTCTTGCGCCGCTCTTGCTCGGCGGCCCCAGCGGCATCATGATCTCGAACATTGTGGTCAGCCTGTTCGGCGCCGCCTACAACTGGCCGCTCGGTGCTGCCATCTCGCTCTGCATGTTGGCGCTGGTGCTCGGGCTGCTCTTCTTCTCTGAGCGTCTGGAGAAGAAATGGAGTTTCCAGTGAGCGCGTCCTCGTCAACTCACGACCCGTTAATAAAAGCCGGGTGCCCCATCCCTGCGCGTCCTTTGCGCAGGGGTGGGATTCCACGGTCATGTCCCCCATGGTGGTTTGACTTTGCTTTGAAGGGGCGCGGCTTCAGCCGCGCCGTTGCGATCCAACTAAATTGGGGCTTTAGCCCCTGCGGTGCATCGATATGAAGCGTGCTTCACTCCAAGGTTCGCGCTGGCTGACCGCTCATGCCCTCGCCGTCTTCGCGTTTCTCTACCTACCCATCGCCATCCTCATCCTTTATTCCTTCAACGGACAGGGCGTCGGAGGCTTCCCGCCGCGCGACCTCACGCTCAACTGGTACCGCATTCTATTCAACGACGGCCCTATCTGGGATTCGGTCCTCAACAGTTTGATGGTGGCGTTCGCGGCCATGCTGATTGCTCTCGTCTTCGGAATCCCCGCCGCGCTGGCTCTTGATCGCGCGCAATTTCCCGGCAAGGCTCTGTTCCGCCGTCTGGTGCTTTTGCCGCTGATTCTGCCCGGCATAATCACCGGCCTGTCGCTACTAATGCTGTTCCGAGCAGCCGACGTAAAACTCAGCCTGCTCACCATCGTCCTCGGCCACGGCACCGCGCTGATTTCTGTCGCCACCACCGAAGTCTTTGCCGGATTGCAGAAACTCGATCGCGCCCAGGAAGAAGCCTCGCTCGATCTCGGCGCTAACTACTGGCAGACTTTCTGGCGCATCACGGTTCCCAACCTCAAGCTCTCCATCATCGGAGCGGCGCTCTTGATCTTCACGCTTTCCATGGACGAAATCGCCGTAAGCTTCTTCCTGATCGGCCGCGACAACACGCTTCCGCTAGAAATCTGGGGACGGCTGCGCCGCGGCATTACGCCGGAGATCAACGCCATCTCGACCATCATCTTCGTGTTCTCGCTAGTTGCGATTGTGTTCTGGTATCGGCTGCGAACGCGCGCAGAAGTAACTCCGGAAATCGGGGCGGAGTTGGTCGAAGCCGCTGGCGACCGCTAGTCACTCTTTTCCGTCCTCTATGCCCGCCGGAATCTACTTCCGCCTGGAAGCATTCCGGAGCTGCACGCCGATTTCGTGTTTTGTTCGCTTTCTGGTAGGCTGTAGAATTACGGGCATTATCAATGAAATCTCATACCGTACCACAAAGGCTGCTTGAACAATTCGCTTATCACGATCCGCACACCAAGTCTCTTCGATTGTGGAGATACGAAAAAGGTCGGAAGCCCTACCCGAAGGCTTCCCCGGACAGCGCGACAATGTATGACGGGCATTTTGCAGATTCCCGGGATGGTGAGCTCGAAGTGAGAATAGAGACGCGGCTCGCAAATGAGATCGAAGACCCGGTGAATCAGTTTATCTTCCAGTTCCTCGATCCGTCGTTTGTGCTGACGGATGTCCAACGCAGGCGATGACCTGCCCCCCAGAAATTAGTCCAGCGGAAATGTGACTTCTCCATGTAGGATGGCCCGCTCAGGGCCAGAGAGGAGGAGTCGTGCGCAAGAGTCGATTCAACGAAGAACAG
>JBEKAF010000079.1:0-17934 GCA_050018355.1 Terriglobales bacterium | reverse complement strand
CCAGTGCCTGAAAATCTCGCCGCACTCCCGCCGGATTTCCCATGGGCCGACGATAGCATACCCAGCTAGAAATGTCACTATATTATTCAACAATCAATAGTCGGGCGGGGACTCCGCCCCTGAAAGTGGCAAAGTGCTCTGCCTTATTGCCGATCTTGAGTAGAGCAAGGTCGTTTTTGGGGTCTCTGCTGGTTATCTGGGCCTTCTCACCAGTTCCCAAGGTCACCGATGTACAGTTGTTTACGACATGGTCGTTTGTCAGCAATTGGCCATCACTTGAAACGAAGAAAGCTGTTCCGTATAGATGCTTCTGAGACGGATTGGATTTCTCGACCGACGGTGTGGTCGGCGGCAAACACCTGATCTGAGAACAGCATGTATATGGTTTTCCCGGTGACGGCAGTCGCAGGGTCCCGGTGCTCGCTGCCTTGTGCAAATCGTCCATCCACCATTTTGCCTCATCGTGACTCGCAGAACTGAGATTGTCTGTTGTCGGCAAATCGAGAGCCGCCTTGAAGTCGACTTCCGCCAACTCACACTGCCCTTGATTGGCCTCCGCTATCCCAAGATCAACCAAGCAGTTGGCAAAGTCTCCCCCAAGGCCATTTTTTCCGGCAATGTTCACGCATTCCTCAAGAATTGGAACGGACTCCGAGAATTGTCTCGTGTGAATAAGCGCACTGCCCATCCAGCCGAGTAGGCGCGCTCGTACCGGCGCAAGTTCCGCGAAGCGGTCGTGTGAGCAGTGCGTCAGGTAATCGCGTGCGTTAGCGAGCAAGGCTGTGTCGTCATCCAAACTTTTTTCGACCAACCGGTATGCCGTGGCGCAGTTCTTGAATTTGTGTTCGCCCTTGTCTTGCGCGTGAAGTGGAATGTGCTGTAATACAATCAATTGGAGGGCTAGGCATAACAAACGCTTCATGATCTGACTCACGTTGACCGTCCCTGTCGGGACAACCTCACGGATTTGCCCCTGCTGACCATCAAACAACGTTTGGCCGCTCACCTTTTTTGTCCGTTGCGAGCCAAACTATCGTATCGCAAATACTACTGAATCGGTCTGCGAACTTTCGCGCGTCCTTTGTGTCCTTGAAGTTCACGAGGGCTTCGGCCCACCGACGTCGGATGTCTTCGCGTTCAAGCTCCACGGCAGTATAAAGTCTGTCGCGTAGCACGCGGTAGGAATCTAGTTCAACCGCAGAACACTGGCGCTGATCTTGCTCCGAGCTTACGTTACCGGGCTCATATAGCCGTTGGAATGCCATGTGGGCGGTAGAGAACGCACTCAAGAGCTCGCGGTACTCCTGTTTTGTAGTATCGAGAAGCCATTGCTCCCTTTGGGATGATCTTGACATGCGCTGACCGATGACGACGCCCCCAAGTGTTCCGGCAAGTGTTGTGGCAAACCCCGCAATTGCGATAATGGTTCCTTGCATCTATTCCTCTTCCGCTAGGATCAGCCTCTTCTCTTTACTATGTCTTTACTTTAACTCACGCAACGGTCACTGCAAGCGCCCGGTAAAGCGTTGTCGTGTCCACCTTGAAAAGTGTTCCGGAAGCACTTCGCAAAGATCATCCAGGTTCAAATCGTAGGCAATCGTGAGGATGTGAGTGCGCTTAAATATGCCGAACAGCCCTAGCACAAACTCGTTGTGTTCGTCCTCACTCCATCCCTCAAACTTACTGTGCCGACTGTTGCAATCAGTGGCATGATAGCGAGAAATGAGGGGCCTCCCGGCCTTCGCCAATTTTCTATTCTTGGTCGCAAGATGGAGCTTCCATGTATGCTCCATCTCTGACCACGCCTTTCCTTGTTTCTCCTACCTGCCCGGAATAGTGGGAAGATTTTGCCCAGCCTGTCCGTGTGTCAAGGCTGCCGAAGGCACCGCGCTAGCGGCTGCGGCCTTGACACGCGGACAGGCTGGGCTACGCTCCCGTCATCCGGGGCAGGTAGGGGCTACATACTAATTCCGAAGCCCGGCCCATGCTCCAGCTGCGGCGCGATAGACTGCTCCTGCTTCACCTCCGGCGCATGGGCGCTTTGGTGAGAAACATCGTGGCCGAGCGTCGCGCCCAGTTTCTTGCGGTCGTTGGTGAAGAGTTGCGCATCATAGCGTCCACGCGAGACAGAGACATAGGCCATGCGGCTGTTGAGCAGGTCCTTTGCGCCCAACTCGCTGTCCACGTGAATCAGAACGCGGTCGGCAGTATGTCCCTGGCTGGAGTGGCTGGTCATGGCATAGCCATGATCGAGATGCGGATGCCTGCGCGGATCGAGTTCGACCGCTCGGCCCCCGTCCATTTTCAGACTGAGCCACCCGTTCTGGTCGATGCTCTCGATTGTTCCCAACTCGCGGTTGGCGATTTTGAGGTCGTTCGCTGGCGCTGTGAACTGGATGCGGTCGCCCGCGGAAAAGCTCCGCATCTCTTCGCGGAAGACAGAGACGCCCTGCTGTCGGCGCGGATCGTAGGTTCGCGTCGTACCGTCCTGCCGCTCGACCGTCAGCCGATTTTTCGGGGCGTCGATGCTCTTCACCTGTGCGTACTCGCCTTTCCCAATGCCGGTCTCCTTCGACGCGCGCGAGTAACGCAGCACGTCGCCGACTTCGTACCGCTCCGCCCAAGTCCGATCCGCGCCGGTGAGGTCCTGGCGCGGCACAAGCGTTCGGACGCAGTGCTCCTCGCCGCTGACAACGCCCCGGCCTTGTAATTCCACATGAATACGCTCGTTGATCTCCATGCGGGAGCGGTTGTCGGGCGAAACTACAAGCGTGTTCTCCGGCGATTTTGCATACTCCTTTGCGATGGCCACGATGCGCTCGTCGTGGTCGGGAATTTCATGGACTCGGTTCTGCCGGTTAAGATTCTTTATTGCTTCGCGTACTTCGCCTCGCGCAAGCTGCTCGACTACGTGTTTCAGTCCCGGGTCTTTCTGGCGTACGATCTCTTCGAGCTTCACCGTCCTCATGCCGGCGTCCTGAAGTTGTGCGAAGGGTCGCCCGGCCTCAACCGCCTCATGCTGTCGCCGGTCGCCAACTAATAACACGCGGTCATTCGGATGGAGCCGGTTCAAGAACTCATGCACCTGCCTGGTCGATGCCAAGGAGGATTCGTCGAGCACATAAAGGCGCTTCTCGCCGGTGTCAGGTTCCTGCCCACGCGCCAAATGCTTCTGTAGCGTGGATGTTTCCATGCCTGCTTCGGCTAGTTTCTGCGCCGCGCGGGACGTGGGCGCGAAGCCTTCTACCCTGTAGCCCTCGGCCTCTGCGCCTTCACGGATGACGGACAGA
Source organism: Terriglobales bacterium (assembly GCA_050018355.1). Taxonomy (GTDB): domain Bacteria; phylum Acidobacteriota; class Terriglobia; order Terriglobales; family Acidobacteriaceae; genus Acidiflorens. Next base: position 14,644 of record JBEKAF010000079.1, on the reverse strand, counting down.
GTTGTTGTCTTGCCCGCGCCTGCGATGCCATCTAAACCCACAACTTTCTCACGCGAGAGAAAGATTTCGTCTACCGCCTGGCGCTGCGAAGCATTCAGTTCCGGGTGACGGTCTTCCGTAGCGATACGCACATCCGGCGAAACCAGCATGGGATCGCTGTAGTCGCGCCGATTGCCTTCCTGCATCCGGCCAACAATCTCGCGCTCCATACGTTCCATCGCAGCGGTCGTGAATTGTTGGCCAGTTCCAGTCTGTGAAACTTCCCGGAACTCCCCGGCCCCGATCCGGCGCTCGAATTCCTGCCGGACTTGGTCGTACGTGGTTTCTCCCATGCCGCGCACGAGCGCCGTTTCAAGGATCGCGCGGCGGTCCTGTACAGCCGATCTCTCGAAAACATGATCGCGCGCCCAGGTCACGGCCCGCTGCGCCTGCATCTCCGGGTCCTGCATACGATGTCGCCCGTGTTCGCGCGCTTGGGCGACAACGCGGTCCGCCTGATGTCCATATTGTGCGGCTAGCTCCCGGTGCCGCCGCAAGACTTCCTCCGGCGATAGCAGTTGTTTGTGGTCGCGCGTATGGAGAGCCGCGATCTGAGCCGCTGCTGCCCCGTCGATGCCTTGCTCCCGGAGATGATCTTTGATCTGTTCCCGGCGCGGGCTGGAAACCTCCAAATACTCCTTCGTGTAACCTCGGATTTCCGGTTGCCCATGTTTGCCACGTTCCAGTTCGTAGCCCAGCCTTTCCAGACGCAGCGCCAACTCTGATCGGTAAACCGCTGTGGCGTAACGCTGCGACACAAACATCTCGTGCGGCTGCAAAGCGCGCGTTTCGCCGTTCTCCCGCTCCGTTACATTGAAGATCACCGCATGAGTATGAAGCTGCGGGGCAGCGTAGCCATCGACGGGCCGTGCGGTGTCGTGCTCAAAGGTGGCGGCGATGAATTTTCCGGTTGTCTCCGGGGCGTGGACATTGCCGATCCGCGCCTGCGTGTACCGCTCCAACTCAGAGAGCGCAACGCGGACGCTCTCCCGGTGCGCCTCCCGCACTCGGTCATCGCCGCCCACAAGCGCAGTCAGAGAAACCGATTTCGGCGCGGAAAACGTGGCGTCCCATCCGGCACGGTGCTCGGCGCTGGTCACCTCTCTGCCGAATTTTCCTTCATAGGTTCTCGAAACCTGATGCCGGACAAGCTGCTCTTCGGTGTACGGATGCTGGCCTTCGCTTAACCGCGCGAAATGTTCGGAGCCGACTGCACCATGCAAGCCCCATTGTTCGGTGAGCCTGCCCTGCCACTCGCTGTGGCCTTGCTGGTCGCGGCTCCAATAGTTCTGCTCATGCGCGGCAAACTCCCGCGCATGGTATGTACGCGCCTGGCTGGCGGACAGCGGTTTCGAGATCGTAAGCATGGGCGCTTCTCAACTGCGCGGGGAACCGGCGCCGCACCGACGGTGAATGCAGTAAGAACGTGTTCTCGGCAATTTGCCTGTCATTCGATTCTCTTCGCCTCCTTCGAGACAAACCGTTCTTTGGGTCTGTCATCGGCGGCAGCGATGGTCGGACCGAAGAATGGAAGCACCGGCTGGATCGGCTTCTTCAACGACTCGGCGCGAATGCTGGCCTGTGTTTGTGGCGTTACCTTCCGCGCAATCTCTGGTATCTTCCGCATCGCAAATCCCGGCAGGCTGAATCGCATTCTGCCGATCTTTTTTCTCCATCTCTGCGGCCAGCTTGTCGGTGGTTCACCCCATTTGATCCTCTCTAAATCCCACTCGTCATATGCGTTCAGGCCCCACAATATACTTCCTCCCGCCAGTAGAGAAAAGAACATGGCGGCTCCCCACAGCAGCGGCGTTAACAGCAATCTCCAGAAGTTCTTTCCGTCATAGAACTGCGCCTCAAGAAGCGGTTGGAGTCTGACGGTTTGGAGCCATTCATCCGGCCCCTGTAGCAGGCCGGTCCAGCCGGCCTGCCGCGCCACTGGCGAAAGCCGCATCGGGATTCCACGTTCGTCGCCCGCAGTTGCCGGAACCACGTCGGCATCCGTAGCCAACTCCTGTTGCTTGTGCGGCGCGGTCTTGTACAACCATCGGACTTCGGTACTCGAAGCCGGGTCAGTACCAAACAAAGCGCACCTCAAATAACTTCCAAGGTAGTAGCGTTGCATGGGCGTCCAGACCAGCCAATTGCACAGAAACAACGCCCCGGAAAAGGCCAGTATTGCCATCGCAGGCAGCCACGGAAATCGTCTGGGAAACGGCATGTCATTCATGGGTTCTGTCCTCGTTCCATGCCCTGCGGTGCGAGAAAATTGTCGAGCAATTTACGAGCCTGTTGCAGCTTGCGCGCATCGGCTTCGTCGCGGATTTTGAGGATGGAATCGGGCATCATTTGCCTGCCTTCCGATGCCGCTTGAGCGCCAGCATGGAAGAGATTCAGAAGGGCATAACGTAGTGCCCAAACCTCGGCCAACACCAGTTCCGCAGGGTCGGCGGGACGCTGCCGCGCGGCGCGCAAAGCGGTCGCGCGCAGCCATTCGGAGAGCGCCTGCCCCGCGCCTTCGGCGGCAGTTTCGATCTCGGAAAGCTCTTCGGGAGTCAACCGCGTGGCGGCAGTCTTGGTGCGAAATCCGGGCTTCGTCTCTTCGCCAAATGGCAGACTGGACTGTGGCGCGGCTTGAATGCGGCGAATACTCATTGGGGAAACCGCCTTGTTGCCCATACCGCATCCTGCTCTGCCGCCGTCAAGCGGCGAAATGCTGGTTCACAGAAAGTTCTTACGCTTCAACGCGTTTACCTGATCGACGCTAAAAGCACTTTGTCGCAAAATACAGTTATCGCTCGCTACCGCTAACATTTTCACTAAGCAATCCAATCTGCTGATACCGTGAACGTTAACCTGCGTAAACATCAAACCCGCCAATCTGTCGCTCCGCAGATCCCGTTTGGGGGTGTCGTGTCCACATTTCTCCCGCTGCAAAGCAGCGTTGTCACTCCCCACACCCGCGTAGCGCGCTCAGAATTCCGCTTCGTATCCACGTTGCGGCGCAAAACGTCGCCTCTCTTACAGCTCGCCATATTCAAGCACCTGAGCCTCCCACGTGTGGATCACTTCGGGGGCCTGCCATGCGCGCCGAAACAGATTGCGGATCGACTGCCAGTGTTTCATCGGGAATCTGAAAGCAATTCCGTTCTCCCGCGCAAAGAAGTACACACCCCGTTCCTCGTTGTCTAAGATCGCCGTGTGCGCGTAGAAATAGTGGCCTTTCCATTGGCAAAGATCCCGCGCCAAATCCAGCTCTTCCAGCATCCTTCGGAACTCCGCAATCCTCGGGCATCCCACCACCGGATAGCTCGGGGCAAGCTCTCCCGGAAACTGCAAGCGCGGAGAGAAATCGTTCCCCTCTTCCCGCACCAGATCGAGGCGGTATCCGCCTTCTTCGAACGAGGGCAATGCCAGTTGCACCGCCAGCTCAAAGTCCTCGTCCTCGGTCTCCGCTGGCGGTTTCTCGCGCAGGGGCTTTCGATGAAGGAAATAGTGGCCGCGCGCACACACCTTCCACAGGGCTGACCAGTGCGGCCAGAGCGCCTCGTTCAGCTTCTCAATATTCGAGAACTTCTCTTGGTCGAGAAGTGTGTAGAGATTGCGCACGGCGAGGATCGGTTTGCGCCGCTTTTGGGCTGGGTTCCTCAGCATTCGGAGCGTATTGGTTACCACCCGGCGCACGTCGTCGCTTCCAATGTCCTCAGCCTTTGCTTCGGCCTGTTTGTCCCCCGGAAGAGTCATCAGGTACAGGAAGTCCAGCGGGGACTCTTTCGACCTGCGCACGACGGCATAAACCGCAAGGAATGCCTCCAGGATTTCGGCCAGAGACTCAAAGGAAATCTGTCCTTGGGCGGTGTTGGCAAACGACTCCGCGCCCAGCGCGCAGTAGTGGGCCACCATCGTCCATTCCGCCTGGGAAAGCGAGAGTCTGGCGTCGGCCTTGCCGCGAATTCTCAGCAAGGATTCGGTCGGCTCCAAGAGCAGATTGACCAACTCCAGACGGTCGTCTCGGGCCGACTCAAGCAGCTGCTTTGCTGCCTCCGATGTGGACACGGGTCCGCCGCTCTTGAGGGCCATGATTTCTTTCAGCTTGTCGAGCCGGGAGCGCAGGGCATCGGAAATGCGGATGGAGATCACGGGTTGCTGCGGTGTCGGTGTTTTTTCTGTCATGCGGTCCCTTTCTGGACGGTTACGGTAAATAAAAATGTACCGTTACATATTGACTATACGTGTACACGTGCGCTATTGTCAAGTGTGAAGTCGCGCACAACGGGGGGCAAGATCAAGCCCCTGGGTTCAGCGCCGTAAGCATACTGGGAGTCAGCAGCGCTGAAGTGCAGTTCTCAGGTTGTACACGAATCCCACACCAGCCAGGGGGATAGTCGATGACACTTAGATTAATTCACCATTCGCGGGTCCAACCTCTCTTCTCGGAGCAACGTCTGCTAACCGCCCTCGACGTTGCGGAACGTCTGGGAGTCTCCGAGCGTTGGGTGCGAGACCATGCAACCAGACGCCATCCCAGAATCCCTGTTGTGAAGCTCGGGCCCTTGCTTCGATTCCGGCAAGAAGACATCGAACATTTCCTCATGTCTCACTTGTCATCCACAGCTTCCAAAATCGTGCGGGACAGTGTATGAACAATACTGTTCTCCGCGACCAACGATGGACCAGATAGGAGAACGCAGTAATGGCAATGGTCTATCAGAAAGGCACCGTGTACCTGCAAGGGGCACGGGAGAAGAAGTGGTATGGCAAGTTCCGTGTCTATTTGAAAGGCCGGAACGGAGAGGAGGTTGAACGAACCAGGAAAGTGGTTTTGGGAAAAAAGTCAGACCTTCGCAAGTGGGAGGCCGAAGAAAAACTCCAAACCATCGTGCAGGAGGAGAACGGAAAGGGCATTAGCTGTTTCGTTGCGAAAGCCGACGATTCCGTGACTTTCGGCTGGTTCGTCACAGAGAAGTACATCCCCATGCGTCGCGGGCGATGGCGGCCTGCGACCCAACAGAAAACCGAGTTTGAGATCGATAAGTACCTGGTCGAGAACTTCAAGAACGTTCCGATCCGACAGCTTGGCCTTTTCGAACTGCAAGTCCATCTGAATAAGCTGGCCGAGATCTATTCGGAATCGATTGTGAGACACGCGTTCGTGAACATCCGTTCGATCATGCGTCTGGCCCGTAAGCTCAAGTTCGTCCAGGACGATACCGCCGAAGAGCTGAAGATGCCCCAGACGAAAGAAGTGAAGCGCCCGACCATGACAGCGGAACAGATCGCAAAACTTATCGACTCGATCGAAGATGTACACGATCTATGTCTGATGAGCGTCGCTCTTTTCTGCGCAACTCGTACCAGTGAAACCCTCGGATTGACGTGGAAATCGTACGCCGGTGACAAACTCATTCCGCTCAACACGGTGTTCGAGGGACGTCTTTACGAAGGCAGGCTCAAAACGCGGGAAAGCGGAAACGCTATCCCGATTCCAGACGACGTGATACCGATCATCGAGGCTTGGCGCAGCGTGTCGAAGAACACTTCACCCGATGCGCTCATGTTTCCGACGTTTGGCCGTGGCATACGGAAAGGAGAAGTGGTGCCTCGGCAGGGAAGGAACTTCCTCAAATGGAAAATCCACCCAATCGCCGACAAGCTGGGTATTCCAAGGAAACTCGTGACCTTTCAAGTGATGCGCCGCACGCTGGGCACCGACATGCAGGGGCACGGGACGATGAAGGATGCGCAGCAGATCTTGCGGCACGCCAGCATCAAGACGACAGCCGAGATTTACATGCAGGAAATTCAGGCGAGCGTGCGCTCAGCCATCAATTCACGGACGCGGGCGATTTTCAGCCAGCGTAAGAGTGACTTGAGTCAATTGGAGAACCCGGTTTCTCACCAGCGGAAGCCCAATTCTTTCAAACCTCGGAACACAACGGTTCCAAACGGTTCCAAGTTCGTTTGTGGGGTATTTGCAAATGGCTGAAAAGAATGGCTCCTCAGGTAGGACTCGAACCTACAACCCTCCGGTTAACAGCCGGATGCTCTGCCATTGAGCTACTGAGGAGTGGGAGCACGCTTGCATGCGTACTTGAATTGTCAACGAAATCATATCAGAGGCTGCAGCGGATTGGAAACTCGCACGTCGGCAGCGCGCACATCAGCGGTGTTTCGAGCGATCAGCACGCGGCCGTTTCATCCTAGTTAGTTCACGGCCGATTCTCTCCCGAAAGGAGCCAAGATTATTCTTTTGAATCGCGGGCCGCAGGACCACCTTGGGTCGTCGCGGTTGCCGAGAGGGCGCGTCCGTCAGGCCACTGTTCTGCTAACCTAATCCTCGGCGTCTCGTCCACAACAGGAGTGAGGTGTTTATGCTGGGAGGTTCGCGTTTGCTGACTTTTTTCCTGATTCTTTTCATCGGTGTGGTTGCCCTGGTCTCCGCAGAGGAGTCCCGTGCCGGAGATTCCACCGCTCCTTCCGGTCCCCCGAAAGCCAAAGTTGATCCGGTCGAGGACACGGTTCAGGGGCACAAAATCGTCGATCGCTACCGCTACCTGGAAAACCCGAACGATCCCGACACCAAGCTCTACGTCGAGCAGGAACTCAGCTACACGCACTCCATCCTTGACCCTCTGCCCGGACGCGACAAGATCAATGCCCGTCTCTCGCAATTGCTGGAGATTGGCACCGTCGAAGCTCCGCAAATGGGTGGTAAGTATTATTTCCATACTCGCCGCGAAGGCAACCAGAACCAGCCCATCCTTTATGTGCGCGAGGGCCTGAACGGCGGCGATCATGTTCTCGTTGACGTGAACAAAATGTCAAGCGACGGCACCGTTGCGCTCGACTGGTCGTACCCGTCCGAAGACGGTAAGTACGTGGCCTATGGAACGTCCGCCAGCGGGTCGGAGGAGAGCACGCTCCATATCGTCGAGAGCGCGACTGGCAAAGTATTGCCGGATACCATCGAGCGCACCCGCTTCGCCAGCGTGGCCTGGATGAATGACAGCTCCGCTTTCTACTACACCCGCCATCCCAAGAAAGGCGAGGTCCCGGACGGAGAAGAGGTCTACCACGTCAAGGTTTTCTACCACCAGATCGGAAGCGATCCCGCCAAGGATCCACTCATCTTCGGCGAAGGCCGCAATCCGCAGGACACCCCCGGCGTCGCTCTCTCCGAAGATGACCGCTGGCTGCTGATTAATGTTGGCGAAGGCTGGACGAAGACGGAGATGTATTTGAAGGATCTCCAGTCGAAAAATCCACCCATCGAGATCACCACCGGTAAAAATTTCCGTTACGACGCCGACTTCTTTGAGGGCAAACTCTACATCACCACCAACGAAGACGCGCCGCACTCTCGCGTCTTTGTCGCCGACGCGGCCAATCCTAAGCGCGAAAACTGGAAAGAGCTGATCCCGCAGTCGGATGCCGTGTTGCAGAATGCGAGCGTGACCGGCGGCAAGCTCCTGGCGCAGTACGAACACAACGCGACTTCCGAACTGAAGCTGTTCGGGCTCGACGGCAAGAAGCTCGCCGACATTCCGCTGCCTGCCATCGGCGATGTTTTCAGCGCCTCCGGCCGGTATGACCGCAACGAAATCTTTTTCGGATTCGAGTCCTTCACCGTGCCACCCTCGATCTATCGCGTCGATTTGACCGACGTAAAGAGCGCGCTCTGGGCCAAGGTCGACGCACCCTCCATCGATCCTTCTGCCTATGACGTCCGGCAGGTTTGGTACAGCTCGAAAGACGGCACAAAAGTCCCGATGTTTGTCGTCAGCAAAAATGGAATCGAGAAGAACGGCAAGAATCCCACCCTCCTGACCGGCTACGGCGGTTTCAATATCTCGCTGAAGCCAACTTTCAACCGCGCCATGTATCTGTGGATAGAGCACGGCGGCGTTTACGCCGTCGCCAACCTGCGTGGCGGTTCCGAGTTCGGCGAAGACTGGCATCGCGCCGGCATGCTCGATAAGAAGCAGAACGTCTTTGATGACTTCATCGCCGCCGGCGAATATCTCATCGCACAGAAATACACCGACAAAGATCACCTCGGCATTTTCGGCGGCTCGAACGGCGGCCTGCTCATGGGCGCCATGATCACGCAGCGGCCGGACCTGTTCCGCGCCGTCGTATGCGCCGTGCCGCTGCTCGACATGCTGCGCTATCAGAACTTCCAGATCGCTAAACTTTGGATCCCGGAGTACGGCTCCGCCGAAGACGCCAAGCAGTTCGACTGGCTCTACGCTTACTCGCCCTATCATCATGTGAAGCCTGGTCAGGAGTATCCCGCCATCCTCTTTTTGACGGGCGATACGGATACTCGCGTCGATCCCATGCACGCCAAGAAAATGGCCGCGCTCATGCAAGCCGAAGCCAAGAACGGCGCCAGCCATCAAAAGCCGATCCTGCTGCGGATCGAAACCAAGGCTGGCCACGGACAGGGCAAGCCCGTAACCAAGCAGATCGAAGAAGGAACAGATCGGTACTCGTTCCTGTTCTGGCAGTTGGGGATCGAACCGTAACCTAGCGATGTGAGGGACGGGCGTCCCCGCCCGTCCAGTTCCCCCTGTGCTCCCCCGTGTCCTCTGTGGTTAAATGATCTCCGTGGCCACTGACCCGAAAATCCGCGTCCTCGTCGCCAAGCCCGGCCTCGACGGCCACGACCGCGGCGCCAAGGTCATCGCGCGCGCCCTCCGCGACGCCGGCATGGAGGTCATCTACACCGGCCTGCGCCAGACGCCGGAGATGGTCGTCAACGCTTCGCTCCAGGAAGACGTGCAGGTCATCGGACTCTCGATTCTCTCGGGCGCGCACAACGCGATCGTCCCGCGCGTGATGGACCTGCTGAAGCAAAACAAAATGGACGACGTGCTGGTGCTGGTCGGCGGCATCATCCCCGACCAGGATATAGAAGGCCTGAAGAAAATCGGCGTGGCCGGCATCTTCCAGCCTGGCACTCCCATGGACGACATCGTTAAGTTCATTCGCGAGCACGTGAAGCCGCACGGCGTGCCGGCCGTTTAATCTGCGATCCAATGGTCCGCGATCCAAGCCGCCCAGCCCAACCAACTTTGTCATCCTGAGCGAAGCGAAGGGCCTGCTTTACGCCCGCGTCACCGCAACGCCGGTACCCCAACAAAATTGTCATCTGAGCGAAGGACCTGCTCTTTCGCGTGCTCCAGCGAAGAACCGCGCCTCCCACCCGCCCAATAGTGCATCATGTTCCCGTGTCTTCTCTCTTTTTCCGAATCGAGTTCGACAGCCCGGCACGCATCCTCCATCTCACGTCGCCCGACGGCACCAACCGCCTCACCCGCGCCTGCGTGCTCGCACTGACCATCGCCATTGACGAACTGAAAGACGAACTGAAGAAGCAACCCCGCCCACTGATCATCGCGGGCAATCGCCAATTTTTTTCGGTCGGCGCCGACCTGAATGAAATCGCCGCACTGACCGGCCCCGAAGCCTACCAGTTCTCCGCCATGGGACAAGCGCTCATGAACTCAATCGTCAGCTATCCCGCCCCCGTTATTGCCGCGATCGAAGGCCACTGCATGGGCGGAGGTCTTGATCTCGCGTTCGCCTGTCACCGCAGGATCGCCGCGCCCCACGCAGTTTTCGGACATCGCGGCGCCGCCCTCGGCCTCATGACCGGATGGGGAGGTACCCAGCGCCTGCCACGCCTGATCGGGAAGACGAGAGCGCTGGAGCTTTTCATCGCCGCAGAAAAAATCTCCGCTGGCCAAGCGCTCGAAATCGGAATCGTCGATGCAATCGCCGACGATCCCGTCGTCGAAGCCCTGCGTCTGCTGCATACTTCTCGCTGATTTATGCAGCGCGTGCATACACTTCCACTGCTCTCACGAATCTCTGTCGGCGTTCGCGGACAAGAGTGTCCGCGCCACACGAAGAACGCTACAGCACCAACGACCAGTTCAGAAACGCCCACATCCAAGCCAGATTGAACGCAAACAGCGCCCCGCACAGAAATGCGAAGCGCTTCCGTTCCATCTTCTCCGCCCATTTTCCCATCGTCAGATAAGCCGGATAAATCGGCAGCAGATAGCGCGGAGCACCCAGCAGCGGCGGCCAACACAGCCGTAACAGAAGATGCACGATCACGGTTGCCGAAAAACACCTGTCTTCCATCCGCATCCGCCGCCGCGCCGCCACTCCCGCAACGAAGAAAAAAATCAGCGCAACAAGACCGATCGCCACCAGTAAGTCGAAGTGCTTCGCCAACGAACCAATCGCCCGCCACAGCGTCGTCCACGGACTTGCCACCTCCGTGTTCCAGTACGTTCGATAAGCCGCCGCCACACTCCGGCGTCCCGTCTGATGCAACCAGAACCAATATCCCAGCGTTCCGAGCGGAGCGATCGCGACCGGCCATCGTGCCCGGCGCCGCGCCCGCCACGCCATGATCGCTAATGGCACGATCGCCAACGTTCCCGCCGACCGCGTCAACCCGGCGGCCAAAGCGCACGCCGACGCCAACACCCAACGCTCGTCTCGCGCCCAATCGACGCACCAGACGATCAACGCAACCGCCAGAGCCTCCGTGTATCCCGCGAAAAAGAAAAAACTCGCCGGCCACGCTGCCGCCAGCATCACCGTCCGTAGCGGTTGCGCATTTGGAAATTCACTCCGCGCCAGACGCAGCAGTCCCCAGAAATAAGAAAATGCCGCCACCGTCGAAATCAGCAAGGCCGCAGCCATCGGGCCGGCTAGTCCGCTCAAGCCTCGGATGAGCCATGGGTAAAGAGGATAGAAAACCACTCCCGCCGGCAGATCATGTCCACGGGCGGCGATGCGCAAGTACCAGAGCGTATCGAAACGCTCCCAAACTCCAAGCAACGCATAATGCCAGCCGCCTGGCGCGGGCAAGTTCTCGGTGAACGCATTGCTTTGAATCAAACGCGCATCGGGATGCAGAAACACCGCCGCGGCCGCAGCGACGCCCGTATAAACCACGCGCAATGCCGCCGTGATCGCGAAAGCTATCTGCCAATTCGCTCGCGGCTCCAGCTTGCGCCACACTGTTGACTCACCCTCCACAACGAACTCCGCAGCTGAGTTTACCAGCCAAATCCCTCCGCTCCGTACTTTGCCCGGCTGGTATAGTAAGTAGTTTCGCAAGTTGTTTCGAACTCTGCCCTCATGCGCGAACGTATCGAATCCACCGCTCTCTCCATCAACAACATCCTCCCCACTAAAGTTGACCCCAGCTCTCTCCGCTTCGAATCCAACATGCGCGCGCTCGCCGACCTGGTCGCCCAGGTGCGCAACGAAGAGGAAAAAATCCGCGAAGGAGGAGGCGCCAAAGCCATCGAAGGCCAGCACGCCAAATCGCGCCTCACCGCTCGCGAGCGTATCGACATCCTCGCCGATCCCGGCTCTTTCTTCGAACTCGGCCTCTATGCCGCGCACAAAATGTACGAGGAATGGGGTGGCGCCCCCGCCGCCGGCGTCATCACCGGACTCGCCCGCATCAACTCGCGCTTGGTCATGCTCATCGTGAACGACGCCACCGTCAAAGCCGGCGCCTTCTTCCCCATGACCGCAAAAAAAGTCATCCGCGCGCAAAACATCGCCATCGAAAATCACATCCCGACCATCTACCTCGTCGACTCCGCCGGAGTCTTTCTCCCGCTGCAAGAAGACGTCTTCCCCGACACCGACGATTTCGGCCGCGTCTTCCGCAACAACGCTGTCATGTCGGCCATGGGCATTCCGCAGATCGCCGCCATCATGGGCATGTGCGTGGCCGGAGGCGGATATCTCCCGGTGATGTGCGACCACGTCCTCATGACCGACGGCAGCGGCCTGTTCCTCGCCGGCCCCGCGCTTGTGCAAGCCGCCATCGGGCAGAAAGTTTCCGCCGAAGAATTAGGCGGCGCCGCCATGCACTCCGCCATCAGCGGCACCGTCGACTTCCGCGAGCCCAACGACGAAGCCTGCCTCGCCCGCATCCGCTCGCTCACAGACAAATGGGGCTACCGCCGCCAGTCCCTCTGGGACCGCAAAAAGCCCGTGGACCCGGCGATGTCGGCCGAAGAAATCTACGGCGCCTACGATGCCTCGCTCGCGCGCCCCTACGATATGAAAGAAATTCTCGCGCGCATTGTGGATGAAAGCCGCTTCGACGAGTACAAGCCCGAGTACGGCAAAACGCTGATCTGCGGCTACGCTCGCATCGGAGGCTTCGCTGTAGGTATCGTCGCCAACCAGAAACTCCACGCGCACCAGACTGACCATGAAGGTCACAAGCGCATCGAGTTCGGCGGCGTCATCTACACCGAGTCCGCCGAAAAGGCCGCCCGCTTCATTATGGACTGCAACCAGAGCCTGATCCCGCTTGTCTTTTTCCACGACGTAAACGGCTTCATGGTGGGACGCGATGCCGAGTGGAGCGGGATCATCAAGGCGGGAGCAAAAATGGTGAATGCGGTGTCGAACTCCGTCGTGCCCAAAATTGCGGTGATCGTCGGCGGTTCTTTTGGCGCCGGGCACTACGCCATGTGCGGCAAAGCCTACGATCCACGCTTCGTCTTCGCTTGGCCCACCGCGAAATACGCGGTGATGAGCGGAGATGTTGCTGCCGGCACGCTGGTGGAAATCAAAGTGAAGCAACTGGAGCGCAGCGGCAAGAAGTTGAGCGAAGAAGAAAGGAAAGAACTTTTCGATTCAACGAAAAAAACATACGAAGAGCAAACCGACCCCCGCTACGGCGCCGCCCGTCTCTGGATCGACAAGATCATCGACCCGATGGAGACGCGGCAGGCCATCACGCAGGCACTGGAGGCGGCATCGTTGAACCCCGATGTGCCGGAGTTTAAGGTGGGAGTGCTGCAAACATGATTCACGGCGGATCAACGCGTGTGAACGCGGGAGAAAAACCTGATGCCATCAAACTCATCGAATGCCCGCGCGATGCCTGGCAAGGCCTCAAGGGTCAGATCCCTGTCGAGTTCAAGACCAACTATCTGCAAGCTCTGATCTCCGCCGGCTTCAAGCACATTGACGCCGTCAGCTTCGTCTCTCCCAACGCCGTCCCCCAGATGGCCGACTCCGAAGAAGTTCTGAAAGAACTCGACCCGCCGGACGACGTAGAAATCATCGGCATCGTGGTCAACGAAAAAGGCGCGCAGCGGGCGATCGCGACCGAGGCCGTGAGCACCCTGGGTTTCCCGTACTCGATCTCGCCAACCTTTCTGCAGAACAATCAACGGCAGACTCTGGAAGAGGCCATCGAAGAACTGGAAAAGATTGAAAAGAAAGCCGACAAAGGGGGGCTCGACACCGTTGTCTACATCTCGATGGCTTTCGGCAATCCCTACGGCGATCGCTGGAGCGTAGATGAAGTCGTCGAAGCCGTTGCCTTACTCGAGTTGCAGGAGATCCGCATGATCTCCCTCGCCGACACCGTAGGCCTAGCGCGGCCCGAGAGAATTCGCGAAATCGTTTCCGCGGTGATGGCAAAGTACGATTACCTCGAAATCGGAATCCACCTGCACAGCCGCCCCGACCAGGCCGCCGACAAAATCATCGCAGCCTATGAAGCCGGTTGCCGCCGCTTCGATTCCGCCATCGGCGGTCTCGGCGGATGCCCCTTCGCGCAGGATGACTTAGTTGGGAATATTCCAACGGAAACAGTAATCGAAGCCCTGCAGAGCCGCGGCATCCACTTACCGCCCCTCAAGCCTCTCGACGTGCTCCTCAAGGCGACCGCCGAAATGGCCGCCAGATACGGATTCTCACGGGGCTAGCGTCGGAGGCCTTCCGCAGACTGGTCAATATTGAACAGATTGGTTTGATTCATACCGGATATCATTTAGTTCTCTCGCACTTTCATTAGTGAGAGGTTTATGCGGAACTGGGCGAAGAACCGATGACCACGACCATCCCGCCGTTGTCTTTGCCAGCTGCTTCTTCGCTCCAGTGACCTCAGTCGTCAGTCCATAGGAGAAATTCCATGAAATCACTTCGTTTGTTCTGTCTTGTAGCTCTCGCCCCGCTCTGGTTTGCTTCCACTACGCTCGCTCAATCTCCCGCCATCACCAGCGTCACCGTCAAGGATACCGCTTGCACTTACAAGGTCGGCATCAGCACTAGTCAGTGCAGCATCGCACCTGGGATGACGCTCATCGTCAGAGGGAGTAACTTTGGAAGCGCCGACGGCGGCATCACCTTGTGCGACTGCCCGTCAACAACCATCGTGCGATGGGCATCCACCCGGGTTATTGTCATCGTGAATAGCGTGACTCCCAATGCCAGCCTAGCTCTGGAAACCATGGGAGGCGGATTTTCTAACGCGATCCCCTACACCCCCCTCGGCCCGGTGATTACGAGCATCGTCGTCGGAAACTGCACCTACATTCCTAATCAGACCCCCACGCTTTGCCTGATCACTCCGGGAACGCAGGTCACCATCAACGGCAGCTATTTCGGGCCGATGTCTCCCTATAGTGAGGTGACGACCTGCGACTGCGCTGGTGTTTTGGCTCAGCGTGAAATGGAGAAGCGGCGTTCTCCGTTAGTGTAGATTCCGCCCCTTCGGGGCGGGGATTTTCAAGGCATAGGGGTCTATCGTCCGATG
>JBEKAF010000078.1:0-17962 GCA_050018355.1 Terriglobales bacterium | reverse complement strand
CATCATGTTCGGCTCCTTTCTCCCGAGCCTTTTGGTTGGTTTGCGCCACCAAAGTCTACTCGGGTCTGGGAGCCGACATTGTTATGGAATCATTACACGACGAACGCTCAGGGCTTCTTGATGAGATGAGCCCTACCCCACTTCAACCAGCCCGTAACTGAGCGCCCACCGCGACCGCATTTCCTTGAGGGCCCGATCGATCTCTGCTTTTGATATATCGGGATTCGGCCCGGAGATCACAAAGGCAGCCTCGCGTTTGGCCGCCTCAAGCAGTTGGCGATCGCGGATCAGGTTGGCAACGCGGAAGCTCGGAATGCCCGCCTGCTTGGTCCCAAAAAATTCGCCGGGGCCGCGCAGTTCTAAATCGAGTTCCGCGATCTGGAAACCGTCGTTCGAGCGCACCATGGCTTCGAGACGGCGTTCGCCTTCTTCGGAAACCTTGCCGCCGTGCATGAGCACGCAGTAGGATTTCGCCGCGCCGCGGCCGATGCGTCCGCGCAACTGGTGGAGCTGCGCCAAACCAAAGCGGTCGGCGTGCTCGATCACCATGACGGTCGCGTTGGGGACGTCGACACCGACTTCGATCACCGTCGTAGCGACAAGAATTTCGATCTTGCCCTGCTGAAATTCGCGCATCACATGCTCTTTTTCGTCGGCATCAAGACGGCCATGCAGCAAACCGACATGAAGGTTGGGAAAAATCTTGTCGCGCAACTGCCGGTGCATCTGCTCGGCGGCCTTCAGTTCGCGCTCTTCGTTCTCCTCGATCACCGGATAGACGACGTAGGCCTGATGGCCGGCGCCGATCTGCTTGCGGACGAAGTCCCAGACTTCGGGCGCGCGCTCGTCGGGCAGCGACCGGGTGACAACTGGCGTGCGTCCCGGCGGAAGTTCGTCGAGCACCGAGAGGTCGAGGTCGCCGTAGAGAGTGAGGGCGAGCGTGCGCGGGATGGGCGTCGCCGTCATCACCAACACATCGGGCTCGGGGTCGGTGCGCCTGGGATCGGTGAGCTTCGAATCAGTGGAGCGCCGGGCGTCCCCGCCCGGCGGGACGGGGCGGAGCCCCGTCACCACACGAGCTTCGTCGGATTTCTTCATCAGCTTCAGGCGTTGCATTACTCCGAAGCGGTGCTGCTCGTCCACTACCACCAGGCCTAGCTTTTCGAATTCGACTCGGTCTTGAATCAGCGCGTGCGTTCCGATGACTAGTTGCGCGTTGCCTTGCGCGATGTGGCGGCGCACGTCGCGTTTACGGTCCTGTTCGAGCGAGCCGGTCAGGAGCACGATGCGGTATCCGGCTCTTTCGAGAATCTGGCGAGCGGAAAAATAATGCTGCTGCGCCAGAATTTCAGTCGGCGCCATCAGCGCGACCTGGTAGCCGTTTTCAATGGCGATGATCGCGGCTTGGAAGGCGACAATCGTCTTGCCCGATCCCACGTCGCCCTGCAGCAGCCGCCGCATGGGGCAAGGCGTCTGCATGTCGGTGGCGATTTCTTTCAGCACTCGCTTCTGCGCAGCGGTCGGATGAAACGGCAGTATCTTCTTAATCGCCTCGCGCACGCCGCCGTCAAGCTGAAAGACGATTCCAGTTTGCGCCTTCTGCTCTCGGCGCTTGAGTTCCAGCCCGAGCTCGATGAAAAAAAGTTCATCGAAGATCATCCGGATGTGCGCCTCCGTCCGCGACGATTGCAGATCGGCAAAGCTTTCGCCCGCATCGGGCCAGTGAACTTTCCACAACGCTTCGCGCGGAGACACCAGGCTCAGATGCGCGCGCACCGCAGCGGGAATTGCATCGGGAAGATCGGGACTTAAATTTTCGAGCGCCCCTCGGATCACGCGCCGGAACCAGCGCGGCGTGAGTTTGCCCTGGCCGGTCGATTCGTAAATCGGAACGATTCGTCCGATCTCAAGCGAGGCGGCTGCCTTTTTTTCGGCCTCGTCGGCGCCGCCTTCTTCGTTGATGTCGCCGAGAATCTCAAATTGCGGCTGCATGATCTGCAGTTCGCCGTCGCGACCCTCTTCGACCTTGCCGTAGAGCGCCAGCATCTGTCCGGGCTGGAAGCGGCCTTGAAGATAGGCGGCGTTAAACCAGATACACTTCAGCCGGGTGCGGCCCTGTCCGACCGTGAGCTGGAAGATGGGCATGCGGCGCGTGCGAAACAGTCCCGAGTTGCGGACTTCGGCAATCACGGTCGCCATTTCTCCGGCGCGCAGTTCGGCGACCGAACGCGGGTTCAGTCGGTCTTCGTAGCGGAAGGGCAGGTAGTGCAGCAGATCGTCGACGGTTGCAATATCCTTGGCGCCAAGGACCTCGGCCAGGCGCGGGCCGATGCCTTTCACATACTGCACTGGAGTGGACGGGTCCAGCATCTCAAGCGATGTTAGCAGGAGCGGAGGTCGGCTTGGGCAAGAGCCAGACCAGAGTCCGGAGGTCAAGAGTCCGATGATGAAGAATTTTCTCGACGCGCTCGTGGCCGTGCTCGCAGGCAACGCGATCTATTTCCTGCTCATGCCACATCTGCCCGCGGCGGCGCGGCATGCGCTTTTCAAGGAAGACTGGGGCCTGCTGGTGGATTTCTCGATCTGCGCGGTAATCTTTGCCGCGGTGAAGTATGCGCGGCGGCATGAAGAATGAGCTCGGCAAACCCAGGCTGCGACGGATGTGTCCGAATCATCGTCGGGACGCCCAGACAGGTGAATGGAGTGCTGCAGGCCATGCGCGAGGCGGCGAAAGGCCGGGTCTGAGGCCGGGCCGCCCTAGTCCCCGCCGGCTGTCTTTTGCGGGCTGGTTTTCGCGATGGCTGCGGCCACGATCTGGGCGACGTCGAGCAACTCCGGTGGGGTGTCGGTGGCCGCCGCCAATCCGTCGCGCAGCATCGAGTTGCAGAACGGGCAGGCGGCGGCGACCACGCTTGCGCCCGTTGCCACCAGCTCCTGGGCGCGCTCCAGATTGACGCGCTTGCCCGACTCTTCTCCCAGGAACATCAAACCGCCGCCGCCGCCACAGCAGAAGCCGCGTTCGCGCGCCCGCGGCGGATCCACAACCTGGCCGAAACGCGCCATCACGTCCCGGGGTTGGTCATAGACGCCGCGATATCGTCCCAGGTAGCAGGCGTCGTGAAACACCATGCTCTTCTGCGCGGCGGTGTCGAGCGGCAGCTTGTCGCGGTAGCGGGCCAGCAACTCGCTGTGGTGCTCGATGGCAATGTTGCCGCCGTGTTCCTTCCAGTCCTCGCCAATCGTGCGCACGCAGTGCGGGCAGATCGAAACCATTTTCTTCACGCCGCCCTCGCGAATCTGCTCCAAATTTCCCTGCGCCAGTTCGCCGAACAGATAGTCGTTGCCCAGGCGCCGCACCGGATCGCCGCTGCACTTCTCCTGGCGCAGAACGCCGAAGCTGATCCCCAGATGATTCAGCACCTCCACCAGTGCCAGCAGAATCTTCCGTCCGTTCGGATCAAACGATCCCAGGCATCCCATCCACAGGCAGTATTCCTGGGTTCCGTCGAAGTACGGCAGGCCGTTCTTCTCGATGAACTTTTCCCGATCCGACGGCGGAAATCCCAGCGGGTTCCCCTGCCGCTCCAGCGTGACGAACATTTCGCTGCCGTAGCTGTTATCCCACTTGCCGGTATTCACCGCGCCGCGCCGCAGACCCACGATCAACGGCAGATGCTGGATGCCCACCGGGCACTGGAACTCGCAGGCCCCGCACGTGGTGCACTGGAAAGCCGCTTCCATGGAAAGGTACTTGCCCAGCAGCAGTTCGCTGCTCTGCGGCCCGAACTCTTTCAGGTAATGCCGGGTGCCCAAAACGATCTCTTTGGGATTCAGAATCTTTCCGGTGTTGTTGGCCGGACAGTGTTCGGTGCAGCGGCCACACTCGACGCAGGTGTAGGCCTGCAGACTGGTGATCCGGGTCAGATCCTTGCCGGTGTCGAGGCCGAAATCTTCGTCGCCCCCCAGCGGCGGGATGCGGCTGAAGCCGTCGCGCTTCAGAAACACCGTCAACGGGCTTAGCACGAGGTGCATGTGCTTGGTGCCGGGAATCAGCGTCAGGAAAAACAGGAGCATCAGCGTGTGCGCCCACCACACCGTCCAAGCGGTTACGCTGCCTTCCGGCACCCAGAACCTGGCCAGGTAGGTGATCATCAACGCGAAAATCAGGAAAGCGATCAGGCCAGATTCCGGAGAGAGCGGCTCCAGCCATTTCGGCCGGAGGACGAACCGGCGGAAGGCCAGCCCCGTGATCGAGATGGCCACGGCCACGGCGAACACGCCGGCAAACAGGAAATAAAAACGCGAGAAGCCGCCATCGGACAGGAAGCCCAGGCCGAATCCTTCGGCGAAGTGGTTGATCGTCACCAGGGCGAAAGCGCAGAAGCCCCAGAACACAAAGGCATGCGCCAGGCCGGGCAGCGGCCTCTGGGTAATGACCAGTCCCTGCGCGGCCACCTCCCAGAGCACTTTGCGGATGCGCGGGCCAATGGGCCGCAGTTGGAAGTCGGCGTCCGGCTTCGATGCCAGGATGGTAGCGAGCGCTGCGCCGAACTTCCGCCAAAACAGAAACACCGAAACGCAGATGGCAATGAGCAGGACGACTTGTCCCGGCCAGTTCATACAGGGATGCCTCCAGATGACCCAACAGTCTAACGTAGCCGCCAGTCGCGATGCACTAGAGCAACAGTCTGAATCCCGCGAACTGAGTGCACTGCAAGACTTGCGACATTCAGGACCCCTACCAGATCATTACCTGGGTTCCACCCGAGGGCGGCGGCCCGAACTACGATGGGATGTAAAGAGGGCACTTAGCAATTCGCCGGTCGCACTTAGCTTTAGTTCGTCGGGGAGTCCACCCCAGTGACGAAAGCCGCGTCCTTAAATGCCAAGAACTAAAGGTCAAAAGCTAAAGGCTGGTTCCCCTTCCCAGCCGGGTATATACTGCTCCCGTACTTTTGCAGTAACCGGCTATGGCTGGAGACGGGGCACATTTTCATTTTCATACAGCTCCGTGAATAGAACGCTGGCGCAGGGATCTTAATATCATTCGCCCTGGACGATCGGCGGGGGCGGGAATCGCTTGAGCGGTGCCTTCCCCGAGAGAGGTCTTACTCGTGGACTTCGTATTCATACGCCTTCTGTTTGTCATCATCGTCGGTGTCGTCTGCTTTCTTATTCGTCCGTTTAACCTGCCCTCAAGTCTGGCTGCCGCCGTCGGTCTGTTGATCGGCATCGCCATCGTCGTGTTCGAGTGGAGGTTGCGCGCGATGAGCCTGAAGCGCCTGATTGGGGCCGCCATCGGCAGCGTGCTCGGCATCGTTGGCGCTTATCTTTTCGCGCTCGTCATTCGCAACAGCATCTCTCCAAGCCCTACCCAAAGTTTCCTGCAGATCATGGTCATGATGATCATGGCCTACGTGGGATTGGCGGTCGGCGCCAGTAAAGGCGACCTGCTCAATCTGGCGGCGCTCGGCGGGATCTTCGGCGGCGAGAAGTCGGGCAAGAAGAGTTACAAGATCCTGGACACCAGCGTCATTATTGACGGCCGCATCGCCGACATCGCCGAGACCGGTTTCCTCGACGGCCTGATTGTGATCCCGCAGTTCGTGCTCCGCGAATTGCAACTGGTGGCCGATTCCGCCGACTCGCTCAAACGCAATCGCGGCCGCCGCGGCCTCGACATCCTGCAGCGTCTCCAGAAAACTGCTTCGGTCCAGATCCAGATCGTGGAAGACGACTTCCCCAGCGTCCGCGAAGTCGATATGAAGCTCATCGAACTGGCCAAGCTGTATGAAGGCAAGATCATCACCAACGACTTCAACCTCAACAAAGTCGCGCAGTTGCAGGGCGTGCCCGTGCTCAACATCAACGAACTGGCCAACTCGCTCAAGCCGATTGTTCTGCCCGGCGAAGTGATGCGGGTATTCATCCTGAAGGAAGGAAAAGAATACAACCAGGGCGTCGCCTATCTCGATGACGGCACCATGGTGGTGATCGATAACGCGCGCAAGATGATCGGCAAGACCATCGATATCTCGGTGACCTCGGTCTTGCAAACTACCGCGGGCAAGATGATCTTTGGCAAGTGGGATGAGCGCACGACGGGCCGCCACGACACCAAAGGAGTGTTGCCGCCTCCGGTGGTCGCGCCTCCGGCAACAGGAACCAGTGGACCGCCCTCCGACCCGGCAAAAAAGCCCACGTCGGTGGCCGACCGGGCAGCCGACTAGGCTCTGGGCTTTATGCGTTAGACCCAAAACCTGAAGCCTGTACTATACTGATCGCCCCTATGAAGGTGTTTGTCATTGTTCCCGCGGCCGGACTAGGCACGCGCATGGCCCCGCCCTCGCCCGCCCCCTCGGCCGAAAAGGCCAGAAAAAGAGCGCCGACCAAACAGTTCAAAGAACTGGGCGGCGTGCCCATTCTTGTCCACACGCTGCGTAAGTTCGCCGCCGCCCCTGCCGTCTACGAAATCATCGTCGCATTACGCAAGGACGAGATTGCCGGCTTTCGCACCCAAGTCGAAAAGCAGTACCCGGAAATCCTGAGCAAGCGCCTGCAGATGGTCGAAGGCGGCGAACATCGCCAGGACTCGGTGGCCAGCGCCCTGGCCCACACTGCGGCCGATCCGGAAGACATCGTCCTGGTGCACGATGCCGTTCGCCCCTTTGTTACCCCCGAAATCATTGCCAGTGTGATCGAGGCCGCGCACAAACATGGAGCCGCCATCGCGGGCTGGCCCGCCGTGGACACGGTGAAACAGGTGGAACGAACCGCGGACGGCGCACTCATCAAAGCCACCATCCCGCGCGCGAGCATCGTGATGGCGCAAACCCCGCAGGGCTTTCGCTACGACATCCTGAAGAAAGCCTTTGACGACGCCATCACCGACGGCTTCATCGGTACCGATGAGGCTTCACTGATCGAGCGCGCCGGCCTTCCCGTCGTAGTCGTCATGGGTTCGCCGCGCAACATAAAAATCACGACGCCGGCGGATATGGAACTGGCCGAGTTCTATCTGCAACACGAAGACAGGAACAGACCTTGAATCCTGAAACGCGGAAACCTGAAATGCGCATCGGCTACGGTTGGGACTCACACGAATTCAAGCCGGGCATTCCGCTCAAGATCGGCGGCGTGACTCTGGCGCACGACAAAGGTCTCGGCGGCCATTCCGACGGCGACGTTCTGCTGCACGCGATCACCGACGCGCTGCTCGGCGCCATCGCGGGGCCCGACATTGGATCGCTGTTTCCGCCTTCCGACCCGCAGTGGAAAAACGCCGACTCCGCCTTGTTTCTGCGAGAAGCGTTGCAGCGGGTCAAGAGCGCGGGCTACGAACTGGTGAACCTGGATTCCACGCTGATCCTGTCCACTCCAAAAATCGGCCCGCATGCGGACGCGATTCGCAAACGCGTCGCCGAGCTGTGCGCGATTCCCGCAGACTGCGTCGGCATCAAAGCAAAAACCCCAGAAGGCATGGGCACCGAAAACGCCGCGATTGCGAATGCGGTGGTGTTGCTGAGTCGCGTCTCCACAAATCGGGGAGAGGCAAAATGAAGAAACTCGGCGATTTCCATGACGGCTGCCTTGAGGGATTTTGGGTCGACGACCCGGTCGTTCACATTTTTCTCTCCGACGGCACTGAGCGCTTCGCGATAGTTGCCAACGGTGTTGCGGCGCTGGCTGCCAATGAGTTCAGAAAGGGTCACATCATCTTCGACGTTGAGACTAAGACACACGAGGAACTAACTTCAGAGGACATAAGGTTGCTCTATGACGTTCACTCGGGCGAAGCGGGGCAGGAGCAGTGCAGTAAACTCCTCAAGAACGCACAAGAGCAAAAATTAGCAGCCTTGGAAATCACTCCTAGTTACGGAGCGTCATTCATCATTTTGGCCCGATCCTTTGAACTACTCGATCGAAGGGATTGGTCGGAGAGGTACGTCTCGCGCCTAGCCGCCACTCGATCCGACCTTCTGCGCTAACTCCGCATGCTTCGCCCTCGCCGCCGCGATGAACGCGCGGAAAATCGCGTGCGCCGACTCGGCCACTTCCGGCCCATCGTTCACACTTCGCTCCGGATGCCACTGCACCGCCAGCACAAAATGTCCGGGAGCGGTACCTTCCAGAGCTTCGATGATTCCGTCCTCCGGGGAACGCGCCACCACTCGCAAACCATCGCCGACCGCGTTCGCGGACTGGTGATGCGAAGAATTCACGGCCAGCGTCTTCGTCGCGCCCACAATTTCCGCCAGCCGCGATTCCGGCTCGATCTTTACCGTGTGCGCCTTCGCCACTGCCCGCCCCGCGCTGTGATTGATTGCCGATTCGATGTGCTGAACGAGCGTCCCCGACCTGTACACATTCAACGATTGCAGTCCGTAGCAGATGCCCAGCACGGGCTTGCGCATTTTGTAGGCATCTTCCAACAGCAACTCGTCGACCGTGTCTCGTTTGGCGTCAGCGGGCGCTGTCTTCTCGTGGCGATCCGCGCTGTATTTCTGCGGATCGACATCCGCTCGGCTGCCGGGCAGCAGAACGGCGTCGCAGCGCTCGATCTGCTTCATCGCCTGCGCCGGTGTCTGGTCCAGTTCGATGCGCACCGGCTCTCCACCCGCTCCGCGCACGGCTTCTTCATACTGCGGCAGCGCGCGCTCGGCGTACTCGCGATCGCCGGAATGCGGCACCGGAATGGCAATACGCGGCGCGATCGTTCTTGACTCACCCATCTTAAACTCGCCCATGTTCAACTCAGCCATCTTCAACTCACGCGCTCGATCCCGGCCAGCGTCTTCCGCTGCCGGTAGTTCCGAATTTCCATCGCCAGCGACAGCACCAGCACGATCACACCCACGATGATCGCGCACGGAAACGCGATGTGCCGGTAGGCAAACGTCAGGTTGGGCGCGACATGTTTCACCTGCGAGTACACCATTGTCCCCAGAATGCTCAGCAGAAGCGCGACCGCGAACGACAGCAGGGTTAACAGAAACGTCATCGCAAATACGCGCACCGGAATTTCGGCCCAGCGCGGCCCGCCCGAATTCGTTTTCGCCATGCTTCTAAGCTACACCATCGTTCCAGAGCATGAAGCAAGGTTCAAGTGTGTATGAAAGCCGCAGTGAGGCAGGGACGGCTCCGTGCTTCGCCAGCACGTGTCCGGCGCTGTCGCACTGCTGACCGTTGCTGCTGGCCGTTACTGCTGATCGCCGCCTGACCCCAGAAACAGATTGACAACCATACCTCTACTGCCCTAGGATCATGCCCAGTATGACTCCGCTGACCCATTGCCATCACCACCGTCACCATGCGATGAGCGTGTCGGCGGGGGACCACGGATAACCAAAAGCAATCATAGGAAATCCAAGCCCGCTGGCGCAGACCTCGCGCAGCGGGCCTTTTGCTTTTGTGCGAGCTCGGAAAATCTGGCACGGAGATTAGGAGGGTTCGATGGAGATCGACTTCGACAAGATGCAGGGCCTGGCGCCCGCGGTCATTCAGGATGCGGGCACGGGGGAGCTGCTGATGGTGGGCTTTATGAACCGGGAAGCGCTGGATAGGACCCTGCACACTGGATTTGTTACGTTCTACAGCCGCACTCGCCAGACACTGTGGACCAAGGGAGAAAGCTCCGGCAATCGTCTGCAGGTGGTTGCCGCCTGGACCGATTGCGACCGGGATACATTACTGCTGCGCGTCCGTGTGCTGGGCGAGGGCAAGGTCTGCCACACCGGGACGCGCTCCTGCTTTACGCAGGAACTTCCTTTGGGAAGCGCGCTCGGAACCGCCCGGGTTGGACAAGAGAGGGTCGGGCAAGAGAGGTCTGAGCGATGAAACTGCGACTGGGCATCCCCAAAGGAAGTTTGCAGGAAGCAACGTTGAGCCTCTTCACGCGCGCCGGACTGCGCGTGTACACCAACGCCCGCTCTTATTTCGCCGTCACGGATGATCCCGAGATCGAATGCCTGCTGATTCGTGCCCAGGAAATGGCCCGGTACGTCGAACATGGGGCGCTCGATGCGGGCTTGACTGGCCTGGACTGGGTGCTCGAAAGCGGTCTCGAAGTAGTCAAGGTCACCGACCTGATCTATGCCAAACAAAGCATGGGCAGGGTCAAGTGGGTGCTGGCCGTCCCGGAGGATTCGGGCTTCCAGAAAATCGAAGACCTTGACGGTCGAATCATTGCCACCGAGTTGGTGAGTTTCACCCGCAATTATTTCGCGAGCCGGAACGTTCCCGTGCGGGTTGAGTTTTCCTGGGGCGCAACCGAAGTCAAGCCACCGTTACTGGCAGACGCCATTGTCGAGGTCACGGAGACGGGTAGTTCACTGCGCGCCAATCATTTGAGAATCCTCGAAACAGTTCTTGAGTCCAACACGCAACTGGTCGCGAACAAGTCCGCCTGGGCCGATCCCGCACGGCGGCAAAAAATTGAGAACCTGTCCGTCATGCTGAGTGGGGCTATCGCTGCGCAGGGGCGGGTGGGCCTGATGCTCAATGTGCGCCAATCAGACTTGCCCGCTGTTCTCGGTCTTCTGCCGGCTCTGAAAAATCCGACCGTCGCGCCCCTGGCCGATGGCGAGTGGGTCGCTGTGAACACGGTCATTGAGGAACACACCGCCTGGTCGCTGATTCCGAAGTTGAAGCAAGCCAACGCTCAGGGCATCGTCGAATATCCGCTGAACAAGGTGGTCATGTGATGCGCAATAAAATGAAGCGCGATGACATGATGCGCATTCTCGAAGGCGCAGCGCAAGCTCGTTTTGTGACTGCGCTGGCCGAGCGCGGTGCGACCGATCTAGCAGACGTCGAGCCTGCAGTCCGCCGCATTGTGAGTGAAGTCCGGCGTAACGGCGATCGCGCAGTACGCCGCTACGCTACACGTTGGGATGGATTGGGTAAGGGCGAGCCACTCCGTGTTCCCGAGGCCGATCTCCACGAGGCTTGGAAGCAAACTGATCCAGAGTTGCAGGATGCGATCAAGCAGGCTGCGGGCAATATCCGTCGCTACGCGGAGTGGCAAGCGCCCCAGGACAAGGACAAGAATAAAGAATGGCGGCGCGAAATTCAGCCTGGCGTCTTCATCGGCCAGTTGGTGCGCCCTCTGGAATCCGTGGGATGCTATGTGCCGGGCGGCCGCTATCCTTTGCCTTCCACGGTGCTCATGACGGTGATTCCGGCACAGGTCGCCGGTGTCAAGCAGATTCGCGTCGCGTCTCCGCGCCCGGCCCAGGCAACCTTGGCGGCGGCTGCATTCCTCGGCGTGCGCGAGTTCTACCGAGTCGGCGGGGCACAGGCCATCGCTGCCCTTGCTTATGGAACTGAAAACATCCCGCGCGTGGATAAGATCGTCGGTCCGGGCAATCGATACGTGACCGCAGCCAAAAAGCTGGTGGCTTTCGATTGCGGCATTGAATTTCTGGCTGGTCCTACCGAAGCAGTCATCATCAGCGCAGACGGCGATCCGGCGTGCATCGCTTCCGACCTGGTAGCGCAGGCGGAACATGATCCCGACGCGCTGTGCATCTTCATAACAACATCGCGCGCGTTAGCGAAAAAAGTTCAGAAGGAGGCGCGGAAGCGTGCGCGCGCAAATCCGATCGCCGCCCAATCACTCGCGCGCCGCGGCGCCATTTTTCTTGCGGCTTCTCTTGAACAGGCCGTCGAGATAGCGAATCGCATCGCGCCCGAGCATCTCACACTCCCGGCGGCGTTGGCGCCGGCAGTGCAGCACGCCGGCGCGCTTTTCCTGGACGAATTCACACCTCAGGCCGCGGGGGATTACGTCTCCGGACCGAACCACGTGCTGCCCACGGCTGGCATGGCCCGTGTGCGTGGCGGCCTCAGCGTGCTCGATTTCGTCCGTATCATTGCCTGCCAACAAGTGTCCCGCGCGGGAATCCGCCGAATCGCGCCGCCGGGCATTACGCTGGCAAATGCCGAAGGCTTGAAGGGACACGCGGAAGCATTCCGAGTGAGGTGCTCCCATGCTTGAAGCTCGCGAAGCGGTAAAAAATCTGCACGCATATCGGCCTCCTTTGGCCGGCCGAACCGGAGTGCGTCTCGATTTCAACGAGAACACAATAGGGTGTTCGCCGCGCGTGTTGGCCCGGCTGCGGTCGCTCGATTCCGAACTGCTGGCGCGCTATCCCGAGCGCGAGCCGGTGGAAAAAGAGATCGCGGGTTTTCTCGGGCTCGATCCGGCACAGGTTCTGCTCACCAACGGAGTCGACGAAGCGATTCATTTGCTTTGTTCCACGTATCTCGATCCTGGGGACGAAGCGCTCATCGTCGTGCCCACCTTTGCCATGTACGCGATCTTCGCGCAGGCCGAAGGCGCGCGCGTTATCGAAGTGCGTGCCGGCGACAACTTTGCATTTCCCGCGCAAGACCTGCTCGCTCAACTCAGCCCACGCACCCGGCTCATCGCGGTGGCGAATCCTAACAGTCCGACCGGAGCAGCGGTCGCAGGCAACGTCCTGATGCAGATCGCGCAAGCTGCGCCGCAAGCTGCCGTGCTTGTCGATGAGGCGTATTTCGAATTTCATGGAGAAACGCTGATTGACCACACACGGATTGACCACACAGGGCACAGCGAGAATCTTTTTGTGGCGCGGACTTTTTCCAAGGCCTACGGCCTCGCCGGTTTGCGAATTGGCATTCTTGCGGGAGACACCCGGCAAATGGCGATGGTCCGCCGCGTTGCCTCGCCGTACAGCGTCAACGCGGCCGCCCTCGCAGTCTTGCCGGAGGCTCTTCAAGATCAGGAGTATGTTGGCCGCTATGTCGCGCAAGTGCTAAGCAGCCGCGAGAGATTGCAGCAGGAACTTGGCGCACTCGGGTTGCATTATTGGCCGAGCCACGCCAATTTTGTGCTCGTACGCATTGGCTCCGCCCACGCCGAGTTCGTTCGCGCCCTGCGCGACCGCGGAATTCTGGTGCGTGACCGGCACTCCGACCGTCATTCCGACCCAAGATGCGAAGGCTGCGTCCGCCTAACCGTGGGATCGGACGAACACACAGAGACTCTCATCGGCGCTCTGCGGGACGTGGTTGAGCAGCTTGGATTGGGACATGAGGTGCGGGCGTGAGGAAAGCTAAACTGCATCGCAAAACCGCGGAAACAGAAATTCGAATTGCCCTCACCATCGAGGGTCGCGGGAAGTACGAGATCTCCACGGGAATCCGTTTTCTTGACCACATGTTGGAGCTGTTCGCGCGTCACGGTGGGTTCGACTTGAGACTCGCCGCTGTGGGCGACTTGGATGTGGACCAGCACCACACCGTGGAAGATGTCGGAATCAGCCTGGGTGAGGCGTTCGACCGCGCTCTGGGCGACCGGCGCGGCATCCTGCGAGCCGGCTATTTTCTGATGACCATGGACGAAACTCTCGGTTTGGCGGCAGTGGACTTTGGAGGCCGCGCGGTGGCCGTGGTTCAGACCAAGGTTCGAGCCACGCGAGTCGGTGATCTGCAGACGGAACTGGTGTGTGACTTCTTTGAAGGGTTCGCACGCGGCGCGCGCGCGAATGTTCATGCGCGTGTGCTTTACGGGCGCTCCAGCCATCACAAGATCGAAGCGCTCTTCAAAGCTTTTGCGCGCGCTCTTCGTGTTGCCTGCTCCCGCGACCGCCGTCTGGGGCGCATGCTGCCGAGCACGAAAGGGCTTTTATGATCGCTATCGTGGATTACGGCGCCGGCAACCTGAATTCGGTGAAGAAGGCGTTTGACTATCTCGGCGCCGAAGTCGTAGTAACCACGCAGCCTGAAACCGTTGCAACGGCGGACAAGATTGTTCTCCCTGGCGTTGGGCACTTCTCCGCGTTGGGCGCGCTTGATAACACCGGCTTGCGAGATGCCGTGCTGCAAGGGGCGAGCGCCGGCAAGCCGTTCCTTGGGATCTGCCTCGGAATGCAGTGGCTGTTCGAGGGCAGCGACGAGGCTCCCGAGCTCGCGGGAGCGGGAATTTTTGCGGGCAGATGCCGCCCGTTTCCGTCTTCGGTGAAATCGCCGCACGTGGGATGGAACTCGCTGGCGGTCCGGGAAGGCTCGCGATTGCTGCGTAACGTCGCACCCGACTCCTTTGTCTACTACACCCATTCCTTTCAAGCGCCGGCGGTTGCCGCTACCACGGCGGCGACCGAATACGGAACGCAGTTTTCCGCGGTGGTCGAACAAGAAAACATTTTCGGAGTGCAGTTCCATCCGGAAAAATCGTGGACCGTGGGGCTGCTCATTCTCAAGAATTTCTGTGAGGTTCGATAAGTGCTGACCAAGCGCATCATCGCCTGTCTCGATGTGGACGACGGCCGGGTCGTGAAAGGCGTGCAGTTCGTTAATCTGCGCGACGCTGGGGACCCGGTGGAATGTGCCGCTGCGCACGCCCGCGATGGCGCGGACGAGATCGTTCTGCTCGATATCACGGCCACCAGCGGCAAACGCCAGACGATGCTCGACGTCGTCTCCCGCACGGCACGCTGTTTGTTTATTCCGTTCACGGTCGGCGGAGGAATCCGTGAACTCTCCGACGCCGCAGCCGTGTTCGAGGCAGGCGCCGACAAGATCGCCATCAACTCGGCCGCAGTGAAGGACTCGACGCTGATCGGAAAAATTGCCGCTCGTTTTGGCTCGCAGGCGGTCGTGGTTGCCATCGATGCCCGGCGGGTGAACAGTGGTTTCGAGGTGTTCGTGGCCGGAGGGCGCACTCCCACAGGCCGCGACGCGATTCTGTGGGCGCGCGAGGCCGCCGCTTGCGGAGCCGGAGAAATAATGCTGACTTCCATGGACCGCGATGGGACCAAGGCTGGTTTCGATTGCGAGTTGACGCAGCTTGTGGCCGACGCAGTTTCCATTCCTGTGATCGCGTCGGGCGGCGCCGGGTCGGCGCAAGACTTTATTGAAGTGTTCCAGAGCGGGCGCGCGGACGCGGCTCTGGCCGCTTCCATCTTCCATTTCGGTATCGAGAACATCGCGCAATTGAAACGCGAACTGCATGCTGCCAACGTGCCGGTGAGGTGGCCATGCTGATTCCGTCGATCGACCTTATGGGCGGCAAGATCGTGCAGTTGGTGCAGGGAGACAAGAAGAAACTGGAGTTCGACAACTTCGACTACTGGATCGAGCGCTTCTCCAAGTATCCGGTAGTCCAACTCATCGACCTCGACGCAGCGCGCGGCGCCGGCGACAACCGGTCGTTGGTGAAGCAGATCGTCGGCCAACTGAACTGCCAGGTTGGCGGCGGCATTCGCGACATCGAAACCGCACAGGAACTTCTGAACATAGGTGCGCGCAAGGTGATCATCGGGTCTGCGTTGTTAACCGAAGGCCGGATCAACCAGGAGCACGCTCGCGCACTGGCAGACGCGCTCCGGAGGTCGGCACTGATGTTTGCTCTCGACTCCCGCGGCGGCCGAGTTGCGATTGACGGCTGGCGCAAGCAGACTGCCGTCACTGCCTTCGACATGATTCACGCGTTGGAACCCTTCTGCGAGACCTTTCTCTACACGCACATCGACACAGAGGGCTTGATGGGCGGAATTCCGATGGAGACGGTTCATGCCATCCAGCGCGCCACTACCCGACACCTGGTGGTCGCCGGCGGTATCACCGAACAGCAGGAAATCGACAGCCTCGACGCGCTGGGAATTGATGCGGTGGTGGGAATGGCGCTGTATGCCGGAAAAATTCGCGGTTGAACAAATCGCGTTCACCAAACCAGATCCTTTACGCGAACGGGTTGGGATTGCAGAAACTGGCGGAGAGGGAGGGATTCGATCCCTCTGTCCGTATTGATAACACGTAACTTATTGATTCTAGATACCGCTTGAGACGCTCTCACCGCTCACCCCTGATTATGATGACACAAAAAGGGCACAATCTGGAGCCGAACCAAGCTAGTTACTCCCATCTCACAGCTGGCAGACGAACGATATTGTGATGAGCGCACCGCCAACTGAGCCGGGCTTCTGGAAAGAAGTCACGCACACTCTATCAAAGATTGTTGACGTGTTCACACGTCCCCTCGATGTCATATCGAACGCCGTCTCCGGGCGATTGGAAATACTGCTGAAGCGCAAGCCCCGCCTGTATGTGAACTTTCATCCCATGTCAGCATTCTGGTGTCTGGCGTTCGCAGGCGGTGAGAAGAAGGCGATGCAGATGTCGTTCATGGCGGACTTCTCGCATGACGATCCCGGTCAGACAATTCTCCTGATCGACGCCTACATCAAGGGCACGAAACCGTGGATCAAGTTCGATGAGCCGATTGACATTGCTCCAGAAGAATTGGTCACGCCGGAGTACCAAGTCCATTTTATGATCACTCCGATCATAGCTCCGGTGGGAAAGAATTGGACGGGACGGATAATCTTCATCGACCAATGGCATCGACGATACAGGACGAAGAAATTTGAGTTCGTGTGGACTGGGCCTACGGAACTACCAGCCCGATATGGCCGAAGTCGGAGGGCAAATGAAACGAGTTGTCACCATCGCTGTAGTTGCTGATCTTCTCATCGCCCTTGTGCTGCTGCATTCGGAATTAAGGACTTTCTCTGGACACACCCTTGGTGGCATAGCTTCCTCGTTTTAGTACCTACAATCGCACTGCCCATTCTTGCCGTGCTAGAGCTACGCCACTCAGGTAAGGCAAACACACTTCGTGAAGAAGCCAATCGCCTGCGTCTCGATAATATCCACGTACAGGAAGAGGCGAACGGTCTTCGTGATGAGCAGAAAAATCACATCGCCCGCATCGCCGAATTGCAGGCAGAACTGAACAAACTGCAAGCTGAGCGCAACCAATCGCTCGGCAAGATTGCCGAGAATACACAGCGAGTGCCCACCGAAGCTGAGCATAACGCTAATATTCTCCGTAAATACCTTGGGCAGTGCGCTCAGGTGACCGTTGAAAATGCAGGCAAGTGGGGTTCGGCGGCGATCATTGCTGACATTAGCGACAATAACATTTTGACGTTGTTCATCCCGGCTGGACCGTCCGCTCAGGCGTATGGTAGTCGCGTTCGTTGCGACAAGGTGCAGATCGTCGAAGAGAAAGTCGGTTCATGCCCAGTGCAGATCAACGTGTTGGGATTCTATGGACAGCCTATCAACTACGGCAATGCCAAGAGTTGGGAAGAGAGAAACACTACGCTTGGCGGTCCCGTAGCGCCCCACTCCTAGCCTCTTTCACATCCTGAGCGAGCAACCCAGCGCAAGCCGCGAGGACTTCGCCTCGTGTCCTAGAACCCTCACGCCCTAGAGCCTCAATCAAATCGACTGTGCGCGGAGGCAACTTGTAGGTTCTCGCTGTCAACGGGGAATGGAGAATGTCGGTGGGAATTTTATCCAGTTGCCTTTGGGTCCGCCAGAGAAGCTCAACAGCGATTTGCACGGCACGGGATTTCTGTCCGTGAACTTCCCCTGCTTGGTCAATTATCTCGGCTGCTGCGGTTGTGAGCTTGTACCGCTTGGCAATGTTTTTACTTGCGCCGGTAATCTTGTTGAGGCGGCGGGTCTCGCTTTTCATCGCTTCCCGATTTTACAACCGGGCGGTGTCCGGCTGTCTTTCTCCGGCAAGGCAACCCGCGCGGACGGGAGTCGCTGGTCGCCGCTGCGGTTCAGTGGGCTGAGCGGATCATGCGGAAGATTGATAATGTGTTCTCGGGCTGAGGAGCCATTTTTGGAAGAGCGGGCTCAGCCGTTCACGACGGCACGTCCCCGCTCAAAAACCATATCGATCTTCTGTTGCCCGGCTTGAATCGCCGCCTCGATAGCGGACTCCTGCGTGGGGAATGTGTCGGGCAAGTAGAATTCAGTTTCCATGACCCCATCCGCATCGTGTTCCTCGACGGAGAACTCTGCCGAGAACTCGCCTTCTCGTAGCTCGCATGACCGTGCCACGATAACGTAGCCCTTGTACCCCTGCCTGCTCTTCATGACTGCAACCTCTTCGGCTTCA
>JBEKAF010000077.1:0-18613 GCA_050018355.1 Terriglobales bacterium | reverse complement strand
ACCGCGCCGCCCGCAAGCGTCGCTGCTCCAGTGCCTGAAAATCTCGCCGCACTCCCGCCGGATTTCCCATGGGCCGACGATAGCATACCCAGCTAGAAATGTCACTATATTATTCAACAATCAATAATGCGTTCCAATGCATTTCGAAGATGAATCCCAGGTTACGACCGATTTCAGCCCGTCCGCCGGGTATCTTGCAAAACTTCGTCAAGCGCGCTTGCTAGTTTGCTGGCCCGCTGCCGCGCTTCCGGCGAAGGCGTCTCCAATCGCCGCTTCAGCAGATGATATTCATCCGCAATATTCAGTGCTGCCAGCACCGCCAGCCGCACCGAATCGACCGTTGCCGTCTGTTCCGATACCGCGCGCATCTTGCCGTCCACGTACTCGGCAAGCTTCACAATGTAGTCCGCGTCAGACCCACGCAGGTTATAAACCTGGTCGAAGATTTCGACGCGAACGCTGCCACTGCCGCCGACGGCATTTGTGGCCGGGACGTCTTTGGCCGGAACAGGTTTGGTCAACGCGTCTGTCGGAGGTTCTTTGCTCGCAGTGGCCATGTTACTCCTCGGAGGATTACTTCTTGCCAGATCACTGCCCGGCGGATGTTTGCCGCCATCGTTCAGTTTGCCGCCATCGTTCAGCTTGCCGCCTGCTCATGCGTCACACTTTCCATCTGGCTCAACATTTTTTCGACCCGGGCTCGTATGTCTTCGCGATCCTTGCGCAGTTGCACCAGCTCGCGGCGCATGGTTTCGTTTTCTTCCTCGCACTCTTCGAGTTGCTCCCGCAGCCGCTTCGCGTCGCGCTCGGCGGTGGCCCGCGCTTCTTTGGCGGCCTTGTACAACTCAATGGTGCGATAAACCTTCTCTTCCAGCGCCTCAAAATCTTCAGCCGGAACCTGCGCAGATACCTCTTCCACCACTTTCACGGACATGGGCACCACTCGCTTTCGGGGAATAATTCAGCGTTGAAGCGAAGTATAGCGCAGTTTGCTGTGGATTTACGCTACTTTCGGGCCAGCTTTTCCAGCCGTTGCGCCGCCTCATCCAGTGTCTCAGGCTTTTTGCAGAAGGCGAAACGTACCTGTTGGGATCCGTCTTTCGGATGCTTGTAGAAACTCGACCCGGGCACGCAGGCGATGCCGATGTCCTTCACCATGTAAGCCGCGAACTCCACGTCGTTCGCGAACCCGAAGGCGCTGATGTCGGTCATTACGTAATACGCGCCCCGCGGACGGTAACAGCGAAAACCGGCTTTCTCCAGCGCCGGGATCAGATGATCGCGCCGCGTGCGGTACCGGTCGGCCAGTTCGCGGTAGTAACTGGCAGGCAGGCTCAGCGCCGCCGCTCCCGCTTCCTGAAAAGGCGCGGGCGCGCCCACGGTGAGGAAGTCATGCACCTTGCGGATCGCGTTCGAGATGGCTGGCGGCGCTACTGCCCAGCCGACGCGCCATCCCGTGACGCTGTAACTTTTTGAGAGCCCATTGATCGTGATCGTACGTTCGCGCATGCCGTCGAGCCGCGCAATCGAAATGTGCTCCGACCCATCGTAAAGAATGTGCTCGTAGATTTCGTCGGTGATGGCGAGCACGTTGTATTCGACGCATAGGTCGCGAATCAGTTCCAGTTCTTTCCGGCTGAACACCTTGCCGGTAGGGTTGTTTGGCGTGTTAAGGATGATGGCCTTGGTGTGATGTGTCACGGTCCGATGTTGAAACGCCTCGCGCAATTCCTGTTCGTCGAACGTCCACTCGCCTCCCGCCGTTTGCGGTGGACGCAGACTGACGAAGCGCGGCTTGGCTCCGCTAAGAATCGAGTCCGGCCCATAGTTCTCGTAGAAGGGCTCGAAGACCACAACCTCGTCGCCCTTATTGCACACCGCCAGCAGGGTTGCAATCATCGCTTCGGTCGAGCCGCAGCAGACCACAATTTCTCTTTCCGGATCGAGCTCGATCCCCTGCCACTCCTGCATCTGCCGCGCAATCGCAACCCGCAGGCTCTTCGCGCCCCAGGTGATGGCGTACTGATTCACGTCGGCGGCGATGGCCTCCTGCGCGGCGCGCTTAATCTCGGCGGGCGCGGAGAAATCCGGAAACCCCTGCGCCAGATTGACGGCGTCATATTGCATCGCCTTCCGAGTCATCTCCCGAATCACGGACTCGGTAAAATGCTCAACCTTGTCGGAGAGAAAGTGTTTGGGATGGGCCGACACTTGTGTCATGGAAAGTAAGGCTAGCACAAACGGAATTCATTTCACCACGGAGACGTGGAGGCAGATGAAGCAACGGTCGGGAATTAGCCTTCTCGGCTCTACGATGTAGAATGCTACCCATAATTTCGCGCAGGTTAGGAGTGCTGGCAGTTATCGCCATCATGAGCGCCAGTACTTTTCCCGTCAATGACGTTTGGGTAGTCCGTGAGGACGGAGTTGGCCCAGTCAAGATTGGCATGAACCTGGCTCAGCTGAACATGGTTCTCCACGAAAAGTTTTCGATGCCGGACAGCAAGGACGAGCGAGGATGCTTCTACGTGGACCCTGCCAAGCAGGCTCACATCCGCTTCATGATTGTGCGCGGTCGTTTGGTCGTTTGGCGCGCATCGATGTAAATGGAGCTGGCGTCCCTACTAAGGAAGGGGTTCTGTTCGGCGATTCGGAAAAGCGCGCTCGTCAAGTGTACGGTCCCAGGATGAAAGTCGCGCCACACGCCTATACGGGCCCTGACGGTCACTATTTGACGATACGGTCCAGCAACGGTCAGTACGGCATCAGATTTGAAACGGACGAGGGGAAGATCAAGACGTTCTACGCCGGTCGCTCTGAGGCGATCCAGTACATAGAAGGCTGCCAGTAGAACGGGAATTTTGAGAAATGTAGCTCCTACGCCCTCTGCAGGCCCCCGAGCGCTTCCAGCGCTTTCACGATCTGTCCCGCCCACTGCGCCACCTCGTCGTCGCGCAGGGTGCGCTCGCTTGACTGGAGCTTGGCCCGCATCAGGATCGAGTACTTGCCCGCGCCAACTTGTTCGCCGCGGAAAATTTCCACCGGGACGAAACTGCGCAACTCGGCGATCCCCAATCCGGCAACGCTCTGGTGAATTTTCTCGAACTCCACGCCATCGTCAAACACGAATGAGAAGTCCCGCTCGACGGCAGGGAAGCGCGGCAGCGCTTCATAACGAACCTGCCGCAGATCGTGCTGGTAGAGCCGGTCGAGATAGATCTCGGCGACAAAAACATCCTGCCGCAGTTTGCGCGCCGCGGCCACATCCGGATAAATCTGGCCAAACTGGGCGACGGTAGCGCCATCCAGCACGGCGCGAGCTGAGCGTCCGGGATGATAGTAATCGGCGCTCTTCTCATTAACGGCCTGCGCATCGTAGTAGAGCGTCCAATGGCTGAAGGGAGCCAGCAGGCTTTCGATGTCGCCCTTCAGGTCGAAAAACGAGAACGGACGCGCCGCCTGATGAACTCCGCTTTCCACGGCACTGCCCGTCGC
This sequence comes from Terriglobales bacterium, assembly GCA_050018355.1. Taxonomy (GTDB): domain Bacteria; phylum Acidobacteriota; class Terriglobia; order Terriglobales; family Acidobacteriaceae; genus Acidiflorens. The sequence continues at coordinate 15,118 of JBEKAF010000077.1, read as the reverse complement.
GCCGATAGAGATACGCTTCAACTCCAACGACTTCACGCCCGACGCCTCAAATACAGTTCCAGATTCGAACAGGCGAACATTGTCGCTGCCGCGATTCAGGTTGTAAGCCAGCATGTTCAGCATGCTCGGAACCATCGAAGTGCGCATTACCGAAGCCTCGTCGCTAATTGGATTTGCGAGGTCGAGTTCGGGGACTGTAGAAAAGCGCCGGGCATCCTCTTTAGAAATGAAAGTCAGGGAAATGGTTTCGTTGTAACCGAGCGCCAGCAGGGAAGAGCGCAGCCGCGCGTCCTTCTGCGCATCGGGCAGGTCCCGCACCTCGCCGCTGTAAGCGGGAAGCGTGTTGGGAAATTTGTCGTACCCGTGCAGGCGCGCCAGTTCTTCTATGATGTCGATCTCGCGCTCGATATCGAGCCGCCAGCTGGGGATGTGGACCAGGTAAGTATCTTCGCTGCCCGGAAGCACCGTGAAACCGAGACGAGTAAGGATGCGGTTGATCTCCAGCGTGCTGAGTTTTTCGCCGAGAATCCGGTGCACTTCCCGGAGGTCAAGCTCTACCGGAGCAAGGTCAAGCTTGCGGGCAATCACGTCGATCACGTCGCCGATGAGCGTGCCTCCACCGGATGAAATAATCAATTCGGCGACGCGGTTAGTCGAAGCGACGGTCGATTCAAAATCGGCGCCGCGCTCGAAACGGTGCGAGGCGTCGGTGTGCAGACCGTGCCGCTTCGACATCCGGCGCACGGTCACCGGGTCCCACCACGCGGATTCGATCAGGATGTTCTTCGTGCGCTCGGTGATCATCGTGTCGAAGCCGCCCATCACGCCGGCCAACCCCACGGGCCTTTTCGCGTCGGCAACCACGAGGTCTTCGGTGGAGAGCGAGCGCTCCACGCCATCCAGCGTCTTCAGCGTTTCGCCAGTCTGGGCGCGCCGTATGACCAGCCTGCGGCCTTCGAGCAGATCGAGATCGAACACGTGCGTCGGCTTGCCACTTTCCCACAAAACGTAATTAGTGGCATCGACCGCGTTGCTGATGGGGCGTTGATCGAGCAACTGCAAACGGCTCGCAATACTTGAGAGCGAGGGCCTGATGGTGACGCCGCGAATCTCGCGCGCCGTGAAGCGCGGACAAAGCTCCGGCTCCTGAATATCGATGGTGACGGCGGATTTGCCTTGCGACGGAGGCAGTTTCGGCTCGATCGGCTTGAGATCCTTATCGTTGAGCGCCGAGACTTCGCGGGCCACGCCATAATGATTCATCGCATCGGGACGGTTGGTCGTGATCTCCATCTCATAGACGGTGGCGTCGCCTTCGCCGGAAATACCTTCGACCGCAACACCTGCGAGAGTGAGTTCGTCCGCAAGACGCAAGTAGTCGACCGGAATGTCAACGAAGTCGCGCAGCCAATGGGGGCTAATTTTCATTTGAATATTGCGTCAGCTTCGAGCCACGAGCTTCGAGCTACGAGCAACCATCCGCAAGCGATCGCTCGAAGCTCGCAGCGGAGGCTCGCAGCTCCTACCCAAACTGTTCCAAAAACCGCACATCGCCCTGAAAAAACAGCTGAATATCATCCACGCCGTACTTCAGAATCGCAATCCGTTCCACGCCCATGCCAAAGGCAAATCCCGAAACCTTCGTCGCATCATAATCCACGAAGCCGTACACATTCGGATCGACCATGCCGCAGCCCAGCAGTTCAATCCATCCGGTGGCCTTGCAGTTGCGGCACGGAGCGCCGTCGCGCGTGCCCTTGCCATCGCAGAAAATGCAACTGATCTGCACGTCGGCGCTCGGCTCGGTGAACGGGAAGAACGACGGGTAGAAGCGCGTCTTCACGCTCGATCCGAACAACGCTTTCATGGCGTGGTCGAGCGTGCCCTTCAGATCGCAGAACGTGATGTTGGTGTCGACCGCCAGGCCCTCGACCTGGTGAAAAATGGGCGAGTGCGTCGCGTCGGGCGCGTCGTTGCGATGAACTTTACCCGGACACACCACGCGCACCGGCGGCCTCATCTTCTGCATTGTCCGGATCTGCACCGGCGACGTGTGCGTGCGCAGCAGCAGGCGGTCGCGCAGCGGCTTCGATTCCTGCCCGGCTATGAACAGCGTGTCCTGCGTGTCGCGCGCGGGATGGTTCGGCGGAAAGTTCAGCGCCTCGAAGTTGTAGTAATCGGTTTCAATCTCCGGACCTTCCTCGACCGAGTAGCCCAGATTGCGGAAGACACCAATGATCTCGTTCATCGTCTTGATGACGGGATGCTCCGCGCCGATGGGGCGACGAATGCCAGGAAGAGTGACGTCGATTTTCTGCTTGAGTATTAAAGCGGCTCGAAAATCCTTTTCGAAAGCGTCAAAGTCCTTTGCAGGTACCGAAAGTTCACCACCAACTTCTACGGTTGGCAGTTGGGCAAAGAGCGCTTTCTTCTGTGCGACCTCGACCATGCCCTCAACGGTCTTTCTCAGTTCGTTAACGCGCTGCCCGACGTCGCGCTTGTTCGGGCCCGGCGCGGCTTTCAGCCACAGATCGTTGATCTGTGTGAGAATGCCGGTCTTGCGCGCCATCCAGCGATCGCGAAATGCTTTCCAGTCGTTCTCGGAACCAACCGCTGCCGACTCTTGATCGAGCGCAGACAGAAGTTCGCGCACGGCACTGTCGAGCGCCGAGGGCGTGAAGTCAGTAAGTTTGGGAACGGTGTAGGGCATATTCCCGACAAATTCTCAAAGGATTGTCATCCTGAGCGAAGCGAAGGAGCCATGCATTTCTTCTGCGCGCGCAGAATGCATAGGTCCTTCGCTTCGCTCAGGATGACAATTTAATTGAGGATAACAATTTCAATTTACTGAAAAGCCAAAGGCGAGCCAAGAGCTAAAAGCCAAGAGCTAAGAACTGACGACTGAGAGCTGATAGCTACGCTGCCCCTGCGTTCGCTTTCTTCGCCTGCTCCGCCAGACTTCCAAATCCTGCCGGATCGTTCACCGCCAAATCCGCCAGGATCTTGCGGTCCAATTCCACGCCGGCCTTTTTGAGTCCGCTGATGAACTGGTTGTAGTTCAGTCCGTTCAAGCGGGCAGCCGCGCCGATGCGCACGATCCAGATCGACCGGTACTGGCGCTTCTTCTGCTTGCGGCCGGAGTAGGCAAACTTCAGCCCGCGCTCGACGGCTTCTTTCGCCGAACGGTAAAGTTTGGATTTAGTTAGGAAGTATCCACTGGCGCGTTCAAGAATCTTTTTGCGCTTGGCGCGGCGTTTGGTTCCGCGTTTTACACGAGGCATTGCTGTTCTCCTTTTTCATTTCGTCTGGCGGCTGGAGGCAAGGAGGCTTCTACCCAATGGGATTTCTGAAGCCCGGCCTCTTCACGCACCGCTGCGGTGTGTTTCGCTCCGCAGACTTGGTTAAGGACGGGCGAGGACGCCCGTCACTCCATAACTCCGCTCTAGTACGGGATCATGCGCTTCACTTTCTTAAGATCCGCGTCACTCACCAGCACGGAATTCCCCAGCTTTTTCTTGCGCTTCTTGGCCTTCGAGGTCAGGATGTGGCGGAGAAATGCTTTGTGCCGCTTCACCTTTCCCGTCCCGGTTTTCTTGAAGCGCTTGGAAGCGCCTTTGTGTGTTTTTAGTTTAGGCATGAATAGCTCTCAGTTGTCAGCTCTCAGTTACATCGTCACCGTTACCAAGCGTAAGCATCCCACCAGTCCGTGAGCGTTGGCACCAGAAGATTTTACTGATGACTGATAGCTGATGGCTGAATGCTGCCCTACGCTGTCTGCGCGCCGCCTCGCGACGCGGGAGGTGCGGGCTTCGAAGGAGCCGGATGCTTTTCTTTCCCTCCGGTCTCCTTCTTCGGCGCCAGAATCAGGTGCAGCGTATTGCCTTCCTGCCGTGGACGGAACTCCACCAGACCTTTTTGGTCGACGTCCTTGATCAGACGTTCCAGAATCTGGCGGCCCAGGCTTTGCCGCGTCATTTCGCGTCCCCGGAAGAAGATGGTCGCTTTCACCTTGTCTCCTTCGTCGAGGAAGCGCAGCACGTGATTCTTCTTGGTTTCGTAGTCGTGATCGTCCACGTTGATACGAAACTTCACTTCCTTGACCGTAATGGTCTTCTGCTTTTTCTTAGCTTCGCGCTCGCGCTTTTCGTTCTGGTACAGAAACTTCCCGTAGTCCATGATGCGGCAAACCGGAGGTTGCGCGGTCGGAGAAATTTCCACCAGGTCCAGGTTTCTTTCGCGGGCCATCTTGAGCGCCTCGAAGGGAGGCATCACGCCAATCTGTTCCCCTTCGTCACCGATCACGCGAACTTCGCGGGCCCGGATGCGCTCGTTCATGCGGATAAAACGTTTGTCGATACCGTCCTCCGTCCACCGATACTGACAGAAAAGATGCTCAAAAAGTATAGCATGCGGCCGATGAGAGGCTGTGCTCGAGAGCAAGATCCAGAAGTTTATGACGGCCAAGCCTTAGCCGCCTTACGCCACGGCCACTTTCGAAGTCCGCAACTGCCGATACAGCCGCAGATAGTCGTCCACCATCCGTCGCGCCGTGAAGCGCTCGCGCGCCCGATTGTAGGCGCGCGTCCCGTAGAGGCGTGCGAGCTCGCGGTCTTCGTCCATTTGGGCGAGCACTTCGCTGAGGCTCTCGGCGTCATTGCGTTCGAAGTACAAAGCCGCGTCGCCCCACAGTTCGCGATACACTTCGGTGTCGTTTGCCACCAGCGCGCAACGCGAGAACGCGGCTTCGATCGACGCCAGTCCCGTAGGCTCGTAGCGCGAAGTCGCCGCAAAAATCGTCGACTTGCTGTAGAGCGAGCGCAGTTGCGATTCGGTCTGCGCTCCCTTCACCGAAATCTCGTGTTCGCCGGTGGAGACGCGCACGTCGGCGCGGATCGGCACCGGCGGCGCAGGAATCGGGTTATCCGCTCCCACAATGCAAACCGGCAGCCCGTGCGCGTGCTGGGTCAGCAATGCAACCTGCTTTCCAGAATCCCACAGCCGCCCAATCGCCAGCACCGACTCTTCTTTCGTCACAAACGGATTGAAGTAGATCGGATTGCGTCCGGGCGGAATAATGTGTCCCTCGAAATCGTCGCCGTAGGCAACGCGCAGCATCTCTTCCATCCAGCGCGAAGTGGTGACCACGGCCTCGGCCCGCTTCAAGCCCGCGACCATCGTCTCGCGATACCACTTCAGCCATGCCGAGTCGGCTGGCTCATGTCCGTGGATGCTCAACCACCACGTGATCACATCGCCGTGCGCCACCACCAGGCGCGGCGTTGCTACCGGCAGCGCCCCAAAACTCATCTGATTCAAATGCAGAAAATCGGGACGCGTGTCGCGAACGACCGCGCACAAATAATCCTGCGCCGCGTGGAAGTCCTGCTCACCTTCCTGCATCCAGTCGAGACGAAACGCGGTGGGATGATATTCGAGCCCGTGCAGCCCGTCCATCCAAGCAGTCTGATGAGGAAGCGGAATTTCTCCAAAGCTGACGAGCGTGACTTGCGCCCCGTGGGTCACCAGACCCGAAACCAGTTCGCGCGAGTATGTCCACACTCCGCTGAACGTGTCTGCCGTCACCAGTACGCGCACAGAACCCTCGGGGGATCGAGGGCTGGGAGCTACCCTCGGGCCTACTTGCCTTCAGTTTAGGGGCGAGGGCTGTGCCTATGGAAGAGTTTTCTTGGGTTCTTCCGCAGCCGAGGCCGCTCGCTTCAGCACGGGCTTATTCGCTTATTTCTTGCCTGTTTACTCCGAAGTTATTAACCCGTGTTTACTACCCCCCCCTCCCCCTGATCTTTGGAATCATAGGGTTAGGCTGTGGAAATTTTCCAAAATCTAGAGACTAAAGGACTTATATGGAAAATATTCCGGAATAAGGACTTAGCTTGTCAAAGAGCGCTGAAAATGGGTTTGGGGCAGCTTCGAGGGCCGTCTTGGGAGACGGGCACACATCTAACTGCCCCAATCAGATCATCATTATCGCGCACGGCGGATTGGAAGTCTGTGATGCGGGAACAGATGATTTGTGATGAAAAAGGTCAGGCGTGAGATTGCGGAGGTGGGGACGCTCGCGGTATCCCACGTCTCGAGAACCGGATGTCTCGGGACTAGACAGAACCGCGAAACGTAGGGCACCCGCCGCTCACGCCGCCGGCGGTCTCACCCTCATCTTGCTCCACTGGCCGGCGCCGAAGCGCCCGCGCCCTTTCACGTCGAGTCCGCCCACTGTGTCATCGCCCGCTGGTCCGCAACCCGCGCCAGCTTCGGTTGCACCAGTGTCCGCATCGTCCATAGGAGATCGTCCAGGGCGGTCCCAAACCGAAGTGAACCTCCACAAACGCCAGTTCCGAAGCCCGCAGAGTCGAGCGCCCAGAGATCAGGACCACGGGAACATCGGGGACCAGAAACTTGATTTCCTGGGCCAACCGCGAACCCGACATCAAAGGCATTTCGTAGTCAAGAAGCGCCAGATCCGCGAGCCTCGATCGGATCATTCTTCGTGATCACTCGGAACCCGCATTCTTCAAGAACACTGGTTAGCAATCGGCTGGATTTGGGATTGTCGTCCACGTAAAACACAGTCGTTCGGTTTTCCATTACAAACCTCCGTTCCTTTCCCGAAGAACGCAACCCAAGCACTGCCCTTGTGAATACTTTGGGCAGAGATTTGTAAAGGAGGGGAATTGATTCAGAGGCCCGGTTGTTTGAAGAGTTCAAGCAGCAAGCGCTTATCCACTAGAGCGGATACCGGGAAGGTGCACCCTGTTTCGGTCGGTTGCTCACCCGTCGTGGCTCCCCGTAAAGACGCGGCTTGCCGCGTCTCCTGATGCTGATTTTCGACTAAGGCGGCGAAATCAGCCGCACCGCTACGGGAGACGCGCCGTTGCCAAGAATCGGCGTTCCGCTGGCGCCAGTTCCGCAACCGGCCATGTTAATGACGGTGGTGTTCACTTGGCCGGGAGTTGGTCCCCAAGGCCTCGTGCGAAGCCCGTTTGGATTCAGAAAGAGTTGCACGAAGCCAACGATCTGCACGGGGCTGGTCGGCGGGTTGAACGTCGGCCCGGGGCCGATGGGCGCGCCAACGTCAAACACCGGCACCGTGACTAGCGAATCGCTGACCATCACGTCGCTTCCGGCTAGGCCCGTAATCGGATTGTCGTTACCCGCAAGGAACTGGAAAGGCGGGCTCGCGTCCGCAGGATCGACCTGATCTCCCTGGTTGGTGTTCGAATGGGTCAGACAATTGACGGCGTGCGCCGTTTCCCTATTTCTCGCGGCGTAGTTGATAGTGTCGATATACGCCGTGTTGCTGTTGCATGCGATAGGAGTCTGAATGCAGCCAGCAATACTCTGCTCATATGCGGTGGTCATCGCCGGCGCACAGTTGGGCAGTGCCTGGGGGGGCGGGAAGGTTGTTGTTGTATCCCCGGGATAATACTGCCAACCGGTTACCGCAGGCGCCGGAAGTGGGGTGCAGTTGATGCAGGCGGGCTGCAGTGGCGTGCCAGTGGTCGAAGACGTCGATCCGAGCAGCGACGTGGTTTGAATCGCGCCGGTAACAGGGTTAAAAATGGGACTGCCCTTAGCTGCTGTATTGCTGGGATCGATGTTCGGCAGCAACCACGGTTTTACACAAACAGGCGCGACCGGCGGCGTCCCACTCGCGCCCGAGGGATTGTAAGCTTCCGCCGTGGCCGATGCACCCACCGTGACCTGCTTGGTTCCCCAGATGCGCGCGAAGAAGGTTGGCAGGTCGGTTCTTTGCACCGTTACCGTTACATGCGGGTTGGTCGCAAATGCCGTCGCGCCGTCATTGAAGCAAACGCTGATTTCCGTCCCCACCGCGCATGGCCCGCCGGGATTCAAGTTTCTGCCGCCGACCTGGTTATTCGCAGCCACCTGCGTCGCGACCGCCCGGGCCAGCGTCTCCGCATGCGTCGCCAAACCGTCGGTAACGGCGTTTGTATCCGAAGTCATCCCTGAGTTTGCGAGCACGCGCGCCCCTGCCAGTGCCGCGCCATCCGCCGCCAACTGCGCCTCGCTGCGTGCGGTGTAGAGCGTCACCACGTCGATCGAAAGTGCCGCCATGGCTCCGACCACAAACAGCATGAAGACCGCGACCAGCGTGATGATGATCCCTTGCTCGTTTTTCCGCTCCGAGAGATTCTTCCTTCGACGCATACACCCTCACATCTGATTGTGGACCGTAGCGCTCTCGGTCAACTGCGTTATGGCCGCATAGCTTGCGCCCGGGATTAACAATTGAATCACACTATTGAACCGCCAATGATAGGGATAGACGATGGTAACAATCGTGCCGACGGACAGGGGCGGCCCGGGCGCAGAAACCCATCCACGGTTGATCGTGATCGCCAGATTGTCGCCGGGATAAGCGCCGGAACACCCGGAAATAGTGTAAGTCCACGCCAGGCCGGGCGGAGGGGACGGTGTGGGCGCCGGGGGCGGCATCTTACAGGTTCCCTGGTTCGCGTTTGGCAGCACTCCACTGCCGGCCAGCGAGTTGAAGATCGCGGTCACCACCGGTTGCAGAGAATCCGGGTTCGCGTTGATCGACTGAATGTCGCTCATCGGCTGAGCGCCGGCAACGATGGCGCCCTCCTGTGCCGCCTGCTCGATCTTCTGCTTCTGGTTGAAAGCGCCGCTAAAATCGTAGATGCCCACGACGAACACCACCAGAAGCGGCAGTGAGATGGCGAACTCCAGGATCGCCGCGCCCTGCGTATCCCTCAGCAGACTGACCGTGCGGCGATGTGGAATTAGGAAGCGAAGCATCTAGTTCTCCATCCTGCTTTGCGCTTGCGCCGACAAAATAATCTTCTGCAGGTTGAGGGAAGTGAAAGGCAGGTAGAACTGAAATGGATATTGAAAGCTGACCACGGTTCCACATTGCAGAGGCTGGGCCGCTGGATTCAGTTGCACGTTGCGGCAGACCGTGATGTTGTCGATCGTGGCCGAGCACGCCCCCGGAGGACTTACGCAGAAGGAGATCGGGGAAGGAGCCTTGGCGAGAATCTGAGCCGTATCGAGATTGGAGGATTTCAGCACGCCTTCAACCACACCTGTCACCGTGGCATCGCTGGGGAAATTGGTCGTACCCCAAGGGCTGGCCTGGCTGCAGGTGGCGCACGCCGGCCGCGCCGCAGTGATCGCTCCCTGCTGTGCCGCCTGCGCAATGGTTGAGTAGATGTTGAAGGCCCGTCCAAACCAGACGATGCCCAAGAGAATCATGAACACCAGTGGCAGCACCAGCGCGGCCTCGGCGATCTCGGCGCCGTCGGCGCTTCGAAGTTTGGACGCGATTGATTTTACGTTTGTCATCCCTGGAATGGTTCTTTCAATCTCTCCCTGGCGTTGTGTCCGCAAGTTCGTCGCATATTCTCAAACTGTCATTCTGAGCGGAGCGAATGACCTCTGCATTCGGGCGGATTCAAATCCATAGGTCCTTCGCTTCGCTCAGGATGACAAATCATAAATGAAATGACAAATCACAAATCGCAATTTTTAAATCGCAATTTATAACTTCCCCATCGCTCTGCCCATCCCATAGAACAAGACCGTCAGCGCCATGGCCACGCCGAACGGAATTCTTGTTGACTGCGGATCGTCGAGCGATACTTCAGACCCAGGCATCCGCAGACTGAACAACGCTGCCAGCAAATGCGCGATGTTCAAGAGCGTTTGTTTCAGCCGTCCTTTCCAGATGACCACGGCCAGCGCCATTACCCCCGCCACCAGAATCGTGCCCATGAGCACGGAGAGCAGTTGCCGCGGACCGAGACACGCTCCCAACGCGCCGGCCAGTTTCCAGTCTCCGGCGCCGAGGCTGCGGACCAGTACGAAAGGCAGCAGCAGCCCAAGGCCCAGTGCCGTCCCCAGCAACGCGGCTTTCAGTCCCGGCCAGCGGTAGAGAATCGTGTTGACCGCAACCCCGGCCGCCAAGCCCGACACCGTGAGCCAGTTTGGAATCCGCCGGTAGCGCCAATCGAACACTCCCGCACCAATCGCCACCAGCACCGCGGGAATCCAGGGGCCAGATTGAAACATGATTGCCGCTGGCAGACAAGCGCCTCCGCGCGTTTCGCTTCCAGTACTTTAGGGCTTTCGGAGGCCACACTCAAGCGCGAAGTTCGCAGCTCCCGAAGCCCGAAGCTCGCAGCGATCAGCAATCAAAAGGCCCGGTCACCCGGGCCTGAATTTGGAACCGAATGTTGGAATCGAAACAAGACTTGCCTAGCGTGTGACCGGAGCCGAGTTTCGTTCCGCAACCACTTTCTTGGCATTGTCGGCCAGAGCGCGCGCTTGCGGCATCAGGTCCAGAGCCTTGATCACATCCGGATCGGTTTCGGCCCGTACCTTCAATCCTTCTTCCTGGCCAAAGGCATCGACGAAGAGTTCGCTCTTGATGTTGGAGCGCAGCCAGTCGTTGCTCTCGATCATCTCGGCTTCGGTGTAGGGGATTTTTTCTTCGTCGAGGAATTTGCGAAAGTCCTGCAGCAGCGCATCGTCGACTTCAAAGTTCTGCGTGATCTTGTGAGTAATCGCGTAGCGCTTGGCAAAGTTAAACAGGGCGTAGTGCTGCAGCAACGAGTCCTGAAACTTATTGGACTTGTAAGGCGCCAGCTTCACGTCGGGAGTGATGCCGCCGCCGCCATACACGGTGCGTCCGCCATCGGTGAGCTTCACTTCGTGATTAGCGTTATTCTCTTCGTCCTCCCGAGCGTAGTAGTAATTGTAGAGAGAGAGGTTCGAGTAATCGCGCTGGATTAAACGTCCGCTGGGGGTGTAGTACTTCGCGGTGGTTAGGGCTAGGCCGGTATTTTCGGCTAGCGGATACACGGTTTGCACCAGGCCCTTGCCGAAGGTGACTTCACCGACGATCAGGCCGCGATCGTGATCTTGAATTGCTCCGGCTACAATTTCAGCGGCCGACGCGGTGCCGCGATTGACCAGCACCACCAGAGGATATTCTTTGCCTCCGTTGCCGCGGGCTGCTACGTAGCGTTTCTCTGGGGACGAGCGGCCGTGGTGCGAGACTATCAACTGCCCCTTCTTGAGGAACTTGTCGGCTACGCCTACTCCTTCGCTTAGCAGTCCACCGGGATTCTGGCGCAGATCGAGGACCAGGCCCTTCAGATCGCCCATCTGATCTAGAGCTTCGGCGACTTCATGCTCGGTAGTTTCCTGGAATCCCGAGATGTGCATGTAACCGATGCCGGGCTTGATCATGAAGTGCAGGTCCACGCTGTAGCGTGGAATCTCGTCGCGGATCACGGCGAATTCGAGCGGATGGTCGGAACCTTCGCGCAACATCGTGATGCGGACCGTGGTGCCTTTCGGTCCCTTGAGCAGATCAGCAACATCGGAGGTGCTCATGTTGTCGGTGGGCTTGCCGTCGATGGCGGCGATAATGTCGCCCGGCCGGATGCCAGCGCGATAGGCCGGTGTGCCTACGAAGGGAGCGATGACGATGACTTTATTGTTGCGCGGGCCGACCGTCATCCCCACGCCGTAATACTTGCCGCGCTGCTCTTCGCGAAGCGCGGAATAGGATTTCGGATCGAAAAAATTCGAGTGGGGATCGAGCTGGTGCAACATGCTCGGGATGGCGCCGTTATAAATTGCCTTGTCGGGATTCACCGGGTCGGCATAGTTCTGCTCGATCGTTTCATACACCTCGGTGAATTGCTTCAAGCTGTCGCGGACGTCGGAGTCGCTGCTGGGCGTGGTTGCTGGGCTGATTCTCTGCGCGAACAACATTCCCAGCAAGCCGAACAGCCCAAGGACAAAAACTATTAGGAAGAGTGAACGACGAGAACTACCAGCCATGTTTCGAAATCCTCGGGCAGGGACGTGGAGGAACCCAGCCACCCCATCTGACGCCAGTATAGCATGCGGAAGCGCCTGTTTACTTGGATGCAAACGGGCGCTGGGGGTTACCGCGGGGCGACATCTCTTGGGGGTTGCGGGGAAGGCCGTGCCTTCCAAAGACTCAAAGAAAATCCCAAGCTACACGACCGTGGAATCCCACTCATCACAAAGCGCGCGATGGAGGGTGCACCGGAAGATGCAGCTTTGGCAAAACCTCTCACAAGCAGTACAATTCGGGCGAATTCAGAGTTGAAAAAAGAGATACCTGTTTGACCGGACAGATCACGGCGGATCTGGTCTGCCTTGTGGTAAGAGACTGTGATGGAGCAGAAAAAGTAGTCGAGATCAATGAAGATTTGGGTTCAAAATACTCTTGGAGGAACGGAGCATGAAATTATATCGTCTCGCATTTGCCCTTAGTGTAATCAGCGTTGCCATCCTGACCGTAGGGTGTAGCTCAACCGAGAATAAGCCGAAGGAGAACACGCCCGAAAAGCCGGCCACCGCCGCACCGCCGCAGAGTAAGGAACCCAACCTTTACACCGGTCAAGAGGCATTCAATCGAATGATGGGTCTCGCCATGAAGTGGTCGCCGGATGCTCAGCCGGCTCGGTTGGAATCCGTTCTCACCACGGAAACCACCGGCCAGGACGGAAAATCAACCATCTGGCGAGGGTACTTTGTCTCGCCCAGTCGCCGTGCCACCAAGACCATCGTTTGCTCGGGAAGCCGTCGGCCGGATGCGCCGCCGTTCGGAGTTTCACCCGAGGGGGCTGAAGGCGCCTACAACGCCCAATCCGCCGGTCTTATCTTTTCGCAGTACCTGCTGAAAACCGATACGGATAAGGCCTTCGCGATCGCGCAGCAACACGGGGGCGAAGCCATCGTGAAGAAGGATGCACAGCAGCCCATCACGTACGTGTTGCTCAAGGACAAACAGCAGAACGTACCCGTCTGGTATGTCATTTACGGCACGAGCGAGACTGACAGGAAGGGCATCGGTGTGATTAACGCGACCACCGGCGCCTTCGTGCGTGCCGGCAAGTGAGAGAGGTGAGAAATAAAAACCAGACCGATCGCTATCGCGATTTTGGGCGGGGTGGCCCGGCCGATCGCAAGCATTTGAACTCCGGAGGGTGGCCCGTCCAAGCTCCGCTTGGGCGGGGGTGTTGATCGAGAGGCCGCGCTTGCGCTTTCGGAATGCTTCAAGTGACATGGCCAACCGTCTGAAGCCTTTTTTCCTCTTCTCCCCCTTGCGCAGTTGCATCCGTAAGAAGTACGATTTCTCCTCAGAGGCACTGTGGGGCGTTTCATTCTCATCGACGTGGTCGTGGCGGGCACGCTCTTCACCCTCTGGTATGCCTGGTTTGTCCGTTACAACCGGCGGCGGGCCGCCGACGTGCTGCAGTGGGTCCAGGCGGCATGCCTCGGAAAAGGCCGCGTCGTTGATCTGCGATGGCAGGCCAGCAGCTCCCGGCTGAAGGCCACCCTGAATCTTTCCTCGCGCTGGTTTGAGGACGCCCGTCTCACCATTCGCCTATTGCCGCGCCCGCTCCCCGTGCAGTGGGCCCTGAGCCGCTGGCGTCAGCAGCAGGAAACGCTCACTTTTGAAGCCAACATGGGATTCCCCCCGGGCTTCCATCTCGACGTCATCCGTCATCGCTGGTCGGGCCACTCAGGAGCGAGAAGCTCGGGAGCGAAAAGCTCGACCGGCACTCGCGCCTGGATCATCAGCCGCCCCGGCCCTGTCATTCTCACCACCAAGGAAGACTGGCCCGTCGAACTCAGTCCGGTGGTAAACGCGCTGGCCTCCTGGCGCGACAAGGATTTTGTCGGCGTCCGCTTCAACTCCACCTCGCCGCACTTCACAGCCACGGTAGCGCTGGAAAACCTCTCCGATCAGAAAGCCGCATCCGCCTTGCTTGGCCTTTTCCGCGAACTGGCGGCCAGTTCCTCAGCCAAACAGCACTAAGAAAAGAGACTGCCGAAGGAAAGTAGAACCCGTGTGCAGCGGTTGCTGGTGAAATGGTGATGTTTCGCCAACAATCGCTGCGCGAGGCTTCCAGTTCGGCGTCACGCCCCAGTCCTGGCCGCAGTCAAGAAATTTAGTCATACTGGCGTCCGGCTCAGGTTTTGGCAACAATTAGATTTCGTGCGGAGTGACTTTTGCGGTCAACGGGCTTGGCGCCGAGAACCGGCGCGAAAGAAGATCGAGCATGCAGCTCGCGCTCCTCTCGACTGTAGAAATTAAACGGGAGCGAGAAGGGCAGCTTTCTGCTAAAGGAACGCAAGGCAGCTACCATCGCCAGGTCCCAGGTCCCAGAGAACCACCACCTGAGAATTGTTGGATCGCGGTAAGGACGACCATCGCTGATCGCCCCCCGCGCAGATCTGTACAAGCGCGTTCACGCATACGGCTCTTGCCGTGGATGGCTGGCGGCGACGCGTGCATCAGGGTAAGGATGCAGAATGCGAAATACCGCACCAAAAGCGGGGTGCACTAGCCGCATGGTTACTGAAATCGACTCCCTGGTCTCCAACCCGTTAGGCGGCAGTAATCATTTCGGTCGGCTGGGTAGTCCCGCGGACGGGCTCGCAGATTGTCCGTAACGCTTCGGCAATCTCGGCGCTACTGATGCTCCCCTTGCCTACCAGGTCGCTGAGTGACAAAATACCCTCGACTTCACGTTTCGCATTCACCACCGGTAGGCGGCGGACCTGATGCTCTTCCATCAGTTCCAGTGCGTAGCGAACATCATCTCCTACAGCGCAGCAAATGGGGCCCTCGGTCATGCACTCCCTGATCCAGATATCCGCCGGATCTCTGCCACCAGCCACAACATGCAGGCAAAGGTCGCGATCGGTTACCACCCCGACCAGCCTTGGAGTAGACGGATCCTGGATCACCGGCAAAACTCCAATATCTCTCTGTTGCATGATGGTGGCAGCTGTCAGGACAGAACTGGATGGGCAGCAGCATGCTGGGTTCTTAGTCATTACCTCATGAACTTTCATAGCTGACCTCCTGAACACTCAACGTGCAAACTAGCGCATTGCCAACAATAGAGCACACTAGAGCACACTGAACTCAAACTGTCAGTGAGTGAAATCACAAGGCTGAGTGAGGTGCCGAGGTTCCTCTTGATGTGTCGCTTGTCAATGAAAGAGGTGGCTGCATTGCGTCACCGCATCCAGTCCCCAGTCCGCCAATTCGGCCAGTTGG
>JBEKAF010000076.1:0-18864 GCA_050018355.1 Terriglobales bacterium | reverse complement strand
GTCAACGCTGGCGGCGATCTGCAAGCGGCCTTGAACAACGCTAGCTGCGGCGACGTGATCGAACTTCAGGCAGGCGCAACCTTTACCGGCCATTTCACTGTGCCAGCCAAGAACTGCGATATCAACCATTGGATCATCATCCGAACCAGTGCTCCGGACAGCGCTCTGCCGGCAGAAGGGCAACGCGCCACGCCCTGCTATGCCGGGGTCGCTTCTCTCGAGGGGCGTCCGCAGTATAGCTGCGCCAATCCACAGAATAAGATGGCGAAAGTACAGATTCAAACGGGTGGCGACGGTCCGTTCCAGATCGCCGCCGGCGCTAACTATTACCGCTTCATCGGTCTGGAAATTACTCGCCCCGCCGGAACCCCGGGGTCCGCGCGGCTGATTTCGGGCAAAGGCACCGCGGATCACTTCGTGGTGGATCGCTCATGGCTGCATGGAGCGCCTCAGGATGAAACTTACCTTGGCGTGGGCCTCGGTGGCATGACCAACGTAGCGGTCGTCGATTCCTATTTCAGCGATTTCCATTGCATCGCAGTGAGTGGGACTTGCACCGACGCTCATGCGGTCGCCGGAGGCGTTAGCAACACCCAGGATGGTCCCTTCAAGATCCAGGACAATTTCCTGGAAGCCTCGGGCGAGACCATCATGTTCGGCGGCGGACCGGCCACCTTGACCCCCACCGACATCGAAATCCTGAACAATCACTTCTGGAAACCGTGGCAGTGGATGAAGGGCAACACGCCCTTCGTCGGCGGGCCGGACGGCCATCCCTTCATCGTCAAGAATCACTTTGAACTCAAGAATGCAGTTCGTGTGCTGGTCGAGGCGAACCTAATGGAAAATAGCTGGGGAGGTTTCAGCCAGTCCGGCTTCGGCATTCTGCTCACCCCCAAGAATCAAGCCACCAGAAGCACTCACGTTTGTCCGCTGTGCCAGGTGACCGACGTCACGATCCGGTATGTACACGTCTCGCATGCCGGGGGCGGAATCCAGATGGCAACTGCCCTCTCGGATCCTACGACGAATGGCCCCGGTGCTCCAGCGCTGGCGGGAGAACGCTGGAGCATTCATGACGTGGTCATCGACGACCTCAGCAAAAAGTACGTGGGCGGCGGCGGGGCGTTCGAGATCTTGAACGGATGGCCCACGAACCCGCTTAACACCGTCACCATCAATCACGTTACCGCTTTCCCGGATTCCACCAGCCACATGATCGTCACGGGGAACCTGTCCAGTAATGCGCCAATGTATGGATTGGTCTTCACCAACAACCTGATGATGACCGGCGAATACCCCGTGTGGAACACGGGAGGCGGCCAAGCCAGCTGCGGCTATTACGACGTGCCGGTGATCACCATACCCAAGTGTTTCGCCACCTATACATTCAGCAACAACGCCCTGGTTGGGCCGACTCCATCGGCGTATCCCCCGTCGAAGTGGCCAGCGAACAATATGTTCCCGCAAACCGTCGATGATATCAGGTTAGTCAACTTCAACAGCGGCAATGGCGGAAACTACGAGCTTCAGTCGAACAGCCCTTACAAGAACCAGGGCACGGACGGCAAGGATCTCGGCGCCGACATTCTTGGGCTCAACGCAGCGCTGGCGAACGTCGAATAACCTTTCAGCTTCGACGGATTTTCAGCTTCCAGGCAATCGAGGTCCGCGGCTCGCCGCGGACCTTCTCTTTTTTTTCCATAATCACGACCCACCCGGAAAGTCGATCGATCCGGCCCGTGCTATTATCCACTCATCCCAGTACACTGTGGACGGAAGGCCTCTCCGCGGTGATTACAGGTGCATGCGCGGGGCGTGCGATAGATAGATAAAGGGGAAACTGGAACATGGCTCCGCTTCCTTTGCGATCCTCTTGCTCTGTTCCCGTGGTGAAAAGCTCGCGGCCGAAAACTTTTCATTTTTTCTGTCTGGTCTCGGCATTTGTCGTCTGGTCCGCGCTGCCGACTCTGGCCGCTGCACCTCCCACCGGAGAAAACGCCTATTGCGGTAAGGGCAATGTCGCGCAGTTTGGCGCCAAGGACGGCCCCGCCGAACTTCCCAAAGCCTGTTACTACACCGCGCTCGACGGAACGCCGTCGCCGGGAAAACAGATTCGCGTCGCCGCCAAGTCCGATCTGGCCGCCGCCATCGACGGCGCCAAGTGCGGAGACACGCTGCTTCTGCCCGCCGGAGCCTCTTTCGACGCGAAAGTGCTGCCCTCGAAAAAATGCGACGACCAGCACTACATCGCGGTCCGAACCGACACGCCCGATTCCAAGCTTCCCCCGGAAGGCACGCGCATCTCTCCCGCATGGGGCGGAGTCGCCAGCCTTCCCGGGCGTCCGCCCTTTGCTCAACCCGCCGGTGGACCGGCCAAGTTGCTCGCCACCCTGGTTGTGCGGCGCCCTTCGGGCACAGTCGTCGGAGATCACATCCGCTTCATTGGCATTGAGTGGACTACGCCTCCCGACGCCGACATCTACCGTATTGTGACCGCCGAACACGGAGACCACGTCATCTTCGATCGCAACTGGATCCACCCCGCCGATGGCAGCGAAGTAGGCCACGGCGTTGGAATCATCGGCTCGCACATGATTGCTGTCATCAACTCCTACATTAATGGCCTGAATTGCATCGCGCGCGCCGGAAAATGCACCGATGCAACCGCCGTCGGTGGCGGCAACGGCGACGAACCCACCGGGACCTTGAAGATCTACAACAACTTTCTGGAAGCCTCCGGAGAAAACATTCTGTTCGGTGGCGGCCCCGCAACCGTGAATCCGACGGACATCGAAATCCGGCGCAACCATCTTTTCAAGCCCATCATCTGGAAGGAAGGCGAACCGGGGTATACCCCGACCGCCTCCGGACATCCGTTCATTGTGAAGAACAATTTCGAACTGAAAAACGCCCAGCGCGTCCTGCTCGAGGCCAACTTGCTGGAGGGCAGCTGGGGCGGATTCTCCCAGAAGGGCTTTTCGATTCTTCTCACGCCGAAGAACCAGGCGAATAAGTGCCCGGCCTGTCTCGTCAATGATGTCACCATTCGCTACTGCCGAGTTCGCAACGTGGCCAGCGTGCTCCAAATCGCCAACGTACTCTCCGACGCTGGCGGCGCTTCCACTGACGGTGGCCGCTACAGCATTCACGACATCATCGCCGATGACGTTCACGGCAAGGAATACGGCAGCGGAGGGGCGTTCCTGCTCATGATCGTCTCGCGGCCTCCCCTTCACGATCTCCAGATTGACCACGTCACCGCATTCTTCCCGGGGCCCATTGCGTCCATCCTGAACACCGAAAGCAAGTTGCCCAACTTCGTCATGAGCAACAACGTCCTCTATACCGGTGGCTTGCGCACGGCTTTTGCTTCCGCTGGCGGAGGCCCAACTGCCTGCGCATCCAAGACCCAGGCGCAAGGCCCGGAAGCTGTTTTGAAAGAGTGTTTCAGTAACTACAAATTCGAGAAAAACCTTATCATCGGCGATAACCGCGGCCGTTGGCCCGCTGGAACCATCACCGCCTCTTCCCCGCAGGGGGCCGGCATCCGCGACTACAAGAACGGAATCAGCAAAGACCCGCGTCTCTGCCACGAAAAAGGACCAGGTTGCGGGAAGAAATCCCCCGGTGCCGGCGCGGACGATGGTCGCGACCTGGGAGCCGACGTTGACGCCGTTGATGCAGCCCTTGCCGGCGTCGAGTAGCCAGCGAGTAAGGTCGGTAACCCATGATTTAACAGTGGGTTCAGGCGGCGGCAGCCTCGCATGATAAGATTGTCCTTACAGTGCAAACTGCCGAATCCAGGCAATCACATGGAGTCTCCCAACAGAAAATTCGTGCCGAGGCGGCGGCATTTCCGTAACGCGGGCACACCCTCATGAATCCGGCAGCGGGAGTTCTAGAAGAGCAGTCGGGACAACGCGCAGGGCTCAGCAAGCGCTCGCAAGCTCCCGTGTTTATGCTGGGCTGCGAACGCTCGGGAACCACGTTCCTGTACCACACGCTGCTTTCCGCCGGAGGGTTCGCGGTCTATCATGCGGAGAGTAACGCCTTCAACCTGCTCGGCCTGCTCTTCGGTAACCTTGCCCGCCGCGCCAACCGGCGCAAGTTACTCGACCACTTCTTCAGAAGCAAGCTGTTTGAGCGCACCGGACTGGAGCCCAAAGAAATCGAAGGGCGCATCATGGAGGAATGCCGGAATGCCGGCGATCTCCTGCGCATCGTGATGGAAACGGTCGCCCGCAAACAGGGTGTCTCCCGCTGGGCCGATTGTACGCCGGCCCACTTGCTGTTTCTTCCGTTGATCAAGAAAACGATTCCTGACGCGCTCATCGTCCACATTATTCGCGACGGGCGCGACGTCACCGCTTCTCTGCGCCGCATCGGCTGGATTCGCCCACTGCCGTGGGACCGCAGCCGCCCTATCCTGCCGCCCGCCCTCTTCTGGCAATGGCAGGTGAGCAAGGGCCGCCGCTACGGTCAGGCGCTGGGCGCCGATTACATGGAAGTTCATTACGAGGATCTGGTGCAGAATCCGCGCGAAACGCTGGCGCGCATCGGCAAGTTCATTGAACACGATTTGGACTACGACCGCATCCAGCAGGTCGCGCTGGGATCGGTGCACAATCCGAATTCTTCGTTTCGCGGCGACGGCAAGGAGACCGAAGCCAACACCATCGGCCGCTGGAAACGCATGTTCACGCCGCCGCAGGTTCGCGACGTGGAGTCGAGCATCGGCAACCTGCTCGTCGATACTGGTTATACGCTGGAAACGCCGCGCGCGGATCTGCGTCCGCCGCTGGCCGTGCGTTTCATGACTTTCCTGTACCCTCTGTATTTCGACTTCAAACTCTGGCTGAAATCGGAAACCCCGCTCGCTCGGATCGCCAACAAGGGGCGCATGGGCATCGTAGAGTCCGATGCTCGGTAGCTTGGTAACGTCGTGTCCCACCAATGATGAAATCCGGTGATGAGCTCTGACGATGAATGCGATTTCGCTAACCTGGCAACCCGAAGGCGCGTTTCACCACGTGGGCTTCGTCGTGGCTTCGATTCCGAACTCCGTGCAAGGCTTCGCCAGCATGCTGCAGGCGGATTGGGACAAACAGGTTTTTCATGTTCGGCGCGGTCGTGGCGCTGGTCGAGAAGCTGCAATCGGCTGCGCGCTGAGATATCTAAGGCGCTCACCCTAATCATTCATGGCCACCGCCATCCAGCGCTATCGTCTCAAGCACGAGCCCGCCGTGGCCGGGTTCAATCAGCGGAAATATTCCGCCTACTTATCGATAAGGATAGCTGAGTAATTTACCATCCAGCGGGAGAGAGGCGTGTTCACCTTCGCCCATTGCTTAAAGTCGTAGAAATTCTCGTACTCAAGGCGCAACATCCCGACTGTCAACCGGCGCTCCGACACGCTTCTCGGGTGCGAGAGCGGATATCCCAGCTCCACCAGATAGTTTCCTACCAGCCTTTCGCACCACTCCAGTTGATCTTCGGGAAACTTGGTTTTCCAGCGGCCCACGGGAGCGAAATGTCCTTCCTTCAGATCCTCTTGGAACGAGGTCAGCGGCTTCCTGACCGAGCCGATACTGGCCTGCTGAATGCGGGCGTAGTCCAGATCCTGTCCGAGAAATTCGCCGATCGGCTTAAGGGATTGTTGCGGCTGCGCCACAAGTTCCTCGTAGCGCACCTCCATGTACTTCGGCCCGAGGATTGCCCCGAATCTACGGCCTTTACGGACGATTCCTTCCCAGTAGAGTCCCGCCGCCAGCAGGCTGCGTTTCCTGTCCCAGGGGAGCGGCCGGCTCCACCGATGTTGGTCGAGAGAGAGCGCCACGTCGCGGCCGTCCCGGATGATGTGAATAAATCGCGCCTCGGGAAAATCGCGGCTGATGCGCGGCATGTGCGGGATGTTGGTGGGCGTTGAATCGATCCAGCGGTCCACTCCCTGGCTGCGTGCTACTTCTTCCATGACGATGCGCAGGAAGTCGCTGCCATTGTTGCACCCGGCCATCACCTTGGCTTCGAGGTCGGACGCATCGAGCCCGGAAACCTGGAACGCCTTGCTGCCCAACCATTCCCGCATCATCTTCTTCTTGTTCGCTGGAACACTCAGATCGCCGAAGATGGGCTCCAGCACATCGAACACGTTCATCTGCGTGTGGAATTCGGCAAAGCCTCCCGCCGAAAGCAGAAGATGATATAGGAAGCTCGTTCCTGAACGGGGGCAGCCAACGATGAATACCGGAGGTCTCATGGGACAGAGATTACCCGTTCGCACAATCACGCAAACGGCTCACGTGGAGGGTGCCGGTCGAATTCAGTGTATCGCCAGTGCCTGCAAAAGCAAAATCTGCGCGACTCGCACCAGTTCGCCCTGCTGATCTTGTCCGCAGACCTGCGTAGCGCGTCTTCGCCCTGTATTCTTTGCCCTATTCTTCGGCCGGACTGTGTTCGGCGGCGGAACGGTTGCCTTGCAGCCATCCGAGAAACTTTTGCTTGCGCGCAAACATGTTGCGAGCCTCGTTGCGCAAGGCTCCTACGATCTGATAACGAGACTTGGTGAACCAGGGCACGCGATGCGGCGTGCAGCCGTACTTTTCCTTGTAAGTGCCTTCGCCGCCCCAGTCGAAGATGGTGGCGCCGCGCTTTTTCCAGTAGCGCATGGCGTACCAGTGGCAGGCTTCGTTGGGGCGTAGGCTCTGATGCAAACGGAAGCTGGCGTTGCCCCAGAACTCCGCGATCTGGTTGAAGCCGGGATAAATTCCGGTGGCGATGCACTTCCCTTCCGGATCGCGGGCGCGAATCAGCAAGATATTACCGCTTGGCTCGACGTTGCGAACCAAGGCGCGGACGCGCTCCACGGAATAGGTCGGAACAAGGGACTGTTTGGCAAAGACGTCCTGGAGTTGCTCGTAATATTCGTCGGCGAAGGCGAGGTCGTGGGCCTCTTCGATTTTGAGGCCGCTTTTGCCCGCCTTGCGAATGCAGCGGCGGCAGGCGCTTTCCATGCCGTTGAACAAATCTTCTTCCGAGCGCGTCAGGTCGGTGCGGTAGGACGCGTAGTGTTCGGTTTTGAATCCCGCGGTCTCGCCGTCTTCGAAGGTGAAGTTCGGATCGGAAACTTCAAGATGCAGGCACTTGAGATCGTCCCAGGCAAACTTTTCCAGGGCTTCGAGCGCGGCTCGCCGCGGGACGCCGGGATTGAGATTGAAGCCGATATAAGGAGTCGTCCAGCCGGGAAAGGAACTACCGAGAACTTTCATGCCGAACTTCGAGAAAGTGAGGCCGGTGAAGTAGCCGAGGACGTCGCTGGCCTCGCGCAGTTCGGCCACCACGGGCTGGGCGTTCTGCGACTCGGCGACGAACTGCAGCCACTCGCGCGTCTGGAAGACGGTGCGGTCGGCGAAACCGTCGAGGCGATTCCAGTCGGCGCCTTTGATGTCGATGGGGTAGAACTTCATGCTTTTTCCAGTCGCATTGTTAACGGCAAATCAAGATCTAGAGAAAATCGGCAACAATGAACCCGATGACCGATATTACAAATATCAGGACCCACCATGTCCTCTCTGAGCTATCAGGAAACAATCGCTCATGTTCCTTTAAGATACGGCTAAAGAAGCCCCAGCCATATTCTCTTCTTGTTATTAGCCTGTTGTCTTGCTGTTCGAGCTTTTCATTCACCTCCCGAGCCAATCTGTACAAAAACAAAATTTCAACCGCAGCACACAAACCCATCGCGAGTTGCTTGATTTCCAGCGAGCTCAAGCCGCTACTCCTTTGCTGCCCGTTGTACAACTCGTCGCATATCCGCCAAGCACGCTAAGCGCCCGCCGCGGCAAGCCGCATCTCACGGAAAATCTTCCGCAAATTCCTACCAGCAAATTCCTTCATACGTTCGGGCGCCTTCTGGACGCCGTGTCTTATCCAGATGGATGAGGTCAATCACGATCTGTTCGGGTCTAAGGTACTTGGCAAGCTGATCTTTGCTCGCCGATTTGTTGCCAAGGATCACGACTTCGGCGGTGCGCAGTACGCCTTCGAGGTCGGCACAGAGGACCGATCCGATATGCGGGATGACCTCTTCGATGTACTGGCGATTGGCACCGGCGAGGCGGCCCATGGAGACATCCTCGTCCCAGACTTTGACTTCGAGGCCTTCGCCCAGGAGGCGCTTGATCAACTGCACCTGCGGGCTCTCGCGCAGATCGTCGGTGCCGGCTTTGAAGCTTAGGCCGAGCTGCGCAATTTTCTTTTTGCCCGTGCTCATCACCATTTTCACGGCGCGATCGACGTGCTCGGCGTTGCTCGGCATGAGGGACTCGAGCAAGGGAAGCTTGAGATCGAGTTCTTTGGCCTTGTAGGTGATGGCGCGCAGATCTTTCGGAAGACAGGAACCTCCGAAGGCGAAGCCCGGGGAAAGATATGCTGGAGAAATGTTCAGCTTGGTGTCGGAGGTGAAAATTTTAGTGACCGCGTGCGCGTCGACGCCGAGATGCTTGCACATGGTTCCCATTTCGTTGGCGAAGCCGACTTTCAGCGCGTGATAGCAGTTGGAAAAATACTTGACCATTTCGGCGACCGGAATGGTCGTCTCGTAGAGAGTGCCGGGAGTGTTCTTGTAAAGTTCGCGCAGCGGCGCGAGGTGGTGAGCGTCGCTGGCTCCGAGAATGGTATAGGGCGGGTTGAGAAAGTCGGCGACCGCGCTGCCTTCGCGCATGAACTCAGGGTTATAGCAAACGGTGAAATCCTGGCCGCACTTCTTGCCGCTTTCTTTTTCAAGGATGGGGAGCACCACCTTTTCGGTTGTGCCGGCCAGCACCGTACTGCGCAGAACGAAAACGTGCGGCGATTTCTTCTGGCGGATGGCGGCGCCGATTTCCCTGGCAACGTGCTCGATATGGCTGAGGTCGAGCTTGCCATTTTTCAGGCTGGGCGTTCCGACGCAGACGAACGAGACTTCGGAATTCAGCACGGCTGCGGTGGCGTCGGTGGTTGCGTGCAGGAGGCCGGCACGATGCGCTTCGGCGACCAGTTCGGCCATGCGCGCTTCGATGATCGGGGTGCGGCCCGAGTCCGTCATCTCAACTTTGGCGCGGCTCACGTCGACGCCGATGACTTTGTGGCCCATGGAGGCGAAGCAAGCGGCCGACACGGAGCCGACGTATCCCAACCCAAAAATGCTAACGGACAAGCCCAAGTCGAATTCTCCTGGCAATCGAGCATCTGGCAGGCTGCGGAAAGAGCCGTATGTCGACGTCGACCTCCAGCCCCTAAAGGGGCATTTGATCTCGAAGAACCTACGGCATCGCTAAAACGATGCCCTGATACGAAGCCCTAGTTTTTCAGCAGCCCGCTGGGGACTACTGCGTGGCCCTATGAACTATACCAACCCCCGGTTAAGTGGTAGCAAACCGTTCTCCATCGGGGTGCGAAACGGCCTCAAACGCAGATTACAACATACCTGTTTTCAATATCTTACAAAATATGCTTAAAAGTCATCAGAGTCCAGTCGGGCTTCGGGGCAAAAGATGGACAACTTTTTCCACCGGATGGAACCGCGATGGGGCAAATTGGCCACAACCTCAATCGTACCGCGACGGGCGAGTTGCACGGAATGGCGAGGGTACCAAAGGTAACCTGCGGTCGAGAGCGGCGTTCTTATCAATGTAAGATAAGTAAACCTGTGGCTCCTGGATGGCAAAGCAAGCTGGCGCGCGTATCCCGGATGGACTGGGAAGAGGTGCGCGTGCGCGCGGGGCAGGAATTCCACAAGCAGAGCGACCTGCTCATGCACCGGATGGGCGTGCGCAATGGGGCGGTGCGGCTGAACGCGGATTCGGTGGCACGGCCGGGGCAATTCTTTTTTTCTGGCGGTGAAGGTTCAGAGCGCGCGCAGTTGTTGCGCAAACATCTGCCCGACGAAGTAACCAAAATTCTGCGCGAGGCCGATGAGATCTGCGGCCATCGTTTTCGCCTGCTGGGCTACGAGAATCTTGACTATGGCAGCGAGATCGACTGGCATCTCGATCCGGTGCACGGAAAGCGTGCGCCGCTCGAGCCATGGTTCAAGATTCCTTTTCTTGATTTTGCTGCGGTGGGCGACCACAAGGTCACGTGGGAATTGAACCGCCATCAGCACCTGGTGACGCTGGCCAAGGCGCGGCTGCTGAGCGAGGACGATAAGTACGTTCGCGAACTGATGGCGCAGTTGCGCAGTTGGATCAAGGCCAATCCGTATCCGCTGGGGATCAACTGGGGAAGCACGCTGGAAGTGGCTTTCCGCAGTTTGTCGTGGATCTGGGTGGACCAGTTGCTGGCGGGAGCGTCCGAGTGCGCGGGGTTTCGCGCGGAACTTCGCTCGGAAATAGCACCGGCGCTCGCGTTTCACGGACGTTACATTGAGCGCTATCTATCTACTTATTTTTCTCCGAACACGCACCTGCTGGGGGAAGCGGTTGCGCTGTTTTTTCTGGGCACTTTGTATCCCCAAATGCCGGGGGCCGCGCGCTGGAAGGAATCCGGGTGGCGGATTGTGCTGCACGAGGCTGAGCGGCAGGTGCGTCCGGATGGCGTTTACTTCGAGCAATCGCTGTACTACCACGTTTATGCGCTCGACTTTTTTCTATATGCGCGGTTACTCGCGGCGCGGAATGGAATGGAAATTCCACGGTCGTATGACGCGGTGCTCGGACGAATGCTGGATGTAGTCGCAGCGCTCGCGCAGGCAGGACCGGCGGAAGGATTCGGCGATGATGATGGCGGGCGGCTGTGGAATCCGCGGCGCAACCGGACGGAGCAGATGACGGATCCGCTGGCACTGGGTGCGGTGATGTACTCCAGGGAACTTTCTGCGGCGCGGCTGACGGAAGAAGCGATCTGGTTGTTTGGGGATCAGGCCGTTAAGCAACTTGCGCACACACAGTCGAGCGCGCGAATGAGCCCTGCGGCGCATTCGCTGGCCTTTCCCGACGGCGGGCTTTACGTGCTGGCGGATTCGCAGCCGTACGCGCAGGCGATGGTTGTGGATGCCGGACCGCAGGGCGTGGGCCGCTCGGGGCACGGACACGCCGACGCACTCAGCCTGCGACTCACCATGGATGGACGGCGCTGGCTGGTGGACGCGGGGAGCGGGGTCTACATTTCGAAAGATCCGGCGGACCGGAACACATTTCGCGGGACGGGCGCGCACAACACACTGCGCGTGGATGGAGTCGACCAGGCGGTTGCGGATGAGCCTTTTTCATGGACTCACATTCCGACCGCGCACGCGGAAAACTGGATCGCGGGGAAAAGTTTCGCCTACTTTGTGGGCAGTCACAACGGATATGCGCGGCTGGCGGATCCGGTTTTGCATCGGCGGCACGTGCTGAAGATCGCGGGCGGCGTGTGGCTGGTGCGCGATGTTGTGCTCGGCCGCACGGAACATGAACTGGAGATACGGTGGCACTTTGCACCCGATCTCGAAGTTCGAAGCCCCAGCTCGGGACGGGTGGATATAACGAGAGCTGACGCGGCGTCTGGTGAATCAGGGTTGAGCCTGATTGTGCCGGAAGAAACCGTCTGGCATACGGCGACGGAAGTTAGCAGAACTCTGCTCTCGCCGGCTTACGGTGCGTTCCAGCCTGCGCCGCTGGTTCGATGCCTTGCGCGGGTGTTGCTGCCGGTCGAGACGGCGACGGCGCTGGTGCCACGGTGCGGTGCGATCCGGCAGGGAGGCGAACCGCTTATCGAAACACAGCTGGCCAGCATGACGCAGGCGGCGGTACAGGTCTACGAACTCGATTATCATGACGAAAGCCACGGGTTCTTTTTTGCGCTCGGCGAGCAGGCGTGGAGTTTCGGTCCGTGGTCTTCGGACGCGCAAGTGCTGTATTGCCGCATCGAAAAAGAGAAACTCGCGCACCTGGTCGTGATCGGCGGGACGTACGTCGCTTGGCAGGGACAGCCTCTGCTGAAGGCGGCGGGGCCATCCGCATTTTTCGAGTGGCGCAAGCAGGATGCAGTGATGAATGCAGCGCCGGGCGAGTTTTCCGTTACGTCGTTGTTCGAAGAGCTGACGGGCGAAGAGCTGACGGGCGGCTCGCCTTCCTCATCGGCGGACTTGAATCATGATTCGTCGAATCAAGGTTCGTCTGGTCATAGTTCGTCGAATCGCAGTTCGTCGCCATACGCGGAGAAACACTAAGTGTGCGGGATCGCAGGCATTCTTGAATTCGGACCGGACGCGCGGGCGAGCGCCGCGGCTCTGCGCGAAATGTGCCGCGTAATCACCCATCGCGGGCCCGACGACGAAGGCTTTTATACGGACGGCCCGGTGGGCATCGGCATGCGGCGGCTCAGCATTGTCGATGTTGCAGGCGGGCATCAGCCGATTTCGAACGAAGACGGCACGCTATGGATCGTGTTCAATGGCGAGATCTACAACCATCTCGCTTTGCGCGAGCTACTCATCGCGCGCGGCCACCGCTACAGCACGCACAGCGATACCGAGACCATCATTCATCTCTACGAAGAGTACGGCGCGGACTGTGTGCAGCACCTGCGCGGCATGTTCGCCTTCGCCATCTGGAATCGCAACACGAAAACGCTTTTCATCGCGCGCGACCGGCTCGGCATCAAGCCGCTGTACTACAAATTGACGCCGGAGCGACTGCTGTTCGGATCGGAAATCAAAGCGGTGCTGGCGCATGGCGGGATTCGTCCGGAGTTCAATCGGGCGGTGCTGCCGGAGTATTTGGCATTTGGATATTTGTCGGGCGAGGAAAGTTTCTACGCCGGAATCGGCAAGCTGCTGCCCGGACACACCATGATGGTTGGTCCGGATGGCAAGGCGGAAATTCGACAGTACTGGGACCTGGATGCATCGACACCGCACGAATTGCGAGATGAAGGTTACTACATCCAGAGCTACCGCGAGTTACTGGAAGGCGCAGTCAACAGCCACCTGATGAGCGACGTGCCGCTGGGCGTGTTCCTGAGCGGCGGCGTGGATTCGAGCGCGGTGGCTGCGCTGATGACGAAAATGCGGCGCGAGCCAGTCGAGACTTTCTCCGTCGGCTACACCGAGCAGACGTACAGCGAACTGCCTTTTGCGCGCACGGTATCGGAGCACATCCAGTCGCGGCATCATGAAGTGTTGGTCAGCGAGCAGGATTTTTTTGCTTCGCTACCGCATTTGATCTGGCATGAAGACGAGCCGATCGTGTGGCCGTCGAGCATCTCGCTTTATTTTGTCGCTCGCCTCGCCCGGGAGAGAGTTACGGTGGTACTGACCGGAGAGGGCGCGGATGAAACCCTGGCGGGCTACACGCGCTATGCCTTCACTGTGAAAAATGCGGCCATGGATCGCGCATACCGCAGCGTGGTTCCGGGGGTTCTGCGGCGCGGATTGCGCAACACGGTCGCGACCTCTTCCCTGTTGGGAGCAACTCTGCGCCGGAAACTGGAACACACGTTTCTGGCCAAGGATGGAAATTCCTGGGCTTCCTTTTACTTCGATAATTTCTTTTCCGCCTTCAGCCAAGCGGAGCAGAGCGGATTGCTGACCAGCGAGTTCGCGCGGGAAGCCGCGCCCAGCACGGCATATAAGAATGTCCTCGATTACTGGGACCACTCGTCGGGCGAAATGCTGCAACGGCTGCTCTACACCGACATCAAGACTTACCTGGTGGAACTGCTCATGAAGCAGGACAACATGAGCATGGCCGCATCCATCGAAAGCCGGGTGCCGTTTCTCGATCATGTGCTGGTTGAATTCGCGACCCGAATTCCGCGCGAAGTGCAGATCCAGGGACTGGCCGGCAAACGGATTCTGAAAAAAGCGGTGGAGGATCTGCTGCCGCACTCGATTCTGTACCGGCCAAAGCTGGGATTTCCGACGCCGTGGAGCGGGTGGCTGGCCGGACCGCGGCTGGAAACGATCCGCGAGGTGCTGCTTGAACCGCGCAGCCTGAATCGCGGTTACTTCCGGCGCGAAGCGATCGAGAAACTGTTCAACGAACATCGCGCGAAGCATCGCGACAACTACGATCGCATCTGGCGGTTGCTCAATCTTGAGTTGTGGCATCGCGTTTGTCTCGAAGGCGAATCGCACAGCGAGATTGGCGAGCCTGCGACGAAGATGGCTTCGACGCAGTAGGGGACTTTTTCCCGCGCCCATCAACCGCTGTGACACTGGTACATCCGATGCGAAACACGTGCCCGTCCGCGTTTCACATGAAACATTTTGCACTTGCGCATAACTGAACATGCACTTGGCAACAAGATCAGTTGCAAAGCGGACGCGGGAGCACTAGAGTACGTCCAATACGGAAGGTACGCTGCTGGAGTAACTGGCGTGGCGCAGCAGCCGGAAATCACAGAAGTCAGTTGGAAAGGATACAAGATTGAAGATCTCGCAAAAAGGGCTTTACGCGCTGCAAGCGATAACGACCCTGGGCCGCCGATACGGAACCGAGACTGTCAAGATCCGGGACATCGCCATTGATAGCGACCTGCCGGAAAAATTTCTTGAGTTGATTCTGTTGGAACTCAAGAACGCGCGCATCGTGGAAAGCGTTCGGGGCGCGAAGGGCGGCTACCGGCTGCGGCGCGCGCCAGCGGAGATCAAACTCAGCGAAATCATTCGTCTGGTTGACGGCCCACTCGCACCCTTTGGGGACGCGGACCAACTCCGAAGCCTCATCGTCACCGATCCCGACCATCGCGCGCTATATGGTGTGTTTTTGGAGGTGCGAGATGCCGCAGCCAAGATACTGGAGAGCACCAGCGTCGCTGACATCGTCGGCGGTTCTTCTAAATCCCGCAAACGATCGAGCGCAAAGAAGAAGGCGAAGAAAGGTCATCTGCTGTCGATCGTTCAGAAGGGCGCGAAGAGTAAGTAGCAATTCCGCAATGGTGCCAGAAAAGCAGGTCCTTCGCTCCGCTCACGATGACAATTTCTTCTGGGTCACTTGTACCCCGGACTGTTAAGCGAGAACGGCCTCGTACTCGCCATATGCGCCTTTGAAATCGGTGATTTCGTG
Organism: Terriglobales bacterium; assembly: GCA_050018355.1. Classification (GTDB taxonomy): domain Bacteria; phylum Acidobacteriota; class Terriglobia; order Terriglobales; family Acidobacteriaceae; genus Acidiflorens. The sequence continues at coordinate 3,835 of JBEKAF010000076.1, read as the reverse complement.
GGTGCCCTCGAAGTGCCGGATCCGGGTCGCTACTTCATCAATCAGATCCTCGTCATGCGTGACCAGCAGTACCGTTCCAGGGTAGCGCTGCAGCGAGATGTTGAGGGCGTTTATCGATTCGAGATCCAGATGGTTGGTCGGCTCGTCGAGCACGAGTACGTTGGGCTTCTGCAGCATCAGCTTACAAGAAATCAACCGCGCCGCCTCTCCGCCGGCACTGCAGCTTCGTGACCCCAGATAACTTTTCCACCGTCGACAAAGGGACCATCGTAGCCACTCGTTTTTCGCAGTTCCGATTCCGAAACCGTCGGCGAGTTCGCGAGCAGCGCGTTCACCAAAGTCGTCTTGCCGGAGCCGTTGCGGCCCATCAGCGCGATTTTTTCCCCGCGGATCACGCTCGCCGTGAAGCCGGAAATCACTTCGGCTTCTCCGTATGACTTCGTGACACCTTCCACTTCCAGAATGTGTTTACCGGAGGGCCGCTTCTGCTCGAACTTCAGGTACGAACGCTGGATGTTGGACCGCGCCAGCTCGGTGACCTGCAGCCGCTCGACTTCCTTGCGCCGCGACTGCACCTGGCTGGATCGGGTTCCGGCGGCGAAGCGGGCGATGAATTCGTTCAACTGGTCAATCTTCTTCTCGCGCTGGGCGTTCTGCGATTCGATCTGCGAGCGAATCTGCGTCTTCGCGACCATGTCGTCATACCTACCGGTGTAAGTGATGATGGTCTCGTAATCGATGTCGGCAATGTGGGTGCAAACGCCGTTGAGGAAATGACAGTCGTGCGATATCACGATCAGCACTCCCTCATATTGATTCAGAAAATTCTTCAGCCAGTGGATAGAGTCCAGATCGAGGTGGTTCGTGGGCTCGTCGAGCAACAGCGCTTGCGGATGTCCGAACAAAGCCTGCGCCAGGAGCACGCGGATTTTTTGTCCGCCCGGCAACTCCGACATTTTCCGCTCGTGCTGCTCGTCGGGAATGTCGAGGCCCTGCAGCAAAATCGCAGCGTCGCTTCCGGCAGTGTAGCCGTCTTCCTCGCCGACGATCCCTTCCAGTTCGCCGAGTTTCATGCCGTCCGCGTCCGTCATCTCAGGCTTCCCATAGATGGTTTCGCGTTCTTCGAGAGCGGCCCACAAGCGCCGGTTGCCCATGATGACCGCATCGATCACACGATAACGATCAAAGGCGAATTGATCCTGGCTCAGAACGCCTAGCTTCCGCGGGCGGACGACAGTTCCCTTCTGCGGTTCAAGTTCGCCGGTCAGAAGCTTCATGAACGTGGATTTGCCCGCCCCGTTGGGGCCGGTAAGGCCGTAGCGCTTCCCCGGAATAAAGCCGGTGGAAACTTCGTCGAACAGAACTTTAGCCCCGTAGCGCATGGGCACATTGCTGACTGAAATCATGATGTTTAGGGAACTGCGGGAATCGATCCAATCGGAGGAAGACGCAGCTGCTCTTATAACAATACCACGATCTCAAAGCAACCTTGGTCCTCCTTCGTGTACCTTAAGTGCCCTTAGTGGTTATCGCCTTCCCCGTGCTCCCCCGTGTTCCTCCGTGCCTCCTGTGGTTAAGCCTTTGACCTTGACGCCGCAAGCTCTGATACAACACTACCTTCGCCGCCGAGAAACAAGAATTCATGTTAGCCTTTTCAGCGTCATGAACGATTCTCGGCCTTCTCCTCTCAATCTTCAGGCGATCGCGCGGCAGGTCATGCTGGCACAGGGTTTCGAGCCGGATTTTCCTCCCGCGACCCAACAACAACTGGCGGATATCGGCGCTCATCCGCCGCAACTGACGCCTTCCGATAAGGTCCGGGATCTACGCGGCCTGCTTTGGTCTTCCATCGATAACGATACCTCGCGGGACCTCGACCAGATCGAGGTCGCCGAACGCTTACCCAATGGCGACGTCAAGGTGATGATCGGCATCGCCGATGTGGACGCTTTTGTCGCCAAGGATTCTCCCATCGATCAACACGCGGCCAAGGAGACGACCACCGTTTATGCCGGCATTTGCAATTTTTCAATGTTGCCGGAAGAGCTCTCGACGGGTGCGTCGTCGCTGCTCGAAAACGTGGACAGGCCGAGCGTAGTGATTGAATTCGTGGTCAATATCAATGCCAGCGGCTCGATCAGCTCAAGCGACGTGTATCGAGCGATCGTTCGTAACAAGGCACGACTCACCTACGGAGCGGTCGGAGCGTGGCTCGAAGGCACGGCGCCGCCGCCGCCAAAAGTGGCTGCGTCTTCGGAATTGCAGGGGCAGCTCAAGTTGCAGGACGAAGTTGCCCAGGCGCTCAAGAAGCTGCGCTACGATCATGGCGCGCTGAACATTGATACCAGCGAAGTTCATCCCGTGGTGCTCAACCAGCAGGTGGTCGATGTCGTGAAACAAGAGAAGAATCGGGCCACCGAGTTGATCGAGGACTTTATGATCACGGCCAACGGCGTGGTGGCACGGCTGCTGGAAAGAGTTTCTTCTTTGCGCCGCATCGTGAAAACTCCCGAGCATTGGGACGGCATCGTCCGGCTGGCGGCGGCGCAGGGTGAAACGCTGCCCGCGCAGGCTGATTCCAAGGCGCTCAACGATTTTCTCCTGAAGCGCAAAGCCGCCGATCCCGATCACTTCGCCGACCTCTCGCTCGCGGTCATCAAGCTGATTGGACCGGGCGAATATGTTCTGGAGCGTCCGGGCGATCCCGAGCAGGGACACTTCGGACTCGCCGTGCAGGACTACACGCACTCGACCGCGCCCAACCGGCGCTTTGCGGATATCGTCACGCAAAGACTGATCAAGGCATTGCTCGACGGAAAACCCGGGCCCTATTCCGACGATGAGCTCGCCGCCATCGCCGCGAACTGCACTGAGAAAGGCGATGCGGCGCGAAAAGTGGAGCGGGAAATGTCGAAGCGCTTGGCCGCCGTGGCCATGAGCCATCGCGTGGGTGAAACCTTCGACGCCATCGTCACCGGAGTCACTCCCAAGGGAACGTTTGTTCGTGCTCTGCAGCCGCACATCGAGGGATTGCTGGCTCAGGGATCTCAGGGGTTGCACGTTGGCGACAGGGTGCGGGCGCGGCTTACGCGGACTGATGCGCAGCGCGGGTTTATTGATTTTGTTCGGGCTTAGGACATAGCCTTTTGGTTATTTTCGCCTATTGTTCTCCATTTACTCATGGGTTACTAACATACGGCTGTTTCGTGAAAAAATAAAAATTACTGTCCATAAGAATCATAGATTTAACAGGAAATTCCGGCAAAATCTTTGATTTTAAAGGACTTATATGGAAGATATTCCGGAATAAGGACTTACGTGGAAAATTCTGGGCTTCGGCGACGATCTCGGCGGCTGGCTTACGACTTCTGTTCGCCTTGTATTTCGCCTGGTCAAATCGGCATGACCTCTTGACACGCTGGGCCCTGAAAAATGGGTCTTGTTCTTTGAGTAATCTGAGGCGACGGTCAAAGTCTCCGCCCATGCGGAGCTTGTACGGGACACTCTAAAAGTGTGGTGGTGCGCACACCCACACATTCGCAAAGGGCGCGAATGTGTGGGGCACCCGCGGTGGAATCCAAGGTCCCGAAAACCGCGAGGCCTGGGGCACCCGGCAGTAGCTTGGGGGTAAGTCTCGAATGGCATACGGGGCGGTTGTTGTCGCAACATCCCCATATCGTTCATTGACAGGGGTTCTGAGTGCTAACGCCTGTGGCTGTTGAAAAACTCGCTTTTTGTCCCGAACCGCCAAAATTGGGGGGATAGAAAATGTCTAGGCGACCCGAGAAGATCGCTTATAGGTCATCCTGACGCAATTTTATTTTGACGACTTTTC
>JBEKAF010000075.1:0-18900 GCA_050018355.1 Terriglobales bacterium | reverse complement strand
CCATCGTCCGCTCCATCGCGGCCTGCGTGTAAGAGATCATGCCTTCCATGGTCTCCTACCCCCGCCGCCTGCAAAGCGGACATATCACTTGCTATCTCAACCGGACATATCATGTGCTAACGACAGTCGGCTCCATTCTCGCAATCACTTACAACCATTCCTCACTGTACCCTGAGTTCGTTGTGACGTGGATTGTGACGTAGATTCCGCTGATCGGTGGCTTCACGAACCGAATCCAACACCGGATGCTGGTAGCGGATTGAGGCGGCACATCCGTGTGGCCCATGACATTCATCACCATCGCGCAACTCGAGGACCAGCAGGATCAGGAGGATTTGATCGAGAAGGTTCACGACTTGTCCGCCCAATGCGCGGTTCCACAAGGCCAGCACCACACTCTTGAGCGCGATGATCAGCAGGGTGAGTGCGGCAATTGTTAAGAGTGTAAACAGGCCGTTTCGCGTTCCGCGGGCGCGACCACGGCGAGGTTGTGAGTGGCCTTGTAGTCGCCGCCAAATCGAAAACTGAGTTTGGCTCGCAGCGGACTGTCTCTTCCATCAACGAAGTCTCTGCCTCCCGGGATGAGCACTCTTGCTCAGACGAATGCCCCGTCGAGTGCTAACGTCGAGGTGTGCTCCCAGCCGAATCGCCGGGGAGCCCAATAGTCGCTTGCCGCTTTGCAGGGCCGAGCCATGGGGAAGCGAAGTGCACCAATCCGGGTCGTTTCTTTTTGTCTATTGGCTGCTTGCGGGGCCTTGTGCCAGAAACGTCCTTCAGCTGACTTGCTTCAGGGATTACAGTTTGACGGCTCAAACTCACCCGAAATGCAGCGCCAGGAGATGCGTACGTGGAGTTCACTTCCGGATGCTCCGTCGTCGGTACAGCCTCCAACACGAGCAGAGAGATTTCACACCTTCGTCAATGAAGCAGGCTCGCCTTTGACACTTGGCGCGGTTGGCGTCAGCGCGGGCGCAATGCGCGAAACAGAACTGGGACACGTCACTCCCGGACCGAAGCCCAGCTTAACCGCTCTTCATCAAGTGCTGTTTATTCAAGAAGAGTCCAGCGCCCTTTCTGGTAAGGACCTGTATCCGTCGTTGCTCAGGCAGGACCCACGTTATTACCCTTCGACCAGCGACAGCTTTATGGGCCGGGCCTCCTACGCAGCTTCGCGCATTTTTGTCACGCGTGACGACTCCGGAAAGGGGAGGCTGAACACTCGGTATTTCCTCGGGGTGCTGACTTCGGTCGCTATCCACTCTGCTCATCGTCCATATGGGACGCGATCCACTTCGGAGACATTCAATAATTTTGGTTCGACGATTGGCAGCGACGCGGGGATGAACGTCTACCACGAGTTTGGGCCTGGCATCCGGCAACTGGTGAAGGGCTACACACCGAAGTTCGTGTCTAGGATCGAAGAGCGCATCGCCCACGACCAGACCCCGAGCGACGTCGTCTCCGTCCCGGCAAGATAATGTCCTGTCGCTCAGTCCATTTCACTACTGACCGGGGGATAGCGTCTGCGCGGAACGCCTTTTTCGGTGTACAGCGCATCCCAGGTTGATCACACGTGCCTGGGCGGCCTCGGGAGACTTTCCCTCGTACATCGGAGTGAGCATGCGCACCATCGCTCCGTCGCTGCGATTCGTACGAATAGAGTCCGCCAACAGGTAATGCTTTGCCCAGTACTCACTGGCAACGGCGCGGTCATGGGCCAGATACCAGTACAGAACTAGTGCGCGTTCCCCCCACTTCGAGATCACATACCGGTTTGCGGGAAAGGAAGATCTGTCGGGCCGAGCGATCTGGATCACCTTCCGCTGGATGGGGACCCATCTCGCCCCGGGGACGCGCGCTAGCCAATTAACCGCTCCGCTGGTCTCAGACTAATAGGGAAGATTCTGATCGATGTCTTGTTCGCCTCTCTGTTAAATGTGAGCGGTTTGGAACAGACGGTCAGATTCTTACTGAATAAGATGGTGTGGTTTTCACCTGGATGCTCCAAGTTCTCAGGCCGGAGCCCGAAAGCCGCGAGGGTTCGACATGAGAATCGGAAGCAGAATCAAATCCCAAGCGAAATTTTAGACCGCCGCAAGGCGAGAATCTTCGGAGGATTCCATGAAGAGAGCATTGCTGTTGATCGTTGTACCGGCCCTGCTGGTCGCGCTGGGGTTTGCACAGACTCCCGCGGCGAGCATCAACACAGACCAGACCAACATTAAGGGTTGCCTGGGTGGCTCTGATGGTAACTACACAGTTGTGCAAGACAACACGGGCCATATTTTCAAGATCACGACCAGCAGTGTCGATCTCAAGCCACATCTGGGCCATGACGTAACCCTCATCGGGCACAGAGCAAGTGGCACAGGTTCCACCGCTGCTGATAACAGCTTTGCCGTCACCGAACTGAACATGATCTCCGAACACTGCGCTGCGGCCGCCGCTGCACCCACTGCGACTGTCAGCACGCCTTCGGAAACTGCCAGCACACCTGCTGTGGCCGCTGCTGCGCCCACTGCCACTATCAGCACACTTGCGGAGACTGCCGTTACACCCAATGTGGCCCCCGCTTCCCCCGCTGCGACTGTCACCGCACCTGCGGAGACTGTCGTCACATCCCCTGCAGCCGCTACTCCACCTGCGGAGACTGTCAGTACGCCCTCGGAAACTGTCAGCATGCCTGCGGAGACTGCCCGCACACCGGCTGCACGTCCTCGGAGACCGTCAGCAACACCTGCTGCTGCAGCCACCACTACACCTGCTGCGACTGCCAGCCCGTCCTCGCAGACTGTCAGCACACCTGCTGCCGCCGCCACTACACCCGCTGCGACTGCCAGCACACCTGCTGCCGCCGCCACTACACCCGCTGCGACTGCCAAGGGCGGGTTCTGGTCCTCATGGCTCTTGATTTCGTTTGCCGTGCTGGTAATCGTCATTGGCACAATGGCCCCTCTCCTCAGCAAGTGGAGAAAACGGAAACTTTTGGAGCGGACGGGCGCCCAAAATCTTTCTTTTACCCGTGAAGCGAGCTCCGACCAAGGCAAGAGTGACCCGAAAGGACCACGCAAAGCTGCCTAGGCTGAATGCAGAGTAATGATTCCGAACTGTGTCGCCGGTGGCAACCGCTGCCGGCGATCTTAATGGGCGTAAGGGGCGGTAATGGCGCAGTTTGAAAAGGAAACGCCGCGCTGAGCGACGCCGAAACGCCTTTTCCCAAGAAGTCCAGGATTCGCTTACCGGGCGCCGCCTTCCCAGGATTGTTGGTGAAATCGCGATGTTACACCAGTGAAGGGTAATCTGACCTTTTAAGATGAATGTCCACAGCCCCGTTTCAACGATGATTTCAACCGAAATCCTGAAAGCGGACTGCCCAAGCTCGGCTAGGGCAGAATTCTTCCCTACGCGAGCGATGCGGGGGGCTACTGTTGCGGAGTCAACGACTTTAAATAGGCAACGACAGCTTCGGCATCACTGCGGTCCATGCGAAACTGGGGCATCGGAAGCCGAAGACGATTACCGGTGTTCCAGATGCCGGTCGTCAGTAGTTTGATCATGTCAGCGTCGCTGGCGGGTGGAGTGCCGCCAATCCGCGGCGCGTCGAGAGGCCAGTTCGAGTCGGGCTTCGCCGGTAGCCAAGGGACGGGCGCGCCCTGCAGCCATCGAGTCCGGTCAAAATTTCCATTGCTGTCGCGGGGTGTGTGGCACTCTCCGCACATGGCCACGCCCTCCACGACATACTTGCCGCGAGCGACGTCAGGTGCCGCGCTGGCTGTCTTGCTCTGACGCTGCGGGTTATGGTTCTGTGCAAAAGCGCGCGTGACCCCATCCGAGAGCAGGCCGAGGGCGATTGCTGCGGAGACCGAAAAAAAAGCCAAATGAAAGACTAGACTGCTTCGATGGCCCCTGTTGAATTGAGATCCTGAGAACATTGATTGTCACCTGCTCAATGATACATTTCGCGACGCTACTCTGGTATCGGGACCGTGGGGGAAACAGCCCCCTGTTAAAGGGGTTCGGTAGTACAAAAAAAGGACAAAACTATTTGGATTTGACTCAAGCCGCTGAAATCAGAGGGGAAAGAAATGGCTCCTCAGGTGGGACTCGAACCTACAACCCTCCGGTTAACAGGGGAAATTCGCGCCCAACTCCGAACAAGTCCAGCCAACTAAGTCCAACCAAACATTGAAAAGTGCCGCCGCGTCTTTGCCTCACTTTGGCTGCTGTTGGCGGCAGTTCACGGACAGAAAGCGGACAGCCTGCCAGTGCTTGAGAGTCATCGTCGACAGCGCCAAAATGGGGAATGTTCCTGCGGCTATCGGAGAAATTCTTGCATTCGGGCTGTGTCGCGGAACGCTTCCGTACCGCCACAGTCGGTGGCGGAGAATGCTCCGCACAGGTTGCCGTAGGCCAGGCACGTCGCGAGATCCGCCCCTCGGAGAAATTGGTGGAGGAACCCGGCGTCGAAGCTGTCACCTGCGCCAATCGGATCGATGACCGTTACCGGCACGGCGGGTGCGCTGAATCGGTGCCCATCCCGAATAGCAACGGCTCCGCTGGCGCCCATTTTGACCACGACGGTTTCCACCTTTTGGGCGAGCCGCGAGAGCGCGGTTTCCACGTCGTCAGCCCTGGACAACTTCATCGCTTCGCGCTCGTTCGGCAGCAGGATGTCCACGTGAGGCAGGATCTCTTCGAGGACGCTGTCCCAGCGATCGTTGGGATCGTCGTTGGTGTCGAGCGAGGTGGTCAGGCCGGCAGATTTCATACGCCGAAAAAGTTCGGGCACATGCGGCAACAACTCACGCTGCAAAAACAGCGACGACATATGGAAGTGGCGCGCGGATGCCAGATAATCGAGGTCGAGATCCTCATAGCGCAACTCGGAGATTGTGCCCGGATACGTGAGGATGTGGCGCTGGGGTCCGTGGGGCAGAATGAGCGTTACGCCGGACTTGGCGCCATGCGCGACGCGGGTAAGGTCCACTCCGCGCTCACGCAGGCGCTCCAGCGCCAGGTCTCCGAAAGAATCGTCGCCGACCTTGGTGACGAACCCTACGCGGCTGCCAAGAGCGGCGAGATTATGCGCCAGGATGGCCGAGGAACTGCCTAACGTGATGGCGAAGCCGCTGGCCAGCAGTTCGCGTTCTGTGGGCATTTCCTCGGGCAGACCGTAGAGGATTAGGTCAAGATTGATCTCCCCGGCGATCGCGATATCAAGCTTGGACATGGAGCAGGCCTTTTGGCGTTTCTTGCTAATTACTAACTGCTGGTTCTAGCGGCCGTCCGCGAGTTCGACCACGCGCGTCAGGTTTTTCGGCGAGTCGGGATTGAGGCCCTTCTTGAGCCCATAGTAAACGCCGTACAGTTGACCCCAAACCGCGAAAGCCGCGGGGCGCACGTACTCGGGCGACTGGAGCCCGAGTTCGATGGCGAAGTCAGAGGCACGCTGAGCCCGGTTATCGACGCGATTCGCAATCACCATGGTGGCCGCACCGAGAGCTTTCATTTCTTCGAGCAACTCGACTTCCGCGTCGTAAGAAGTTTCCGTCATAAGAAACGTGATCAGCGTTTCTGGACCTGCGATGGATCTCGGACCGTGACGGAACTCGAGAGAATGAAATACCTGGGCATAGGTGCAGGAAGATTCGGTCACCTTCAACATGCACTCCGAGGCAATGCCGAACAGTGGGCCCTGTGCCAAAAAAACGAAATCGGAAAAACTACGAGACTCGACAAACAACCGCAGACGTTGCGGGATGTTTTTCAGAAGCGGCTCGACCTGTTGCGGGAGTTCGCTCAATGCGCGACGGAACGCATCATTGCCAGAGACGGTTGCCGCGAGGTATTGCAGCCCCAGCAGCATGGACGTGAACGATCGCGTCATGACCGTGCTCTGCTCGTCGGCGTCGAGAAGCTTCATCGTCACGCTGCATGCCGGCTCCAGCGGCTGGCCGTCGGCACAGGTGATGGCGATGGTGCGCAGATTGTGATCCTTCTCCAACATCTGCGCGGCGCGAACTGCCTCCGACGTGCGGCCGGAGCGCGAAATCACAACCGGAACATAATCCCGTCCGGCGTGCAGAGTTAGTGCGGGATACATCAGCAAGTCAGAAGCGGGGACGGCCCGTGCCGGTAGCTTGAGATAGTTGAAGCTCGATGCGGCCGCCTGCGCGAGATAGTAACTTGTTCCACAGCCCACAAAGATCCATTCCGCTCCGGGCCGCGCGAGTTGAACGACCGCACCAAGTTCCACGCTGGCTGCCAGCTGGGCTAGACACGTGCTCCAGCACTGGGGCTGGGAAAGAATCTCGCTCAGCGTGTGCTGGCCCTGTTCCGTGATTTCCGCCGATTTCATTGCGTCTGTTCAGCTCCGATTACACCAACGTGACCTTCACTCCCGCCTCCTTCAGCGCGTGCAAATCTGACTTCGGAATCTGCTTGTCGGTAATCACTTCATGGACCGTCGTGACCGGCATGATGTTGCACAGGCTGCGGCGGCCAAACTTGCTCGAGTCGCAAACCGCGATCGTCCTGCGGGAAATTTCGACCATCGCCCGGTTCACTTCGGACTCCAATAAATTCGGAGTGAAAAGGCCAGCCTTGGTGTCGAAGCCATCGACGCCGAGGAACAGGATGTCGGCGCTGAGTTGGCGCAGAGTCCGCTCGGCCAGGGGACCGACCAGAGAAAACGAGTTCTTGCGCAGCATGCCTCCGGTCAGGATCACTTCAATGTGCGTGCCCGCCAGCTCTGCCGCGATGTTGATCGCGTTCGTGATCACGGTGAGCTGCGCCCTGTCTTTCAGGGCCCGCGCAATGGCCGTCGTCGTGGTTCCGGAATCGAGCAACACGGACTGGCCTTCTTCGACTAAGCGGGCGGCGGCGAGGGCAATCTGCGTCTTCTGCTTGCGGTGGAGCTTCTCTTTCTCGCGCAGCGTCGGATCGAGCAGCGCGCCGGCTTGCACGGGCAGAGCGCCGCCGTGAGTACGCTGGATGACCCCCTGGCCGCCGAGAAACTCCAGATCTTTGCGGATCGTGATCTGCGAAATACGGAAATGCCGGGCCAGATCCTTGACCAGCACGCGTCCATCCCGGTGCAAGATCCCAAGGATTTCACGGCGGCGTTCTTCGTTGAGCAGACCGTTCGGGGGCATGATGTTTCGATTTGTTTCGAATAGCAACTTTCGTGCTGGCCGTCGGGATTGTCAAGGGCTATTTGGTCGCTTGCATCCCGGCGGGTGTTCCGCCAGAAATACCTTGTCCAGCGCCCCGTTCGGCACGCCGTTCTGAACTATTGAACCGCGCAAACAGCGCCTCCGCGTTGCCGTGGTACACCTTTTCCAGCACGGTATCGGGCAGGCCCATGCCGTAAATCATCCAGCGCCCCTGCTGCGGATATTGCGCGTAAGGGAAGTATTCGTCTTCGGTCTCGAGCCAGCGGAAATAGTTCTGGTACATAGCCTCTCCCGCGCCTTCATCGGTGCCGAACATGATGCGGTCGGAATACTTCAGAAAGATTTCGCGGGTCCGTCGCGGCTGGCGTCCGAGTTCTCCTTCGCGCGCCCCGGTTTCAATCATGACGTTAGGAAATTTCTGAAACGTTTGTTCGACGAAATCCAGGTTCTCCGGCCAACTGCCAAAATGCAGGGCGACGAACGTCGTATGCGGATGCTTGGCGAACATTCGATCGCGCTCGGCGAACAACTCTTGCAGGGATGGGAACTGTGGGCCGTAGAAGCTCCAATCCGGATGCTCGATGAGTTCCTCGTAGCGCTCGTTGCGGGCATCGATAGGATGAAAAAATGCTTCTGGATCGGCCACATGAATAAACACGGGGATGCCAAGCCGCCCGCATTCTTCCCATGCCGGGTCGAGGCGCGGATCGTCGATCGTTATCAGCTTGCCGGTCGCATCGCGCACGCCGAGGCCGAGTTCTTTCAAAACCTTCAGCCCGCGCGCCCCGCGGGCAACCGAGTCGTCGATCTGGCGCATCATGAGCTGGCTGAAATTCGGATCGTTGATCTTGGACCAGTCAAACTGCGTGAACACTATAAACCGCCCTGGATAGGGCTTGACCATGTCGTCGATGATGGTCTGCAGTTTGTCGCCCCACATGCCGGTGAGGATGACGATGGTCCTGATGTTGAGGCGGTCCATGCGCGCGATCATTTCTTTGGGATCGACGCGGTCTCCGATGCCGACCGCATCGTTGGTGTGGGTGTGCACATCGATCACGGGAAACTTCGCGCGCCGGATTTCGTGCACCGCGGAATGAAGCGTGGGCTCGGGTTGAAAGTCCTTGAGCAGGATGGTCTTCTTGCTGTCGGCGTCGGTGGCGGGTTTGTAGCCGATGCCGGTTTGTTGGGCGGCACCATGGGTCGCGGCCAGCAGCGCCAAACAGAGAAACGCGGCCGGGATCGGTTCAGCCATTCGAGGCGAGCGCATACTGTATCTCGAAAGAAAACGAAATTAGTCGAAACAACCGTCGTGAGTTCTTGGTAAGCTGCTGAGATCTAAAAGCTGATCTTCATAGCCAGTTGAATCTGGCGTGGATCGCGTGACGCGGTCAGAAGGCCAAAATGGGGATCGCCGAACACGGTTGCCGGATTTCCATTCTGCGGCCCTGGCTTGGCGAAAAGGAAGTTCGTGTGATTGAGCACGTTGAAGAACTCAGCTCTGAACTCCAAGTTTGAACGTTCCGTCATCTTGAAAAACTTGAATAACGAGAAGTCCCAAACGCGGTTTCCGGGGCCTTGAATGGTGTTGCGGCCCACGTTGCCGAAAGAACCCGGGCTCGGATCGGCATAGGCGCAAGTGTTGAAGAACGTACCCGGAAGGCAAGGGTGAGCGCGAGGGTCTCCCACCTGATCGGGCCGTTGTGAGACGCCGCCAGCGCCGCCGTCGGCATTAGCAAAGTTCCCGTTGCCATCCAGAACCGTATACCAGTTCCCCGTGGAGATGGTGACGATACTGGCTGTCTGCCATCCGCCTACGATCTGGTTCCAAACCCCTTGGGCATCTCCGAAAAGTGACTTGCCGTGTCCCATAGGCAGTTCGTAGAGAAGACCCGCGACAAAGCGCTGCCGGACATCAAAGTCCGAATTGCCTTTCTCGGCCTCAGGATGGCGGAAATCCCGGAAGTCGCTGTTGTTCTGGGTGGGACCGAGATTGGCGTTCGAAGCGATATCGATCGAGTGTGCCCACGTATACGAGGCCTGGAATTGCAGACCGCGCGTGACGCGTTTCTCGTAGTGCGCCTGCAGCGAGTGATACATGGATTTGCCAGTCGATCGGAACCAGTCGATGCTGGTGTCGAAGACCGGGTTACAGTTGCTGGACGTCGCCAGCGTGCAGGGGCCGGCTCCAGGGAGAGAAGCAAACACCGGCCGCCGGGGAGCGGTCGCGTCCGCCGAATTGGCGCTCGGCGCAGCCTGATTTCCGTTGAAGAATGTATACAGCTTTGTTCCTTTCGAGCCGGCGTAGGTAATCTCCAGGGCGCCTTGTCCCGGCAACTCCCGCTGTACCGACATATGCCACTGTTGCATATAGGGCGTGGGCAGATTCCGATCGACCGAGAAAAAGATCGGCGTATTCGGATCCGTAAGAGAGCTGGCGGGAAATCCACCGGCCAGAAACCGCAATCCAGGGATGGTGCAGTCTAGCGGCGGGTTGAGGTTGGGGTTCGCTGAGGGGGCGCTGCACGGCGTAACGTAAGACTCGTTGGTGAAGAAGGGAGGATTAAAGCCCGGGCTGGGATTCGAGTACGGTCCGTTCTCCTGCCCGCCATAGAAGATCCCGTAGCCCGCGCGCCACACCGTCTTGGGATTGATTTGAAACGCCATCCCGATGCGCGGCGCAAAATTGTTCCAATCCGTGTTGATCAGCCCCTTGCTGCCGGTTGCGCTCACTGTTACGGCCTGAGCAACAGTGGGCGTAAGTTGGACGCTCAGTCCCTTGGGAACTATCAAAGTGGGATTGGAAGGATTTGTCAGATCGAAAGATGCAACCTGATTGTGGCGTTCGGTGACTGGCAGAAACAGTTCGTAACGCAGTCCAATATTCAATGTGAGACGGCTAGACACCTTCCAATCGTCCTGGGTATAAAACGAATAGGTTTGCCGGAAGTAGTCGACATTGTGCAGGTTGTTGATGCTGCCGCCATCTGCCAGCCCGGCCATAAAGGAAGCGAATCCGAGACCGCCAGTACCAGGATTGGGGGAACCGGGATTGTCGGTGAGGGTGGAGCTGAAGTCGAGCGTGCCGCGCGCAGCATCGGGCTGGAAGATGGTGAATTCTTCGTGCCGGATCTCCGTGCCGAACTTGAGGCTATGAGCACCTTTTACCCAGGTCAGGTTATCGGAGAGAGTGTATGAATTCTGCAGTTCCTTGGAGGGAAGGAATGTCGGGCTGCCGAGCGTGGGCGCGCTGCCATCTTCGTTGAAGGTCAGCTGAGGCAGACCGCCAAGGCCCGGAGCAAAAAAAACACCGGGGAAGCCGATTTGCCCGGAAACATCCGTGTTGGCATTCAGTTCCAAGCGCTGCGAGTTGATGCGGTTGTAGCCGAGCCGGAACTCGTTGGTCAACTGCGGGCGGAAAATGTGAGTCCAGCTGGTCGCAAAGCTGCGGTAGGAGTTTTCTTCGTCTCCACTGAAGAAACCACCGCCATCGGCAACTCCAGGAAACGTTCCCGGGATGCTGCGCGGTTGGTCCTCATAGCTGAAGCGGAAAAAGGCAAAGTCGTAATCGTTGAACTTCTGGTCGACTCGAACATCGAAGTTGTTCCTGGTCTCTTTAAGAACCGGATTGGAGAGGAAGTTGTTCCCCGAATTCGGCTGAACCGGGCCCGGTGGCGGATAAAGCGCGGCCAGCTTCGCCGCCAGGGGATCCAGGAACCCGCCTCCCGTCTGGTTTGGAGTCGTAGGGATCATGTTCAGGACCCCGTTCACCGTGAAAGGCACGCCACAGAGACCGGTGTCGTTGGAGGGGTAAGGCCCAGTGAGCCTCGTATCGAAAATCTCTCCGGCAAAAGTGGGGTTGCCGCTGCAGTCCAAAACCGGGGTGGTGCCGTCGCCATTGAATACCGGCTGGTTGGTGAGGATTTCAGTAAAGTTCCCCAAGCGCTCGTCTTGACTCGGCACTAGGGCGGTCTGCGTCTGTGCCTGGCGGATGCGAAGTCCTTCATAGTCCACAAAAAAGAAAGTGCGGTTTCGGCCATCGTAAAAATTGGGAATGACGATCGGGCCACCGAACGTGCCGCCAAACTGGTTCTGCTTGTAGGGCGGCGTGGCCTTGGTCGGGTCGTCGAAGTAATTTCGTCCGTCGAGCTTGTCGTTGCGCAAGAATTCCCACAGCGATCCGTGGAGACCGTTGGTGCCGGACTTGATCACTGCGTTAATGATCGCGCCGTTGCCGCGGCCGAACTCTGCGCTGTAAGCGTTGCTTTCAACCTTGAACTCCTGCAGGGCATCGACCGGGGGCTGAATCACAAAGTTGGTTTCATTGAGCAGGTCCGGCAAGTTCGAGTTGTTGTCGATGCCGTCGAGCAGGAAATTGTTTTGCAGGGAACGCGCGCCATTGGAGCTGAAACCAAAACCGCCTTCATCGCGGGCGCCGGGTTCGCTCGGAGCGGTGCCCGCCGAGAGCAGCGCCAGTTGCGCGAAATTACGTCCATTGAGCGGCATACTTGCGACCCGCTTGCTGTCGACGACCTGGCCCAGTTCGGAGGTTTCCGTTTGCAACAGGGGCGCTGCTCCTGTGACCACGACTTGCTCGTTGACCTGCCCGACCTGCAGCGTGATGTTCACCGGGACGCGATCCTGCACGTTGATCTCGACCGGCGAGGAAACCGTCTTCTTGAAGCCGGCATGCTCAACCGTCACGACCCAGCGCCCCACACGAAGGGGGCTGGCAACGTATTCTCCGGATTCGTTCGTGGTTGCGATGAAGTTCTGTCCGTGATCGACGTCGGTGACGGTGACCTTGGCGTCCGTGATCACCGCACCGCTGGGGTCGCGCACCAGGCCTACAATGGCTCCGGCATCTTTTTGCGCCCATAGCGGCGTGGCAACGGTAACGGTCATAAGAAGAATGAGGGCTGAGAGAATTTGCAGGCGAGGGAAACGGATGGGCATGGCGAGGCTCCTGGACGCTAAACCCGAATGTTCGCAAGCAGCTTGGTTGGGCCCGGCGAACGTTCGGGAGTCGGGACGACAAGCTTTCGGTGTAATATTACGAACAATTACTTTTACTTTCGTTTTATAGCTTTTGTCAACTGCCATATTTTACCGGAGCTCGGAACAACAGCTCGGAACAACAAAGAGAGAGGCTACCCATGATCGCCCGAAGAAACAGGACTGCGCTGCTTTGTATCACGCTCGATCTTGCACTCCTGCTGATGGCTTGCTCGAAGTTGCCGAAGTCGCCTCTGAAGACCGGGACCGCCAAGCCCGAACCCACCCAGCCTTCTGCGATCAACGTGGACGTGAAGGCAGGTGGACCGGTGACGCTGACGACGAGCGCCGCCGAGTTTCAGGTGACGCCGGATGGTTATGTGCAAGCCTTTCTGCTGCTAGACGCGCAGAAGAAGGACGGCAAGAAACTTTCGTTGGACGAACCGAACGTTGGCGCTCCGTCGGACAGCGATTTTGTGCGGGTGGGGGGCAAGGATGTGCACTTCACGCTCGACTTCGAGCAAGCGCAAGTGCACGAAGCGATCGGGAAAATGGGAGTCGGCAAGCGAGTGGAGATTCCGGCGCGTCCGCTCGGGCCATCGGGGACGGATTTGCAGCGCGTGCTGGCGCTCGAAGTCTATGACAAGTTCCCGAACATTCTGCTGAGCACGGTGGAATACAAGAACAGCGGCGCGAGCGAAGTGGTCATCGAAAAAAGCGTGAATCAGCGGCGCCGGTTGAACGCGCGGCTGGGCGATGCGAAGGCGAAACCTTGGGAAATGTGGTCGTTTCATGGCTCGAGCTACGACTGGGGAAAAGATGATGTCGTGAAGCTGACGCCGGCTTTTTTCCAGCCAAACGTCATGGGAGAAATGGTCAAAGGCGGCTATGGTGGCGGGATCCCGGTGGTGGCTTTCTGGACGCGCCAGGTGGGCGAAGCGGTCGGGCACGTGGAAACGATTCCGATTTCCGCGGCGATCCCGGCAAAAGTGGGAGCCGATGGACGCGTGAATACCGAGGTGGACTTCACTGCCAACATCACGCTGAAGCCGGGCGAGACGTACTCCACTCCGCGCAGTTTCGTCTCCGTCTATGCGGGCGACTTCTATCAGCCGCTGAGAATATGGTCAAGCGTGTTACAGAAAGAAGGATGGGAGCTATCGAAGCCATCGAGCGAAGCCTACAACGTGAGCTGGTGCGGCTGGGGATACCAAGCCGACGTAACACCGGCGCAGATGCTGGGCACGGTTCCGAAGCTGAAAGAGATGGGCATTAAGTGGGTAACGCTCGACGATCGCTGGTTCGACGTCTATGGCGACTGGAATCCGCGCGCGGATACTTTTCCCGGAGACTCCATCAAGAAGATGACGGACGCCTTCCACAAGGAAGGCATGCGGGCGCAGTTGTGGTGGCTGCCGCTCGGGGTCGAGGATGGCGAGGGAAGGTACGAGTCGCACAAGTACGCCGTTTCGAAAGTCGTGCAGGAGCATCCGGAGTGGCTGATCCTGGACAAGAACGGCCAGCATGCGCACATGACTCGCGGTCTGGCGACGCTGTGTCCGGCGGTGCCGGAAGTGCGGGCGTATCACAAGCAGCTTACGGAAAAATTCATTCGCGACTGGGGATTCGACGGCAGCAAGCTGGACAACATCTACAGCGTTCCGGCCTGCTACAACCCAGCGCACCATCACAAGTCGCCGCAGGATTCGGTGAATGCGATGGGGGATGTCTACAAGGAAATCTTCCAGACGACACGCGCCCTCAAGCCGCAGAGCGTGACTCAGAGCTGTCCGTGCGGCACGCCGCCATCACTCGCCTGGTTACCGTTCATGGACCAAGCAGTGACGGCCGACCCGGTGGGGGCTGTGCAAGTGCGGCGACGGATCAAAATGT
This sequence comes from Terriglobales bacterium, assembly GCA_050018355.1. Classification (GTDB taxonomy): domain Bacteria; phylum Acidobacteriota; class Terriglobia; order Terriglobales; family Acidobacteriaceae; genus Acidiflorens. Next base: position 4,837 of record JBEKAF010000075.1, on the reverse strand, counting down.
ATAAGGCATTGCTCGGACCCGAATCGGCGGTCTACGGCGATCACGTCGAACTTTCCGCGATGACAAAAGTGGGCAACGACTGGAGAGAACACGGCGACGATTTTGCTTCCACGATTGGGGCTGGAGGCGTGGTGGGGACGAAATTCGTCTGGCCCGATCCCGGCCCGAAATTCAAGGACGTCAATCTGACCGCGGCGAAAGAAGAGCGCTGGAAAAAATGGATCGGCTTGTACAACCAGAAGATGCTATCCAAGGGAGAGTTCAGGGACCTTTACGTGACCGGTTACGACGTGCCCGAGGGATATGCCATCGCGAAAGACAACAAAATGTATTACGCGTTCTTCGCCTCGTCTCAATGGAAAGGCGAAGTCGAACTGCGCGGACTGCGGCCCGGGAAGTATCGGGTGAGTGACTACGGCGAGGGAAAAGACCTTGGCGCGGTAGACGCGGCGGCCAATGGCGTGGCGAAACTGGCAGCGGAATTCAAGGATCATCTGCTGCTCGAGGTCAGTTCGCAGCCGTGAGCACTTGGGTCACGGATATGCGATCAGTCTTGTGAGGGGTAGAACTTGTGTTGAAAGTTCGAAGCCAATCTTGCTCCGCCGCGAAGTCTGGGTCTCCACATCCGCATTTATGGCATAGTAATCTTCTGAGGTGCTCTATTGCGTCCCCGCGAGCCACGAGTACCGGTCCCCCAAACCCCGTTATCTCCGCAGGATAATGGGGTTTATTTTGAGATCGAGAAATGAGTTCTATTGCCAACCCGCCTGCTGGCGCGCTGCGCCTGAGGCGCTCGCTCACGCTCTGGGACCTGATTCTGTACGGCGTCATCGTGATTCAGCCAGTCGCCCCCATGTCGGTGTTCGGGGTGCTCAGCGACCGCGGACATGGGCACGTGGTCACGACGATCCTGATCGCGATGGTGGCGATGCTGTTCACCGCCATCAGCTATGGCCGCATGGCGCGCGCCTATCCCAGCGCTGGCTCGGCCTTTACCTATGTCGGACAGGAAATCAATCCCGCGCTTGGTTACGTCACCGGCTGGAGCATGGTGATGGACTACATGCTCAATCCGATTATCTGCACCATCTGGTGCAGCCAGCAGGCGCACGTGTTTGCTCCCGGCGTGCCGTACTGGGCGTGGGCTGTCTTCTTTGCGCTGGTGTTTACGCTGCTGAACATTCAGGGAGTAAAAACTTCGGCGCGCGTGAACTCGGCGCTGGCGGCGGCAATGGGAGTGGTGATCGCAATTTTCTTTGTGGTCGCGGCGCGCTACGTTTTCGGGCATCCGCGCGACGGCGCAGGCTTCTACACCCGCCCTTTCTACGACCCGAGCCTGTGGAACACGAAGGCCGTGCTCGGAGGAACCTCGATCGCCGTGCTCACTTACATCGGCTTCGACGGCATCTCCACGCTCTCGGAAGAAGCGGAGAACCCGCGCCGCAATATTCTGCTGGCAACGGTGCTGACCTGCCTCGTGATCGGCCTTCTGTCAGCGGTTGAGGTCTACGCCGCGCAGTTGATCTGGCCCGCATCGCAGCCTTTTCCAGACGTCGACACCGCCTTCGTTCACGTTGCGGGCCGCGCCTGGAAGCCGATGTTCGGCATTATCGGATTCACCCTGCTGGTCGCCAACTTCGGTTCAGGCATGGGCGCGCAGATCGGCGCTGCCCGACTGCTTTTCGGGATGGGGCGAAGCAACGCGCTTCCGAAGTCTTTTTTCGGAGTAGTGGACGCGAAGCATCGCGTACCACGGAATAACGTGCTGTTTGTGGGCGCAATCGCGCTGATTGGCGCGTTCGTGATGAGTTACGGTCTCGGCGCTGAGATGCTCAATTTCGGCGCGCTCATCGCTTTCATGGGCGTGAACGCTGCCGCGCTCATGCGCTATGTGGTGCGCGACCAGAAAAGGACACTGTCGTTTATCCTGCCACCCGTCTTCGGCTTTCTGATCTGCCTTTTGCTCTGGCTGAGCCTCAGTACTCCCGCCAAGATCGCCGGCACCATGTGGATGGCAGCGGGCATCGCCTTCGGCGCCTGGAAGACGCGCGGCTTCCGCGGAGACCTAGTCAACTTCGATCTGCCCCCGGAAGAAGCTTAGAGCCTCTAACAAAATCTCCGCCTCCACGAAACTCGGCCCCTATGAAATCCAGTCTCAGCTCTCTCTACGCGGGTGAGTGTAACCGCCGAAAAGAGAGCCCACGCAAGAGGAGTTGGGCGGGGTACGGTCGCTGTCCCCGGAACGCAAAACTTGCAGATGACCTGCGCCGCGATCTGCTGCGAGGGTCGGCGGAAATGCCTATGGGTTTCGCGGAACCAATGATTCGAAGGGAGGAATCGAGAAGGACGTGGTCAAGGAATGTTCAGGCGGTTGGGTTCCGTCCTGAATGGCTTTTGCGAGGATCTCCATCGCCTGTCCCGTAAGCGGTGGAATGTGAATCGTCGCCGTGAGACATTTTTCGCGTACCCAGGCTTGGCCCGTCGCCGGCTGACCATCACATCCGGTAAATGGTAAGCTCAGCCATCGCGACCGCTCCTCTTCGTTGGTAATCTCCTGAAAAGCTTTGCGAGCGCCCATGGCCATCGAGTCATCCTGCGCGCCGACCAGGCTAATTGACGCGCTTTGTGAAGTAGCCATTTTCAGCCAGGACCGCACCGCCCGCCAGGCACTTTCCTCTGTCCACCGTGCCTTCAGCATCCTCACTTGAATGTTCGGCGATTTCGTCTCCAGCATCCCGGACTTACGTTCTTGGGCCGAGGAACTCTGCGAAGGCCCTTCAATGTACAGAACAGAACCGCCTCCGGGCAGCAACGCTGCGAATTGTCTTCCTTGAATGCGTCCAATCTCGAAGTGATCGGAACTGACAGCAAAGATGGGTGCGGTTGGCGCCGTGCGGAGATCCGACAAGTAATCCGGCGTCCGGTTCAGGACCGCCCAGCCGATTCCGGCGGCGCTGGCGGCCCGGGCCACCTGAGGCAGGGCCGTGGCCCCAACCGGTTCCACCACAATCGCATTGGGTCGGGACTCAACCCGGCTTTGGATCGCCTTTAGAAGTTGCGTGCTCTGATTCACCGCGTCGTTATCGGCAAACACGATCTCCGCATCGCTCCCCAGTTTGTGCGCGGTATCTTCCGCGGTTTGGGCTTGTGCCATTTGGAAATCGTTTTCGCGGGTGTGAAGAGATACCAGGAATCGGAGCTTCTTCATCATTTCGCAAGTGTACCTGCACCCAGGCAGCTCCATGAAATGCTTGCCAACGATTCTGGGCGAGTGACGGGCTAACCGGTAGTAATCCGCCCTGGACGACAACTGGCAAGCCCGCACCTTGGATGTTGAACCCAATGTGCCGCCGTAACTCTGCGTTGCACAGAGGCTTGCCCATTGCTGTCCGCCGACTGTCCGCGTGTCCAGAGGTTTGTGCGGCGTGCGGAATAGATTCAATCCATCGGACTTGAACCGATTACCTGCCGATTACGAATTCTTTGCGGGAACGGCATCCAGCGTAACCCCTTGTTTTCTCAATAGCGTTGTGTAACGCCAGAGCACGCCAAGTTATGTGATTGGTCACTTTCGGGACACCATACGGGACAGCGAATCAGATTCTTTCCGTGGCTGCACACAAAAGGCGGAGCGTCTTCAGGAACTAAGGCGACTTTACCAACCGTACCTTATGTGCGATAACAGCACGTCTCCCGGAGCACCAGCACTCGCCTTTACGAGAATCTCTCCTGCGTCCCCGATCTGGCTAGACATTAGGCTGAAATTCCCTTCGCTCGCGTTTGCCTTACCCCCGAACCCCCTACATTTACCAGAGCCGAAGCTGTGAAGTCAACTCGTGCGCCACATCGGACGGCTTCGCGAAAGAGGTCGAAGAATTGAGCAGCGTACTCGTCGCTGGTCTTATAGCGAACTTCCTTTGAGAGATCGAAGTCCCAGTAGCGACGTTTCTCGATGCCGCCGGGTCTTACCCACATGAAGTGGGCGGCAGGTTCCCGCCAAGAGTTCGAGCAGGCGGTCGCCGAGCACCGGGCCGAGCGCCACGCTCGCGGGTTCAGTTTCTGGGGACAGTTCGTGGCCATGTTGTTCTGTCACCTGGGGCGGGCGCAGTCCTTGCGCGAGATTTGCGGCGGACTGGCCGCCAGCGAAGGCAAGTTGCGGCACCTGGGGTTGCCCGATGCGCCCAAGCGCTCCACCCTGGCCTATGCCAACGTCAGCGCTGGCAGATCGAACTGTTCTTCAAAGCGCTCAAACAGAATCTCCGCATCAAGACCTTCGTCGGCACCAGCGCCAATGCCTTGCAGATTCAGGTCTGGACCGCCCTGATCGCACTGCTCCTGCTCAAGTACCTGCAACTGCGTGCCCGCTTCGGCTGGAGCCTATCCAATCTCGCCGCTCTGCTGCGCCAGCAGTTGTTTGTCTACCGCGATCTGTTCTCCTGGATCGATCAGCCTTTTCAACCCCCGCCCCAACTCGCCCACCTCGCCGAACAAATCCCGCTTTCTTGGTGACCCAACTTGGACAGCAGAATGGCAACCTCAACCTGGAACCGAGCTGCGAAGACCAGAAATGCCCCATTTTTCTTCAGTCCCACACTTCCATCCCGGCTAGTTTGGACAGCAGTTTGAGGAACTGTGTGCGCTGCTACCAAAGCCGACAGTATCTGCATCCAAGATCGAGAAGAATATTGTTTTGAAAGCCCTTGATACCTTTCCTATTGAGCATTGCATAATATAGTTACAATGGAAACAGATCGGCCTGCTGCCAGAAGGCGATCACCAGGGTAGGCCGCTTGCGCATACGACGAAGCGCCTGGCGCGCGTGATGGCTCAGCTGCCC
>JBEKAF010000074.1:0-18979 GCA_050018355.1 Terriglobales bacterium | reverse complement strand
ATTCCGTCGCTTTTGACTTCGCTTGCGAACACGCTTTCGAAGAAGGCGGTTGCCGAGGACATGAAAGTTGCGTAACCTATGACGGTCGAGAGTCGCTAACTTTCAACGGAGTTCCGGGCAATCTCTCTCAATCGCCGGAACAGCCCTTCTTCCATCCGGTGCATCTACTTCGCGGGAACCGACGTTCTGGGCGCGGGCGCGCCTCGCAATAACCCTTCGGTACTCAGATCCTCGTCGATGTCGGGCCAATGAATTCCGTAGCCACCGCCGGCAATTTTCCAGTTCTTGCGCTGCGAAGCTGTGGCGTCGAGCAGCCGGGGATACCAGACGAGCGGCACGGTTATGACACGGCCATCGCGCAGATTCACGCTGATTGTGTCGTCGGTGAATTGGACGTCCAGCACGCGCTCATCCGCCGACGATGCCGAAAAACTCATTCCATGCCTCCAGAAACCGCTGACGCGAATCCGCCACCATCGATTGTATCTCGCGCAGTTCGTGGGCGCGAAATCCAAAGTTGCCTGCCAGTTGGACGGGACTAAGCCAGAATTTGGCCGACAGATCGTCGCGGTCAACATGCGCGGTCAACATGAATGTGCGGCGGCTCGTTGGGTTCGTGGCTGTAGAAGCAGAAGCGATACGGGCCGGATCGCAGCACCGTCGGCATCCCGGCATTCTATCAAGGGTTCGAGCGAGCGGCACTCCCGTTGGGCCCACTTTTTTCATCACATCCACCCAGTGAGCGCCATCACAGACTCCCATCCCGCCCAATGCGAAAATATGCACCTGAATTGGGGCATCGACGGAATGAGCCGCTCAAAAGCAGCGGACGTTCCCCGCTGCCCGTTCCCATTTACACCGTTCTTTGAAAATTGATGAGCTAAGTCCTTATTCCGGAATACTTTACATATAAGTCCTTAAGAGTCAAAGACCTGGACCGTCAAAAGTACCTAACTCTCTGATTCCAAAAGACCGGGGAAGAAGTTTTTTCTTGTACTACTTGGTTAATACACTAATAGTAATGGGCTGGAATTCATATCCCTCATACCCGAAACAGGAGCCAGAAAATGCCTTCATATCCGGTGAGTATTCGTCGCTGTCAGCACATTAAAGTCAACGGGACGCAGTGCGGATCGCCAGCGCTGCGCGATGAGAAATATTGTTACTATCACCTGCAATGCCACGAGAAGAATAGGGACATTAACATGAATTTCCATGAGCGGGGCACAATAACGCTGCCCACGCTCGAGGATGCGAACTCTATCCAGGTGGGACTGGCCGAGGTGATGCGGCTGCTGGTGACGAACCAGATCGATCACCGGACGGCGGCGCTGTTGCTGCATGCGCTGCGGACGGCTTCGATCAATTTGAAACATACGTCATTTGAGCCGGAACAGCCGACGCGTGTCGTGATTGATCGCGAGTGCGTGGAGCGGCGTCCGATTGGGGCTACGGCTTGGTCGATGGTGGAAGGGCGCGAGTATGACGAGGTGGAGAACGCCGACGTGGAGAAGGATGAATTGGAGAAAGACGAGGTGGATCAGGAAGAGGCGGAAAGGGGCCGAGCCTTTATGGCCGAGTTGAAGCGCCTGTCGGAGGGGGTGGCGCGTGATCCGGGATTTCTGGACCGGCGGGCTGGCGACCTCGGAGGCGAGCAGTAAAAGGGAATTCGTCGAGAACTAATCCGATGAGGCGCGCGCCGGAGACGCGGCGAGCCGCGTCTCTACAGGAAGACCACGCTACGGCTTCTGCGTTGGCCGCAGCAGGATTTCGCTGGCGAAGGATTGCGGAGCCTGGGTCACGATCATGGCTACGACGTGGGCTACGTCTGAGGCTTGCAGCATCTTCTCGGCATTCTTTCCCTCATGCGGGCTGAACTCGGTGTGAACGGAACCCGGGCAAATGACCGAGACGCGAATGTTGTGGGCTCGCAATTCCTCGGCTACCGAGTAGGTCAAGCCATTCAAGCCCCACTTCGAGGCGGCGTAGGCGGCTGCGTTGGGCAAGGGGTTCTTGCCTGCCAGGGACGAGATGTTGATGATGTGCCCGCTGCCGGCCTTGATCATGAGCGGGGCGAGGCCGCGGATGCAGTAGTACACGCCGCGCAGGTTCGTGTTCAGCACGCGGTCCCAATTGTCGGGCGGGAGCTGATGGAGTGGGCCTCCGGCGCCTCTGATTCCGGCATTGTTGACGAGAATGTCTATGCGGTGGAAGGTGCGCTCGATGCGCTCGGCGAGCGCTTCGACCGAATGCAGATCGGTGACATCGCATTCGATCACGGAGCTTTTTCCGGCACTTTTCCCGGCACTCTCCACGGAATTCTGGCCGCCGCTCGTCTGGATGGCGGCGGCGGTTTGTTCGAGTGCTTCGCGCGAGCGTCCGCATAAGACCGCGTGCGCGCCGAGTTCGGCGAGGGTCAAGGCGATGGCGCTGCCAATGCCGCGCCCGGCGCCAGTGATGACGGCGACTTGTCCGGCCAAAGGCGGGTTCGTCGATATTGCAGTTTTCGTCAAAACGGGCTCCTCCGAGAGAACATTATTATTCTATTGTGCATCGGCGGTATTTTGCATCGGCGGGATGGGCTGAGGGGAATCCATACTGGGCTGCGCTTTCCCGCATCGACGCTGGCAGGAGGGATTGAGCGAGCAAGCCGCTTGCCTTAGCGGGACTACATCCTTATAATCCGCTCACCGGAATAATGTTAAGCTGCGGCATTTCGACAGGCGGCCCATGAGTTTCGGGACCAGTCAGTGTGAGTGCAGTCAGTGTCAGGTGAAAGATTGGTTCGTGGTGCAAGCCCGACACCAGGTTTGGGTGGAATCGGGCAAAATGTCAACTCCAGCTTCCCCGAAGAGTTAAGGAGCCACAGGAATGAAAAAGATTGTTCTCGCGATGTTGCTGGTAGCCGCGGTTACCGCCCTCGCTCAAACCGCTCCCGCGCCAGCTCAACCCGCGCCGCAGCAGAACCCCACACCGTCTCCAGCAGCGCCCCAGAAAAAAGAGATCAAAGATCCGGCCGAGTATAACGCCTATGTGGGCGCCGTGCAGCAGCAGGACGCCGCGGCCAAGGTCAGCGGATTGGAAGCGTTTCTGACCCAGTATCCCAACAGCGTGATGAAGGAAGACGCGCTGGAACTTTTGATGGGCGCCTATCAGCAGACGGGCAATCAGGCCAAGACGCTGGAAACGGCGCAGAAGGTCTTGCAGGCGAACCTGTGCAACATCCGGGCGTTGGCGCTGCTGGCCTACACCAAGCAGGCGATGGCGACCGCAGGCCAGAACGCGCAACAGAATCTTGCCGACGCCGGCCAGAACGGTGAAAAAGGCTTGCAGTGTCTGCAGACAGCGACCAAGCCGGATGGCACGCCGGCTCCGGACTGGGAGAAGCTGAAATCGCAGACGGCGGCGATCTTTAACGGCGCGGCTGGACTGAGCGCCTACCAGGCGAAGGACTACGCGAAGGCCGAGCAGTTTCTGCGGGCCGCGGTGGAAGCGGATCCGACCAACCTGGTCGACGTCTATGACCTGGCGCTCGCGTATCTGGCGGTGGGACCGACTGAAAAAGACGTGGATGGACTTTTCTTCATCGCTCGCGCTTCCAATCTGGCGCAGGGCGCGGGCAAGGATCAGATCGCGAAGTTCGGCAAGAGCAAATACAACAAGTACCACGGAAGCGAACAGGGATGGAGCGATGTGCTGGCGCTGACAGCCACCACAACCCTGCCCCCGGCCAATTTCACGATCAAGCAGTATGTGCCGCCAACTCCCGCCGAGCAGGCAGCGGTCCTGGTCAAGAGCAAGAAAGTTCAGGAGATGAGCTTCGCGGAGTGGCAGATGGTTCTTTCCGACGGCACGCCCGAAGACGCCGACAAGGTGTGGAGTGCGCTCAAAGGAAAGCCGTTGCAGATGGCGGCCCATATCATCAGTATCGAGTCCTCAAGCAAACTGAAACTCGCTGGTAGTTCGGACGATATCGACGCCAAGCGTGCAGACATCGATCTGACCATGACGGCAGCGATCCCGGCGAAGCAGATGCCGAAGGAGGATACGGACTTCCAGTTCGAAGGAACGCCGGTCTCCTACGTGGCGAAGCCGTTTGTGATGACGATGAACGAAGGGGCGTTGCTGGTGAAAGCGGCGCCGAAGCCCGTCCACAAGAAGCCAGCCGCACACTAGAGTTCAGGTCTCAGGTGTCAGGTCTCAGGAAAACCCTGGCTGAGAAAAAATCTTAGAGGAAAAACGAGAGCGGTCCCGATCGGGGACCGCTGTTTTTACTGTTTGTCGCAAGCCACGCACGGCGTTTATCGGGCCTGTTTCCTCTCCAGCGTGACGGGATGCGCGCTGCGGGGCGGACGCTTGGCGCCGGCGCGCAAGGGACGAGCATCAATCTTGAGCTCCTGCATGGTCCGGCTGAGCGTGTTCCGGTGCATGCTTAATTGCCGCGCTGCCTTGCACTGATTGCCGCGGTTTTCTTCGAGCACGGTCATGATGAAGCGTTTCTTAAACTCACGGACCGCTTCCGAATAGAGGATATTGCTTTTGTACATCTGAAGGATGAGTGCTTCCAGTTGATCTTTCACTTGCTGCCTCGTTTCCGCACCTTCACAGCCCAACAGCCTGTGGTGAAACTCAAATTTCGAATCCAGCGCCTGAAGGCGCGTCGTTGCCGATGCACTTGCGGCATGCCTGAAGGCATGCCCTGATACGAACCTCACTTGCACCATGGACTGCTAAAACTCTTTTACTGACGAATGACTGACAAGCACTACTTCGACGGCCCGGCTGATTGCGGCTGAACTCTGTCCGTTGCCGAATGCACCTGCCGCATGTAGTCCAAGCCCTGGTAGAAGCGGTGGCGCAATTCCGACGGTGCGACCCAGATCGCAGCCCTTCCGCCTACCAGGAAATACGGAGCCAACTCAGATCCCACCAGCCACTTCGCAGCGGGCGCAAAAGCGGCCATGGCGCTAAGCACGACAGCCACAACCAAGGCGCCCCGCAACAAACCCAGGACAGCTCCCAAAATCCGGTCAATCGTGCTCAAACCGGCTTTCCTCATTGCCCAACGCGCGATCTGTCCGGCAATGCCGGCAACGATCAGGACCGCGAAAAAAATGATAAGGAAGCCGGCGATCTCGCCTAGCCACGGCGATTTCAAATGGGGCGCGAACCAGTCCGCCACGCGATGATACTGCCAGGCGGCCAATAAGTATCCCACGACCAAGCCAGCCAGCTTGAAGGCTTCATAAAAAAAGCCTTCGAGGGCTGCCCCAATCACGGAAAACACCAGAAAGCCGAGAATGATCCAGTCCGCAATGCTCATGGTTCAAGGATCCGAAGTTCAATGATCGAATTCAATGACCCCAGCGCACGCGGGCTAAATCTCCAACTCGCGTCCCGTCAACTGACGGTATGCCTCGAGGTACTTTTCGCTTGTCCGCAGCGCCACTTCTTGGGGGAGGGCTGGCGCGGGCGGTTGTTTGTTCCAGCGAATTTCTTCGAGGTAATCCCGTACATACTGCTTATCGTAGGAATCCTGCGCCTTGCCCGGTTGATAGGTGTCGGCCGGCCAGAAGCGCGAGGAATCCGGTGTGAGTACTTCATCCGCCAGGGTGATGCCCTGGGCGGTTTGCCCAAATTCAAACTTGGTGTCGGCGATGATGATGCCGCGCTGCCGCGCATAATCCGCCGCTTTCTTGTAGATACGCAACGTGATGTCCCGGAGTTGGCGGCTCAATTCGGGATCGACCAGCTTGCACATTTCTTCGAATGAAATGTTGATGTCGTGTCCGGTGGCGGCCTTGGTCGCCGGCGTGAACAGGGGCTCCGGCAGTTGGTCGGATTCCTTCAATCCCGGCGGAAGCTTGACGCCGGAGACCGTGCCCGTCGCTTTGTACTCCTTCCATCCCGAACCGGAAAGGTAGCCGCGCGCGACGCACTCGACCGGAAACATCTCGGCGCGCATCACCATCATGGAGCGGCCGCGGAGTTCGTCGGCGTACTTGCGAATCGCCGCCGGGTAGCGGTTCACGTCGGCAGTGACGAAATGGTTGGGAACGATGTCCTTGAGGAAGTCGAACCAGAACAGCGAGATTTGCGTCAGGACCCGGCCCTTGTTCGGAATGCCGGTTGCCAGAACGTAGTCGAAGGCTGAGATGCGGTCGGTGGCCACGAACAGCAGGTGGTCGCCGTCGAGGCAGTAGACGTCGCGGACCTTGCCGCTGGCGTGCACCTCCAATTCGGGATAGTCCGTCCGCAGCAGAACAGTATCTAAAATTTCGGGGCTCATGTCTAAATTCACCGGGGAAAAACTTTGCGTATTCTAACTGCCGTGGAAAATTTGTCAACGACTTCCATCACATGCAGTCGGTTGCGCCGTCCGGCGTTGCGTCGAAAAGTGTTGACAGTTCAAGTGTAAGCCAGAAGCCTTGTCCAGCGCTGGGTTTCGAGGGATCGGGATGTGGAAAAACTGAGGAAGGCTCTGGAAAAAAGGGCAGTGATTTCTGGGGTCGAGAAAGCAAGAAGCTGCCGATCTGTCAACGCACGTCTTTCTTCCCGTGCGTCCTCAATCGGCAATTGCCTGTGGGGCGCCCGCGCGTCCAGCGTTTCAGCGACTGCTCGACTTCCTTATCGCTGGCAAACTCATCCCGATCCGCCTTGTCTATGCCCTTCGCGATTTCCTCAATTTGCCATTGGTCCAGGGCCACGAATTCGCCGAACTCCATTTCTTGGGAGAGGCATCCCGCTACGCCGCCCCGAAGCGCACCGACACGAGCTTCGACACGCCGGGCTCTTGCATGGTCACGCCGTAGAGCACAGGGGCAATGCTCATGGTTCTCTTACTGTGCGTAATCAGGATGAACTGGGTCTGCACGCTCAGTTCGCGCACCAGTTCGGTGAAGCGGGCGATGTTGGCTTCGTCCAGCGGAGCATCGACTTCGTCGAGAATGCAGAACGGACTGGGTGTGTACTGGAAGATTCCGACCAGCAGTGCGAGCGCGGTGAGCGCCTTTTCGCCGCCGGAAAGCAGAAGTACGTTCTGCAGCTTCTTTCCCGGAGGCGATGCCACCACGTCAATGCCGCTCTCCGCGCTGTTTTCGAGGTCGGTCAGCCGCATAAAGCCGTGTCCGCCGCCGAACAGCTTGCGGAACGTGGCCTGGAAGTTCTCGTTAATCTTGTTGAACGCTTCTTCAAATTTCTGCCGCGAGACTTGATCGATCTCGCGAATGGTGGCGGCGGTGTTTTCGATCGCATCGAGCAGGTCTTTCCTCTGCGTTTCGAGGAATTGGTGGCGCTCGGCCGTTTCCTTGTACTCTTCGAGAGCCATCATGTTGACCGGGCCCATGGCGTCGAGGCGGGCGCGCATTTCACGGTGGGCCTGATCTTCGGCCGCAAGTTCAGCCGAAGTCACCAGCGGAATCGTCGTGTCGGCCATCAGGACCGAACGTTCCATGCCCAGTTCGTTCAGGCAAGTGTCGGCCAGGTGCTGCAGGTCGGATTGCAGCTTGGCTGCTGCGGCCGATAGCTCACCTCGGCGGTCCCGCGCGAGATCGAGCTGCTGACGCGTGTTGCGAAGCAGTTCGTCAATTTCGGTTAACCGCGCCCGCACTTGCTCAGACTCGAGCTGCAGCAAGCTTTCGCGCGCTTCTCCAGCATTGCGCTCAGCTTCGAACTCCACGAACTGCCCGGCCAGTTGCACGTTCTCGTTTTGCCGTTGCGCGATTTCGGCGCTCGCCGACTCCATTTGGATTTGCAGAGCGCCCGCCCGCTCCCGCATCTCGGCGACAAGTGCCTCGATTCGCTGAAGCAGGGTCGTGGCCGAACGGTGGCGCTCTTCGAGCGTGGCCACGCGCGCGGCCCGCTGCGAGGTGGTTTCAGCGGCAGCGTCGCGCTGGCTGCGTAGAGCGGCGAGGCGGTCTTGCCCGGCGGCAAGCTGCCTTTCGAATTGGGCACGCGCTTCCTCAATAGTCGCCAGCTCCGCTTGCCGCGATCCGATCAAGCTTTCCTGCTCCTGCCGTTCTTCCGCAAGCCGTTGCAGTTCGCGTTCGCTGATCGCAATCCGTTCGCGCACCCGCGACATCTCGCCGTCCAATTGCCGCAGCAAATGTCCGGAGGTCATCGCCTGCTTCTCGGCTTCGCGCTTTTCGTCTTCCAGACGATCGAGCAGGGAAGCGGTCTCCTTGATTTCGCGCCCCAAGGTGAGCGCGAGCATTTCCTTCTCGCGCAGGGCCCGCTCCAGTTCTTCGAGCAGACGCAGCACGTCGCGCAACTCGCGCTTCATCGAAAGCGGTCCCTCGCTGCGTTGCTTGCCCCCGGTGACGGTCACGTTGTGGAAGCATTCGCCGGTCTGGGAGAGGAAGAAAGCATCCGGGCTGGAGAGCGCTAGCTCGCGCGCCACCGCGGGATCGGGCACGATGTAGCCATTTCCCAGCTTCGGCAGGATCACTTCGAGTGACTTGCCGAAACCGTTCAGCACGCGAATCGAGTTCTTCAGCGGGAGGACGGTGTCGTTGAGAGGAGAGTAGTGATGGCTTTCATCCGCGACAAACGAGAACTTTGCCTGCGAGTCCTCCGGGTGCACAAGGAATGTCGCGCGCCCGTTGACGTCGGAGCGCAGCAGGCGCAAGCCTTCGTCGGCGGCGTCCCACGACTTGACTACGACGAAGTTCAGTTCGTCGCGCAGAAAGTCTTCGACGACGCGCTCATAGCGGGGCTCGACTTCGAGGAAATCGGCGAGCACACCGGCGGGAGTGTTCCCTCCCTGCATTGCGCCCGATTGAAAGAGTCGCCGCACCGATTCGGTGGAATAGCCGTGCTCGGCGATGACCGCTTCGAGCGATCCCTTCTTGCCGAGCGCCGTGGCGTATTCGGAGCGGATGGAGTCGAGGTGCTTCTTGGTTTCGTTCTCGGCAGAGCGCTTCGTCTCGAGGGTCTCACGCAGGCTCGCGATTTCAGCGGTCAGGCCACTGGCTCGCTGCGAAACGCTCTCGAACTCCAGAGCAAGCTGACCGCGTTGTCCGCCGAAGGTTTCCGATTGGGACGAAGCAGTTGCGATCTCGGCCCGCAGACGCTGCTCCTCGCGGCCGATGCCCGCCAGCCGCTCCTCGGACTGCGTGAGCTGATTGCGTAGGTTGGAAGCTCCGCCGACTGCCTCGAGAATGGCCGTGCGATTCGATTCCTGCTCCTGTTCCAGCATCGCCAGGTTGGCGGCTGCGCAAGCTGTTTCCTGCTGGCTGAGCGCAAGCTCCTGCTGGGCCGCCGCGAGATCCGCCGCCGCTGAGTCGAGCAACTGCTGGTGACCGTCCCGTTCTTCTTCTAGCGCCGCCAGCCGACTTTGAGCCTGCGCCCGCTCCGCTTCCGCGGATGCCGTGCGCACGATCAGTTCCGCGCAGCGCTCTTCGTTGGTTCGAATGCGCGCCTTCCCGCGATCGCCTTCGATCGCGATCTGGTTGAGGCGCTCGCGATTTTGCCGCGTCTCGGTCTCGATCCCGTATCCGCGCTGCGTGCGCTCGGAATGCTCAGCTTCCGACTGCTGCACGCTGTCGCTTTGCTGGCGAATTTCCTCGCCCAGCTGATGGATCTGGGTATCGAGAGTCACGCTTTCCTGGTCCATCTGGGTGAACTTGCTGGCGAGCACAACCCGCAGTTTGGCGCGCATCTCGTCGCGCAGCTTGGCATAGCGCTCGGCTTTGCTGGCCTGGCGCTTGAGCGAGTTCATCTGCCGCGTGACTTCTTCGAAAATGTCGTTCACACGGTTCAGATTTTGTTTGGCGTCTTCGAGACGCGCCTCAGCGAGACGCTTCTTCGTCTTGAATTTTGTGATCCCAGCCGCCTCTTCAATGATGGCGCGGCGATCCGTTGGACGGCTGCTCAGAATCTGGCCGATGCGTCCCTGCTCGATGAGCGCGTACGACTCCGGCCCAAGGCCCGTCCCCATGAACAGTTCCTGGATGTCGCGCAAGCGGCACAGTTTTCCATTCAACAGGTATTCGCTGTCGCCGCTGCGGAACAACCGGCGCGTCACTGAAATCTCTCCGGCGTGGCGTTGGTGCTGATTGAATTTCCGCCGCCGGATTTTCAGAACCACCTGCGGCCCAAGCACTGCCGCTGCGCCGTCGTCAGGGGATGCTCCGGCAGCCGGCGCTTCGGCTGCGGCCTCGCCTTCAACCTCTTCGGCCTTTCCGGGTTGAGCTTCCTCGACGGCCCGTTCCGTTTCCGCAGCGGCCTGGGCGCGGATCTCCGCTTCATCCCAGTTTTCTTCGCAGTTTATTCCCGCCGAAGGAAGGTCGTCTTGAATCTCGATCTCGGTGGGCGCGTTCGTATCCGGCCCACCATAAATTTCGGGGTCAATCAAAGTCAGGCACACTTCCGCCATCCCGGTGGGGTTGCGGTCGCGCGTGCCGGAAAAGATCACGTCTTCCATGCGCGAGCCGCGCAGCGACTTTGCCGACTGCTCACCGAGCACCCAGGAAATCGCGTCTGCGATATTCGACTTTCCGCAGCCATTGGGCCCGACGATGGCGGCGATGCCTTCGCCATGGAATTTCAGTTCGGTGCGATCGCAGAACGACTTGAATCCCAGGATTTGCAGCTTCTTAAGTTTGAGCAAAGTGACTCCTTCGTAGACGGACACTGCGGTCCGCAGACTCGGTTTGCGCTGGCTGGTGTGCGCTGCAAATTGCGGGGATCCGGAGGTTAACTTCCTGTGTTAACTCCCCAGGTTCCTCGCTGGTCGCATCGTGCGATGCCGTCCCCAGGAACCGAGGACGTCACCACGCTTTTGACCAACTCTAACGGCGAAGACATGGACGGGTCAAGCAATAAAACACCACATATTGTGGTACACGTCCAAGCATCGCCTTTAGTTGCACACACACTGCAGATATTACGCGCAAGTTGCCGGTGGAAACAAGAAGGCGGGAGACCGCGAGAGCATAGACACTCTACCCTTCGCCGGAAGGAGATTCAAGGGCTGGTTGTGCCCGGGCGCCAGGCGTTACTGCGGCGTGCTGCGTCTCAGGCAGCGGCAACACTGCCAGGATTGTCCGGATCTTCCAACCAGTGTTCGGGATTGCGATCGCTGTAGTCTCGGACCGCATTCACGGAGGCGTTTGATCGCAGGATGTGGTCATGGAACCGCGATTGCCATGCGAAACCTGAGAGCCCTTTTGCATGGCAAATCCGGCTGACTCCCGCCTTGTAGCCGCCCACAATGTGCGATAGAGATCGCAAATGGATTCCTCCCGTAGAGACGCGGCTTGCCGCGTCTCCCGCCCGCGCGACTTCCTGGCGATTGTCGTGTCTTTCATTACACAGAAACGAAAGCAGCGCCGAAGGCCCTCCATTCTCAGGCGGGGCGGGAGAGTACACGTGCTCTCCCCCAATCACAACGATGGCGTGGACGTGATTGGGCATCACCACATATCGGTCATGATCACGTTCACGTAGTGGCTCGAAACGGCCTTCATTTCGGTTTCAGCAATGACTCCCGCCTCCGAAAGCGCTATTTCTCCGTTGGCCGCATGGCCGAGAGAGCATTTCTTGTCTTTGGTGCAGAGAGTGACAAAGTACCAGCCGCGTGAGGAATAATCCCAATACGCCAGACGGATTGATTCGACTCGATATCGATTTTGAAACATGGTCATCGGATGGAGCATAAGTCACGCAGAAAATCTCGGGCAGTGAGCATCATCACCGCGCGTTTGGTTGGTTTCGGCGTGAACGGAGACGCGGCAAGCCGCGTCTCTACAAGGGGAAAGAACCGAGGGCTCCACGACTATTTCTTGCGCTCGGCGAGGAAGCGAGCGAGGTCCTTTAGAGTCGACGCGGCGTCGCCATATTCTTCCAGTTCGGCGCAGGCCTGATCGACGAGGGCGTCGGCCTTGCGGATCGATTCCTCGATTCCGAATAACGCCGGATACGTTGCCTTCTCCGCTGCCATGTCCTTGCCCGCGGTTTTCCCCAGTTGCTCGGAGGTCTGGGTCAGGTCGAGCACATCGTCCACGATCTGGAACGCCAGACCGATCGACTGCCCATAGGTCCGGAGACGGGCGATGTCCGTGATTGTTGCCCCGGCGTAGATTCCTCCGCTGACCACGCTGGCGGTGATGAGCGCCGCGGTTTTCGAACGGTGGATATATTCGAGGGTGGCGAGGTCGGGCTTCTTGTGTTCGGCTTCGAGGTCGACCACTTGGCCGCCGATCATGCCGTCGATGCTGCCGGTGGCGTGGGCGATTTCCCGGATGATCGCGACGCGCGCCTCGGCTGGGCACGCGATCTGCGCCAACACCTCATAGGCCTGCGTCTGCAGGGCGTCTCCGGCCAGGATGGCGATGGCCTCGCCGAAGGCCTTGTGGCAGGTAGGACGCCCGCGCCGCAGGTCGTCGTTATCGAGCGCGGGCAGATCGTCGTGGATCAGGGAATACGTGTGGAGCATTTCGAGCGCCGCGCCCACCTGCTCGATGCCGGCGGGCAGCGAGCCGGCGAGCGGTCCGGCAGGCGGTCCAGTTCGCGAACTAGCGACCGATGCCGCTCCGATCATGCGCCCCGCTTCCATGCAAAGGATCGGCCGCAGGCGCTTTCCGCCGGCAAACACGCTGTGCCGCATGGCCTGATGGATGGAGGTTGGATGCTGGGTGGCCGGCGGCAAGAGTTGCTCGAGTGCGGCGTCGGCGGCTTCTCGTCCTTGCTCCAAAACTTGTTTCAGCATGGCATGGCAGTATAACAAGCGGGCCTGGCGGAAATGAAAAGGGACGCCCACGAGCGTCCCTTCTCAAACAAGTTTTTCAAAGAAAATTCTCACCGAAAAAACAAACGATCAAGCGGCCGCGCGGCGCGTGAGCCCGTGCAACAACGAGCGCACCACGTCATCTTTGCGCGGCTCACATATGTCGGACGCGCCCAGACTCAGTGCCTCGGCCCATAGTTTGTCGTCCGCCAGCCTGTGGGTGCCGACGATGCAAAGGCCGGGGAACTCATGATGCAAATGCTTGACTTCGTCCGGCCCCGAAGTTTCCAGATCCAGCACCACCGCTTCGGCGCGATGCCGTGCAACCGCGGGACGGACCTCTTGGTAAGTGCCGGCCAAATAAACAGAATCAAAGTGTTGGGAAAGACTGACCGCCAGAGTTTGTGCAGTTCTGGGGTCATTCTGATAAAGGACTACACTGAGTGGTTCCATACACACCCCCCTGACCTCACCGCGATTCGCGGTGGCCTTGGCTGCGACAGCAAACTGCCAGCACAGGCGTTATCATTTCCGAGCGCGACAGCGTTACTTGCGCAACGCTTTCTCGGCCGGGGGCTCGAATGGTTCCGTTTGCAGCTTTCCGTTCTGTTTTAACAGAATCTCTACTTTTCCTTCCGCTTCCTCCAGTTGTTTCCGGCAGGTTGCGGAAAGTTGCATGCCTTCTTCAAACAGCGTCAGAGACTTCTCCAGAGGAACCTCCCCTTTTTCCAGTTCCTGGACGATCTTCTCGAGACGCTCGAGGCATTCTTCAAACTTCACCAATCCAGTTGCTCCTACACTCCATTCTAATGCAGTTTTCGACGCGAAATGTCCAGTGAAATCTTTTTAATTCGTGTAATTTTTTGGTCAGGGGTGTTCCCAAAATTAAACTGAAGCCGGCCGCTTTGAGCCGAGAGCCTCCAGAACATCCACCGCGGAGGCATACCGGCCCTGGGGAGCGCTGATCTGAGCACCCTGCACCCGGTCGCGGACCGCCGCCAGCATTTCGCGAGCGATCGCCACGCCTTCGGCGCGAGCCGCTTCCGGGCTTGTGGCCCTGGTCATCCGCTTCAGGATTTCGTCAGGCACGGAAACCCGCAGCTCGTTCTTCATGAACTCAGCGTTGCGGACACTTACCAGCGGCCAGATTCCGGCTACCACTGGAATTCGACAGTGTTCGATCCGTTTCAGGAAAGCTTCCAGCAGACTGAGGTCGAACACCGGCTGTGTTACCACGTATTCCGCGCCCGCTTGCACCTTGTATTCGAAGCGCTTGATCTCTTCGTCCAGGTTGGGCAACCCCGGATTTGCGCCCACCCCAATGACGAAGCTGGTCCCGGCGCCGATCGGGTTCCCGCCTAAGTCCAATCCCCGGTTCAGGTTGTGGACGATATTCACCAGCCCGATCGAATCCACGTCAAATACCGCCGTGGCATCGGGATAGTTCCCCATCTTCGGGGGGTCCCCGGTGATGCAGATCAGGTTGCGGATTCCGGTTGCCGCTGCTCCCAGCAGGTCGGACTGAATGCCCAGCACGTTCCGGTCGCGGCAGGTGTAGTGCAGAATGGCTTCGATCTCCACCGCCTGCTGCATCAGCAGCGACAACGCCTGGTTGCTCATGCGCGCCGAGGCCCGCGGACTGTCCGGGATGTTGATCGCGTCCACGCCAACCGATTTGACGAACTTCGCGCCCTCGATCTCTTTGCGGATGTCGATGCCCTTGGGCGGCACGATCTCGACCATGGTTATAAATTCCCCGGCCGCAATCTTCGCGCCCAGCCGGGAGCGCTCCGCCATGGGAATGGTCGCCGGAGCCGAAGGCGCGGCGCTGGAGTGAATCGCCGCTGAAATCGCAGTCTTGCCGCGCGCTTGGTCCACACGTAAAACCGATTTCATGGCGCGAATATGATCCGGCGTGGTGCCGCAGCATCCGCCGATCAGCCGTACGCCGGCCGCCACGAAATTGGGCGTGTAGTTCGCCATGTATTCCGGCGAGCAGAGATAGATATTCCGTCCTTCGACCGAGCGCGGCATGCCGGCGTTCGGTTGTGCGGCCAGGGGCAGGGAAGTCACCGCTCGCACCCGCTCGATCGCTTCCAGCATCGCGACCGGTCCCACGCTGCAGTTGATGCCGAGCACGTCGACATTCCATTCCGTCAGCCGGGCGGCGAAGGTCTCGGGGTTGGAGCCATCGAGGCAATTTCCGTCTTCGTCAATCGTGACCTGGGCGACGATGGGAATCTTCACATTCACGTCCCGGCAGGCCAGCACGGCTTGGTGCAACTCTTCGACGTAGCCGAAGGTCTCGAGCATCAGCAAGTCCACGCCGCCCTCGATCAGGGCGGCGACTTGTTGGCGAAACGCCGCGCGAGCCTCTTCAAACGAAGTCTTGCCCAGCGGTTCAATGCGAACGCCCAGCGGGCCAATCGATCCGGCCACCCAAACATCGAAACTCTTAGCCGCTTCCCGAGCCACGTGAGCGCCCGCCACATTGATGTCGCGCACGCGATCCACCAGGCTGTGCCTCGCCAGGCGAAAGCTGTTGGCGCCGAAAGTATTGGTTTCGATAATCTCGGCGCCAGCCTGCAGATAGTCGTGGTGGATGTCGCGGATCAGCTCCGGCTGAGACAAGTTCAGCTCGTCATAGCAGCGGTTGATGAAGATACCCTTGGCATAGAGAAGCGTTCCCATAGCTCCGTCGCAGAGCACGGGCGATTGCTTCAGACGTTCAATAAAGTTCTGCGGCATTTCCTTGAGAATACAGGAAGCAAGGAGGTCTTAGCATCCGCCGAGACGGAATTGCTCCGAGGGCCGCTCCAGATGAAATCGTTTCACAACGTTGCGAGCAGGCGAAGTGGGGGTACAATGGCGGCGGTTTTCGAGTCCAAGAAGGAATTTTCGGCTGATGAGTCTAGCAAAATGGATACGAAACGTAACACGGAGATTTCTTCAGGCTTACGGAACCGAGAAGGTCAAGAGTCATCTGTGGGATCTTGAATTCGCGCAAGGTCGGTGGGACTGCCTCGACTCAACGCCTGGCGACTGTATGTATGCGTTTATCGAGAAGTACGCCAGCAAAGGGAGCATCGATGCTGCCACTTTCCGCGAACTGACTGCTGCCTTCAAAGTGTGAAAACCGAAACGCTGAGAAAGGCCAGCCTGTGATTCTGGTCACAAATTATTGTGTCACGTGTACGCAAGTGTGCTCGTATTGACATGTTATCGTCGAGGTTCGAGAGCGCATTGCGGGATAGGCTATTCGTAGGGATCGATCTGCTCCAGCGGCTCGACCGTGACTTTCGCACTTATCATGTAATTCTCATCAGAGGCAGCTTGAGTTCAAGTACAGCCATTTCATCCCAAATCGCACAATGCAATTTGGAACCAAAGCTCACTCGGGTTATTGCGCTGCTCTTCGCAGCTACCTCGTTCCTGAGCGCATTCTTGCTGTTCCAGATGCAATTGATCGTCAGCAAATCCATTCTGCCCTGGTTCGGTGGTTCCGCTGCGGTCTGGACGACGAGCATGTTGGTGTTCCAGGTTTTGTTGCTGGGAGGATACATTTACTCCCATGTGATTTCGGCTCGGCTTTCGGCGATTGCACAGACGAGGATTCATCTCGCACTGCTGTTTATCGCATTCCTGTTGGTCCTCACGCTCTCCTTCCTGTGGCCATCGGCAATCACCCCGGGCGCCTCATGGAAACCGGAGGGCGGCGGGGATCCGACGCGCGATGTTGTGGTCATCATCCTGGTTTCGGCTGGCCTTCCTTTCTTCGTTCTCTCCACCACCGGACCACTGTTGCAGCGCTGGTTCGCTCGTCTAGGCGGGGGCTCGGGCACCTATAAGCTGTACTCCATCTCAAACCTGGGCTCGTTGTTGGGACTTCTGACTTTCCCTTTTCTTCTTGAGCCCACGCTTCGAATGAGGACCCAGGGCACGTTCTGGTCACTCCTGTTCTGGGGATTCGTTGCCGGATGTGGAATGTGCGCATGGAAAGCCAGAAACGCAACGGAAGAAACGCAGACCACTGAAAACATAGCCGGCGCCACTGCCGAAACTCAACCCAGCGTACTCACCTATGCGGTATGGTTCCTGCTGGCTGCATGCCCATCGTCGCTGCTGTTGGCCACTACCAACCTGCTTTGCCAGGAGGTGACGTCAGTTCCGCTGCTTTGGGTATTGCCGCTTTCTCTCTATCTTCTCAGCTTCATTCTGTGCTTTGATAACCCGCGTTGGTATCGGCGATCGATTTTCCACCCGCTTTTTGGAGTCAGCCTGTTTCTGACTTGCGCGGCGTTGATCGTCGGCAACCTGCAGACTCCGGCTATCCTCCTTCCGGTGTTGCTCTTCCTTGGCTGCATGATTTGCCATGGCGAACTTGTGCGCTTGAAGCCCAGCGTGAAGCGCCTCACTTCGTTCTACTTAACCATTTCCGCCGGCGGCGCTGCGGGAGGCATTTTCGTAGGCATTGTCGCGCCCCATCTATTCACGTTCTTTACCGAGTTTCAGTTGACTTTGGGCGCCACTATCATCTTGCTGTTGGTCTGCTTATTTCTCGATCCTGCTTCGTGGATCTTCGAGCGTGACTTCCGGCTGCCGGCGGTGCTCACCGGTGGCGCCATGCTCGCTGCCTACCTCGGCGGCCTCTGGATACCCGGTGTCCCGGAGTTGCTCGAAAGATTGCGTTTTTACCCATTCGCACTGTTGATCAGCGCCATTGTCGTCCTAAGCGCCTACGTCCTGGGCAGAGGCCAAAGCTCTCATGAACGAGGCTTTCGTTTCCTGCAGGTATACGTTGTATGCATCGCGGTGCTGGCCTGGGCCGCGCTCTATCTCAGCACCCTGCCTTCACCCGAGCCTTACCTGAGCTCGCGTAACTTCTATGGAGCATTTCGCGTCTACCGTACACGTCGAAGCAGGCTGCTGTTGCACGGCCGGACCTTGCATGGTGCGCAGCTTGATCCGCCGTGGGACAGAGAGCCCATTACTTATTACGGCAAGAAGAGCGGAATCGGCATCGTGCTGCAGAACCATCCCAAACGGAGTATCCCCGGGGAGAGTCTCCGCGTAGGATTGGTGGGGCTCGGCGCCGGAACTCTGGCGGCGTACGGGCGGCCCGGCGATTATTTCCGGTACTACGAAATCAATCCTGATGTCGTGAAGCTCTCCTCGGGTCCACAGCCAGTGTTCACCTACCTTCCTGACTCGGCCGCCCGCGTGGACGTGGAAGTTGGCGATGGACGCCTACTGCTGGAACGAGAATTGGCCATGGGAGACAAGCAGAAGTTCGATGTCCTTGTCCTTGATGCTTTCTCCGGGGACGCAATTCCCGTCCATCTACTCACCCGGGAGGCTTTTGAAACTTACTGGCAGCACCTGGATCCGGATGATGGGATCATCGCAGTCCACATCAGCAGCCGGCACATTAACCTGTTTCCCGTGCTGCAGGGATTGAGCGCGTACTTCCACGCTGATTCTGTGATCGATGTCAACACCGCCGAAGATCCCTTTATGACTAGCTATTGGGTATTGCTCGCGCGGCATCCCGGCGCGCTCAATATCCAAGGACTGGCGCAGACTCCGCCTCCTGCCGGAATGCAGATACCTCCGCGTCTTTGGACGGATGACTACAGCGACATTTTCCGGCTCATTCAATGACAAATTTGCGCCTCGAGTGTCCTTCAGTGTCTTGGCGGGAGACCAGCTAATGCTGATCGGCCACTTCGAGGGCATCGATGGCGAGCGTGGGATCGCCTGGCGGGGTGGCGGACTCGCTGGCGCTGCGGCGGTTTCTGCTGCTCGGGCTAGACGAGCGGACGCCGGACCGGGCGAGATAGCTAGCGATGCCAAAACTGCGGATCATTGAAAAACCCTAAGGTACATCACCTCACATATCGAAGCCGATTGGGACCGGACCTGAAAGATAACTTGGTTACTCTGTGTTCTGGCTGTCACAGATCGGTTCACGAATAGCTCTTCTGTTTCTTGCTTCGTCCCTCGCGGTCTGTCGTGTTGCTGTTGCACGTTCCCACCAAGAGCGGGATAATTGCGCCAGCCTTCAGAGCCTGGATAGCAACTTCTGCATGATACAGGTCACACACGTAAGTGCCTCTCTCTTTGAGCGATGGATTGGCGATTTGCGCCAGAGACCGATACTGCTGGGCGCACTACTCGTACTCGCCACTCTGCTGTTGTATGCTCGGGTCACGCATCATGAGTTCCTCGATTTTGATGACAGCCCATACGTCA
>JBEKAF010000073.1:0-19751 GCA_050018355.1 Terriglobales bacterium | reverse complement strand
GGCCACGGCGACATGCCTCCCGAAGGCGATCGCGTCAAGCCCGAGCAACTCTGGGATCTGGTCAACCACGTTCGATCCCTCGCCAGGAAGCAGCCTCCCGCCGAACAGAAGCCGTCCAACTAGACTCGGTCAGCGAGGCTACGCGTGGTTTGCACCAGCGGTTTGCGCAACGGCATGCAGATCACGGTGCGCAGGTCGAAGGCGACGATGCTGTGCCGGAGTATCAGTTGAAGTAGAGCGGAAGGGTGACGGAAGCTCAGTTCTACTTGCCCAATACCTTTTCAACGCAGGAGTCCGCTTCTTTGGTGATCCATGTCCGCCCCGAGGCCGTCTCAGGTCAATCTAGGGAGGAAGGACCTGAACAAAAATTGGGGATGAACCCCATGCACCGCGGGATGATGACGATCATTCAAATCGAACTGGACTTCCGTCGTGGTGAACGAACGAGGAGAAGTTGTTCACAGTTGATACGCGACCGACGTGATCTTGCCGCGCCTTTGATGAACGGCCCGGCATGCCGCGTTTCCGTCCACATTGCGTGGCCAGCACCATGTGACAGTGACACTCAGCACGACCGGCTAATATATGGTGACCCCATGGATAAGACGGAAGCGGAAAGCCGCGTACTCCAATCAGACGCAAGCGGTGATGCCCACGCCGTGAGCGCCCCCGTCCAAACTATAGACTCCGCCCGTCAGCTGGAGCTGGATTTTCGCGCCTCGGTGCTGCAGATGGTTTTGCCCGACCAGGAGACGCTAGAATTCTGGCGCGCAACGGCTGACAATCCACAGGAATTCGCGGGTCGAATCGCAAAATTTTCCCGCCAAATGCAACGGTGCGCTTCGGCGTCTACCCGCGTAACCAAAAACAAATCGAAGCCCTAACCTATGGCCGAGTGACCGTTTCGCTAATTGCAAATGGAGCGTCGAAACTCAGCCGATGGGTGAAACTGCACGTCCTGAACCGATTTGCGATCGGCGGCCCACAGCGGGATTCATATCCGCGAATACAACATGCAAGGCGACCGATCGACGAAAAACCGAACTATGCGTGGGGGTGAAGGTCAGCCACACTCTCGATAATTAGTGCCGGCGGTGGCTGCGATGCTTCCGGAACATGCGCGGATCATAGCCCCTGGAGCTGTGGCGCGACCCATGTGACGATTGGTTTCTGGTCCCGCGAATCGCCACCAGTCCGGGTTGGATGTTCCCGGAATGTACATAACTTTTGAAACTGTGTACATCATGGTGGTATCCTCATTTGACAGGGAGAGAGGTACTTTCATGGCTACTACAAGGAGTCGATCACACAAGCACTTTCAGTTGGATTCCGTGAAAATCAAGCGCGCCCAAAAAGCTCTGCGCGCGAAAACCGAGACGGAGGCCATCGATCGTGCATTGGATTTGGCGATTGCCGAACACGAGAGCAATCGATTGGCTCTCGAAGCCACTGAGCGCTTTGTCAAGAGTGGCATTGACATCAAGGACGTATACGGTACGTTGGGTGGTTAGATGCAGCCCGCCCTGTTCGACTCTTCCATTTACATTAGCGCACTGCGGCAAGGAGACGATGCGGTCGTGGCGCTGCGCCGGTTCACTACGGATGCGCCGCTTTGGCTCAGTGCCGTGGTACTCGAAGAACTCTATGCCGGCACGGCCGACCGCGATCGGCAAGTTGTAGAACGCCTGGAGCGAGATTTTGACAGGGCGAAGCGAATCCTGGTTCCGAATCTTGGCGACTGGACTCAAGTCGGCAGAGTGCTTGCTCGCTTGGCGGCTAAGTATCATTACGAAAAGATCGGGCAAGGACGTTTGACCAATGATGCACTGATCGCGATGAGCGCGGGGCGACTGGGCATCCGGGTGATCACAGCCAACGAACGAGATTTCAGCAGGCTCGCCGAGTTTCGCGCCTTTCAGTGGCAAGTGACCGCACTTTAATTCACGTCAGGCTATCCCTGGCGGTTGCTCCGCGAGTTCGCCGCTTCGGGGCTCAACTTTGAGAAGTGGGTTATACAGGCAATCGCCCGAGGCGTCATCCCTGCCGCACGTAGAGAGGAACGAGAGGGCGCTGAGCTGCGGCTTGCGGTCTGCGTCCCTTTCAGAAGGCGACGCGAGTCGACTGCGCCGCTAACACCGAATAAAAAGCGAAGAAGGCCATCGAAAGCGTGTGGGTCAACTTTCGCTACGGCGGCCGCCCTTTGCGGGCATGGCGACGCCTTTTCGCCCCTCAAGCTCGAGGCATCGTTCTAGCAGCAATTCAACCTGCTTACTCAGAGACCGGCGCTCATGTTTCGCCATCTCCGCCAATCCTGACTTGAGACTTGCCGGCACCCGAACTAACAGGGCGACTCTGGGTTCCGTCATGGCTACAAGCAAAAATAGCAGGATTCAACAATTTTCGATATGCAACGTTGTGATACGTTATGATACACTATGTTTCAGGAGAACGATCGGAGTACTGACATCAATCACCGACGGCCAAGGCTGCAAAGGGCAGTTCCCAGTTCTCAGAAAAACTGCAACTTAACCAACCCGAAGCGAATCGCTGAGAACTGAGAACTGTTCTTAACCTGTGCACCCCTTGTGCAAATTCCAGTTGCCGAGCGCTGCAGCGTCCACCGCAATTTTTCGCCCGCCGCTCAAACCCCGCCGCTCGTGCGCCAACCGCAGTTACACTCGTCCCATGTTTGATCCGGACGCATCACATCAAATCCGCGGGCAAAAATTCCGCCGTTGCACAATTCTTATGTAATTGACCCGTTCTCTTTCTGCGCGTACAGTCGCTCCACTTGAAACAAGAATTCGCCGAGCGGCGACCGTGCTCGGTCAAAACCTAAGAGCCAGAAACACATACCGGCCCCGCCTAGGGGTGAAAGAAGCACTATGAATCTTGAAAGCCAATGGACCGTCTACCGCACCCGTTTCCTGGTGCGCGCTCGCCAACTCACCGAACTACTCGTCTTTACCGACGCACTCGGCCGGGAACAATCCGGCCGGCCCGGCGACTACCTCGTCGAGTCCTCTGACGGCATAAGACGGATCACCACCCACGCTCTATTCGAAGACATCTACGTGCCTCTCGCACCCACGCAGCTTCATTCCCCGGCCGCAAGAGTTCAGACCGGAGTTCCAACCGATGGAGCGCCGCGCGTCCTCGCCCGGCCCGTGGCTCGCGCCTCGCCAGAAGATCGCACCCGTGCCACCGCCTGAAGCGGCTGCGGGGGAAAACTCGGGTTTTGACTTTGTTTTGAAAGGGCGCGGCTTTAGCCGCCGGGGCGCCGCCGGGTTAGCAAGACGACTTCTTCTGCAGCCTGTGAACCCGCCGGAACTGGTTTCAGGAAGGGGTAGCGAATGCCGATTAGCGATTTCCCAACTCGGCACCGCTAACACTTTCGGGCTACAAGATGTTGCGTTTCCCTCTTGACAGACACCATATACGGGAGTACGTTAAGCATCCCGAGCACTTTTGCAGACCTCCTTTAAAGGAGGCTACGACCGTAAACACGCAGGGACGAGACTCAAAGTTGAGGTGACTTCGCGTCTCCCCCTTCACGGGAAACCATCCCTCCGGAGTGGATGGAAACGAGCGGTGACTTCCCCCGGTCTGGCCCTGCCAGGCATCCCCTCGGGGGGATTCATCGAAAGAAAAAGAATTAGAATTTCGCGGCTGAAGCTGCTCCCCGACCGGCCGGCTTCCTTCGCGCCATTAGGAGCCCCGATGGAAGGTTTGATCGAACTCGTTGCCGCCTCTTTCGCCCGTCATGGCATCGAATGCCCAGCCGGCGATTCTCAGTGGACCCGACCAGTCCAAACGAAGTCAGTCCAACCGAGACTAATCGAGACGAAGTCAGCCCAAGCGGTCCGCCCCGCTGAGCCAACCCTTACCACCGCGCTCCCAGAGCACAATTACCCAAAAAGCTCGCAGGCCGATCCAGTCCCGTGAGGAATAGGTCGTAACTTTGGCCGAACCGCCGTATGCATTTGAGAAATGAGTACTAAGTGCAAGATCGACTGCTTCTTGCCATCATCTAATTAGGAGAAGGAAATGCCCGAAGTGCGCGATCAAATCAAAACTCAAACCGCTGCCAGCACTACTAAGAAGAAGGCTCCCGGACTGACCTTCCGCCGCTTTTTCACCAAGCCCGGCGTCTCCCCCTACTCCGAAGTCGAGTGGGAACTCCGCGACGCTCAGATCACCGACTCCCAGGGAGGCATGATCTTCGAGCAGAAGAACGTCGAGGTCCCAAAAGACTGGTCCATGACCGCGACCAACATTGTCGCCTCGAAGTATCTCCACGGACAGATCGGCACCGATGAGCGCGAAACCGGCGTGCGTCAACTGGTCGTCCGCGTCGCCGAAACCATTCGCGACTGGGGCATGAAAGACGGATACTTCCGCTCCACTGAAGACGCCACCACGTTCCATGACGAGCTCGTCCACCTGCTAATCCGCCAGTACGCGGCCTTCAACTCGCCCGTCTGGTTCAACGTCGGCTGCGAGCGCGTCGAGCCTAAGTCCGACGCAACCAACTGGCACTGGAACTCGACCATGCAGCAAGTGGAGTTCGGCGCCACCGGATACACGCGCCCGCAGTGCTCCGCCTGCTTCATCAACTCGGTTCACGATTCGCTCGATTCCATCCTCACTTTGGCCAAGACCGAAGGCATGCTCTTCAAGTGGGGATCCGGGACCGGCACAAATCTCTCTCCGCTGCGTTCTTCCACCGAAGTTCTCAGCGGCGGCGGCACTGCCAGCGGCCCGCTCAGCTTCATGAAAGGCTTCGACGCCTTTGCCGGCGTCATCAAGTCCGGAGGCAAGACCCGCCGCGCCGCCAAGATGGTCATCTTAAACATCGACCATCCCGACATAGTCGACTTCATCGAGTGCAAATCCAAAGAAGAAGCCAAAGCCCACGCGCTCGTATTGCAGGGCTACGACGGATCGCATCCTGACTCCGATGCCTACAGCTCCATCTTCTTCCAGAACGCCAACAACTCCGTCCGCGTCACCGACGACTTCATGGTCGCCGTCATGCGCGACACCGATTTTTCCACCCGCGCCATCGTCGACGGTCGCGTAGTCAACACCTACAAAGCCAAAGACCTGCTCCAGAAAATTTCCGAAGCCACCTGGCAATGCGGCGATCCCGGCATGCAGTACGATTCCACCGTCAACCGCTGGCACACTTCGAAAAACACAGCGCGCATCAACGCGAGCAATCCCTGCAGCGAGTACATGTTCCTCGACGACTCCGCCTGCAACCTCGCCAGCCTGAACCTGCTGAAGTTCGCGCCCAACGGCACGTTCGACGTGGAAGCTTATCGTCACGCCGTGGACGTGGTCATCACTGCCCAGGAAATTCTGGTAGACAACGCCGGGTACCCCACCGAACTCATCGGCAAGAACTCCCACGACTATCGCCCGCTAGGCCTAGGTTATGCGAACTTAGGAGCGCTGTTAATGGCCGCGGGACTTCCCTACGATTCCGATGCCGGCCGTGACTACGCCGCCTGCGTAACCGCCATCATGTGCGGCGAAGCCTATCTGCAGTCGTCGCGCATAGCAGAACAATGCGAGCCGCTAGGCCCCATCACCGACACAGTTCAAACTCGCCTCGGAGTAACCAAGGCAGAAGACATGCCCGGAGCAGCCTGCCCCGGCTGGTACATAAATCGCGAACCTTTCTTAGACGTAATAAGAATGCACCGCGCAAGCGTCAATAACATTGGCACGAACAACGGCCACGTAGGGACGGCCGCCCTCGGCCGTCCAGCCGAGCGAAGCTCGGCAGCCTCTCAGTTGCCCGAGTTGATCGAAGCTTCCAAGCAATGCTGGGACGAAGCCCTATCCCACGGAGAAAAACACGGCTACCGCAACTCCCAAGTCACCGTCCTAGCCCCAACCGGAACCATCGGCTTCATGATGGACTGCGATACTACCGGGATTGAGCCGGACTTGGCGCTCATCAAGTACAAGAAACTAGTCGGCGGCGGGATGATCAAGATCGTGAACAACTCCGTCCCCGGCGCGCTCTTCAAACTCGGCTACACCCATGAGCAGACCGACGCGATCGTTTCCTACATCGACGCGACCGGAACGATCGAAGGCGCGCCCCTCATTAAAGACGAGCATCTGGCGGTGTTCGATTGCTCATTCAAGCCGGCCAAGGGCACGCGTTCCATTCACTACATGGGACATCTGAAGATGATGGCCGCCGCCCAGCCCTTTATTTCGGGAGCGATCTCAAAGACCGTGAACCTGCCGAATGCAGCCACGGTTGACGATATTTCTGAGGCTTACATCCAAGCCTGGAAGTTGGGCCTGAAAGCGGTCGCGGTTTATCGCGATGGATGCAAGCAATCGCAGCCGCTTTCGGCGGCTGGCACCAAGACGGCGAACTCGACCAAGGATGATGCGGCGCGAAACGCAGCGGCCACGGCGCTTGCCGATGGCGACAACCCCGACGCTCCGCCGCGCGCCGTGCGTCACAAGCTGAAAGAAGAACGCATGTCGGTGACCCACAAGTTCAACATCGGAGGCCACGAAGGCTACATCATCGTCGGCCTGTATCCCGACGGCGAGCCCGGCGAGATCTTCATCAAGATGGCGAAGGAAGGCTCGACCGTGTCGGGCCTCATGGACAGCTTTGCGCTGGCGGTCTCGATCTCGCTGCAGCACGGCGTGCCGCTGAAACTCTTGTGCGAGAAGTTCGCACACACGCGCTTTGAGCCGAGCGGCTGGTCGAGCCATCCCGAGATCGGCTATGCCAAGTCGATCATGGACTACATCTTCCGCTGGCTGCACCTGCGCTTCCTCAGCGGACAGCAGCAGATGCTGTTCGACAACCTGCGTCCGCGCGCGCTGGGCACGCCCGCTCCGGAAAGTGTCGGCGATCTGAACGGCTCCATTGGTTCCGGTTCAGGGGGTTCGCTGACACCTGAGACCCGAGACCTGAGACCTGGTTCTGTCCATGCCGCCGACGCGCTCGCCGGCATGATCGACATGGGCGACGCTCCCAGTTGCTCCTTCTGCGGCTCCATCATGGTGCGCAACGGCAGTTGCTACAAGTGCATGAGCTGCGGCAGTACCAGCGGCTGCAGCTAACCGTGTGGCGCGGGCACTCTTGCCCGCGAGGTTTTGATCAGGATTATGGGCGCCCGGCCCGCCCACGCGGAGCGAAGCTCCGCAGAGATTTGTGGAAGGGCACGGCTTCAGTGAGGCACGGAGGGGAACGAGAAACTCCGTGCCTTTTTCTTGTTAGAGACTTCTGCCGTGTTTTTTCCCGAGCTCCTACTGTGTAAACGCGTCGTAGATCCTTAGGAACGGCAACGGTTCAAACTTCAGGAAAGCCGGCGGCGTGGGCACCAACGAACCACCGTTGATGTAAACATTGTACCCAGAGCCCAGGAGAGCCGCGTCATTGTTCAGGTCGGGAACGGTGAGATCCTTCCATTCCCCTGTCGTCAGACGCAGGTCAAGCGTTTGTAGCGCAGTAATTGTTTCCGCAGGTGTAAATGCGCAGTGACCGGCGCGGTGCACGAATGTCTGTCGCAGCATCGCGCTGTCATGCGCCTCGCCGACGACCCTTCGATAGGCGCTCTCGTTTTCCACCGGCGCGAGTCCGTCGCCAGTCGTGTGCAGCGTCAGCACCGGAAACGGTAGCTGGCCATTGTAGATGATGTTATCGCTCAAGTACGCCAAAGCGCCCGGATCGGCCGTAATTCGCTTGGCGTTCTTTAGTGTCGCAAGGTCTGCCTCCAGGCTCAACCCGGCTGCGGCATACAGTGCTCGCACCTCCGCATGATCGACCGAGTGTTTCAGTTTCGTTTCGTAATCCACGCCGGTGTTCCACGAAGGGTTGCCTCCGGCGCGGGCCTCCAGTTCGGCGCGCAAAGCAAAGATGAACGGGAAATCCACCTCCGACAACCATAGAAACTGGTTGGCTAGCCGGGCTGCGTAATCGGTGGGCGCCGGTTCCGGAGACGTAGGATCGAACCAGCCGGGCAAGTCTCCAAGGGCCGCAGCCAATGCCACTCGCGCTTGCCCTTGCGCAGTGGTCTGAGCCACGGCGAGGATCCCTTCGGCGCTGACCAAATTCACGTCCGGGTTCGTGATGTCGACGACTTGCAAAGACCCGCCTGCCACCAGCGTGTTGAAGATGAATGCAACATCGAGCGACCCGTTCCACGTGCCCACACCACCGCTCAGGACTCCGCACATGGGAAGCGCGGCGTTGAAGCGATCCGGAAACTCCTGCACCAGTCCGGCGGTGACCATGCCACCGAGAGAGTGTCCCCAGGCGATGGTCTTGATTGGAGTTCCAACCGCACTTTCAAAAGCATCGAGCGTTGCAATCTGATCCGGGATCGCCTGCTGAACTGCCCAACCCGTTGTCGCGTAGGATGAACCCGCCAGCGCGTAACCCGCCGCCAGCATATAACCGCCCGTGAGGGGATCGCCCACGTCTAGCGCGGGATTTGGCGTTCCGGGTACGACATATCCGTGACTGTAAAGAAGCAGAGTGCCGTTCCAGATCGGCGGAACATCGATCACATAGGTTGCGCCATCCCCTAAGGTGCCGGTGATGTGCTGCTGCGCGGCTGCGCTTCCGCAGAGCACGGCAATCAGAATGGCGGTTAGGGCGAACAAGAGAGTGCGGCTCGTGATATTCAACATATGAATCCTCCTCATTAGGGTGAGAACCCTTTCCCCAAGCTGGGTTCAGCGTGTGGCGAAGCAAAGGGTCTGAAAGTTTCTGCCGGTTCCGCGAACTTGTCAACGCGAAAAATCGGGACTTCTCTGCGCCCGCCGTTTCCCCGCCCAGTGCCCAACCCCTATCAGCATCAGTGTCGAGTTGTACTTAACCCGGAGACAACGGCAATTTGTTGTACTTAACTTCGAGACTGTGCTGGTGACAGACGTGCATTTCAGGCTCTAGATTTCAGGCAGGATCGTCAACCAGACACCTTGGGATGGTTGAATCCCCCTCCCGGAACCAGCGCTTAAGTCTTTGTCGCACGGTGGTTTACGAGTTCTCGTGGTCCCGCGGTGCAGACGGCCCATGCCGTCAGAACCCGCTACACAAGCGGCTTTAGCCGCCAAGGGGGCTACAGCGCCGCGGCCTGTTCCCGCCGTCGCGCCTGTATCTCGATATACACATTGATCAGCGACACGGCGGCCGGCGTAACGCCCGGAATACGCGAAGCCTGGCCTAGCGTCTGCGGGACGACCTTTCCAAGCTTCTCCTGCATTTCGCGCGACAACCCGCTGACTGTCCGGTAATCGAACCAATCGGGAATGCGGCGCTGCTCGGCCTTCTTCAGCCGTTCGATGGCGCGCTGCTGTTGGTCGAGGTATCCGGCATACTTAATCTCAGTTTCGACAGACTTAAGCTCGTTGCGGATCTCGGACGAAAGATGAACCGGAAAAACATCAACCGCAGAGGACGCCGAGTTTGCCGGGGAGTCTCTTTCAAAAAACCGCGGCACCAAATCATTGAGAACCGGCGCCAGTTGCTCAATGGCAATCTCAGGCCGCTTCAGCAGCTGCGCCAAAGGCTGCCCCAGTGCGGAAGACAGATCGCTTGGTTCGTGGAGGGACGGTCGCCCTCGCCCGTCCAAGTCGAGCGCAGCTCGACCGCTCTCGTCAGCAGCAGAACTAGCCTGCGAGATCTGCTCCGCCATCGCTCCCGTCACTTTCGTCCTCTCCAGCAACTGCTTCACTTCCTCCACCCGCTGCTGCTTCGCCTCGAATTCCACCCATGCCTCATCCGAAATCAGCCCCACGCGCCGTCCGTGCGGAGTGAGCCGCCGGTCGGCGTTGTCGATCCGCAGGTGCAAGCGGAACTCCGCCCGCGAAGTAAACATCCGGTAAGGCTCTTTGGTGCCCTTCGAAATCAAATCATCGATCAGAATGGCCGTGTACGCTTCCGTGCGGTCGAGCGCCAGCGGAGACTCTTTATTCACCTTCAGCGCTGCGTTAATCCCGGCCATGATTCCCTGGCACGCCGCTTCTTCGTACCCCGACGTGCCATTGATCTGACCCGCGAGAAACAGTCCAGCAATCTTTTTCGTTTCCAGCGTACGCTTGAGTTCCGTGGGATCGATCGAATCGTACTCAATCGCGTACCCAGGCCGCATCATCTCCGCGCTGTCGAGTCCCGGAATCGACTTGAGAATCGCCAGTTGCACATCAATCGGCAGCGAAGTGCTCATGCCGTTGACATAGATTTCGTGCGTGTTCAGGCCCTCGGGTTCCAAAAAGAGTTGGTGCGTCAGTTTGTCGGGGAACTTGACGATCTTGTCTTCAATCGAAGGACAGTAACGCGGCCCCGTCGAGTGAATCTGCCCGCTGTACATGGGCGAGCGATGCACGTTCTCGCGAATGATGCGATGCGTCTCCTCGGTGGTAAAAGCGATGTAGCAGGGCACCTGCGAGTCGTGATGCGCAACGCGCCGCGTCCGAAAGCTGAAGGGAGTCGGATCCAAATCGCCCAGCTGTCGCTCGAAACGCGACCAGTCAATGGTGCGCCCGTCGAGACGCGGAGGCGTCCCGGTCTTGAGCCGGCATCCGCGCAGGCCAAGCTTCTTGAGCGCTTCGCCCAGCAGAACCGCCGCCGGTTCTCCCGAACGTCCCGCCGGATACTGCTGCTCGCCGCAGTGAATCAGCCCGTTAAGAAAAGTCCCAGTAGTAATGATGACCGCTTCAGCCGAGACGCGCCGCCCATCGCGCAGCAAAATGCCGCGAATGCAGTTGCCAGTTGCCAGTTGCCGGTTCTCAGTAACTTCTGCCCCGGCTGAATGCTGAGTGCTGAGTGCTGAATGCTGGCCGTTCTCCACAATCACATCCACGACTTCCGCCTGCTTGATCTTCAAGTTCGCCTGCGACTCAAGCACTTCGCGCATCTTCAGGCGGTAGGCCTGCTTGTCGCACTGCGCCCGCGGCGACCAGACGGCGGGTCCACGCGAAGTGTTGAGCAGGCGAAATTGGATTCCGACCGCATCGGTAATTTCGCCCATGATGCCGCCAAGAGCATCCACTTCGCGCACCAGGTGCCCCTTCGCGATGCCGCCGATGGCCGGGTTACAAGACATCTGCGCAATCAGATCGACGTTCAGCGTATAGAGAGCCGTCTTCAGCCCCATGCGAGCCGCCGCCATGGCGGCTTCGCATCCGGCATGGCCAGCCCCCCCCACCACCACCTCGAAATGTTCGTCAAACGGCTGCATGTGCGCTTGTTCAGGCCCCACAACAACGGAGGGAATACTGCTTCGCTAATTGTAACAACCTTCTTCGCTCTGACAGCGAGAGGGTAGCCCGGGCACTGGTTTCTAGCGCCGCGTCCTTGTGATCCGCCGGTCCCGACCGTATAGTGAAGGGTATCGAGGTCATCATGGAAACGAACATTATGGAAACGAAAGCATTTGTGTCTCTGCTGGACGAACGCATTCATCAATACGATTTGCTCCGTCATCCGTTTTACAAAGCTTGGTCGGCGGGCGAGCTGACCCGCGACGATCTGCTCGAATACGCTGAGGATTACTACCCGCACGTGGAGGCGTTCCCGAGCTATCTGGCGCAGCTTGGCGTCCGGCTGGAAGAAGGCGAGCTGCGCCACGCCGTGCTCGCCAACATGACCGATGAGAAGGGCGGCGAAGATTCCTTCGGCGAGCCGGAACGTTCGCACTCCGAACTGTGGCTCGACTTTGTGGAAGGCATGGGCGGAAGCCGCATTCCGAAACGGCGGCCGGTTGGGGCAGTTCGCAAGCTCATCTCCTGGTTCCACCGTGTTGCCAGCGAAGGCACTCCGGAAGAAGCGCTGGCGGCTTTCTATGCCTACGAATCGCAGGTGCCGCGCCTGGCGCAGGAGAAAGATCGCGTCCTGCGTGAACTGTACGGCGCCGATGAGAAGACGCGCGGCTATTTCACTTTGCACGCCACCGCCGACGTGCACCACGCGCAGGTGTGGCGCACACAGCTCGAGAAGCGGGTCAAGGCCAATCCGGAGACTGCTAAGAAAGCATTGGCTGCCGCCGAGACTGCGGCCAAAGCTTTGTGGGCCGTGCTGGACGGCTTCGAAGCGCGGCGGACGGAACGGGCGGCGGCGTAGTTTCAATTCAGAAGTAAGAAGCCAGATTGCAAAAGTGAAAAGTCTTTGGCGTTGGCGCTTGTGTTTACGGCACCGTTGAAGATCCTGGACTTTTGCTGCAATCTGCTTCCTGCTTTTGCAATCCCATGGCCCGACCCGTCCCCATCGGCGCGCGCGGCGAGGCGGCTGAAACCGTCGAATCGAAGCACACGCTCTCCGCGCATCATCCGGAGTTGCCGCTGGTGTATTCGGCTCCAGACATGATTCGCCTGATGGAAACGGCCTGCTTCCACGCGCTGCAACCCTATTGTGATGAAGGTGAAATCACGGTAGGGATCTCGATCCACGTCGAACACCGTGCGGCCAGCGGGATCGGAGTGCGAATTCACGCCGAGGCGGAACTGGAATCGTTTGACGGGCGGTTCTACATCATGCGCGTTCGTGCCCACGACAGCACTCAGGAGATCGGGAGCGGTACGGTGAGGCGCACCGTAGTGCACGTACCCAGTTTCGTCAAGCGCATGCGCGATAAAGCTCGCGGCAGCTGACCCTGCTTGAAGCAAACCTGCCGGCGACCTGCCGTAGAGAAGATGAAGAGAGAAGTTATGGAATCCCAGACCAACAAAGCGATCCAGTTCCGGCAGCTCCATCGCGGACCGGGCGTACTCATCCTGCCGAACGCGTGGGATGTGGCCAGCGCCCGCATCTTCGAGGAAGCTGGCTTCCCCGCGATTGCAACCACCTCCGCAGGCATCGCTTTTTCGCTTGGTTATCCCGACGGCCAACGCATTCCACGCGAGGAAATGCTCGCTCGCATCGGCCGCATCGCTCGCGCTGTTCATGTGCCTGTAACCGCTGACATTGAATCGGGGTATGGTTCCAGTCCTGAAGATGCCGCCAAAACGACGCGCGAACTGATTCAGGCGGGAGTCGTCGGGATGAACCTGGAGGATGCGAGCGACCGTCGGGATCAACCCTTGGCCGACTTGCAGCTAGCGGTAGAAAAGATCAAGGCGGCGCGCGAGGCTGCCATGCAACTGCGGGCGCAGATCGTAGTCAATGCTCGCACCGATGTGTACCTGCTGCCGGGAGGCAATCCGGACGCCGACTATTCCGAAGCATTGCGGCGGCTGGTTGCGTTTCGCGAAGCGGGCGCCGATTGCGTTTTCGCCCCCGGACTCAAGGATGCCGAGACGATTGGGCGGCTGGTGAAAGCCGTCGAGTGTCCACTCAACATTCTCGCCGTGCCAGGAACGCCCTCGATTCCGGAACTCGAAAAGCTGGGCGTGGCGCGCGTGAGCGTGGGATCGGGCCCCATGCGTGCGACGCTCGGACTGCTGCGACGAGTGGCGGAGGAACTCAAGACCTCCGGAACGTATAGCGCGATGGAGGGAGCTGTGCCTTACGCCGAAGTGAATAAGCTTTTGGGCGGTTAAGCTGCCTCTCTTGTAAGATGCTCACCCGTCGACCAGCTTCATCATGTGTTCCGGGTAGCGCAATCCCGAAGCCGCACCGGAGGGAAAGACTTCGCTCAGGCGGCGCAGGTCATCCGCAGTCAGTTTCAAATCCACCGCCGCGGCGTTTTCCTCGAGATACTTGCGCCGCTTCGTGCCGGGGATCGGAACAATATCGTCCCCCCGCGCCAGCACCCATGCGAGCGCCAACTGTGACGGCTGACATTTCTTTTCGCGCGCGATCTCTTCAACTTTTTTTACGAGATCCAGATTCTTCTGAAAGTTTTCGCCCTGGAAGCGCGGCGAGAAACGGCGATAATCATCCGCCGCCAGGTCTTCGAACTTCTTGAATTGTCCGGTAAGAAAGCCTCGTCCGAGCGGGCTGTAGGCGACGAAGCCGATGCCGAGCTCGCGGCAAGTCGCCAGGATTTCCTGTTCCGGATCGCGCGTCCAAAGCGAATACTCCGTCTGCAGCGCCGTGATGGGATGCACCTTCACAGCGCGCCGCAGAGTCTTCGCCCCAGCCTCCGACAAACCAATATGGCGGATCTTGCCTTCCTTGACCAGTTCCGCCAGAGCGCCAACCGTCTCCTCAATCGGCGTATCCGGATCGACGCGGTGCTGGTAGTAGAGGTCAATATGCTCGACGCCCAGCCGCTTCAAACTTGCTTCGCAGGACTTCTTCACGTAGTCGGGCTTGCCGCTGACGCCGCGGATATTGGCGTTGCTGGGATCGCGGACAATTCCGAACTTTGTGGCCAGCACGATCTGGTCGCGCTTGCCCTTGATCGCGCGGCCGACGAGTTCTTCGTTCTTGTGCGGCCCGTAGACGTCGGCAGTGTCGAGAAAGGTGATGCCGAGTTCGAGCGCCCGGTGAATGGTCGCGATCGATTCAGCGTCATCGCGTCCGGAGTAAAACTCCGACATGCCCATGCAGCCGAGGCCGAGGGCGGAAACTTTGAGACCGGAACGTCCAAGATTGCGGGTTTTCATCGGTGCTCCTTTGCGATCCGCAGAGGGAATAGTGGAGAAAGTACAACGTTGTGTTCTAGCAGCTTCCCGCCTATAGATGAGAATGTCGTCTTACCGGTTTCATAAATCCAGCGTCAGAAATCCTGCGCAGGTCAGCGAATCGTGATCAGCGGCTTGGCGGTCGTCCGCACTTCGCCGATTTCGACGGCGGGAACACCGGCATGCTGCAGCACGCGTGTGAGCGAGCCGGCATCTTCGGCGGAAACCGAGATCAGCAGGCCGCCGGCGGTTTGCGGGTCGAAGAGAAGCGTGCGGATGTCGGCGGGAACCGACTCGTCGTAGCCGACCAGGCATTCGGCAAAGTCACGATTTGCTTTGAGTCCTCCGGGGATGTAGCCGGCGTGGATGCAATCGAGGGCGCCTTCGAGGACAGCAATGTTGGCGGATTGGAAGACGAGGCTGACGTTTGAGGCAAGCGCCATTTCGCGAGCGTGGCCGATCAGACCGAAGCCGGTGATGTCGGTAAGGGCATGGACGGCAAAGGCGTCGTTGGTCGTTGGTCGCTGGTCGTTGGCCTGATCGGTGACCGGGTGCCCCACGTCTCGCGGTTTTCGAGACGTGGGCCTTTGCTCCGTCGCCCCACGCCCGCTGATGATTACCTCAGCCGCGGTCTTGTTCAAAGTTGTCATCGACTTCACGGCGGCGTCGATCCACCCCTGCTTCGCGACGCCTTTCTTGATCGCGGTCGAAATGACC
The DNA here is from genome assembly GCA_050018355.1 of Terriglobales bacterium. GTDB lineage: Bacteria > Acidobacteriota > Terriglobia > Terriglobales > Acidobacteriaceae > Acidiflorens. Next base: position 4,478 of record JBEKAF010000073.1, on the reverse strand, counting down.
CCCGTGCCCAGCGCCTTGGTGAACAGCAACCGGTCGCCGGGTTGCGCACCCTGATTGGCCAGCACGCGCTTGGGATGAATCACTCCGGTGACCGAATATCCGAATTTTGTTTCTTCATCGCGGATGCTGTGGCCGCCCACCACCGTGCATCCGGCTTCGATCATCTTCGACAAGCCGCCGGCAAGAATGCGCTCCAGAATTTCGAGATCGCCTTTTTCGGGAAAACACACGAGGGCCAGCGAAGTCAGCGGCTTCCCACCCATGGCGTAGACGTCGCTGAGTGCGTTGGTAGCGGCGATCTGGCCGAAGGTGTAGGGATCGTCCACGATGGGCGTGAAAAAATCCACCGTTTGCACGAGCGCCGTCTCGGGCGTGAGCAGATACACGCCGGCGTCGTCGGCGTGATCGAAGCCGACTAGCACATTCGGGTCCTGTTGCCGGGCTAATTTCCCAAGCACCGTGTCCAGCGCCGCCGGACTCAGCTTGGACGCTCAACCCGCAGCTTTTACGGACTCCGTGAGACGGAATGGTTTTACGTCAGGCACGAGGCCATTGTAACGGAGGGGGAAGAGCTGGCCGTGGGTCCGAGTGCACGCCGCCCCGGAGGGTCCATTTCTTCGCCCAACCGCCTTTCCCTCTGCTACGCTCTTACAATCTATGCGCCTTCACCACAGCCTGTTTTTCTTAGTCGCTGTAGCCGGTTGCGTCTTCGCCCAAAACCCCAAGCCAGTTGCCGATCGCCTCGCTGCCCAGAACGCCCTTTTCGAAGAGCAGTACGAGTCCGATCTCCACAACTTTCCCGAGCGCGCCACCGCCTTCGGCGACTACCGCTACAACGACAGGCTCGCCGACTACTCACCGGACGCCATCGCCCAGCGCCACAACACCGACGAGGACTTCCTTGCCCGGCTTGAAGCCATCCCGAGTACTGGCTTCTCCGACCAGGATCAGCTCTCTCACGATCTCCTTGTTCGTGTCCTCCGGCAGCGCATCGCCGACTTCGACCTCAAAGAGTACGAGATGCCAATCAACCAGCAGAATGGCGTCCACACCAGCCTCGCCGATCTACCGCTGTCCGTCCCCCTCGACTCCGTCAAGCACTACGAGGATTACATCGCCCGTCTTCACCAGATCCCGCGCGTCCTCAGCCAGACCACCGAAGTCCTGCGCGCTGGCATGAAGGACAAGCTCATGCCCGTCCGATTCCTCATCGAGAAGCTCCCCGTCCAGTGTCAGGGCATCATCGACGCCGACCCTTTTCTCATCCCGACAAAAAAGTATCCGGCGACCATCTCCCCTGCAGACCAGAAGCGCTTGACCCAGCAGATCACTGACGCCATCAACAGCGACGTCATCCCGGCCTACAAGACCTTCGCCGCCTTCCTTCGCACGGAATACGCCCCCGAAGGCCGCACCACCCTCTCGATCACGTCTCTGCCTGACGGCCAAAAGCGCTACCAAAACAACATCTACGCCCGGACCACCACCCACATGACGCCGGACGAGATCCACCAACTCGGTCTCCGCGAGATCGACCGCATCCAGGCCGAGATGACTGTTATCGCCAAGAAGGCGGGCTTCGCCGACCTTGCTTCCTTCCGCGCTTCACTCAAAACCAATCCCAAATACATTCCGACCTCGGCGGAGCAGATCCTCGACGATTTCCGCCACTACATCGCCCAGATGGAGCCTAAACTTCCGGAGCTCTTCACCCTCCTTCCGAAGTCGCCGGTCACCGTCGAAGCCATACCCGCCTTCCAGTCTGCCGCTGCGACCCACTATGTCATCGGCACCCCGGACGGCAAGCGCCCCGGCCGCGTCGTCGTCGCCACTTCCGACTTCGCGCAACGCTCGCTCATCGACGACGAGGCGATCGCCTACCACGAAGGCATCCCCGGACATCACATGCAGCTATCCGTACAGCAGCAACTCCAAGGGTTGCCCAAGTTCCGCCTCCACGGTCTTGGCTTCAACGCGTACATCGAAGGCTGGGCTCTGTATGCAGAGCAACTCGGCAAAGAGGTCGGCTTCTACCAGGATCCCGTCTCGGACTACGGCCGCCTCTCTTCCGAGCTCTTCCGCGCCGTGCGATTGGTCGTCGACACCGGAATCCACTCCAAAGCATGGACCCGCGATCAAGTCGTGGACTTCTTCCGCAAGTCTGGCGCGGTCGACGAGCCCACCATCCAGTCCGAGACCGACCGCTACATCGCGTGGCCCGCACAAGCCCTCAGTTACAAGCTTGGCCAGCTCAAGTTCCGCGAACTCCGCGAGCGCGCCCAGAAAGAATTGGGCCCCAAGTTTGACATCCGCAGCTTCCACGACGAGATGCTCGACGGCGGAACCCTCCCCCTCGATCTCCTCGACGCCCGCACGGACAAGTGGATCGCACAACAGAAATCAAAGTGACGGCTACTGGGAAACAGCTCCTCAGGTGTTACGAAATAATGTGGAGCTGGGTTGTAAGGATTGCCAACCTGGCGGGTGACGGCTACACGACAACTGCCCCACTGTCGAAGAGGCCGGGGGAGCATTTCCTGCTTCTGCAATCTGGCTTCTTACTTTACGGCGACCTGCGTAATCTGCAGATCCGGATACGCGTGGTTCCACTGAGCGGAGATGTTCTCGAAGGTCAGGCGGAAAGGTTTGCTTTGGCCGGGCGCGAGCGGCGACAGGTTGAGGTCCACGGCTTCGTCGTAGGGTCCGCCGGTGCGCAGCACGCGGATGGGAAGTTCCTCGCGCTGCGCCGTCTGTCCCATGTCGTCCTTGAACGTGATCTGCGCCACCGCGTGGATGACGGTCTTATCGCCGGTGTTGGTGATGGCGCCATCGAGATAGTTGACCGTTGCGCCAACAAAATTCTGCGCGGCACTTGTCTTCAGGTCCGAGAATTTCAGGTTCGCGGCATACGCTGGAGGTGCGGCGGGCTTTTTCTGCTCGGCGCGGAAAATCAGCGCGAGAATGCCGACCACAATCCCTACGATGACGATCCCGATGAGAATCGGACGCAGGCTGGACTCTTGCCGCTCCGTCGTGGGATTTACGTTCGGCTGGATCAGTCCATCCATGGCGGGATTGTACTACCGCGAGCTACTTATGAATGCGAGCTAGCGGGCTCCCACGCCGGAAGATGATGTGGAGTTCCCCGATGGCCGCGAATCGGTGACACGGTAGTTGTTGTATTCAATCGTCAGCGTGGCGCGCCCGCCGAGCCGGATGTAGCTCACAGACTGGTTGCGCCGGGGAAGCCAGAAATCCTGCACCTTCACGTACTCGTGATGAATTTCATTTTTCTTCGTCCAGAATGAGGGATTCTGGGCCGGCTCCGCGTCAATCCGGGTCACGGCGAAATCGGTTCCGTCGACCCATACTTTGCCGCGATAGACGTACTTGCTTTTCTCTTTCGGATAGACGGCGAGCACGTATTGGCTGCCCTTGTCCGAGGAATTGACGTCCGAGGACTCGAAGCCGATCAGCGCGAAGTCGTAGTTGTCGCGGTTCAGCAGCATGCGGGCGTGCATTTCCGGCTCGGTGGCTTCTTTCTCGCTCTCCAGCAACCTTTTGAACACGCGGTCGATGATCAGCTTCGATCCCGTTTGGGAGACGACTTTAAAGCTCTTGGTGGAAGGACTGTCATAAGTGGCCTCGACGGTCATTTCGGCGTCGCGACCGCCCGGGAATCCGCGATAGGAAAGGCGATACACGCGGGTGGATTCGTAGTGGCGCAGAGCCTGTGCCCGCTCTTCATCTTTGCGGACGAGATTGTCCACGACCTGGTCGACCGAGAGTGGCGCCGTAGTGATGGAAGGCGGGAGCGAGCTGGAATCAACGCCGGCTCCGAACGCTCCAACCCGCGCGACAAGCAGTGTGGCCGTCAGCATAAGGAAAAGTCTGGTCGAGCTCTGGATCGTAATCTGGATAGAACTCCGGCTTGAACTGTGGACTGCCCGCATGCATCACCCGTCGAAGGGCATAGCTTACCACCATCGCTGGGCGTCCCCGAGTGCTGGGCGCGCCTGACCACGGAGCGGCTGCCATATCAAGATTTCGGCACCGCCTTTCGGCAGCGACCACGCAAATTTCTCTGGTGCTTGGCGATTTCACACTTTCAGGGAGCGGGCTGCGAAGTCTAGTGAATGTTTTCAATTACTTGCGGAAAAGAACAAATGGTCAGATAATTGCTGCCGTATTAGGCGCAACAAGGAGTCCTCCCCATGTGGATCCGTGAAAACGAAAGGTATGTTCATTGGAACTGGATTGCGATCTTCTCCTACACCGCGTCGCTGGCGGTCAGCCTGGCGATTTGGACAGGTCTATTCCGGGCCGTTGAACACCTACTAAAGTAGCGGGAAGCTATTGATTGTTGAATAATATAGTGACATTTCTAGCTGGGTATGCTATCGTCGGCCCATGGGAAATCCGGCGGGAGTGCGGCGAGATTTTCAGGCACTGGAGCAGCGACGCTTGCGGGCGGCGCG
>JBEKAF010000072.1:0-20636 GCA_050018355.1 Terriglobales bacterium | reverse complement strand
GAGAAATATGCGCAGAAATTCTACATCACGAGTCTGGATGGAAACATTGCTCAAGTGTATCCCTTCGAGGAATGGGAGCGGATCGAGCAGAAACTGGCCTCGCTTTCCACTTTCAATCCGACGAAGAAAAAGTTTTTGAATCGCACCAATTATTACGGGCAGGTCGTAGAGATGGACGGGCAGGGGCGCCTGCTGGTCCCGCAGATCCTGCGTGAGTCGGCGCAGATTCGCGGCGAAGTGGCAGTGCTCGGCAATCTGACCTACCTGGAGGTCCGGAACCTGGAAGCGTTCCGCAAGGAGATCGACGAGCAGGCCTTCACGGATGAAGACACCAAGACGCTCGACGAATTGGGCATCTAGTGCGCACGGATTCAACAGACACCCCCGATCGGGGTGGGCATGGAGCGGTTGGCCATGTCCCGGTTCTTTTAAAAGAAGCGATCGATTTTCTGGCCGTAAAGCGTGGCGGAACTTATCTGGATGCCACGGTGGGCGTGGGCGGGCACAGTTTGGAAATCGCAAGACGCCTCGGCGCACCGGGACATTTGATTGGCTTCGATAAAGATCCCGCGGCGCTGGAACGGGCCCGCGAAAGGCTAAAGCCAGTCGATAGTTGTTCGTCGTCAGTCGCTAGCGAAGCAGCGGTCCAACGACTAACGACCAGCAACCAACGACCGGAGTTGGACTGGCCGGCAGTCACGCTGATTCATGGATCGTTTGCGGAAGCCGGTGAGCGAGTCGCTCCCGCATCCCTGGACGGCCTGATGGTGGATCTGGGGGTGAGCAGTTTGCAGCTCAGCGACCCGGCGCGGGGATTTAGTTTTCAGGCGGAGGGACCGCTGGACATGCGGATGAACCCGATGTCCGGCGAGACCGCCGAACAAGTGGTAAACCACATCGACGAGCGCGAGCTAGCCGATGTGATTTACGAATTCGGTGAGGAAAGGAGGTCGCGGAGAATCGCCAGAGCCATTGTCCGGTCGCGGCCGATACGCACGACGAAGCAACTTGTCGAAGTGATATCAGCCGCGGTCCGGTCAATGAAACATGAGCGGATTCATCCGGCGACCCGAACCTTTCAAGCTCTCCGAATCTTCGTAAACCGTGAACTGGACGATCTGCAGGCACTGCTGGAGGCGGCGCCCAGAGTGCTGAAGCCGGGAGGAAGGCTGGTGGTGATCAGCTTTCACTCGCTCGAAGACAGGATGGTCAAGGATGCGCTTCGCGACGGTGCGAAGCAGGGCTGGTACCGGTTGCTGACCAAAAAGCCGGTGACGGCCAGCGAAGAAGAGATCGATCGCAATCCGCGGTCGCGCAGTGCCAAGATGCGCGCCGCCGAAAAAGTTTGAGTTCGCCCGAGTTTAAGTTCGTCCGGAGAAACTGCCGGGCTCCCGGTGCGGTGATAGTAAGGCGCGCCGGGTAAAGATATCGGAAATCGCGGCCAGCATTCTGTATGAGCAGGCCGCAACTCTGTGGTGGAGTTTTCCCGGAGCGGCCAAGAAAAACAGAACAAGGCCGCGTCCGGAGAAGAAAACTGGAATATTCGCAATGACATTTACGGGCACCCTTATTGAAGATCTGATGGCAACGGTCGAGCGCGCTGAACAGAGGGCGCAGTCGGACGGAGCCTTACTCGACGAACCCTTGCCCGTCGAAACCTCGGTCGTCGAACCCATGTTCGTCGAAACCTCGCTCGTTGAACCATGGTTCGCTTCCGTTCAGGAAAACGCAGACTACGATTCCAATTTTCTTGGAGTGGCATAAATCATGAGCGCCCTGGCAATGCAACCCGCAGCTCCTTTCAGCCGGCGCAAATCCTGCTGGCTGGGGACCCCGGAAATTTATTTCCGCAAGACCATCGACAACTCGCGCCTGGTGAAGGTCGAAGACCCGCGCCGCGCGCGCGAGATGAAATACTTCGGACTTGCGCTGTGCTGCTTGTTCCTTCTGGTCATGGGATACGCGCTGCAGCATTTCCGCGCGATTGAGTACGGGTACAAGATCGAGACGCTGCGGTCGCAGCGCGGGGATCTCACGGAAATGAACCGTGCCCTGCGCCTGGAAGAGGCGTCGCTGCGCGATCCGGAGCGAATTGATGTGATGGCGCGCAAGCTCGGCATGCAATCGCCGCAGCCCGGGCAGGTGCTTCGCATGGACGCCGCCACCGATGCCGCCACGCCGGTGATGGCCAGTGTGACTCCGGTCGCGGTGGTGTCCGCGCGGTAGATCAGTTCTCAGCTCCCAGTTCTCAGTTCTCAGTTCTCAGTTCGGACTCGTGAGCTTTTCACTGAGAACTGGGAACTGAGAACTCAGAACAGGGAACTGACCAGCAGTGGCGGCGAGTACCTCTTCGAACGGCGCAAGATTCAGGCTCTACGCCTTGTCTGGATTGCTGTGCCTCTGGCTGTTGGCGATCTGTCTGCGGCTGATCTATCTGCAAATTTTCTGCTACGGCGATTTTGAGCGCCGCGCCCAGCACCAGCAGCAGCGCAGCTTCGATCTTTCGCCGAAACGCGGCGTCATCTATGATCGGGCTGGACGTGAGCTGGCCATGTCCATCCAGGTGGACTCGGCCTTCGTGGTGCCCTCGGAAGCTCCCGATCTTCCCAATACCATCAGCCTGATTACGCGCATCACGAAAGACGATCCCCGCGTCGTGCTCGCGGACTGCCGCGCCCACAAGACCTTCTGCTGGGTGGCGCGCAAGGCCGATGCCGAAGTGATTGAGCGCATCCGCGCGCTGAATCTGCAAGGCATCCACTTCCAGAAAGAGCCCAAGCGCTTCTATCCAAAACGTGAACTGGCGGCGCAAGTTCTGGGGTACGTTGGCACCGACGATCAGGGCCTGAGCGGCCTGGAGAGGCAATTCAATCAGCAACTGCAGGGCAAGCCGGGCAAGCTGATGATTTCCGTGGACGCGCGCAAGCGCTGGTTTGCCAGTGTTGAAAAGGAGCCCGAATCCGGCAACAGCGTCGTCCTCACCATCGATCAGAACATCCAGTACATCGCCGAACGGGAACTCGAGCGCGGAATGGAAGAGACGCACGCCATCGCCGGCACGGTGATCGTGGAAAATCCCCACACCGGCGAGATTCTGGCGCTCACCAACCGGCCCACATTCAATCCCAATATTCGGAAGGAAATTCGCAACGAGGCTCTGAAAGACCGCGCGGTCAGCGACATTTACGAGCCCGGCTCGACTTTCAAGATGGTGACGATCTCCGCCGGCCTGGAAGAGAAGATCACGCGCCCCGACGAAATGTTTGACTGCCAGATGGGATCGATCGTCATCAATGGCATGCGCATCCGCGACAGCAGGCCGCACGGCATGCTCTCGGTGGCCGACATTATCGCGGAGTCGAGCGACGTCGGCGCCATCAAAGTTGCGCTTCGACTCGGGGACGAGCGCTTGTACAAGTACATCCGCGCTTTCGGATTCGGCCAGCAAACCGGGATCGAACTTCCCGGTGAAACGCGCGGCTTGACCAAGCCGGTGGAACGCTGGTCGAAAGTTTCCATTGGCGCGATCTCCATGGGCCAGGAGATCGGCATTTCGCCGCTGCAACTGGCTTCCCTGATCTCGACGATTGCCAACGACGGCGTGCACATCCCGCCGCGCATCGTGGCCGGCACGATGGCGCCGCAAGATGCGCCGCAGAATACTCCGCAAACGATCGCCTTCCAGCCCGCCGAGGGGACGCGGGCGATTTCATCTCTGACCGCAGCCGAGATGCGGCAGATGCTGCAGGGAGTGGTGCTCCACGGTACTGGACGCAAAGCTCTTCTCGAGGGCTACAGTTCGGCGGGCAAAACCGGGACGGGTCAGAAGGTGGACCCGGCCACCGGCGCTTACTCGAAGACGAAGTATGTCGCGTCTTTTGCCGGGTTCGCTCCCATCAACGATCCGAAAATCGCAGTGGTGGTGATCTTCGACTCCGCCGTCGGACTGCACCAGGGAGGCCAGATCTCGGCGCCCGTCTTCCAACGGATCACCCAGCAGGTGCTCGAGTATCTGCACGTCCCGCATGACGTCCAGCTTCCGCCCAGCCGCCAGGTCTTGCTGGCTCGCCGCGATGTCCCTGACGCGAGCCTCGAAGAAAGCTCGCCCGATCACCTGGGCGCGAGCCTGGATATGGCAGACGCCAGTGATACGCCCGCCATTCCAGCAGCGGTTAAGCCCGGCCCGATTGGCGCACAGGTCGTTACCGCCGCGCAGACTGCCTTGATGACATCGGCAGCGAGTTCGCCTGCGGCACAATCTGCCGCACCCTCCGAGAATTCACCCACGCAGAAATTGCCGACCAGCGGAACGGTGGTTCTCGACGTGGAAGAGGGAGGGATCGAAGTTCCATCATTCCTCGGCAAGAACCTGCGCGTTGCCATTGAGGCCGCGCAGGGTGCCGGGCTCGACCTCGACGCCATCGGCAGCGGCGTCGCACGCGAACAATCGCCCCAGCCCGGTGCGCACGTCGCGGCCGGATCGCGCATTACCGTGCGTTTCGGTAGATAGGTTTTGGTTTTCCCCTGTGCCTCTGTGTTCTCTGTGGTTGATTGGGAAAGTCTGAACCACAGGGGACACAGAGGTTCACAGAGGAAGCAAACTGCAGATCCTTCGGCTTCGCTCAGGGTCGGGATGACAGAGTCTGGCGAATTGAGATTTGAACAGCGAGTTCTCACTTTCGCCACAGGCTCCTAGGGCACATCAACCAAGAAACATCGACCGGCTGAAACCCAGCTATTTATAATCACTCCAATGATTTTCCACCAACTCCTGCAGGGCGCCGAGGTCCTCTCTCAGAGCGGGAACCCGGCCGTTGCCGGGGTGGAATACGATTCCCGGCGGGTGCGCCCTGGAACTGTTTTTGTCGCCATGAAGGGTGAGACCAGCGACGGCAATCGGTTCATTGATCAAGCCATCTCTGCTGGAGCGGCTGCCATCGTCACCGACTCCGCGACCGAAGCGCCGCGCCCCGCGGTTGCCTGGGCGCAAGTCGTGCACGGACGCCGCGCGCTCGCCCGCCTGAGCGCGAATTTCTACAAACGTCCTGCCGAGCGAATTGCGAATACTGGAATTACAGGTACGAACGGAAAAAGCACGACCACCTTCCTGATCGAATCCATATTCCAGGCGGCCGGGCGCAAGACCGCGCTGGTCGGAACCATCGAATATCACGTTGCCGGGAAGATTCTCCCCGCTCCGCACACCACACCGGAAGCGCTGGAGTTGAACCGGATCTTGGCGGAGGGCCTCGGCCTCGGAGTCACCGAAGCGGTGATGGAAGTGTCATCGCACGCGCTCGAGCAGCAGCGTGTTTTCGGAATTCCTTTCGATGTGGCCGTATTCACGAATCTCACGCGCGACCATCTCGATTACCACGGCACGATGGAAGGGTACTTCCGCGCCAAACAGGTGCTTTTTGAAGGCTGTGGCACGGAACCGCCGCGCGCCGCCGTTCTTAACACTGACGATGAATACGGCCGCGAGCTGCTGAAAGTTTGCAAAAAGAAGAGCGCCCTGGTGCTCTCCTACGGTCTGACCTCCGGCGACTTTCATGCCGAGTCTGTCGAAATCACACCGCGCGGAACCCGTTTTCAAATGGTGACGCCCTCGGGAAAAATCGCCATGTGGTCTCCGCTGATCGGCAATGTGAATGTGTACAACGTGCTCGCAGCTTCTGCCGCCGGATATGCCCGCGATTGTTCCGCCGAGGCAATCGCAAAAGGAATCTTCGACCTCACTAGCGTTCCCGGCCGCTTCGAGCGCGTGGATTGCGGCCAGCCCTTCACGGTGGTCGTGGATTATGCACACACGGACGACGCGCTCCGCAACCTCACCGCCCTGGCTCGCGATTTTGTAGCGCGCGCCGGCATCAAAGGCAAGGTCATCACGCTTTTTGGCTGCGGAGGCGATCGTGATCGCGCCAAGCGTCCGCTGATGGGCGAGGCCGCGGGCAAGGGCAGCGATTTCGTCATTCTCACATCCGACAACCCGCGCTCCGAAGATCCGCTGGCGATCATGAACGATGCAGTCGTTGGATTGCAGAGGTCCGGATTGCAGAAGTCCGGCGCTGAATATTCCATGGAGCCCGACCGCCGCAAGGCCATTGCATTCGCTCTCGAACAGGCAACTCCCGGCGACATCGTGCTGCTCGCTGGCAAGGGGCACGAAAAAGTGCAGATCACAAAGGAGGGAACGATTCCATTCGATGACGTGGACGTCGCGCGCGACAACCTGAAGGCTCTGGGCTACGACTGCAAGAGTGCCGCGAAAGCGGGCACCGCGGGGAAGACCACATGAAACTTCTTCTTTCCCGCATCGCCGAATTCATTACTCCGACCGGCCAAGCCCCGACCGGCCAACTAACGACCGGCCAATACGACGGGCGCGCCATGGCTCAGGGATATTCCATCGACTCTCGCACCGTGCAACCCGGCGAACTCTTCTTTGCCGTCAAAGGCGAACGCCTCGACGGTCACGACTTCGTCGAGCACGCGCTGAGCCGAGGCGCGATTGCCGTGGTGGTTCGGAAAGATCAGTTGGCGCGCTATTCCAACCCCGCTGGCCTGATCGCCGTCGACGACACTCTCATCGCGCTCCAGACGCTGGCGACGGCGGTCCGAAAAATTTGGGGCAAGACTGCCGTCGGAGTCACGGGCTCGATGGGCAAGACCACCACCAAAGAAGCGATGGCCCATTTGCTCGCGATCAAGTACCGCGTGCATCGCACCAAGGGAAATTTCAATAATCATTTTGGCCTGCCACTCGGGCTGCTGACTCTCGAGCCGGAATACGATCTCGCCGTGGTTGAGATGGGGATGTCCCACGCCGGTGAAATCTCCGCCCTGGCTCGCATCGCCCTTCCGAACCAGGCCGTGGTCACCAATGTTGCCCCCGTGCATCTGGAGAGCTTCGACTCCATCGCCGGAATCGCACGCGCGAAATATGAACTGATTGAAGCTCTTCCGCACGGCGGCACAGCCGTCTTGAACGCCGACGATGAATATGTATGCCAGTTCGGCCGCGACTTCAAGGGCAAGGTCATCCTGTTCGGTGTGAAGCCCACGGCGCATGTTCCAGGTGTTCCGGCAGGTGTTCCCGCAGACGTGCGGGCGGAAAACATCGAGGTTCTTGGACCCGAAGGCATGCGCTTCGATCTCGTCAGCCGGGAAGTGCGCCAGTCGGTGCAGAGTCCGTTGCTCGGTAAGCACAACGTGTACAACGTGCTCGCCGCGGCTGCCATTGCGCTTGAGCACGGCATTACCCCGTCAGAGATCGCCGGGGCTCTGCCGTCTCTCCAGCCCGCCGACAAGCGCGGACAGGTCGTCCAACTGGGTAACATCACCGTGCTGTACGATTGCTACAATTCAAGTCCGAAGGCGCTTATGGCGGCTGTGGATACTCTGGCTGCCATGCGCGCCCGGCGCCGGATTGTTGTCGCCGGCGAAATGCTGGAACTCGGTGCCACCGGCGAGCAACTGCATCGCGAGTGCGGACGCTACATGGCTGGAAGTAAACTCGACTTCCTGCTCGGCGTGCGGGGCTTAGCGAAGCCGATGGTGGAAGCGGCTGGCGAAGCGGGGATGAAAGCGGAATTCGTCGCGACGCCAGAAGAAGCCGGCGAGTGGCTTTCGCGCGAGACTCGCGAAGGCGATGTCGTATTGTTGAAAGCGTCCCGCGGCGTGAAACTGGAAAAAGCGTTGGAGACGTGGCAACGAAGAAGCGGCTTTCCCTCCGCCCTGGCGTTGGGAACTGATAGCTGATAACTGATAGCTGATAACTGGCGTTGGAGGCGGATTGCTCTACTGGCTGCTCTATCTGAAGCTCTATCATTATTTTCCGCCGTTCCGTATTTTTCGTTACCTGACTTTCCGCACAGCTTTCGCCAGCCTCACCGCGCTTTTCACCGGCCTGATCGTTGGGCCCATCGTGATTCGGCGCCTGCGCGATTTTCAGATCGGGCAGTACATCCGCGAAGAAGGTCCGCAGGCTCATCAGAAAAAAGCGGGCACGCCGACCATGGGCGGTTTGCTGATCGCCATCGCCGTCCTGGTGCCGACATTGCTCTGGGCAGACCTGAGCAATCCGTTCGTCTGGATCGCCGTGTTTTCCACGCTGGCCTTCGCTGCGATCGGTTTTGCCGACGACTACCTTAAAGTCGTTCATCGCCGCAATCTCGGTCTTACCGCGCGCGTCAAGCTGGGCTTTCAGGCCGCGGCCAGCATCCTGATTGCGATCGCACTGATCGCTTTGCAGCACAGCGGAGAGTATTCCACCAGGCTGATGGTCCCATTCTTCAAGCAGTTCCACCCGGACTTGGTGATTCAAAGATGGGCGGTTCATCCCCAACTCTGGCCGCTCGCCTTCCTGCCGTTCGTGGCCTTCGTTGTGCTTGTGATTGTCGGATCGAGCAACGCCGTGAATCTTACTGACGGCCTGGACGGGCTCGCCATCGGCTGCACTGTAATCGCGGCCGGAGCGCTCGCGGTTCTCACCTACCTCAGCGGCCACGCCACTTTTGCAACCTACCTCGAATTGCAGCGCATGCCGCAGATCGGTGAGCTCACTATTTTTTGCGGAGCGATGGTCGGTTCCGCCATTGGATTTCTCTGGTACAACGCACATCCGGCGGAAGTGTTCATGGGCGATGTGGGCTCGTTGGCGCTGGGCGGCGCGATCGGCACCGTAGCCGTTATGATCAAACAGGAGCTGTTGCTGCCGTTCATTGGAGGTATCTTCGTCATCGAGGCGCTTTCGGTGATCCTGCAGGTTGGTTCCTACAAGCTGCGCAAGAAACGTATTTTCAAGATGGCGCCGATCCACCATCACTTCGAACTGCTGGGCTGGTCGGAGTCGAAGGTGATTGTGCGCTTCTGGATCGCATCTCTGGTGTTCGCGCTGTTTGCGCTGACAACACTAAAGCTAAGATAAAGGAATTCACGAAAGCGAAGATTTTGTAATTTTGTAATCGGATAATTTGGTAATTTGAAAACCCCAGATCAAGGAGTATGGCACGGGTTTCAAATTACCAAATTACAAATTACCAATTGAACTCGATGGATCTCAACAACAAACGCGTCCTCGTCGTCGGTCTGGGCAAATCCGGCGTGGCCTCGGCGCTCTTTCTGAAATCGCGCGGCGCCCGCGTTACAGTGTCGGACTCCAAGCCCGAAGCCGAGCTTCGCGATGAAATCCTGCTCCTGCTGGAGCATGGGATCACGGTCGAAACCGGTGGCCACGGCGACCGCACCTTTCGTGGGCAAGACCTAATCGTCGTTAGCCCGGGTGTGCCGGTTGATGCGCCGCAGCTTGTGCAGGCGCGCAACCTGGGAGAGCCGGTAATCGGCGAAATCGAACTCGCTGCGCAATTCCTGTCCGGTCCGATCGTCGCCATTACCGGAGCCAACGGCAAAACCACAACCGCGTCATTGGCGGGCGAGATTATTGCCGCCGGAAATTTCTCCACGCTCGTTGGCGGTAATATCGGCACCCCGGCCATCAGTTTTGTGGATCAGGCTGGGCCCGCGACCTGGACTGTTCTTGAAGTATCAAGCTTCCAGTTGGAAACGATGGTTGAATTTCGTCCTCGGATCGCGGTGATTCTGAACATCACGCCCGACCATCTCGATCGCCACAAGACTTTTGTCAATTACGTCAACGCCAAAGCGCGCATCTTCGAGAACCAGCGACAGGATGATTTCACTGTCCTCAACGCCGATGATCCCACCACCGCTGGATTGTCGGACCGTACGCGCGCACAGTTATTCTGGTTCAGCCGAAAGAAAGAGATTGAAAAAGGAGCCTTTGCCCGCGGCACGCATATTTACTTCCGGGATGGCCACAATGAACGCGAAATCCTCCCACTTGCCGAGGTCCCGCTGAAAGGTGGGCACAATCTGGAAAATGTGCTGGCAGGGGTGTCTATCGGCATCCTCGTCGGCTGCCAACCCGAACAGATCCGCCAGGCCGTCCGGATTTTCAAAGCTGTCGAGCACCGACTGGAGTTCGTCGCCAGGCTCGCAGGCGTGGATTACTACAACGACTCCAAGGCCACGAACGTAGACGCCACCATCAAGGCGCTGGAATCCTTCCCGGCTAACATTCACCTGATTCTCGGTGGCAAGGATAAGGGCAGCGACTACACCGTGCTCCATGAATTGTTGCGACAGCGAGTGAAGCGCGTGTACACCATAGGGGCCGCAGCCACCAAGATCGAATCGCAGATTCAAGGTGCTGCCGAAGTCGAACATGCAGAAACTCTGGAAAACGCTGTCAGACGCGCCAGCGAATCTGCCGTCGCGGGCGACGTCATTCTTCTTGCTCCGGCCTGCGCCAGCTTTGATCAGTTCCAGAGCTACGAACACCGGGGCAGAGTGTTCAAAGAGATTGTGCATTCACTAGCAATGTCTCGATCCACGTAGGGCGGTTGGTAGGTTGGAACCAACTCAGTTATCCCCCTCCCCAAAATCCACGGCCGAAACTCCTCGATGTCTCCGTGTCTCCGTGGTGAAATGGATTCTCTATGGCGAAGCGGGTCAGCGTCGATCGCTGGATGTTCACCGTGACCACGATCCTGGTTTTTATCGGACTGGTCATGATCTTCAGCGCCTCAGCCGTGATGGCCAAGCAGCGGTTCGGGTCGGCATACGAATTCCTGCTGAAGCAACTGGTATGGGCCGTCGCGGGACTCGCCATGATGGTGTTGGCCATGAAGGTGGACTACAAACGCTTGCAACATCCGGCGCTGGTTTTCTCGTTTCTCGGCTTTACCACGCTTCTGCTCATCTCTGTTTTTTTTCTTGACCGCGCCCATGGCACGCACCGCTGGTTTCACGTGGGTCCGGTTTCGTTGCAGCCTTCGGAACTGGCCAAGCCCGCGCTCATCCTGTTTCTCGCATGGTTTCTCGAAAACAAGACAAAGGCCATGGACGACTGGCGCAACACGCTGATCCCCGCCGTGGCGCCCACCGCGGTTTTTCTCGGACTGATTGTTTTTCAGCCCGATCTCGGCACCGCCATCGCCTGCGCGGGCATTGCCGCTAGCGTGCTTTTCATCGCCGGCATCCGCCTGCGCTACTTCGGATACGCTTTCGTGGCCGCGCTGCTGCCGCTTTATTTCCTCATCTTTCACGTGGCGTACCGAAGAGACCGCATCCTGGCTTTTCTGAATCCTTACGCCGACCCGAAGGGGTTTGGCTTCCACATTATTCAGTCGCTGATTGCGGTCGCGACCGGCGGCGTCACCGGACTCGGCCTGATGGAAGGGAAGCAGAAATTGTTTTATCTTCCCGAACCGCACACGGATTTCATTTTCGCCGTTACGGCCGAAGAGTTGGGTCTGGTTGGAGCGCTCGCCGTCATCATCCTTTTTGCGATCTTTCTGTGGCGCGGAACGCGCGCGGCGCTGCGGACTCAGGACAACTTCGGCCGCTTCCTGGCCGTCGGAATCACCAGCATGATCGTGCTGCAGGCCTTCATCAACATCAGCGTTGTGCTCGGCCTGATGCCGACCAAAGGCATCCCGCTGCCGTTCGTTTCCTATGGCGGATCGTCGCTGTTTGTGACCCTGATGTGCGTTGGGGTGCTGCTGAATATCACGAAGCAGGCGGAGTAGGCGGCGCCTGGCTGTCGGCCAGAGTCGCTTCAGGCACCTAACTTACCCCTATTCCTATGTTTACTATTTAGTTACTAACTCCTGTTAACCAAAAAAACTCTCATCCTCGATCTTTTGGAATCATAGAGTTACGCAAAAATTCCCGCAAGATCTTTGACTCTAAAGGACTTATATGCAAAATATTCCGGAATAAGGACTTAGGTTGTCAAAGAGCGCTGAAAATGGGTTTGGGGCAGCTTCGAGGGCCGTCTTGGTCGACGGGCAAACCTCTTTCACTGCCCCAATCAGGAGATCATTGTCGCACTGATCGGCGTTGGAAGTCTGTGATAGCGGTCACAGGTTATTTGTGATGAAAAAGGTCAAAGGCCCCGCCCAAGCGAAGCTTGGACGAAACATCCCCGTGAGGGGAGGTAGCTACGATGGCCGGGGCGCGGTCCGCCGAAGATTCTCAATTAATGCTAACGCCTGTTATCGACAGCCATCCACAAACGCTCGGCTAGAATGTTGGCATGGCTGCCGGATTTCCGTTGTCAGCCGCCCGAGATAAGGAAGGGAAACTCAGCGCGCAGCGGCCTTCGCGACCCAGGTTTCGCCCGTTCCAACAGTTACCAGTACCGTGCCGTTTATGGTGCCGTTTTCGACGAAGTTGCGAACGGCCTTCACTAGGGCATGCGAGACTTCATGGCCTTTGGCGGCGAGAAGCAGCCCGGTGGTAGAACGCAAGTTTTCGTTCAGGATCATGCCAGTGCGAAGGTCACGGACGTCAACGGGGCGCAGTTCAGTGGGCCCTCGACTGAGCCTGAAGTCTCCGAGGGCAGCGACCATTTGGGCATCGTATTCGACGGGATTTCGGCTAAGTGCCAACAGAGCCTCCTGTCGTTCCGATCCAGTGCTGAGCAGACAGTCGAAAGCCAGGCTGACCCTCAACATCTGCGCCCCTCGGCGGACAGATTCTGCGTCGGGGGATAGAGATCGCGGAAGGTCCGTGGGTACTTCTTTCTGCTGGAGGATCATGTCAGCGACTAGTTCGAGTCGCGGAATCCGGGCCAGCAGGTCGTGGGCGATCTGGGGATGCTGCGAGTAGCGCTTTTCATGTTCTGGAGTGAGCGGTTCGCCGGCGTGGATGGCTTCCAGCAGGTCGGGGGTGAGAGTCAAGCATCCGAGTTCGGAGAGCAGCGCTGCGATTTCATATTGCCACGTATCGGAGAGGCAAAGCTTTCCTGCAATGTGGCGCACGTACTGGCAGATGCGAGCGCCTTTGTTGAAAGCGACGGGATTGGCCAAGTGGAGCACCTCGCTCAGAACTCGGATCGCGCCTGCGAGAGTTTTCTCAAGCAGTTCTTTTTCGCGACGCATGAGGTCATATTGGGCAACACAGGCTCGGAGTGTGAGTGTCAAGTCTTCTGCGGTGACCGGCTTGTTGAGGAAACGGAAGATTCTGCCTTCATTGACGGCGCGCATGGCGGCTTCCGTGTCGGCATATCCGGTGAGCATGACGCGGATCGAGTCGGGAGCACGGGTGCGCACGCGAGATAGGAACTCGGCGCCATCCATGACGGGCATGCGCATGTCGGAAACCACCACGATGTAGGGGCCATCATTCTTGACCTTCTCCAGTCCCGCTTCGGGCCCTTCGGCCAGGTCAGCTTTGAACTCGCGGTAGACAGATCGGGATAGACCTTCGAGTGCAAGGGGGTCATCGTCGACGAAAAGGATCCTAGGTTTGTCGTTCCGGGTAGGCATGGCAGCGGTATCGGACGTCACTTCGAGCCTCCTGTATCAGAATCGAACTGGATTGGGATTCTGATAAAAAATGTCGTGCCTCTATCTAATTCGGTATCGAACCAAATGTTGCCGTGATGTTTTTGCACAACGATGTTGTGGCAAATGGTAAGTCCCTGGCCGGTGCCCTCTCCAGCCTGTTTAGTCGTGAAGAAGGGGTCGAAGACTCGGGCGCAGACAGGCAGCGGGATACCAGTCCCGTTGTCCTGGATTTCGATCTGAACATCATTGTCGATTTGTCGGGTGCGGATGGTGAGCTTTCCACGCTCGCGTGCTTGCTTCTTCGAGGCCTCACGGATAGCGTGCGTAGCGTTCACGATGAGGTTCAGAAAAACCTGATTCATCTCGTCGGCGTAGCATTCGAGGCGCGGCAGGTTGGGCTGATAGTCGGTTTGAACATCAGCGATGTGCTTGATCTGGTTCTGGGCGATAGTGAGGGTTGCGTCGAGCGCTTCGTTGAGATCGACCTGTTCTCGTTCTCCACCACCGGTGTGGGAGAAACGCCGCATGGCACCGAGGATCTTGCTCATGCGTCGGATCCCCTCGAGGGACTGTGAGATGGCCTTGGGAACTTCCTGCCGGAGCCAATCCCACTCCTCGGGAGGGCCGGCGGAAGTAACGGCTCCAGAGGGGCGAGAGTCGGAAGTGATAGAGGCGTGCGCCGGAGTCAGGCAGAAGGCCATGGCGGCGTCGAGCTGGTTCCATATGTCGCTGAGGAAGGCAATGTTGTCGGAGACATATTGGACGGGCGTATTGATTTCATGGGCAATGCCGGCAGCGAGTTGTCCGATAGCGGAGAGCTTCTCATTTTGCATGGCCATCCGGCGATCGCTGATATCGCGAGCGGAGATGACGCTGGCCTCGATCTCGCCGCGAGAGTCACGGATGAAACTGCCATGAGATTCCAGGGTAACGTAGGTTCCGTCCTTTCGTTGCATTCGGTATTCGACTATCTGGCCAACGCCAGTCTTGAGAGCTTGCTGAGCAGCCCGGGTCACCAGGGGCCGGTCGTCGGGGTGGATCTGCTGGAAAGAAATGGTGTGTTTCAGTTCTTCCTGGGTGTAGCCCAGGAGACGCTCATACGCGGGGTTGTTATAGATGCGGTGGCCGGTCTTGTCGACAACGGCAATCAGATCGGCACTGTTCTCTGCGATGGAGCGGAACAATTGGTCAGACCGGTTTTTCGTCTCTTCCGCACGCTCGCGCTCCGTGATATCACGATCGACGATGACAAGTCTCTCGATCTGACCCTCTTCATTTGGAATCGCGGTGGTGACTGATTCCAGAATGCGCCACGTCCCATCCTTATGGCGTATGCGGTATTCAAGCCGCTCTCCTCGTCCAGTGAGTCGTGCTTTCTCTGACGCTTCTAGTACCCGCTGCCGATCCTCGGGATGGATTTGCTCCACTGGCGAGGTCACCTTCAATTCCTCCGACGAATACCCGAGAACTTTCTGGTACGCAGGGCTGTTATAGAGCCGATTCCCCGCGCAATCGATGACCGCGATCATGTCGGCTGCGTTCTCGGTGATCACTTCAAAGAGCTGATTGCGCTGGGTTAGTTCGCGACGGATTCGCTGGAGTTGAAGTTGCTGGTAAACCGTGTAGATGTCGAATAGGAGCACAAGGCATGCCAACCCGCGTGCCCACTCCTTGAGATCAAGCCACTCGGAATTCCCTATTAGGTGAGGGCCGGAGAAGGTCAGAGACACGATGCCCGTCGTCAACACTAACGTGACGGTGACGGCAAATCCCCACAGCCACCACTCGCGTGCGTCGACCTGCCGCATCGGCATCGTGCGGCATTGCTTATGTTTTTCGTTATTCAAGGCCAACCCGACGCAATGCAAACATTAGAGATTCTAGTGTGAGAACAATGACGGGAAAGTGAAAGTTACGAAAGGCACCTCGGTGATCACTTCAAAAGCGATTGTTGGCGGGAAATCGCGATTTCACCAACAACGCTCTACGCTCCGGCTTCTTTCTCCATCGCCAGCAACTGCTCTTTGCGCTCGATGCCCCAACGATAGCCGCCTAGTTCGCCATCTTCGCGGATCACGCGGTGGCAGGGGATCGCTACTGCTACCGGGTTGCTGGCGCAGGCTCGGGCTACGGCTCTTGTGGCTTTGGGCATGCCGATCTTTTTCGCTACGGCGCTGTAGGAGCGCGTTTCTCCGCGGGGAATTCGTTGCAGACATTCCCAGACTCGCCGTTGAAAAGCAGTGGCCCGGATGTCGAGCGGCAGCGAGGGATTGGTCTCTTGTCCTTGAATGAGGCGCGAGAGGTTCTCTCGCCATTGGAACATGGCGGCATCGTCGCGACGGCGAACCGCGAAAGGGAACTCGCGGATCAGGCCTTGCACGAGCTGTTGATCGGAATCGGCGAAGTTAATGGCGCAGATGCCTTTGTCGGTGGCGGCGATCAGCATGCGTCCGAGAGGCGAACTGGCGAGAGTGTAGCGGACGATTGTATAGCGAACGACAGCGGCCACAGCGCCGCGGCGGTACTTCTCCGGAGTCATGCCGAGTTGCGTAGCCGTGCGCTCGTAGAGACGGCTGCTGGAGCCGTATCCGGCGGCATAGAGCGCGGTGGTCACGGAGTGGCCAGCCTGTAGATTTTGTTTCACCTGGCGCAGGCGGCATGCGTCGATGTAGGCCTTGGGCGACACGCCGAGCACCGACTTGAACGTCCGCTGCAAGTGGAAGGGACTGCGGCGAAATTCTTTCGCCAGCAGGCTGAGCGTCAGGCGGTCTTCAATAATATGTTGATCGGTGATGTGCTGCTCGATGTAGCGGCACATCGCCCGAACCAGCGCGGATTGAGGGTTTCCGTCCACCGCTTTCGGACGGCAGCGCAGGCAGGCGCGATAGCCAGCCTGCTCGGCTTCGAGGGCATGATCGAAAAAGCTCACGTTGTCGCGGCGCGGGCGCTTCGCCGGGCACGAAGGACGGCAGAAGATGCCGGTGCTCGAAACGGCAAAAACGAACGTGCCGTCGAGTGAGCCGTCGCGATCGAGCACGGCTTGCCAGCGGCGGTCCTGGATTTGTTTTGGGCTTCGTTTTGAAGTTGCTTTCATCGCTTCTTCTTCTGAAAGTATCGCATTGGCGGCCATGCAGGTAACATAGGGGAGTCGCGCCGGGCGGACTATCCGAATGTTGCGGTCAAACGATTTTTCCGGCGCTGGCGGCCATGGACATCGTCTGAAATCGGGCCTGATCAGGGCACCTTCAAAGGCGCTGACCGGCGCGGGTTTCCGGGCGACTGTTCCTGGGCGAACTTACCGTGGTAACGCTGGGATCGTTACTCATAAAGTGCAGATGCTTGCACCCGTCGGCTCAGTCCGATCCCGTTTTCGCTTACTAACTCCATTCGCAACAAATACTTACGCTCTCCCTTTCATATGGTTTCACGGGTGCACTGTTCCTTCAGGAAGCCCGGAGCGTATAGGGCGAGTTGGGGGCAACTTTGACCGTCATTTTCAGCGCTGAGAGCGTAGCTCCTAAAACGACGACGCGGCCGGCAGCCATCCTGCCCCTACTGGTGATTTTGTTCATCGTCTCCTACAGCATTCTGACCATACTGGTTTTCGAGCAGGGCCAGACCATCGAATCGCAGCGCACTTTAATCCGCGAGATGTTGAAGGACAGCACCCAACTGGCCGCTCTGAAAGGCAAGCTGGCTCGTGACGACAGCAAGCGGCTCCACGACAAAGCGTCTGCGCAGGCGGATCAGAAGGGCGCGGATTCCGGCAATCCTGCAGCAGGCGCAAAAGGATCGGGCAAAGAAACAAAACGGCCTGGTAAATCGGCGCACTCCATGAAGCAAGTTCCCGGGAAGCCGGCCGCGGACTTAGAAGATGTGCGGCGCTCCACCCGAACGATCTAGCGGGGGGACTAGCGTGAGTAGTACGGATCAGCGAAAGCGATTCGTTTAAAGAGAAAAAAGAAAAAGAGAAAAAAGAAAAAGAGAAACGGTTCTGTGAAACGCGGCCTTATGTGGGGGCCGTGATGCAAGGGAGGCACAGTCATGAAGACCCTGGCCCTAGCCCTAGTGCTTTCTCTCCCCGTTCCCAGGTTGGCGCCACCAGCTCAGCTCCCCCCCACCCCCAACCAGCAGCCCGCTACGAGAAAGGGAGGGCAATGGTACTTCGCCGCAACCGGGCATGCCGTGTATTGCTACGGACCGGTGATGACCATGCCCCAGGCGCAAGGAAGGTTGTTAAAAGTTGCAACTTTTTGCCGTGGTGATCGAACCATGGTGCCGCTGAAAGATTAGACAAACTATTTTCGCAAATCTTCTTGACTTGCTGAACGCAACTCAACCCGAATGCTCGTCACCACGACCACCCTGGTGTACATCGTTCCAGTCAAGCTGAAGTATGGTAAGACGAATGGAAACCGCTCCTTCGATCCGAAGAACCAGGCGCTCAGCAACGGCAACCCAGCCCGGCGAAGTCTGGCTCGATTTTCAATCGACTGGAGAACCCGCCCTGTGCATTCACCGCCTACGCGACGTGTCCGCTGCCTCCGGCGCAGAATCGCCTCAGCGTCCCGATACCGGCCCGCGAGCAGCGTTACCACGATTGATGGGGCAATATTGATTGGCGGAAATCGGAGATAATATCTATTTCAGGAATGCAACTTCATTTACATTGGGGTGGGAGTCCTGCATGAGATGGGTGCTGATTGTGCTTGCCGTCGCCGGTATCGCCGCTTCTTCACTCGCTTTGCGCGAGCATTACCGCACCGACACCTCGCCTTGCAGCATCAATGAACGATGGGACTGCGGCATCGTGAATCACAGTCCGTACGCCGTGTTCCATGGAGTTCCCGTGGCCGTGATTGGCATGGCCGGATATCTGCTGCTCGGCGTGCTTGCCTTCTGGAAAGCATACCCGTGGATGCTGCCGCTGGTGACGGTGGCCTTCGCATTTGCGGTCCACCTGGCGGATATCGAATCCATGGTGTTGGGCGTCTGGTGCATCTACTGCGTCATATCGCTGGGTGTGATTACTCTGATGACCGTGCTGGCGATCGGCAAAGTCATTGTGGATTCGATGCAGCAGGCGCGATAGGCCTTATACACCCGCGCCCAGCTTCCACGCTATCTGCCGGAGCATTCCCAACCATACCTCGGCGTCATTGGCGTTCAACTCCATGCGCCGGACCAGGCGCCGCAACTTTTCTTCAGCTGCCACTGCCTGCGGCTTCACGTACCCGCTGGCGCCCAGAACCTTAAACAGGAGCTGCGTCAGCCGCTCCACGTCTCCCGACGTGGCGGAAGTCTTTTCTTTCTTCCCGGGCGCAGTCTTTGCCGGCGCTGTCTTCTGTCCTCGCACCAGTTCGTACAGGCAGACCGCCACCGCCTGCCCCAGATTCATCGAACCGTGCTCTTCTCGCGTCGGAATCCGCATCACCCAATGGCAGTGGCTCAGTTCGTGATTCGATAGCCCCACTCTTTCCGACCCGAACAGCAATGCCACTGGTCCCGTCTTCAGTTGCCGCTTGATCGCCCGCCCGCCCTCATCCAGCCGCTGCAAGCGATGCTGCAACTCTCGCCGCCCTGCCACGGTCGTCCCCACCACCAGCCGGCAGTCCACGACTGCCTCGGCTACGCTCTCGTACTGTTCCGCCTTCGCCAGTAACCCCGCCGCTCCGACCGCCGACCGCGCCTCGCGAAACGCCACCTCGTAGGGATTCACCACCCGCAATCGCCGGGCCCCAAAATTACTCATGGCCCGCGCCGCCGCCCCAATATTCAGCGGATTCCGCGTTGCCACGAGCACCACCCGGAGATTATCGAGATCGCCAGTCATAATTCGAAAGCCCAGACTCAAAAACGGCAATTCCCAAACAGCCATTCTACGGCGCTCTGCCCCCGCCTACCCACTCCCAGCATCGCCTGCGACTTCCGCCCTTGCGGAGCATCCAATCAACAGTGCTACGATAGAAGTTCCGCCCCAAGGAGACCATACGTCCACCGTGGCGGGGAACGGGTAGCTAACTGGGAACTCTGGAGGATGAATGGCAAGCAACGCCACCGTCGAAGTCACCGACGCCAATTTCGATTCCGATGTATTGAAGTCCGATAAGCCCGTGCTCATCGATTTCTGGGCCGCCTGGTGCGGCCCCTGCCGCGCCATCGCTCCGATCGTCGAAGAACTCGCCGGCGAATATAAGGGTAAAGTTACGTTTGGCAAAATGGACGTCGACCGCAACGCCGCCACGCCCATGCGCTACAAAGTCACCGGCATTCCCACCCTGCTCGTCTTCAAGAACGGACAGGTCGTGGAACAACTCGTCGGCTACCGCTCCAAAGACGACATTCAGAAAGCCCTGGACCGCCACGTAGGCTAAGCTTTCAGCCATCAGCTCTCAGCGATCAGCTCTCGAACACCCAAGGCCCGGGCGCACCCCCCGGCTTTTCGCTGCGCGAAAGCGAGAGCGAATTACTGTTCACTGGCCACTGCCCTTCAGTACTTTCGCAACACGCCAATCACCCGTCCCTGAATTTCGACCGACGCCGCGGGCACAATGATCGGCTGCATCGCGGCGTTCGAAGGCTGCAGACGAATGTTGTCTCCCTCGCGAAAGAACCGCTTCAGCGTCGCGTCCGTCGAATCGAGCAGCGCCACCACAATATCCCCGTTGTGCGCTGTTTTCGTCTTCTCGACCAGAACGTAGTCGCCATCGAGAATCGCTTCGTCCTGCATGGATTCGCCGCGCACTTCGAGCACGAACACTTCCTTCGAGCGCACAAAATCCGCCAGTGAGATGGTCTCGTTGTGCTCCACTGCCTCGATCGGTTGCCCCGCCGCAATCCTTCCCACCAGCGGCAGCACCACCGCCGTGTTCACCGCCATCGACTGCTTCAACTTTCCCCTCGGCGGCAGCAGATCAATCGAGCGGCTGCGGTTGTAGTCCCGCGTCAGCAGCCCTTTTTTCTCCAGATTGGTGACGTGCTTGTGCACCGTGGCCAAAGAACTCAACCCCATGCCTTCCTTGATCTCTTCAAACGAAGGGGAGTATTGCTTCTCTGCCACAAAGCGCGAAATAAAGTCATACAGCTCGCGTTGACGCCGAGTGATCGCCATGCGCGCAGCATAGGCGAATGTATGGCGAATGTCAATATCCATGTAGGGGCGGTGTCATACCACATTAGAAATGTCCCCGTCTTGTCCACAATAGAAATGTCCCCTGGTTGTGGTTTCATGCTGCCCCGGAAAAGAGTGCGCGGGCCTTG
>JBEKAF010000071.1:0-20859 GCA_050018355.1 Terriglobales bacterium | reverse complement strand
TCCCGCCGGATTTCCCATGGGCCGACGATAGCATACCCAGCTAGAAATGTCACTATATTATTCAACAATCAATAGCCGCCGGAAAAATCGGCGCGGATGGGTTGATGGCGGTAGAAGGGGAAACTCAGCTGTGGTAAAACACTTTGTATCAAGCGATGGATGCTTCGAAGGGGAATGCTGGGCGTGCGAACCCAGTGTTCATCATTCCTTTTAGAGCACCCTTACTTTTTTGGCTAGAGACTTCGTGAATAATCCAGGCTAGTTGCAGCCGCTTCACTCTAGCCCTAACATACTCAGGCCGAGGTCCACCGCATTGGCTAACTGTTCACTAGGGGTTGAGGCTTTACCAAGCCCAAACAAAAAACTGATCGTATTTTCAGCGTTTGCGGCCGTCTGTGCCAAATTAGCGTTCCCATGAGTGACGGCCAATATAGTTATCCCGGATAAAGGTCCAGACAGGATGTCGGCGGCTTGCGTCAGCTGCTCGTTCTGTATCCCGAAAAGGCAGTGTACATCTGTCCGAGTGCGCCCAATGCCTGCCCCTGCGAGCTGGTAACGCCGTACAATACGACAGGCGCTACCACTACTAAGCTGGCGCCCTCAGTCTCGGGGACACCACCTACGCCGAGGATACCGCCGCCGATGCCTATAGCACCTCCTTTTAACTCCCCAAGTCCAAAGTTTAAGACTCCCTGGACGCCTGCCGCCACTCGTTGGCCTGGAGTAGCTTTTTTGATGATAGTGCGATAGACATCATCAGTGATAGTGAGACCAATGTCGTAAGATGCTGACTCCACCCCACGGAAACGACCGTCTGCTGCGGTTGTACCGAGTGCCGATCGATGGCAGCCGTGCTGCGGCATCAGTCCCGATTCACTGAATATTCAACAAATTGTCATCAATCATTAACAAACGGCGGGCTAGGCTGAGAGTTCGCTTAACAATGAACTACGAGCTAAAAGTGTTGGCCGTCACGTCTTTGTCTGCTATCTAAAACGTTTATTTCTCAGGAGATGAAAACAATGAAACGAATTATGGCTGTGGTGCTGTCGATGGCGCTCGCGGGGAGCGTGATCGCAGCGCAGGCGCAGCAAGATACCACCACTGCAACGACGGCGAAGAGCATGCGGAAGAAGGTGGCGCCAAGAGCATCTGGGCCAACTATTTCAGCGCAGCTCAGTGAGATGAAGCAGGCGATCGATGCTCAGCAGCAGCAGATCAAGCAGTTGAGTGATCTGGTGCAAAGCCGCGATCAAAAGATTCAGCAACTGGAACAGCGGCTTGACCAGAGCCAAACCGTGGCTACACAGGCGCAGACCAAGGCGGATACTGCGGTGGCTCAAACGACCGAGCAACAGCAAACGGTCATGGCGCTCAGGAGTGATGTCACGGACTTGAAGACCAGCGCTACGAACTCTGCGCTGACTCTGCAAGAGACTCAGAAGCGCATGGGAGACCTGGAGAGCCCGCTCGCCATCCGCTACAAGGGAATCACGATCACTCCCGGCGGATTCCTGGCGGGCGAATCGGTGTATCGCAATCGGGCGTTGGGAGCGGACGCTACTCCGTTCAACAGCCTCAATTATCCCGGAGCCGGTCAGAACACAATTTCTGAATTCTTTGGCTCGGGCCGCCAGTCGCAAATCACGATGCGGGCTGAGGGCAAGGCCGGGAACACCAAGCTCACCGGCTATTACGAAGCTGACTTTCTTTCGGCTGGCGTGACCTCAAACAACAATCAGACCAACAGCTACACCCTGCGTCAAAGGCAGGCTTTTGCTCAAGCGGCCTCGAGCAATGGCTGGACCTTCACTGGCGGTCAAATGTGGACCTTGGCGACAGAGAACAGGAAGGGCACGGACAACCTGACCGAAGCCAGGCCTATGACCATCGATCCGAATTATAATGTCGGCTTCAGTTTTGCGCGGCAGTGGGGCGTTCGCGTGGCCAAGAACTTCAACAATCACTTCTGGCTGGCCGCCTCGCTGGAGAATCCTCAGACCATCTTCGCGGTCAACTCCGCCGCTGCCTCGAACTTCGCTTTCGGCGGTGCCGGCGTTGGTGCCAGCCTGTATAACTCGACCACCAACTATTCGTTCAACGCGATGCCGGACGTCATCGTCAAGGCGGCCTTTGAACCCGGTTTCGGCCACTATGAAATCTTCGGTATCCTGAGCCGCTTCCGCGACCGTGTTTATCCCTGCGGAGAAGTGTCTGCTACCACAACCGGGTGCGGCACTACACCCACAGTGTCTGCGCTTGGAGCCTATAACGATTCGAAAGACGGCGGTGGACTGGGAGTGAACGGCCGTGTCGCCGCGTTCAACAAGCACGTGGATTTCGGTCTCCACGCCCTTTATGGGAACGGGATAGGCCGGTACGCCGCGTCGAATCTGCCGGACGCTACGGTCAAACCGGATGGCACGCTGGCGCTGCTGCGCAGCTATCAGGGTCTGGGCACGCTTGAATTTCACTACCCCAAACTTGATGTGTATTTCTATGGCGGTGAGGATTATGTGGGACGGCGCTATTCAACTGATCCCATCTCCGGCAAGGTGGTGGGGTACGGAGCGCCGTCCTTCCTTGACTCGAGCTGCTACACGGAAACCGCGCCCTCAGCCGACTCGGGTTACGCCTTCGGAGGGCTTGGGAGTAACTGTACTGGCAATACTCAAAGGACTATCGAGGGCACGTTCGGTTTCTGGATCAAAGCGTACAACGGTCCCAAGGGAAGAATGCAGTTTGGCCCGCAATACTCCTACGTGGTCCGGGATGCATGGACGGGCAACGGCACTACGACGGCGGGCACCTTCATACCCGTTGCGCCGCATGGAATCGACAACGTGTTCTATACGTCTTTCCGCTACTACTTGCCGTAGCGCGTGCGGTACCCTTCGCCCCCGGAATTTATCCGCTTGCCTTGGGGGCGAGCTAGTAATTCGAAACCGGAATGGCTTCTATCGCTCCAGTGCGGGAACTCCCCGCATTGGAGCGATTCGCCTTTTACGCGGAAGGGCTTGCGCCGGATGCGAAAATCGAAATTGCAACCCGAGCCGGTCTCCGTTGAGTACGAACAACAGGTTTTCGACTTCTACGGCAGCGTGAAGAGCTTCTTTCAGCAGGGAGAGATTGCGGACGAGGCGGCTCGCGTTTGTATCGACTCCGGCGATTTGGACGCAGCTTACAAGTGGTATCGGATTGGCCACGACACGGGACTTAAGGAACCCGACATCAAGCCCGCTCGGCAAGACCTATGGAACTTCCGGTGGGAGCACGCACAGGCTCGCATCGCCGCCCGGCGCGGCGACCCAGCGGAAGCGCAAAAGCATGTTGCTGCGGCAAAGGCCATTCTTGACAAGGGCACCGTCCCCGAGCAAGCGCCGTTCTTCCCTTATCTGAAAGGCTACGTCGCGTTCTACGCGGGAGATTACGGCAACGGACGATCATGCTTCTGAATAACTTTTGCGATTCGCTCAAAGGCCCAGTCAATCTCCTGACGGCTGATGATGAGCGGGGGAGCGATGCGAATCACTCTGTCATGTGTCTCCTTGCACAAGATTCCTTCTTCCTTGAGCGCTTCGCAGTAGGGGCGCGCTGGGCTGTGGAGTTCGATACCGATCCACAAGCCTTTGCCGCGCACCTCTTTCAATTCGGAGCTGCGCAGCGTTTGCAGCAGGGTGAGAAAATAAGTGCCTAGCTCGGCGGAACGTTCCACCATCTTCTCTTCGATGAGGACGCGCAGCGCGGTCCGCGCGATGGCACAGCCCAAGGGGTTGCCGCCGAACGTGCTGCCATGGTCGCCGGATTTGTACACGCCAAGAATCTCTCGCGACGCCAATACGACCGAGACTGGATAGAACCCGCCGGCGAGTGCCTTGCCAACGATCAACACATCGGGCGTGATTCCTTCGTGCATATAGGCAAAGAGTTTGCCGGTTCGTCCGAGACCGGACTGAATCTCGTCCGCCATCAGCAGCACCCGATTCTGGCGGCAGATGTCCGCCGCTTCCCGCAGAAATCCCGCGGGCGGAATGACGATTCCGGCCTCACCCTGAATGGGCTCCACCAGAAAGGCGCAGGTGTTGGGTGTGATGGCTTCGCGGAGGGCACGAGCATCGCCGAATGGGATGACTTTGAATCCCGGAGTGAACGGGCCGAAGCCATCGCGATATTGTTCGTCGGTGGAGAAGCTCACGATGGTGATGGTGCGGCCATGAAAATTATTGGCGCAGACAATGATCTCGGCTTTGTCCTGGGGAATGCCCTTAATCTTGTAACCCCACTTGCGAGCTGTCTTGACCGCGGTTTCGACGGCCTCGACGCCTGAGTTCATGGGGAGCGCCTGGTCGAAGCCGGTCAAGTCGTGCAGTTCTTTGTAGAGCAGCGGGAGTTGCTCGTTGCGGAAGGCGCGCGATGTGAGCGTGACTTTTCGGGCCTGCTCGTTGAGGGTTTGCAGAATTTTGGGGTGACAGTGCCCTTGATTCACCGCGGAATAGGCAGCCAGGCAATCGAGGTAACGTTTGCCCTCGACGTCATACACCCATACGCCTTCCGCACGCTCGATCACCACGTCGAGCGGATGATAGTTATGAGCTCCATACAGGTTTTCGAGGTCAACGAAGCAATCTGTTCGCATAGATTTTTCTATTAGTTCGATGGTCATAAGTTCCTTTTATCGAGTCGCCAGAAGCTTTCTCATATATTGCGTCAGTTGAAATACCCCACAGTTGCCTTCGACCTTCAAGCTTTTCTCCTACAGGTGGTAGCCTAGACCAGAAAAGATGGTGTGGGTGGACCCATCCTGCACGTTGTCAACTTCAAGCCAGTGGTCCTCATACGCGTCCCCCTCCAAAATGACCTCGATGTGCCCGTCGCCGTTTACGTCTGCCAGGTCAATCGGGGACCAAGTCGTCACCGCAGGCACGTCTGCATCAGTCTTTTGGAATGGCACTTTCCGCAGCACGTGCACTTGCGAACTTTCGTCGATGATCACAATCACCTGGCAGAGCGTCGAATCGGCTCCTGCTGAATGATCGTAATCCGCCGCAGCGAGAGACCAACCCGAGGCAGTAGATTCCCAGACAGTAAAATAGACTTGTCCGCTCGCTTTGGCTGGCAAGCCGAGCCGTCGCAATTCGGCGATTAGGATGCCGCGGACTTCTGAAGACGGCTGTCCATGCTGTTGGCACTTTGACACCCCTTCAATCCATTTACAATCAAAGCCTGCTGTGACTTTGATACCTGTCCCGAGCT
The DNA here is from genome assembly GCA_050018355.1 of Terriglobales bacterium. Taxonomy (GTDB): domain Bacteria; phylum Acidobacteriota; class Terriglobia; order Terriglobales; family Acidobacteriaceae; genus Acidiflorens. Next base: position 15,606 of record JBEKAF010000071.1, on the reverse strand, counting down.
TCTTCGGGGGACGAATCTCACAGCCGTCATCAGGCCCGTTTCCGTAGGGCGATTCGCCGCAATAGTGGGCCTTCAGAAAAGACTTAATTTTTCGGCAGTGAGCGCTTGTGCAGGCCGGACGGTGCGGGTCCTTTTCGGCTTGCCCGTTTACTTGTCCGCCAAATAAAAGCACCGGCGTCAGCGCTGTGACAAGAAGGCGTTTGATGGTCCATAGAGCATTTGTGTTGCACATTAAGAGCTTGGTACCTCCAGCGACCTTTTGGGCAGCGCCCATTTCTGGGCAGCGCCGACTCGCGCTCATCCCGCTCCTACCACCACGCACTCCCTACCGACTGCTCCTTGTCCAACAGCATGGTCAACAGTGCCATCCGCACGTAGAGCCCATTCATGGCCTGGCGGAAATACATGGCTCTGGGATCGGCATCGACTGACTTGTCTAACTCGACCGTGCGGGGCAACGGATGAAGGATTAGGGCGTCCGGCTTCATGCGCTGCACGACGGTCGAATCGATGGCATAACGCTTGAGGCCGCTCACGTCCCGAACTCGCTCGGGCCGGATTCGGGTCTGGTAAACCACATCCACCTCGCCAATCACCCGGTCAATATCGGACTCCAGTTCGTAGCGGACGCCATGCTCATCCAGATAACTCAAGATGTCCGGTTTCATCTGGAGTTGCGGCGGACTGACGAAGAACATCTTCACCCGTTCAAACTTGGCCAGCAGATACGCAAGCGATCGCGCCGTGCGGCCCTTATCTAACTCGCCGATGATGGCCACGCTGAGGCCATCCAGCGGACGCTGCCTATAGATAGTGTACAGGTCGAGCAAAGCTTGGGTCGGATGCTGCCCGCCGTTGCCATCTCCGGCATTGATCACCGGCACCGGCGAGACTTCCGCAGCCCGTCGCGCGCCGTCCTCCGCGGTGTGCCGGATAACAATCACGTCCGAATAGCCGCTGATAATCCGGATGGAGTCCTCCACCTGCTCACCTTCGATCTCCGAAGAAAACGCACCCGCGTTCTCCGTGGACAAGACCCTGCCGCCCAGGCGATGCATGGCGGCCTCGAAGGAGAGTCGAGTGCGGGTAGAAGGCGCATAAAAAAGCGTGGTCATGATGCGGTTCTGGTAGTCGAGGGAGCCTCCGCGCGCCACCACGCGCTCCATACCTCGCGACCGCTCGAATAGTTCCATGAGCAGTGGAACGGTGAATTGCTGGGACTCGACGACATTTTTCAATGGCATCCCACCTGTCAGCGCCGATTCCGAAGCAGGAGGCTGGATTGGCTTGAGAGGCTGGAGAGGAATGACAGTCGGCTTTGGCATTAGCGTCCTTCCACTGGGAATTCGAGCGCTTTGTTTTCGAGATCAGCGTTGCGCTCGATTTCCGCACGGTCGCGATCGGGGAACATGTGTGTGCCGGCAGATCCGACGACCGCCTGGCACAGATTCTCGCAAGAAGTAATGATAGCTTCCTTGCCGCCGTTGCGCAGAAAGCGCAACACGGATTCGATCTTGGGGCCCATGTTCCCGGGTGGGAAATGGCCAGCCCTTGCGTACTCGTCCAACTCAGCCGCGCCGGCGTGCCGCAGCGGACGCTGCGCGGGTTTCTTGTAGTCCAGATACACCCAGTCGGTGTCGGTAGAAATAACAAAGAGATCTGCGCCGAGGCGGGAAGCCAGCCACGCGGAGGCGCGATCCTTGTCGATAACAGCCTCGACGCCTTGCAATCTCCCGTTGTTCCAGACCACGGGAATCCCTCCGCCTCCGCAGGCGATGACCAGCACACCGTGCCCGACCAGATTTCGAATGACCTCCAGTTCAACAATGTCGACAGGCTCAGGCGACGGAACCACACGGCGATAACCGCGGGCCGCATCCTCCACAATCTCCCATCCGAAAAGGCGTTTGCGTTCCTCGGCGTCGGCGCGCGAATAGAACGGACCGATCGGTTTGCTGGGGTGCGTCATCGAGGGATCGTCTGGCGACACCAGGCACTGGGTGAGAACCGTCGCAACCGGCACGTGCAGATCGGCCAGTTGCAGCTCGGTTTCCAACGATTGCTGGAGAAGATATCCGATCTCGCCCTGGGTAGAGGCGCCACAAGCGTCCAGCGGGAGCCCAGGGACCTGGCTCGCTCCCCGTTCCGACCGCAGAAGCGCCGCCCCAACTTGCGGGCCATTGCCATGCGTAAGCACGATCCGGTAGCCGGCGCGAATCAGGCCGATGATCTGGGCCGCGGTCCGCTGGGCGTTCACCCGCTGCTCGGCGATCGTTCCCTTTTCTCCCGCGCGAATCAGGGAGTTTCCGCCAACGGCAAGGAGCATGGTCTTCATAAGCAGAGGTGGTACCTCGCTCTTCAACTCTCAATTCACCCGACTTTGTCATCCCGAGCGAAGCGAGGGATCTGCATTTTGCGACGAACTGCAGATCCCTCGCTTCGCTCGGGATGACAATTCATGAATGGGTTCCTATATGTGCGCCAACTCTTGCAACTCGACGAGGCCCGGCAATTTGACGAACTCACCTTTCATCAATTCCAGCATGATCGCCTTTTGTGAGTGCAGCCGGTTCTCCGCCTGCTGAAACACCAGCGACCGTGGCGAGTCGATAACATCGTTGGTGACTTCTTGGCCGCGGTGTGCAGGCAGGCAATGCAGAAAGATGGCATCTTGCTTGGCCCGGCGGAACAGAGTCGCATCGACCTGGTAAGGAAGGAAGATATGCTTCCGCTTCTCCGCTTCGGACTCTTGCCCCATGCTGGCCCAAATATCGGTGTAGATCACATCCGCGTCGGAGGCCGCTTCGTCCGGATCATTGGTTACGGTGCAAGTGCCACCCGTCTCGGCGCCACGCTCGCGGGCCCACTGCACAGACGCCGCGTCGAGTTCGTATCCGGGAGGCGTAGCCAGCCAAACGTGCGCGCCGAGCTGGGCTCCGGCAAACAGCAGTGAGCGTGCGACATTATTGCCATCGCCTAAAAACACGATCTTCAAGCCCTCCAGATTGCCTTTAATCTCCCAGATGGTGAGGTAATCCGCCATCGCCTGGCAGGGATGACTGTAGTCGGTGAGCCCATTGATGATGGGGATGCTGGCGTACCGGGCCATCTGCTCAACCACTTCATGGGAAAAAGTGCGGATCATGATGCCCTGCACCATACGTTCCAGATTCTTAGCCACGTCGTACACCGACTCGCGTTTGCCCAGATTGATCTCGGCTGGAGAGAGGTAGAGGGAGAAGCCTCCCAGTTGCTGGATGCCGACATCAAAAGTCACCCGGGTGCGTAGAGAAGGTTTCTCGAAGATCATGGCCAGGGTCTGGCGCCGGAGCGCCCCGCCGTAGGCGGTCGGGTGAGCCTTGACTTGACGGCCTAGAGTGAGCAGGTACTGGATGTCCGACGGCGAGAAATCTCGAATCGAGAGAAAGTCCTTGCTATTGCCATTCATTTTCCGGCTCCTGTCAGTGCTGGCTCGTGCTCGCGTGTGAACTTGGCAAGCATTTCGGCCAGGCCGGGCTTGGTGAGTTCTTCGACTTCATACGTCACGCGCAGATTGGGCCTATCGAGTTTGATCACGCGCGCGAGGTCAATGGGAGTGGCAATCAGCACGAGATCGCACGGAGTGCGGCGGATGGTTTCCTCCAGTTCGTGTCTTTGGATAGCGCTGTACCCCATGGCGGGCAGAAGGTTCGTCAGGTGCCGATAACGCTCGTAGGTGCCGCGGATCGATCCCACGGCATAAGCCCGCGGGTCCACCAATTCTGCCGCCCCATATTGCCGCGCCGCGACCACACCGGCACCGTAGGGCATCTCTCCGTGAGTTAGTGTGGGGCCGTCCTCCACCACCAGCACGCGCTGTCCTTTCACCAGATGCGGATCGGGTATGGTGACTCGGCAGGCCATCTCAAAAACAACTGCCTTGGGGTTGTGGAGCTTTATGTTTTGGCGAACCGTCTCGATGTCATGCTGCTGGGCGGTGTCTACCTTATTGATCACGATCACATCCGCGCGCCGCAGATTGACTTCACCGGGGAAGTACGACAGTTCATGCCCCGGACGATGCGGGTCTACGACAACGATTTCCAGGTCGGAGGCATAGAAAGAAGTGTCGTTGTTGCCCCCGTCCCACAAAATGACATCCGCTTCCTTCTCCGCCTGGCGGAGAATCTTTTCGTAGTCCACTCCCGCATACACCACGGTCCCTTGGCTAATGTGCGGTTCATACTCTTCGCGTTCCTCGATGGTGCATTGCTGCAGGTCAAGGTCCTCCATGGTGGCGAAGCGTTGGACAGCCTGCGCCGCAAGATCTCCGTAAGGCATGGGGTGCCGAATGACCACTGGCCTTCGACCCAGCCGGCGCAACTCTCCGGCGACTAGGCGCGAGACCGGACTCTTGCCGCATCCAGTTCGCACCGCACACACGGAAATGACGGGGACCGACGACCTGATCTGCGTATGCTCGGTTCCCAGAAGCCAGAAATCTGCGTCCGCAGCCACAGCACGGGAGGCGAGATGCATAAGGTTTTGGTGGGAAACATCGCTATAGGAAAACACCACCGCGTCAATCTCGTATTTGGCGACCAGGCTTTCCAGATCTTTCTCTTCGAAGATAGGAATGCCTTCCGGATACAAGCGTCCTGCAAGTTCCGGCGGATAACGGCGGCCGGCTATGTCAGGAATCTGGGTGGCAGTAAATGCGACCACCTGGTAGTCGGGATTATTGCGAAATAAGACATTAAAGTTATGAAAGTCCCTGCCTGCGGCACCAAGAATCAAGACTCTCTTCATGGACTTTCCTCCAGTGGAGATCGTCAGCTTCCTATTTTCTCGCTTGTTGACAATGGCGGCTGTACCGTTCATCACAACCGAGGGTGACTTTTGGCTCAACCAGAGCCATCTTGCAGACAGGGAACAGGTTAACGATACATCCGCCTTTGTGATCGATCACGGCGCAAGTTCTCATGAGCGTGGTGAGCGCCCAATCACCGCATCAGGTGATGCTGATCACCGCAGGTGCAGACAGCAAGACTCACAATGAAAATCAGCCTCGGACGCTGTGAGTTCCGAGTCTCACGAACACGCCGCCATGACGGATATAGAGGAAAAACGAGAAACCGGTGCCAGCCTGATGTTCATTGGGCTGGGGGTCTGGGTGATGGACTTGCTCGTGGTCTTCTTTCTGCCGTCCGGCATTAAGTTTGGGCGCTATGGGACGTTCCTCAGCATCATCATCGCGATGGGCATACTGGGCCTGGGGCTGCTGATCATCGGCTATAAGGTACGGGGCAAGTCCAGCACAGAGTAATCTTTCGGATGGGCGCCGAACAACTCGACAACCTGCCTATGATGTTCTCCGGGCGTGCAGCATCTTCCGTTTTGGTCAGGATGAATGGCGCGAAGTACTGCATGTGCTGGTGATTTCGATCACTGCAGAACATCCGCTGCAAGTGGATAATGCCCGGTTACAACTCCGACTACGAGGAGTAGTTATGGTCATCGCATCCGAGTTGAAGGAAGGGACAGTGATCCGCATCGACCGACACATTTACAGAGTCCTCGAAGTGGAATCGAAGGCGGGGGCGGCAAAATTAGGCGGAGTGGTCAGGACCAAGCTCAGCGATGTGAAGAGTGGTCGAATGTGGGAGCCGCACTTCCGCCCGCAAGAACGGCTCGAAGAGCTGGAACTCGAACGGACCATGATGGAATTCCTATACAGCGAAGGTGACACCTGCACGTTTATGAACCCCAATACCTTTGAGCAAATTGAGGTCCCGAGAGCCATCCTCGGGCCGGCGGCACAATTTCTTCAGCCCGGCATCGAGTTGCCGGTGGAGTTTTTTGCAGAAGAGCCCATCAGCGTTGTCTTCCCCGCCGTAGCCGAAGCCCGCGTGCAGCGGACGGCGCCGCCGACGCACTCACAACAGGACAGTGCCTGGAAGGAAGCCACGCTGGAGAACGGTCTCTCCATTCAGGTTCCTCTATTCATTGCGCCAGGAGAAGCAGTGCGCGTCGAGGTAAAGACAGGCCGCTACGTCGAACGGGCGCACACAGAAAGCAGGCGAAGCGCGTAAAGATCATCCTTCGGAAACCAGAGGAGAACAACCATGCTCAAGATTGAGGCGGTTCGTATGGAACTTCCGGCGGATGCCAACATCATTGTCGGTCAATCGCATTTCATCAAGACAGTGGAGGACCTATACGAGGCGGTGGCTACGACCGTGCCCCAGGCCAAGTTTGGCTTGGCGTTCAACGAAAGCTCCGGAGCTTGTCTGACGCGGTCAGAAGGAAACGACCAAACGCTTCGGGATATTGCTGTACGCAACGCCCAGGCACTCGGTTGCGGCCACACGTTTGTGTTGGTCCTGCAGAATGCGTACCCCATCAATGTGATGAGCGCGATCCGAAACGCGCCTGAGGTGTGCTCGATATTCTGCGCGACCGCCAACGCCGTCGAAGTTGTCGTTGCCCAGAGTGAGCAAGGCCGGGGTGTGCTCGGCGTCATCGACGGCAGCTCTCCGAAAGGGATAGAAGGGCAGGCGGATATCGCATGGCGGCACGATCTTCTCCGCAAGATCGGTTACAAGCGGTAGGGCGAGGAAGCGAGGTGATGCGATCTTCCGCCACATTCCGACTCAGCGTTGATTCTTGCCCGAGCCATTCTCGTCTTGAATCGCGCTACAATTTGTCCAGTAGAGGGTACATGGGAGGTTGATCATGCCCGTTTACGACTACATCTGTAGAGACTGCAATAAGACGTTTGAAAAGATCATCACCCTGGCAGAACACGAAAAGGAGGCGATCTCTTGCTCATACTGCAACAGCAAGAACGTGGAGCAGGAGGCGACTGCATTCTTTGCGGTGACCTCCAGCAAGAGCTGAATCCATCGGGGCAACGAGCTGTCTTGGAAGCGTGCCTGCCACTCAGCCGTCCAGTCCTGCCCTGTGATACAGCATAGCCATCGGATCGGCAGGCCCGTAACCTTTCCCAATCGCGAGGCCGGCACGGATGGCCGCTGTGATGAAACCCTTAGCGGCAGCCACGCTTTCTAGAACTGTTTTCTTGTGGGCCAGATTGGCCGCAATGGCCGAAGCGAAGATGCAACCGGTACCGTGCGTGTTTCTGGTGTCGATACGCTCCGCGCGAAACTCAGTGAATTCACGGCCGTCGTAGAGGACGTCGGCGGCTATGTTCTCCAGATGACCACCCTTGACGACGACATTTTCCGGTCCAAGGTCGCGGATCGCCCGGGCGGCCTCTTTCATTTGCGCAAGAGTTTTGATTTCGCGTCCCGTGAGCGCCCCGGCTTCATGCAGGTTGGGTGTGACCACAACGGCTAGCGGCAGCAATTTGGCCTTGAGAGCCGCGATGGCGTCGGGCTTCAGCAGCGGAGCGCCACTTTTGGCGATCATCACCGGGTCCACGACCAGCGGTCCTAACTTGTGGCCGGAAATTGTGACTGCAACCGCGTCGATGATTGCGGTGCTCGCGAGCATTCCCGTCTTTACCGTATCGCAGCCGATGTCGCTTACGCAGGCTTCGATCTGCTTCACCACGAACTTCGGCTCGATCTCCAATACCCCGTAGACTCCGGTCGTATTTTGTGCCGTGAGAGCGGTAATTGCAGTCATGCCAAAGGCGCCTAAGGCCGAGACCGTTTTCAGGTCGGCCTGAATCCCGGCCCCACCGCCGGAATCGGACCCTGCGATGATCAGAACGCGAGGAATCTTCATCCGTCACCTGCCTTCCCGTGGCGAAGTCGCGCCCGTCATAATCGGCCACCGTTCCATCTTCCAAGCCATCTCCCAGAACTGCCATTCATAGCGGCTGCTGGTGAGAAACGCGGCCTCCAGCTTCCGCAAGTCGCGCTCCGGCAGTCCTGAGGCAAGACTATCGAGCAGATCGCAGCACCACTGGGCCAAGTCGGCAAATTCTCTGGAGCTGTACATCGCGATCCACTTGGCATAACGCTTGTCGCTGGGGGCGAGCCGCGCGGCCAGGCGCTGGCCGATTTCGCTGAAGGCCCACATGCACGGTAGCAACGCTGCAGCCAACTCGGCGAAATCGCCCGTCGCTGCTACTCGCAACAAGAAATCGGCGTAGCCCCGAGTGGTGGGCGCAGGGAGCTCTTGCTCAAGTTCCTCACGGCTGATCCCGAACTCGGCGGCGTAGGCTCGGTGGAGGTTCATCTCGGTTTCCACGGTTTCCTTGAGCAGCGTGGCGAAGCGGGTCATCGTCTCCAGGTCCGGACTGCGCGCGGCGGCCAGAGCCAGAAGACGCGCGTACTCGATGAGGAACACATAATCCTGTCGCAGCCAGAACTTGAATCTCTCCAGACTTAGCGTTCCATCGCCAATGCCTCGTACAAACGGGTGTTGGTGTTGTGCCTCCCAAATTCCAGCCGCTTTTTGGCGCAGGCGCCCGGTGAATCGCTCGGCCATAGGTTCTCGCACCTCTCATCCTACTCGCGTGCTCCAAGCGCGGCAGGATTTCCAAACTGCTAGACTTCGGCTCGTCCTGACCGCGATCACAGGCCTTTGTGTGCATGGTCACAGTGCCCGGTATTCGATCGCGGGTATCGTTTAAGTGGGAGATTCGATGTTCTCTCAGCGCTACGAACTCGTCTGCGAAGAGGTCTCAGAGTTTTCCCACACGCGACCGGGACCTCTAGACTCGCTCCGGCCCATGGTGGCATCCGACTACGCACCTTTCTTTTGGAGCGAAGGATTCGGGCTGGGGGACGAACTGGATCAAGCCATCATCGCCCGTTCTGCCGAGGTCAAAGCGTCTCTCTACGGTGGGCGAGTCTTTGTGATCGTCCCGATCTATATGACCAGCATCTGCGAGGAGCAGTGTCTCTATTGCAATTTTCGGGGAGGAAACAAAGGGATCGGGGTCGAGCGCAGGCGATTGACGGATGACGAACTCGAACAAGAGGCGATCTATCTCATCGAGGAGAAGGGGCTGAGAGTTCTTGAGCTGGTCTACGCAACCGATCCGCGGATGCGAGTTGATGCGATGTGTCGTCATGTTGAACTGTTGCGACGTGTGTTAGACCGTCATGGTGGCGGTCTCGTCGGAATAAGTGCCGAGGCATTGGAAGAGAGCGATTACCGTCGCTTGATCGACGCAGGGCTATGCTGGTCGGTGCTCTGGCAGGAAACCTACGACAAGGCTCGATACGCCGTGCTGCATCCTGGTAGGACCAAGAAGGCAAACTTTGAATACCGCCTGGACGCCTATGAACGCATGCTCGCGGCCGGTGTTGAGCACGTCGGCGTCGGAGTGCTCTCGGGCCTGTCGGACTGGAGACGGGACTGGGCCATGCTAATGCTGCATGAGGAATACCTGCAGCAGCACTACGGAGGTGGTGCCACCATTCTCGGTACTCCCCGTCTGAAGCTGGCTCCCGGCGCCCTTCTTCAAGAGTCGCCTTACACGCTGACTCGCCAGGACTTTCTGGCGACCATTGCTCTTCATAACATGTTTGCGCCGGCGACAGCAGCGTTTGTGAGCACGCGAGAAGACTGGGATCTATGCGTTGAACTGGCGAGAGGAGGCGGCTGTCTCTTCACGCTCAACTGTTCCACCACACCGGGTGGTTATTCACTTCAGCACGGTGGATGCCAGTTCACGGCTCAGTCGTACGATGCGCCGATCTACTCCACCAAGCTAAAGTCCGAAGGGCTCGACCCTGTTTCCAATTGGAGCGCCGGAGATTTATCCGGCGCCTACCGGCCTGATGCGGCGGTTTGTGGAGGCGCTTCCAAGCGATAGCACCTAGAAGCGATCTCATAATGAACCGAAGGAGTAAACCGCCGGATCCCTCAGGGGCTAAAGCCAGCGTCTTTATTGGCTCTGGGAGGCACGGCTGAAGCCGTGCCCTTCCCGAAACGATTTATGAGATAGCTTCTAGATTCCCTAGCAGAGAACGCGGGCTTTCCATCACTCCCCGGCTGCCGCCAGTTGTGCGGCCCGTGTGGGGCGAACAAATATGCCGATCATCGCGAGTTGGGACAAACTGACGTCCAAAGCGAAGGAGGCGGTGCAAGCCGCCAACTATCTGGCCTCCAAGCGCGGCAACCCCGAGTTAATACCCCTCCATCTGCTCGCCAGCCTCCTGGCGGACCGCGAAGGCACGGTGGTACCGGTACTGAGCAAGATTGGCGTCGACAGCCAGGCAGCGCTGGCGGAGGCACGGCGCCAGATCGACCGACTGCCAGCGCTTTGGGCCGGGGGCGCCTTGAAGGCTGAGCCCTCATCGGCCGCCAGCGCAGTCCTCGAGCAAGCTTTTCGGGAGGCCGCCGACCTCAACGATGAGCACGTCTCCACCGAACACCTGCTATTGGCCATCATGGACCTCGAGAGCGATCCCGCCCAAGCCCTGCTGGCGCGACACGGCGCCGAACGCAATGCCATCTTAATGGCGCTGATCAGCGTTCGCAGCCCCCAGCAGGTCGTGGGCCCAACCTCAGAAACCAAAGATGGGGCGCTTGCGCTCTATGCCCGCGATCTTACCGATTTGGCGCGCCGCGGCAAGCTCGACCCGGTGATCGGCCGCGATGACGAAATCCGGCGCGTGATCCAAGTGCTATTGCGCCGCACCAAGAACAATCCCGTGCTGATTGGCGAGCCCGGCGTGGGCAAGACTGCCATCGTCGAAGGTCTGACGCAGCGCATCGTCTGCGCCGATGTCCCCGAGTCGCTCAAGACCAAGCGTCTGGTAGCCCTGGATCTGGGTGCGATGGTAGCCGGCACCAAGTACCGCGGCGAGTTTGAAGATCGCATGAAGGCGCTGCTGAGGGAGATCGAGGACTCGCAGGGGCAGATCATCACGTTCATTGACGAGCTGCACACGCTGGTTGGGGCGGGAGCGGCGGAAGGCGCAATCGACGCGTCCAATATGTTGAAGCCGGCGCTGGCGCGCGGGGAGTTGCGAACCATTGGCGCCACCACCTTGAACGAATACCGCAAGCACATCGAGAAAGACCCGGCGCTCGAACGTCGCTTCCAGACTGTCTTCGTGGCCGAGCCCAGCGTGGCGGACACCATCGCCATCGTACGTGGCCTGCAAGAGCGCTATGAGCTGCACCATGGCGTCCGCATCAAGGACTCGGCTCTCGTAGCCGCGGCCACGCTCTCGCACCGCTACATCGCCGATCGCTTCTTGCCGGACAAGGCTATCGACTTAGTGGACGAGGCCGCCGCCGCCCTGCGCATGCAGATCGACTCCGTGCCGGTGGACATCGACCAGCTCGAGCGCCGCGCCGCGCAATTGGTTATCGAGAAGCATGCACTCGCGCGGGAAAACGATGCCAACTCGCGGGAAAGGCTGCGCATCCTGGAACGTGAGCTGGCCGGAGTCCAGAAACAAGTCAACGTCCTGAAGGCCTGCTGGAAGAAGGAGAAGGAAGCGGTCAGCCGGATGCACGAGCTCGAGCAAACGATCAAGCAACTGAAGTTGCAGGAGCAGGCAGAGTCCTGCGATGCAGGTTTGCCGAAGGCGGGCAGTAACCGCCATGGCACGCTTCGCCAGGCTGAGCGGGAGATGCGCAAGCTGCAATCCAAACTCGACCGGCGGCGCAGCTCCCGCATGCTCAAGGAAGAAGTGGATGAAGACGAGATCGCGCGCATCGTCTCTAAGTGGACCGGCATTCCCGTGTCCAGGATGCTGGAAGGCGAGGTGAAGAAGCTGGTCGAAATGGAAGACCGGCTGCGCCGCCGCGTGATCGGCCAAGATCCGGCCCTGGAGCGGATTGCCGACGCCATCCGTCGTGCCCGTACCGGGCTCTCCGATCCCAAGCGTCCTATCGGCTCTTTCATCTTCTTGGGGCCGACGGGAGTAGGCAAGACCGAACTAGCGCGCGCCTTGGCCGAGTTCCTCTTTGATGATGAGCGTGCTCTGGTGCGAATCGACATGTCTGAATACATGGAGAAATATGCGGTGTCGCGGCTAATCGGCGCGCCGCCGGGATACGTCGGCTACGAGGAAGGCGGCCAGCTCACCGAGGCGGTGCGCCGCCGTCCTTACTCGGTCGTGCTTTTCGACGAGGTCGAGAAAGCCCACCAGGATGTATTCAACATCCTGCTGCAGATCATGGATGACGGCCGCCTCACCGACGGGAAGGGCCGTACCGTGGACTTCCGCAATACGGTTCTCATCATGACCTCCAACATCAACTCGGAACAGCTCACCGCCGAGTGGCTGCGCACGCAAGCGGATTCTGAGCAAGCACGCAAGCAAGTGATGAATGCGCTGCGGGCACACTTCAAGCCTGAATTCCTCAACCGCGTAGACGACTTCATCATCTTCAACCCGCTGGGCACAGAGGAGCTGACCAAGATTATTGACCTGCGGCTGGAGGAGGTGCAGCGCCTGTTGGCCGAGCGCCAAATCAGCCTGGAGCTGACCGATTCTGCCAAGGAACTACTGCTGCGTGAGGGCTATGATCCCAACTTCGGCGCGCGGCCCCTCAAGCGCTCCATCCAACGACTGGTGCAGGACCCACTGGCTGTGAAAATCCTGCATGACGAGGTGCACCAAGGCGACCGCGTAGTGGTGGACGTCGAGCAGGGCAAGATGAAGTTTGTCGCCGGCCGCCGGCTTTCCCATCGGAGATGCGCCGACGATTCACGGAACAGCTCCGCGCCCAACGCGTGATCGGAAGAAAAGAAGCAATACGCTTATCGCGAGCCCGACATCAAGGCAGTTTCACAGTTTGCAGTTTGATGGACGAATCCTCTCCCCGATAGCGGTTCGACGGGCGCTTCAACTTCAGTGAGTTCACGCCCCGTAAGAAGCCAATCTATCCGCGCCTTTCTCTGAAATGGATTCTTGTTTTTCCTATAGATCAAGTTAGGCGCAGTGTCAGCGGCGGCAGCGACAGCCCCTCGACCTCAACTGTCCAGAGATCGCCTCTGTCGGTCGGATGTCCGGCCGTGAGCGTTCCGGAGCTGACGATTTCCCCAGCGCTCAATGGCTGGGTTGGAAATCGCCGCACGATGGCTGCACTGAGTTCCGCCAAGCACAAGGCGGGGCTCCTCAAGCAGTTCCTGCCGGATCCTTCTTCCACAAATTCTCCGTTCTTCGACATGCGCACTTTAAATCGCGGTAGCTCGTCCACCAACGCGGCGATGCCGTCGGGCCGCACCTGCACCCGCTCTCCGATCACGAGTGCAGCATGAAGTCCAAAGGATGCAACGAAATCACTGGGCTGAAACTGCCATTCCGGAAAGGGACAATCAATGATTTCGAATCCCACCGCCAGCCAATCCGTGGAGGCGAGCGCAGCGGTGGCATCAGGGCCTTCCCCCATGACCGGCTGTTTCAAACCGAAAACAATCTCGGGTTCGATCTTCAGCGAACGGGGATGTGCGAGCGTCAGCGTTGTGGAGTTGCCGTCACTGTGATGCACTGTGTCGTCGTACATGTGGGCCCAAACCAGGGTTTCAAGTTTGAGCACACGCCACATGGCCTTATTGGCATAACCAACCTTGCGGCCGACGGCTCTGTGTCCACCAGCTTCGCGGAACTGCTTGAGGGTTGCTTCAACCTCATAAGCCGTGTTGAGGTCGAAGCCCGGGCGCCCCGAGGGAGGGATCGCGACCATCTCGCCCGTCTCATACCCGGACAGCAGTTCACGCGCTAAAGTTTCGACCTCATGGTGCTGCATGAGATGGTGCGACATAAGTCGGTTCGGCCTTAGGGTACTGTCCGGCGAGCCCTGGGCGCACGAGTGCATAGTGCGATTCGCGGCGACGGGGAGTCCGGACGTTCAGCATCTTAACACCAATCGTTTGTCAGCACCTCCCTCCCATAGCTCGCACTGCCGGCAGAAACTCAATGCCAGGCGAATGCTCGCCTCTCTCGTTTACTCCGCGTCGTTGGGGTGAGAATTCGACTCTAGCCGTCGGGGAGAGCGGGGATTTGGAGCGATGGCCGTTCCTAGTCTGACAACAGCTACCCGTTACGCGACAGTTTGGGCTCACTCAAAGCGGTGGTAACTTACAGTCATCAGCTAGCTTCAGTACTCCGGTGGCCAAGAGGATGGCTGCGTTTGACAGTTCGACCACAATTTAGGAGGAACACGATGAAGGTACCCGCAAGATTTTTGGCGTCGAGCATTGCGCAGCGACGTCTCATCCGCCGTTGGCTCTCGCACATCTGGCTAGTGCCCATTTTCGTTCTCGGACTGTGCGGCGCCCTTGCCAGAGCCCAGGAAGCGCTTGTCCTGGTGGGATCCGGATCGACTGTCCCACTGCCTCTTTATAATCGCTGGACCCAGGAATACGGCAAGCGCAACCCCAAGATTAAGATGCGATACCTTCCGCACGGCACCAGCGAAGGGATCAAGGAGACCTCACATGGCGCAGCCGATTTTGGCGCCGGGGAATCTCAGCTTTCGGATAAGGATCGAAAAGAGGGCAGTTTGATCGAACTGCCGGTGGTGCTCATCGCGATCGTTCCCATCTGCAACCTTCCCGAGATCCACCAGGAGCTCCGGCTTTCGGGGGAAGTGTTAGCCGGGATCTTCCTCGGCGATGTGAAGACGTGGAATGCGCCCCAAATCGTGAAGCTCAATCCAGAGATCACTTTGCCCAATCTTCCGATCCAAGTGGTCAACCGCCCCGCAGGGAAAGGATCCAACTACGTCTTCACCGACTTTCTCTCCAAGGTGAGTTCCAAGTTTCGGGCGCAAATTGGAGTCACGCCTTCCCCCAAGTGGCCGGTTGGCGAGCCGGCGGAACGCAGTTCCGATATGGCCGACAAAGTGAAAAACAACCCCGGCTCCATCGGCTACGTGGAATATCAATATGCGGTGAAGGGCAGTATTTCCCAAGTGGCGGTGCTGAATCCCGCCGGCAAGTATGTTAAGGCTTCCACGGAGAGTATGGCTGCGGCGTGCAAGGCGGTAGAAGCGCCGCAGTGGAACCGCTTTTCCGCCTCGCTGACCAACGCACCCGGAGCCGGATGTTTCCCCCTTACCAGTTTCACCTGGATTTACCTGCGCACACAATCCGCCGATTCCGCTCGCGCCGCCGCGTTAGGCGATTTTTTGAATTGGATATACACGGATGGCCAGCAGTTTGCAGTCGAGGAAGGCTATGCCGAACTGCCCCCGCCGCTGCTCGCAGCAGTGAGAAAGAAAGTCAAAGATTTGCGATAGGGTTCAGTTGCGTTGGACCTGGCGCGCACCTGATAAGATTTCGCTGCATTTCGCCTCGGAGGACTTATGCGAGATTGTTTTGTCTTCGCTTGTGTTGCGGGGCTGACGTCTCTTGCCCTGGCGCAACACCCCACGATGCCGGTTAAGACTGGCGAAAGCCGACAATCCGGCAGCGTCTCCGCCGACTCGGGGCTGAAGGATATGTTCGAATCGAAGATCAAAGTCGAATGGGAGGCGCTGAAGAACAAGGACAAGAAAGGTTACGCCGAATTGTTAGCCGACGACTATCAGGGCGTCGAAGTCGATGGCAGGGGCGAGCGGAACAAGATTCAAGCTTTAAACGAACTGGCAGACGAGAATGTCTACAACTATACGCTGTGGGGGTTCAAGCTGATTCCGCTGGGGCCGGACGCCGCCCTGGTCATCTACGAAGTCACCATG
>JBEKAF010000070.1:0-21050 GCA_050018355.1 Terriglobales bacterium | reverse complement strand
TAAAAGATGGCGTCGTAGAAGAGCCACCTTCTCTTCAGCAGTGTAGTGCTTGCGCTCTTTTCTCATACGTTCGCTCCGCTATCTTAACGGACGAACGCTTTCTCCATTTCCAACTGAGGCGGGACAGGAACTGTATTTGCTGCTCGCGGAGCGTGGGTCTGTTCCAGTGCCCGCGACGAACTGAGACTAAGGAGGACCGGGAATGAAACTACGTTTATTGGTGGTGTTCGTTCTGCTTTCGACGGCCATGCTCATGGGCCAAACGTTTCGTGGGACAATCCTCGGCTCCGTCACCGATCCCTCCGGAGCATTCGTGGCCGGGTCGACAGTCAAAGTGCGCAACCTGGCCACTGGCCTGGAACGTACGACCGTAACCAGCGGCGACGGCAGCTACCGCGTGCCTGAGTTGCCCATCGGCACATACTCTGTCACCGTAGCGCAGACTGGCTTCCAAACCGCAGTCACCAACAACGTCGAAGTGGACGTGGCCACCGAGCGGCGCGTGGACGCGCAGTTGAAAACCGGCCAGGTCACGCAGACGGTTGTGGTCTCCGGCGGAGACCTTCCCCAGATCGAAACCCAGTCCAATGACCTTGGCGGCGTGATCACTGCGCAAGTTGCCGATAATATGCCCGTCAACGGCCGCGACTACACCAAGCTCATTTATCTCAATCCCGGCGTGGCCGGCTCGCCCGACCAGATTTCCGATTCTCCAGGTTCCTTCGGCGAGTTCTCCATGAATGGCGCCCGTGGCCGCTCCAACAACTATCTGCTCGACGGCACTGACATGAACGACGGCTACCGCAACGATCCCGCGATCAATCAGGCGGGCGTCTTCGGCACGCCCTCGACCATTCTGCCCATCGATGCCGTCGCCGAAGTCAACGTGCTCTCCAACTTCCAGCCCGAATACGGTCGCAACGCCGGCGCCGTCGTCAACATCGTGACCAAGAGCGGTGCCAACAAAATCCACGGAACCGCCGGCGAATACATGCGCAATGACGCACTCGACGCGCGCAACTATTTCAATCCTTCCAGTCAGCCTAAGGCCCTCTTTCACAACAATCAGTTCGGCGCCTCCTTAGGCGGACCGATCATCAAAGACAAGACGTTCTTCTACGTTGACTATGAAGGCCAACAGGAACCAGTGGGAGTCGTCACTATCTCCAGCGTGCCCACCGGCAGCGCTTCCGACGGATCTCTTAGCCCCAACGATGCTACCGATCCTTCCGGCGTAATCCAGAAGCTGCTCGCACGTCATCCATGGCCGGCGCCAAATCTCTCCAACCCAGGGGGGATTACCAATGAGGGCATCGCCTCTGTCATCTCCCCCTCCTTTAACGATCTCACCAGTTTCATTGCCAAGATCGACCAGAATTTCAACGCCAACAATAGCCTCACCGGGCGCTATTTCTTTGGCGACAGCGTCCAGTCGTTCCCACTCGCGCTCGCTGCCTCCGGCGGCGAGTTGCCCGGATACAATACCTTCACCCCGACCCGTGTGCAACTCGCCTCTCTGTCCTACGTGCACACCTTTGGCGTCAACAAGGTGAATGAGTTGCGCTACGGCTGGAACCGTTTTGCCGAGGGATTCTACCCTTTTGATCAGGCCTTCCACCCCAGTTCCATCGGGCTCTGTGCGGCCACCGCGCTGACGGGTCCGAACAGTTGCAACGGAACTGCGCCTTACGATTCAGGCCTGCCCGTAATCCTGGTGAGTGGCGTGGCCCAACTCGGCGCCAATAGTGGCGATCCCCGTAACCGCATCGACAGCAACGATCAGGTCATGGATAACTTTTCGTGGAAGATCAACAAGCACGATGTGAAGTTCGGTTTCGATTATTACCGCAACACGGTGACGCAACCGGGCTATGATCGCAATTTCCGCGGCAAACTGGAATTCTCCAATACTTACGATAGCGGGGGCAACCTTATTGCAACCGGATTGCAGAATTTCCTTGCTGGCGACATAACAGGCGGTACTTCCTACTTCGGCAACGCCGACCGGCACACGTTCGAAAACAACTTCGGCTTATATGCCCAGGATAGCTACCGCCTTACGTCGCACTTCACTCTGAACTACGGCCTCCGTTGGGACTACATGGGCGTTATCGGCGAGAAAAACAACCTCCTTAGCAATGTCACCAACTTTGATCTTTCAACGGAAACCTTTATTCTCACTCCGGTCGGTCAGCCCGGCCTGAGCAGCCTCTACAATCCCGATAAGAAAGACTTCGCCCCGCGCGTTAGCATCGCCTGGGACGTCACCGGGAAAGGCAAAACGGTTGTCCGCTCCGGTATCGGCATGTTCTTCGATGCTTCCTCCCAGGACATGGTGTTGGGTCACTTTCCCTACGCGTCGCCCTACGCCCCAGGCCCCGCTTACAACAACAGCGGGCCAGACCCCTATCGGATCCTTTCTGCCAGCCTTGCCACCCCCACGATGGAGTACAACACGCCGCTCTTTGCCGCTAGCACTCCAACGAGTTGCAGCGAGTGCGACACCTTCTCCTACGACCGCAATATCAAGACTCCTTACATGGAGAACTACAATCTCAACATCCAGCAGCAGCTTACGAGCAAGACCGTGATTCAGGTCGGCTACGTCGGATCCGAGGGCCATCGTCTGTGGCGCTTCTTCGACCTTAGCCAGCCCAGCAATGCGCAAGTCTGGGCCGCCGATTGTGCCGGTCAGCCGGTTACCTACCCCAATCCGTGTCCCCTTGGCACCATCAACAACGGCACCGTGCCGCGCAATTACAGCTCGAATCCCTATGGTACGGTCTATCTTTATCAGCAGAACTCCACCGCAAAATCCAACTACAACGCGTTGCAAACCAGTTTTCGGGTCAACGGTTGGCATGGCATAACCTCGGTCGTGAACTTCGTCTGGTCGCGCTCCATGGATAACTCCAGCGACGGCGAAGACGTCGATCCAAACTTTGCGCAGCCGAACGACAGCAATAACCCACAGCTTGAGTATGGGCCATCCAATTTCAACATTCCCCGTCGCCTCACTTGGAACTTCTCCTACCAACTCCCCAACAGGGGTGGCGATTGGCAGCGACTCAAGAACGGATGGGGCATCGACAGCATCGTGAACCTGCAGGATGGTCAGCCCTTTCAGCTCAACTACAACGGGGAAAGCGACTTCAGTGGCGGCGGCGATTCCGACGATCGCCCCGATGTGGTCGGGCCCATCAAGTACAATTCGAGCAATCCGTTCCAGTATCTTGATCTAACCTCGTTTGCTATCCCCTGCACGCTCACAACGGCCGCACAAGCCTCGCCTAACGAAAGTGCCAAGGACTGCGTCCCCGGAACCCGCCATTACGGCAACGAAGGCCGCGACTCGCTGCATGGTCCTTCCTTCAAGGAATGGAACTTCGCCATTTACAAAACCACGGCGATTACGGAAAGATTCAACATGCAATTCCGCGCCGACTTCTTCAACATTCTCAATCACCCCAACTTCTGTAACCCGTTCCTGCCTGCCTACATCGCCGATCCTTTCATATCGGGCTCCCAGGTCATCAATGGCCGCGAAGTTGGAGGCAGTCAGACTTTGGGCAACTACTTTCCCATCAGCGCCACCGGAGACGTCGGCATCGGCAACCCCTTCATCGGCGGCGGCGGCCCGCGCGGCATTCAGCTGGCCGTCAAGTTCACTTTCTAACCTTATGGAATTTCTTCCCCGGCTCCTCCCGCGAACGTGCGGGAGGAGCGTTTCTTTTGCACGCAGTTCCGTTCCCCGCGTTCCCGGCAAACTGGGGTACACTTCCACAGCATATGACTGAGAAAACCACATCTCCTGAGAGGCGTTCGCGCCAGCAGGTGCCGGTTCGTGTCCCGGTCAAGGTTCGTCACGAGGGCAGTGAGCACCAGGGCTTGACTCGCGATCTGAGTTCATCTGGAATCTTTCTCTATTCCGAGTCGGGGATGAAAGCGGGCTCGAAGCTGGAACTGGTCATCATGCTGCCTCCCGGCCTAGGATTGGGGCCCGGAGGATGGACGCTCTGCCAGGCCTCGGTCGCTTTTCGAATTTCTGCTGGCCGGAGCTTTATGTGGACGGTCCTGAGCTAATCATCGTCACGCAGGCCATAGATCGGCTCCGTCGCTCCACGGGAGGCGCAGTCACGAATGAGGAAGCTCAAGAGAACCTGAGACAGCAGCCAGTCTGCCCGAAATGTGGAAACGAGATGTTTCTGCACTACGGAATTGACGAACCTGATTTCTGGCTGTGTGACCGTGTGGCCTGCCGGCACAAGAGATACGTCGGTGAGCAGTCAGCGTCAGATGAGTGTGAACGTCAGAGCAAGTACACGGTTGACGGGTTGACGAACGTCCGGATTGCGACTTCACCAGCAATTCTCAGTTGGTGAAATGGCCTGCTTACATCAACAATCAATTCCCACTCCGGTCAGCCCCTCGCAAACCCAGGGGGTTGGAGTAGAATGCTGGCCGACTGAGTTGCGTCTGCCGCTCAGCGAACCAGAAGAAGCGCCGACACCCCCAAATCGAGGGTGCCGGGCGTTCTATGCCGACCCTCCGCCTGCGCGAAGGGTGGGAACGAAAGAGGACCTGCTGTTTCACCGCCACGAACTGGCTGGTGGTTCCGTGCAGTTTGTCGTCGACCATGATTTTTGCGGTCTTGCCATCGGGATCCAGCGTCATTTTCGAGACACTAAGCACTTTGTCGCCGCGTTTGTCGGTTTCCTCGAGAGTGTCTTTGCCCCTCATCTTCACCGAGACGCCGGTAGTTCCAGGATCACCTTTGAACGGTGCTTCCACCCCGTTCAGCTTCGCAGTGTAGGATTGGCCAGTCGGAGTGGTCATGGTCAACTCGTCGCCGCTGACCTTGTACGTCCACGTAATCGCGTTGTCGGAAAGGGTCTCGAATTTCGCGATTCGCCACGAACCGGAAATAGCATTCGATCCAGCAGGACCTTTGGCCACGCGGGTTTCCTCACCCTTGCCGGTAACTGGCGCGGCGTTGGTGTTACTGCTGTCGCTAAATTCGAACGTCATCGTGTTGCCGTCCGGAGAAACCGCCGTCTTCGAAGTTGCGACCGTCTTGCCGTTCTTCTTGTCGGTTTCCTCGACCTCGCGGTCGCTTATGACCTTTATCGCCATGGTGTCATAATACGGATGTCCCGCAACTGTTTGGTCCTGTCCGTCAGCTTTGATCTTGATGGGCGGAGCACACGTCTTGCATTCGTACATGCCGTTTTGCAGCAGGTACACGTCAGGCTTCTTGGGAAATTCCGCCTTGTTCATATCTATCTTCCACGTTCCGTCGAAGGCACTTTGGGCCAGCGCCAAGACGGGCGTGAGCAACAACATCAGCGATGCAGTAAGAAAAAGCTTCTTCATGAGCCGTCCTCCATCGGTTTGAACCGAGATTTCTTTGAAACCTCAAGAACGGGGAGGATTCTGCACCCGTTTTGCCCACCTGTGGTCTGCTTGAACCAAGTTCCATCTTGGCCGCTCCCAAAGGTTCGTGACCAGCACCAGCACAGCCAGTATGGCCCCGAATCCCAGCCCACTTCCGCAACGCCTCTCCTTCCTCGAATTCTTGGCAGACCAATTCCGGTGATGACTTGGCCACCCGCTCTCTATTTCGTCAGCAGCGGTAGCAACGCTATCCGGCCCAGCATGGCTCCGAACCGCGTGCGGATCTTCAGCTCTTCATTCCACCGTTGGTGGCGTGTTTTATCGCTCTGTTACCGACAACTGTCGCAACATCCATTACACCAACAACCCGCTCGTTTGAGTCAGATGAGCGACAGTTTCCGCACGGTGTTGTCACCTCAGGCGTTGTCGGCCTCGCACTCCCAGCGCATGTTCTGCTGATTCAGGACGATGTCCTTGCGGGCAATCCTCAGCACGAGCCTGTTCCACAACACGACCAGAGCCTCTTTGTCGTCAGCTTGCTCGACCACAGCGATTCCGCGACCGAGCACTGCCACGTGGTCACCCTTTTTCAGGGTGCGCTCCCATTGGAAGTATGAGAAATGTCGCAGTACTGCCTCCGATCAAGAGCAAGGTCCGGGTCGCCCTGATGAACCTCACCGCTTTCAAGTCCCCGGTTGTTGCGAATCTGCATTTCAGCTCTCCTTGACCAGGTGCTCTCTGAACAACTGGTGAATCTCTCGGAACTGCTCCCGGACGTCGAACTGCGCGTAACGCGGGACGCCGCGCTGCTTGATGAAGTTGGTCAATGCGCGGTCGGTAAGCTCCGACCCGCGCCGCCCATCCATCAATTCAGCACAACGGGCACACGCGGCCCAAGCCCCTACACTCTCGTGCTGGAAGAGCTCGGTTTTGGTCCGAGGAATGAGAAAGTTCTTACAGGCATAGAGCTGGGTCGTAGGACGCTCGGAACAGAAATTGCACATCTCACGGCTCGGGAACGGTTCTACAATCTGATCGCCCATTTTTGTCCCTGAGCCGAACCATAACCGTTCTCTTCGAGAAGTAAAGTGGAGAGTTTAAGTGCAGACCGATAAAAGTTATCGATTGGCGCAAATCAGAGGATGGGTACCATCAAACAATGGTGGAAGCACGACCGGGTAGGTGCATATGGGGGGAATGAATTTCCTAATTTGTAATCGGCCAGACTTGACCTTGCACGCCTTGCTGTCGAATCAGGTCAGACGTGTCAGGTGTGCTACGCCGCGTTCATTCCGGTTGGCCCGTCATCCGCCCACAATCTTGGCCACAGAGGGTGTTTGGCAGCTCAAGCACCGAATCTCTCTGCAGCTCTAGCAAAGGGTTTTGATATTCCTGCACATTCGCAATGACCTCAAGACTTAAGAACTCTCAAGCTGCGTGAAAGACGTTGGTTCGGTGGAGCACTCACGCGTGAGGCGACCCGGGATGCGGCGCCAGCCGCCAGCGACCGTAGGCGACGAACGCCGAGAGGAGCCTAACCGCCAAGGGGATCAGCGCCGGCGCGACATCGGCGCCTGCCCCGGCACCCGTGTATCCGATCCCGGAGCAAGGGACCCAGCTTGCACTCCGTTCAGTTTGGGTTCCTTGCTCGACGTGCTACCCAGCGGTGGTTCGCGGCGGGCCTTCTCCCCGAAAGAAAAAGACAGGGTCAGGGAAAGTCTAGCCGTCCCGCTTCCTCCTCAGGCTGAAAGATACCCATGTTCGCGTGGTAAAAGGTGGTCCAGACCCTGCGGCTTCCGCCGCCTTTTTCAGGAGAAGGTCGGCGGGCCCAGAATCCCCGAATTCTTTTCACGCAGCGTTGTGAGTCTCGTCACAGCCAAGAGTGAGCCCAGTGAGGTTGAATAGCATTGGCGGGCAATTGAATCGCCGATGGGGGCAGATCTATATGCAAATCATGGAGGTTGGGAAGACGCCCGTCATCGCAGCACTCCACGGACCTGGTTGCGTGACGTTGCTACGAAGCCAGGCAGTGGAATCCCTGTGACTGAGTGCGGCTGCACGGGAAGCTGTGACTAAACTGGATGTTCCCAGAGCGGGCCCAGGGAGGAAGGACAATGGAAAACGCGGTCGGTCTAGTCATGACGGGCGGCGGTGCTCGCGGCGCTTATCAAGTCGGTGTTCTCAAGCGCATTGGCGAGCTGAAACGCGCCCGAACACACGGTAATCCTTTTCCGATCATAGGAGGCGCTTCCGCGGGAGCGATTAATGGCGCTGCTCTGGCCACAGGTTGCGACGATTTCGCTTCGGCAACCCAGATTCTGGCTGAAGTCTGGGCGACTCTCCAGCCTTCCGACATCTTTCGCTGTGGTCTCTTGTCCCAGGCGCAGAATTCCCTGACCTGGATACTCGATCTCTCCTTTGGAGCGATTCTGGGGGGAGGCAATGCCCGATCGTTATTAGATGCCACTCCCTTACACCATTTTCTCAATAAGCACCTTGACTGCGACCGGATCCAGGAAAACATCAAGCGCGGGCACCTCTACGCTCTCGCGATTTCCGCGACCAACTACAACTCGGGAAAAAGCTATCTCTTCATTCAGGGCAGGAAGGGCCATCCGATGTGGAAGCGGATCCGGCTGGTGACGGTTGCGACCAAGATCACGGTCGACCACGTTTGCGCGTCCTCGGCTATTCCTATGGTTTTCCAGCCGGTAAGACTCAAAACCCCGCGTGGGTCCGCCTTCTTCGGCGATGGTTGTGCGCGCCTGCAACAGCCTCTCAGCCCGGTGATCCGCCTGGGGGCGGAGAAGGTTTTCGCGATCGGTGTCCGCTGCGGAAATAAAGAAAGTCAAGAGGAAGCCACAGATGAGAGAAACCCTTCAATCGCGCAAGTGATGGGAGTTCTTTTCAACGTTATGTTTCTGGACCATCTCGCAACTGACATCGAGCACCTTGAACGGTTGAATCAGTTGCTCAACGATGGCCACATCAATCAGCTTGGGATTGAAGGAGGTCAAAAGATACGGCCATTGGGGACCTTTATCATCACGCCTTCGGTCAATTTGTCAGATCTGGCGGAGCAGCACCAGAGAGACATGCCCTCTCTGATCCATTACTTTGTATCCAGTTTGGGGCGAGACGCGGCTTCTTGTGCGGATCTGATGAGTTACCTGCTATTCACGCCCAGCTACACGCGAGACCTCATTGCGATTGGTTACCTTGACGCCAGCGAACGAATCGAGGAAATCGAAGAATTTCTCTATTCTTCCAAGGAGGGGGACGCTGAACACCCACTGGCCAGTGCAACCGCAGGGAACGTGCCCAAGGCAGGTTCGGCAGCGAAATGGACCGGAAACTCGGTCAGATCCCGCGGGTAATCATCCGCCCGAATGCGACCGTCACTTGCCGATGCGACATAGATCACTGACAAACGTGCGCCGCCAGGGTGAAAATGTTTACGCTCGACGCTCACGACTGGAATATCGGCCGTGAAGCATTTCTTCTAATGGCACCTCACCGGAAAGTCCACGCTCGTGGAGGAAATTATGACCACCGCACCTCGCTACCCTGGCATTCGAGTCACCGCAAACGGTAATCAGCTAGTCTCGTACCATACGGAAACACGCATTACCGATGCCGGCGTCTTTTATCCCATCACGCCTTCGACGGAAGGCGGCGAACTCTACCAGCAGTCGTTTGCCGAAGGGCGGCTGAATGTCTTTGGCCGCAGCACACTGGCCGTGGAAGCGGAAGGCGAGCACGCCGCTCAGGGCGGGGCGATTGCACACTCGGTGTGTGGGAAACGGGTTGTCAATTTCACTTCCGGCCAGGGACTCGTGTACGGGGTGGAGCAGTACTACCACGCGCCCGGCAAGTGCTCGACCATGGTGCTGGAAGTTGTCGCGCGGGCGCTGACCAAGCACGCGCTGAACGTTCACTGCGGGCACGATGACGTCTACGGCGGGCTCGACACCGGATGGATTATCCTATTCGGCAAAGATGCGCAGCAAGCCGCCGACCAGGCGCTCATTTTGCGGCGCGTCACCGAGCTGAGCCTGACCCCCGGCATGAACGTTCAGGACGGTTTTCTCACTTCTCACCTGGAGCGGACGTTCTACAAGCACGAATCGGAACTCATCCGCGAGTTTCTCGGCGCGCCCGACGACATCATCGACTGTCCCACCGAAAGCCAGCGAATCCTTTTCGGGCCGACACGCCGCCGGGTGCCGCAGATGATCGATCTCACCAATCCCGTGCTCCTCGGGCCCGTGCAGAATCAGGAACACTACATGCAGGGCGTAGCGGCGCGCCGAAACAACTTTACCGAGCCCATCCTGCGCTTCCTCGAAGAGTCATACGCGAAATTCGGTAAGCTGACCGGGCGCTACTACGGCTTGGTTACGCAGTACAAAACCGGCGATGCGGATACGGTGTTCGTGTCGTTGGGATCGGCCGCGGAGAACATTGAAGCGGCAGTCGACTATCTTCGCGAGCGCAGAGGCGCAAGAGTCGGGTCGATTCACCTCAATGTCATTCGGCCGTTCCCCGAAGCGGCGGTGGTTACGGCGCTCACGGGCAAGAAGAATGTCATCGTCCTCGAACGTACCGATGAGGCCATGGCCGGCGATAACCCCATGGGGCGCGACATACGAACTGCGGTCAACAAGGCCATGCGGACCGACGGCAATCCGGTTCCCGAGGAGTTGCCCGCGATTACCGCCAGCCAGATGCCGCGCCTCTTCTCCGGTATCTACGGTCTCGGGTCGCGCGATTTCCGGCCGGAACATATCTTCGGCGCCTACGAATTCGCCACCGGCGCTCGCTCCCGCCAGGACGGCAAGCGAGCGGCGGACGGAACGTCGTTCCTTGTGCTGGGCATCGATCATCCATATGCGGTGAAGTCGGACGAAGCGCCATCGCTGCTGCCCGAGGGCGCGGTCGCTGTGCGTTTCCATTCTATTGGTGGCTGGGGCGCGATCACGACCGGCAAGAACCTCGGCGCAATTATTGGCGATCTGAACGACCTGCTCTACGAGCGCGACAAGATCGTCGATGAACTGGGCAATCCGAAAGAGATTATTCACGTCAGCGCCAATCCCAAATATGGGTCGGAAAAGAAAGGCGCTCCCACGGCTTATTTCATGGTCGCCGCGCCGGAGCGCATTCGCGTGAACTGCGACCTTCGCCACGTCACCGTCGTGCTCTGCTGCGATCCGAAAGCGTTCACCCATATAAACCCGCTCGACGGAATGTCCCAGGGTGGCTGCCTGGTGTGGGAATCCGACGAGGAAGGTGAGCAAGCTTGGGAGCGGCTGCCGCTGTCGGCGCGCCGGCAAATCATCGACCAGAAGATCCATGTCTTCACCTTGCCCGGCTTCCGGATCGCGCGGAAAGCGACCGATCGTGCCGACCTTCAACTGCGCATGCAGGGCAACGCCTTTCTGGGCGCGTTCTTCAGGGTCTCGCCGCTGCTTGCCGATTTCCGCATCACCCCGGAGCAGTTCCGCGAGGTCGTCCACCATCAGTATGTGGAAAAGTTTGGCCGGCTCGGCGAGGCGGTGGTCAGCTCGAACATGGAAGTTATGACGCAGGGCTTCGAGCGCGTCCGCGAGATTCGCGTGGGCGAAATGGAGGCTCCCGACCGCTCGACGTTGCGCGGAGAAGCGCTGCTGCCCGTCCTGAGTGGTGGAGACGACGACGGGGGCTGCAACGTCGGATGCCGTTCCGTTCCGGTTCCTGCCACCCAGCACGCCCGCACACCGGTGACGCAAGTCGCGACCTTCAATGCCGCGTTCCGCGCGGGTCTCGGCTACAACCAGCCGTCCACGGCCTATGCCGCGGTCGGCGTCATGGCCGCCGGCACGGGCGACACCGCGTCCAAGTATGTCGCGCGCCGCGAGACGCCCCTCTTCATCGCCGAGAACTGCACGCAGTGCATGGAGTGCATCGCCGTCTGTCCCGACACGGCGCTGCCCAACTGTGCGCTAGATCTGGAAACAATCCTGCACACCGCAGTCGCGCGTTACGTGACCGATTCAGGCGAGCGCCAGAAGATGCTGAACTCCCTGCCGGAGATCGAGAAGCGTACCCGCCAGTTGATGCGGGATGCCGTCGCCAAAAATGCAGGCACACCGCTGCCGCAGATCCTTCGCCAAGTCACCGGCGAGGTTGACGGATTCTCCGACGAAGCCAAGCGCCAATTCCTCGCCATCATCGACAAGGTGCCGATGGCCTTTCAGAAAGTGAATGCAATCTTCTCCACCCCGGAGAGAAAAAGCCCGGGCGGTGGCGGGATCTTCTCGATCTTCGTTACCGATCTGTGCAAAGGCTGTGCCGCTTGTGTGACGGCGTGCGGCGAGCATGAGGCGTTGAAGATGGCGGATGAGACGGAAGCGATCAACGGAGACCACGAGACCGGCGTTGCGTTCCTGAATCTTCTTCCCGATACTCCGCAAAAATATCTCGGCCTGTACAACGATCAGCGGCCGCAGGACTCCAAGACGGCGACGCTCCGCAATATGTTGATGGTCCGGCGCAACTATGACGCCCTCGTTTCCGGCGACGGCGCCTGCGCGGGCTGTGGCGAGAAGAGCGTCCTGCGGGCGATCGCCGCGTTGACCGAAGCCTACATGCGGCCCCTCTATCACGCGAAGGCCGACCGGCTTCAGGCGAAGGCCGCCGAACTCGACAAATCAGGCGTCGAGAAGTTGGCCGCGCTCAAAGCGAGAAATCAAAACGAATACGACCTGCTGCGGCAAGCGGTAGCGCATTTGCTGATGGGGTTGGGCGGTGAGGATGAGAAAGACACCAAGGCCCGCATCGCGCGCAATGGACCGATCTCAGACCAGGGACTGATCGACGCGATGGTGGCCGTTCTGCTGCAAGAGGCTTTCAACCACAAAGGCTTGCAGGCAATCGACGGGCGCCTCGCCAACGGCATGTGCGTCATGGCGATGGGCGCGCACACCGGCTGCAACACCGTTTACGGGTCCACACCGCCCAACAACCCGCACCCCTATCCCTGGATGAACTCGCTCTTCCAGGACGGTGTTACGGTCGCCTGGCTCATGGGGGAAAGCTTCATTGTCGATCACGCTCGACGCTCCGTGATTCCTGAGCGCCTTGCCGATGCGCTGCTTGGTCGCGAAAAAGATGTGATGACGCCGCGCGAGTACTACGAGCTTTCGCACTTCAGCGACGCGTTAATGACCGACCTGGAAGTTCTTGAGCTGCCGAAGGCGTGGGCGGTCGGTGGCGATGGCGGCATGGGCGACATCGGCTACCAGAATACGTCGAAAGTGGTTCTCCAGAATCGTCCCAACGTCAAAGTGCTCATGCTCGACACCCAGGTTTACTCCAACACCGGCGGGCAAAATTCCGATTCGACGCCGATGCTGGGTGGCAGCGATATGAACGTGTTCGGAGCGGCAACGCAGGGCAAAAGCGTCGAAAAGAAGACCGTTGCCGAGACGTTCCTGGCCGGACACGGATCGCCTTTCGTCGCGCAGGTCTCAATGGCCAACGCGCCCAAGTTCTACCGTGCCATTCTCGACGGCCTCGAATATCGTGGAACCGCGTTCCTGCAATGCTTCACAACCTGTCAGCCCGAACATGGAGTGGCCGACGACATGGCCCTGGCCCAGGCGCAGCGCGTGCGCGATTCGCGGGGAGCGCCCGAGTTCGTTTGCAATCCGCGGCTCGGCGAAACCTATGCGGAAACGCTCGATCTCAAGGGCAATCCCTCGCCCGATAAGGATTGGTACGAAACGAAATCGAAAGAGACCGGCGAGGTTTGGCGCTACACGGTGGCTCACTGGTGCGCCACCGAAGCCCGATTCCGCAACCATCTCAAGAAGATCAAAAAGGACGCGGCAGCAAGACTGATCCCGCTGGAGAATATGCTGGTCCGCATCACCCAGCAGGATGTCGTGTATCGCCGCTGCCTGATCCCTGAGCATCGTGCCTACGTCCCCGACTTCGGCGTCTATATCAAACTTCAGGGAACGAACGGCGACGCCGAGTACCACGCCATTTCGCGCCAGCTCGTGCTGTTCTGCGTCGAGCGTCGTAAAGCGTGGCGGATGCTGCAGAGCAAAGCGGGCATAGTAAACAAAGACTACGCCGCCCAAAAATCGATCTTGGCCGATGTCGATGCCGGCAAGATTTCCAAGGAGGAGCTGTTCGCACGCGGGGAGCAGTTGATGAGGGATCGCCTGCAACCCGCCGGCGTGGCGAAGCCGGCTGAACCAAGGCGGGATCCGGTCTTGGTCTCTTAATAAACCGCGCCGCACCTCGGTTCCCAATGACATGCACGATTCGTGTGGACCCCGCACGGAATCCAATGGGCGACTTTGAGGTTGCTAGAGCGTTCCAACTCAACAACCCGCAATAAGATTCAGCACTTCTTGCTTCGCGATCGCCATGCCATCTTCTGAGATGAATTGCCGCGGTGACCTTCAGATTCATTCGACAGGAATACTCGAGTTGGCCCACGCGGGATTACTCCCGTATCGTCGCCCAACCGGAATGTATGGTCCGCCGCTTTGTCGCAAGCGAAAAATGAGGGTGACAGGTTGGTCTGCGCAAATGTATGCGGCCTTCGTTGGAGCACAAAACTCCTGGCCTTGATGGAATGCGCTGCGCCCTCGTCCTACTTAGTTAGGCAGCCTTGAAAGACTTTTCCGGTTTACAGGTTTCGAGAGCGCCGGGTTCGACCGTTGTGCCATCTCATGGTTCGCCAGCAGACCTGGCAGAAATCATCAACTCCGTAGTAGCCGCTGGTCTGTAGATGTGGGAATCGCGAATGCGATTTCCAAGCCTGGCCTCAGCCAGGCGTCATCTGCAGGCCAGTCAGGCTGTAGCCGCACCACCGGCCAACTTGGGGGGCCGGTATTCCTCATTCTTGGCGAGCACGGCCCAGGCCATGCGCGCCAGCTTATTCGCTAAGGCCACTGCGGCCACGTTACGATGGGTGCGTGCTGTGAGTTGGGCCAGCCACGCACTTAGACCGGAAGATTGCTTCGCGCTCTGTTGCAGGACGGCACGCGCCCCTTGCACGAAAAGTCTTCGCAAGTAAGAGTTCCCGCGTTTGCTAATCCCGAGCAGCTTTTGCTTGCCACCGGTGGTATATTCGCCCGGGACGATTCCGAGCCAGGCTGCGAACTCTCGCCCCTTTTTGAAAGCTGCTCCGTTGCCGATCGCGGCGATGATTGCGGTCGCCGTAATCGGTCCAATGCCAGGGATCGCCAGCAGTCGTCGGCAGGCTTCGTTGTCACCAGCAGTCCTCTTGATCACCGCATCGGCTGCGTCGATCCGCATTTGCAAGTGATCGAGCTCCAGCTTCAGTTGCACCAGCAGTACGCGCAATGCGCCGGATAGCTTGGCGCTGGCGTCTTCCAGTATCCCGGGCAATGCCGCATCGACATGGCATCGTCCCTTGCGCAAAGTGATTCCACGTTCGAGCAGCAAGCCACGAATCTGGTTGATGACTGCTGTGCGACGCGTCACCCAACGCTCACGTACCCGATGCAGGGACTGTAGATCCAGTTGGTCATCGGTCTTGATCGGCACGAAGCGCATCTTCGGCCGCCCGACTGCCTCAGCAATCGCCTCGGCGTCAATGTAGTCGCTCTTGTTGGTCTTCACGTACGGCTTGACATACTGAGCCGGCATCAGCCGTACCTCATGACCCTGCTCTCTCAGAGCCAGATGGATCCGCAACCTTGGGGTCCGCCTCGCGAAGTGCCGTCTGATTCGAGAAATCCTCCGCTGGACGGGCCGAAGCTCCCACGGAAAAATGTCATGTCTGCGTGAACGATCTAGCCGCAAGGCAGCGTCATCGCACGATTCGCACGAACAGTTTTGTCTATCTACACTCTTTACTTCTGCTTCTTATCCCAATCCTCCCGCGATGTCACTCTGAGCGGCTCAAGGTTCTTGCCTTGCAGGGCTGTATTCAGTGGTGGAATCTGCGATGTAGCGATCGACTGAAACTGCGCTCCAGCCTCGTCCAATTTCTTCTGGAGCACGGTCGTGCTCCCAATTTGCGATTGCGTCGGACGCCCGGAGTAACCATTTACTGCTCCATACAACTCGCCGAGGTTTTCGCGGAGCTTCTTCTCTCCCGTAATCATGCCGCCCTCTTTCACGGACACGAGCGAAGAACGGAAGTCCTCCAGTTTCTGGGCTAGACCGTTGAGCTGCTCCTTCAACTTGTCGTCCGAGACTGCGGCGGCCCGTTGCCGCGCTTGCTCCCGTAGTTCGCTGGTGGCATCGACAATGTAAGTCAACTGCGCCAACATGTCGTAGAGCTGGGTGACCGTCTTGTGCTGGAGCTCGCGGTCCTCCGCAGTACTCTTTGATCGCGGATCCGGCACCAGCTTCACGTCCGAAGAATAGGTCTCCTTCCCCTTGGTCAGCTTGACCGTATACGTTCCTTCCTGCACCTGCGGTCCATAGAAGACATATTCGTTCTCCACCAATCCGGCCGCCGGCGGCATCTTGGGCGGCTTCGCCCGCTCGGGCCATTGCACTCGATTCAACCCCCGGCGCTTGTCGCCCTGCAGCGACGTGAGCAGCTGACCCTTCGGGTCGTAGATGTCCAGTTTCAGGTCGCCGAAGATGTGTCGCTTTTTCTGGTAGTAGACGATTGCCGCCGCCTCCGGCAGCGTTCGCCCCAGAAACTCCGCGTCTCCATCAAAACGCTGTTCAGCAGCCGGTAGCGCAAGCACAGACGGGCGCGACGGCAGCATCACCAGATCCTTCGACAGAAGTTCCGGCGTGAGAGCGCGGATGGGTGTCAGGTCGTCAAGAATGTAGATCCCGCGGCCATGCGTGGCCAAAATCAAGTCCGATTCGCGCGGATGGACGGCAACGTCGCGCACTGCGACATTCGGAAGGCTACCCTTGAACTGCGCCCAGTGCACTCCGCCATCAATCGAAATGAAAAGCCCAAACTCGGTCCCTACGAACAGAAGATTGGCATTTACCAGGTCCTCTCGCACCACGTGGGCATAGCCGCTCAATTCTGACGTTGAAAGTGAGGTCCACGTCTTCCCATAGTCCTTCGTCCGGTAGACATACGTCTTCATGTCGCCTGTGGCATGTCCATCAAAAGTCGCGTAAGCAGTGGCGGGATCGAAGTGGCTCGCCTCGATGGTCGACACCCATGTCCCCGCCGGCAGCCCGGAAATATTCTTCGCGACATTCGTCCAATGCTTACCGCCGTCGCGAGTGATCTGGACATTTCCGTCGTCCGTCCCTGCCCAGATCACGTCACCGTTCTTGGGAGACTCCGCGATCGTGTAGATCGTTTCGAACTTCTCCGCGTCCGAATTGTCGATCGTCAGTCCGCCGGACATTTCCTGGTGCTGCCGCGCCGGATCATTGGTCGTCAGATCCGGTGAGATCCGGTCCCAGGACTCCCCATGATCGCGCGAGCGGAACAGGAATTGCCCGCCCAGGTAAATCGTTCCCGGATGGTTCGCGCTCATATGAATCGGCGCGTTCCAGTTGAAGCGAAATTCCGGCTCACCCGACCGCGGCAGCGGCTTGATGTCTTTCGCTTCGCCGGTGGACTTGCGGAAACGCGAAATCATTGCACCCTGGTATTCCGCGTAGGCATAGTCCGCGTCGGCCGGATCGGAGAATGCCCAGAAGCCATCGCCCATACCGATGTTCCGCCAGTGCCGATTTGCGATCCCATCCGTGGCCCGCGACGGCGCCATCCAAGTGCCGTTGTCCTGTAGCCCGCCGTAAACGTTGTAAGGATCGGCCATATCGGCGCTCACGTGGTAGAACTGCGACACCGGCAGGTTCGAGAGAAACCGCCAATGGTTTGTGCGATCGAGCGACTGGTAGACGCCACCGTCGGTGCCCAGCAGCATCTGGTCGGGATTCTCAGGATTGATCCAGAGGGCATGGAGGTCGCTGTGCAGGCGTTCACCGGGGCCTTCGCTCGTAGAAAAGGCTGCGCTGAAACTCTTCCCGCCGTCTTCGCTGACTGTCAGAAAAAATCCCGGCTTGTACACGCGATCCGGATTCTTGGGGTCGGCCGCCAGGCGCGCAAAGTAGAACGGCCGCCCGCTCACGTTGAACGAGTTGTTGACCTCGGCCCAACTTTCGCCCGCATCGTCGGACCGGAAGAGTGCCGTGTGATTCTTCGCCTCCGCCACCGCGTAGACACGAGCGTGGTCCGAGGGAGCCACAGCGATACCGATCCGTCCCAAATCACCTTGCGGCAGGCCTTTTCTTAGCTCATGCCACGTGGCGCCCGAGTCCGTGCTCTTGAACAATCCGCTGCCCGGACCTCCCGACCGAAAGTTATGCGGCTCACGACGTACGTCCCACATGGCGGCGTAGAGCACACCCGGATCTTGCGGGTCCATCGCCATCTCCGCGCAGCCGGTGCTGTCGTTCCGGTAGAGAAGCTTATTCCAGGTCTTGCCGCCATCGGTGGTCTTGAAAACACCGCGCTCCGTGTTTGAATTCCACAGATGACCCAGCGCGCACGCATACACCGTGTTGCTGTCCTTGGGATGCACAATAATACGGCTGATGTGCTCGGAGTCGGGAAGTCCCACGGCTTCCCAGTTCTCGCCGCCATCGCGCGTGCGGTAGATACCCGTCCCCACCGACACGCTGTTGCGCACCCAAGACTCACCCGTTCCCACCCACACCGTTTGCGGATTGGATGGATCAATTGCTACGGCGCCAATCGAAAGCGAGGGTTGCTTGTCGAAGATGGGCTTGAAGGTTGTGCCGCCGTCCACCGATTTCCATACCCCGCCGCTGGCCGAGCCGACGTAGATTGTCAACCGCTGTCCCTCGTGAACCGCCGCGATGTCGGCGATGCGGCCTCCCATCGCTGCCGGGCCAATCGCCCGGATCGGAAGTCCGCTCAGCGTGTCAGAGTCCAGCGCCACATCCTGCGCGGAGGCGGCCAGGGCCGCAGCAACGACGGAGAAAGCAATCCAGAAAATGCGCACATGATTGAACATAATCCCCCCGAAGTGTATAAATCCCCTACCGCTTTGAACGGGAGCGGCCTGACACGTTGCGGAAAGCGTGCTTTCCGCGCCGGCAGCCTGACCGCAATGGCTAAAGCCGCATTCAGAACAATGCAGTTACCGCAGCGCTGAAGCGCTGCGCCACCCAAAATCCGCTAGTTCTTCGGCGCTTCAGTCTTCGGCGCCTCGGGCTTGGCTGGCGGCGGTGTGGGCGCGGCCGGGGGCATCTTGAAAATTGCGTCATCCACCGGCACATTGAGCTCGACCTTTGTGATCGTCAGCTTCTCCTTCTGCGGGCTTCCCTTGATTCCGCTCTCGATCGCAAACGGAAAGACGATCCCGTCCACTTCCTTGTAGTCGCCAATCGCCGACTCAACCACCTGCTCGCTTCCGCGTACGGTCCGCTTAGTTTCCTCTTTGATCTGAAGGAAGGAATCCGCATCGATGTAGACCGTCTGCACGTCGCCATTCTTGAGGCTGACCTTCAGTTTGTAAGCGTCGGTGCCTTCTACCTTTTCTTTACCAAGAAGTTCGACTTGGTGCCCTTTGCTCTTGTAGTCCACCAGCGGGCCGTCGAGGTCGGCCATTTCCTCAACCTCTTTTGCCTCATCGGCCGACATCAGTTCGGGATCTTTCTTGCCCATAAACGGCATGATCTGCCACGCATTCTTGCCGTCATAGGCCTGCACCGCGGTCAGGCCCTGGATGGTGAACTCCAGGCGCGCCAGATTTCCCCGCTTTTGGATCAGCAACCCCGGCGCTTCCATCCCGGGCCCCATCGCCATGGTCGTCGTGGACTTGATCGACTGCACGCTTTTCAGCTTGTCCGATCCGCCACGCGCTTGAATGTTTTTCGCAATAATCTCGTCCGCGGTTTGCGCCCACCCGGCCGGTACCAGCATGGCAACCGCAACGACCCCGAAACACAGCTTTCTGAACATGAGTGATCTCCTAAGAATGTTCTTTGGTAAGCAACGGAGTGAATACATCACAATAAGAGCCTTAGTTCGGCGCTGTCAAACCAATCGTTCGCGACTGTTGAAGCAAAACACTCGGAGATGTTGTGTTGTATGAGCACCATTCCCAGAATCTGCGGCACCCGCGCGATTGTGCCTGGATTAGGGGCAAACCGCAGGCTGTTCCGGGCCAGAAGTCGGCTTCGAGGAGATCGCAATTGATCTCCTCCAACCCCGTTTTCGGCCAACTTCCGGTTGGCCGACTAATCAGCCAGAAGCGATCTGAAGCCTGGCGGACAACCTGTGCAGGCGCGCCGGGTCCGCAGCAACTACCGGATGCGCTCCCAGGTGAGCTTGTAGGTGGCATCCTTGCGAGCAATCCTGCCGCCTTTGCCGTCTTCTGTGGGAATCAGAACAATGCGATTGTCGCCCTGAAACTCGAACCAGCGCACGTTGTCCCGGCCTCGAAAGCCAGGATACGAGTGGTCTGTAAGATGGAACGTCACCGTATCCGCTTTCGCATCCACGGCATAGGTGCCGTAGTAGGCGACATATGTGTCGAAGGCTTCCGCCTTTTCTTCCACGGTTCCTGCGGACACTCCTTGTGCGAACGGTTTGCGCTCGCCGTGGATGGCGATTTGGAGGCTCATCCAGCCCGAGCGGTCAAAGACAACCAGTCCGGTCGGATGATCGTAACCCTGGCTGAGCAGTCGGGACTGCCCCTCCACCGACACCAATCGCCAAGCTCCAATCAATTTCTCCTCGAGTCTCTGCAGCTGAGTCGCCGGGGCCGTTGGCGACAACGGCGCGGCCAGAGCCAAGAAACCGAGCAACAGGAGCACCGTCGCCCTGCGCAACGGACGGCCCAGCCCGACGCACGCCTGGGAAGGATGGGAAGGAGCAGCATTTCGTTCGGAGAAGTTCATGGCTCACCCCACGGAGATCAGCATGGCCGCCATCCTACCCCCATCGCTCTGCACGATTAGGCCAGGATTTCCTTTTTGACTGCGAAAACGCCCAGCATTCTACACCAGGTTTGCCTCCTGTGCGCTGCTTGAACCGAGTTCCATCTGAGCCGCCTCCGACGGTCTCGATCAGCACCAGCACGGCCCGAAATTGCCCCGGATTCTAGCTCACTTTTGCAACAACTTTCCTTGCCCCAACCCGCTGTAGCTTCGGATCGGTTCCCCCGAGTGACGGGCAAACCGGCAGTTATCGGCGCATGCGGTTCGGCGTGCGACTCATCGGCTGTTGAACAGCGACCCGCACCGGAAGCTGGCTCCGGAAGTTGTCCCGAAGTCGGCTCTGGGAAGTTGGTGCCATAACTCAGACATCTTACCGAAACTGGCTTTGGTTCATTCCTTTTTCTCGTCCTGTAGCGGATTGCGTTTCTTGCGCATGGACTCGCCGCGCATTTCGATGCGGTGGGCGTTGTGAACCAGACGGTCCAAGATGCCATCGGCGATGGTGGGATCGCCGATCTGCTCGTGCCAGCGCGAGACCGGCAGTTGGGAAGTAAGGACGGTGGAACGAGTCTGGTAGCGATCTTCGCAGATCTCCGAGACTTCGCGGCGCTCGTTTTCATTCAGCGGCGCCATGGCCCAGTCATCGATCACCAGAACATCAATGCGGCCTAGTCGTGCCAGGAAGTTACGCAAGCTGCCATCCGCTCGGGCTAAGGCCAACTCCCGAA
>JBEKAF010000069.1:0-21054 GCA_050018355.1 Terriglobales bacterium | reverse complement strand
CCGTCCAACTGCTCACGGACATCCTGTATTTGGTTCACCGCGCCGTAGACGCGATTCAACTGCTCGCGCACGTCCATCTGCAGCTTGAACTGCTTCTCCAGATCGCTCTCGGAAGTGGTGACTCGCGGATCGATCTTCACTTCGAACGGAGCCGTTACGCTCTTGCCATTGGCGGTCGATCCATTGGCGGTCGATCCATTCGCAGCCAGGGTCAAGCGCACCTGATAGTTTCCCGGCAGCGCCAGGGGCCCTTTCGCGCCGTCATTGTATTCCCACAGAAAATAGCCGGGGACGCGGTTTGCCTGCTCGTAATGCAGATCCCACACGAAACGATTCAGGCCGTCTTCCAGCTTGATCTGTTTTTCCGGCTTCTTGTCGTCGGGGTCGAGTGGTTCGTCGAGCGGCTCGGCTCTGCTGCTGGAGTACTTGCGGATTACATTGCCCGCCGCGTCCAGGATTTCAATTTTCACTTCATCTTTTTTTACTTCCTGCTTCGGCGCCTGCTTCAAGTAGAAATAGATCACGGCGCCGTCGGGCGGATTCTTTCCTGCAAAAACCACTCGCGCCGGAGCTTCTCCGGTGTGGACGCGATACGCTGTTGCGGGCTGGTAGAGATGCATGTCTTCTCCAGCAACGGAATCGACGAACTGGCGCAGCGGCGAGACATCATCAAGGATCCAAAACGCACGCCCGTGCGTTGCCAATACCAGATCGTCGTTCTTGACGACCAGGTCGTGGACCGGCGTGATCGGCAGGTTGATTTGCAGCGAGCGCCAGTGCGCGCCGTCGTCGAAAGAGACAAAGACGCCGCGCTCGGTCCCGGCATAGAGCAAACCTTTCCTCTTCGGGTCTTCTCGAACAGCGCGCACAAAAACTCCGTCGGGAATTCCGGTTGTGATCCGGCTCCAGGTTGCTCCGTAATCACTTGTCTTGTAGATGTAGGGGGCGGGATCATCATTCTGATGGCGGTCAACGGCGACGTACGCCGTGCCGGCATCGTGCGGAGAGGCTTCAATCAGACTGATGCGGCTCCATTCGGCGAGATCCTTGGGCGTTACGTTCGTCCAATTCTTCCCTTCATCGCGGGTGATCTGGATCAAGCCGTCGTCCGTGCCCGCCCAGATCAGGCCTTTCGCCAGGGGCGAGGGCGCGATCGAAAAAACGGTGTCGTAATATTCAGTGCCGGTGTCGTCCACCGTAATCGGGCCGCCCGAAGGCTGCTGCTTCGATTTGTCATTGCGCGTCAGGTCGCCACTGATCGCCTCCCAGTGTGTTCCACCGTCGGTGGTTTTGAAAACGCGCTCGCCTCCGTAGTAAATCGTGTTCGGGTCGTGTGGAGATGTCACGATGGGCGCCGTCCACTGAAAACGATGATCGAGCGGGGCCGCGCCGCGCGCATCGCTAAGTTCCGGCGACACCGCAATGCTCTTGACCTGGTTCGTGCGCCGGTCGAAGCGCGTGATGTTGCCCTGATAGTCGCCGGCATACACAATGTTCGGGTCGGATGGATCGGGCGCAATATATCCCGATTCTCCGCCCCCGACCGGGTACCAATTGTCGCGGCCAATCGCGCCGTAATCGCTGCGGCTGGCAATCGCCACGGTGGAATTATCCTGCTGCGCGCCGTACACGTAGTAAGGCGTCCGCGTGTCGGTGATGACGTGGTAGAACTGTGCGGTCGGCTGGTTATCCTCGCGCGTCCACGACTTGCCGCCATCCAGGCTGACGGTGACGCCGCCGTCGTCCGAGGCGATCATGCGCTTCGTATTCTTCGGGTCGATCCACAGACCATGATTGTCGCCGTGCGGAACTTTCACTTTATTGAAGTTGCGCCCGCCGTCGGTGGACTTGAGGAACTCCACATCCAACACGTACACCGTATTGGCATCCTGCGGATCGGCGATCACGTGCATGTAGTACCACGCCCGCTGAAACAGCGAGTGGCTGCCGTTTATGAGATCCCAACTGTCGCCGCCGTCGTCGGAGCGATAAAGTCCACCACCTTCCTTAGCCTCGATAAGCGCGTACACGCGCTCGGAGTTCGCCCCGACCGCCAGCCCGATGCGCCCGTAGGGACCCTTTGGAAGGCCGTGCTCTTGCTCCTGCAGCCGTTTCCACGTGGCGCCGCCATCCGTCGAGCGATATACGCCGCTGCCCGGACCACCGCTGGAGAGCGACCATGGAGTCCGTCGAGTCTCCCACAGCGAGGCAAATAGGATGTTGGGATTTTGCGGATCGAAGGCCACATCGATCGCTCCCGTGTTTTCGTCTTTGTAGAGAACCTTGTCCCAGGTTTTACCGCCGTCGGTAGTCCGGAAAACACCCCGTTCCGCGTTCGGACCAAACGGATGACCGAGCGCGGCGACAAAAACGATATCGGGATTGCGCGGATTCACGATGACTTTGCCAATCGCACGCGAATCCTTCAGGCCAACGCTCTTCCAGGATTTTCCCCCGTCCACCGACTTCCAAACGCCGTCACCTTGCGAGATGTTGCCGCGAATGCAAGCTTCGCCGGTTCCCACATAAACGACGTTAGGCTCGGACACGGCGACGGCGATACTGCCGATCGAGGGAGCACCATCCTTGTCAAAAATGGGGGACCAGGTGTTGGCGCCGTCGGTGGATTTCCAGACGCCGCCGCCGGTCGCACCGAAGTAGTAGGTGGTCGGGTTGCCGGGAATTCCGGCAGCCGTAAGCGAGCGGCCGCCACGAAAAGGGCCGATTGATCGGTACTTCATTCCCTTGAACAGCGGGTCACCTTCGTTCTTGTCGTCCTTGTCCTCTTTCGCCGACGGCGCAGCCGCGGCGGGCGCGTTTTTTTGCGCGGCATCCAACTTGCGACTCCGCTCCTTTTGCTGGGAGAAAGTTAGCGTGACGGAAAACAGGACAAACAACGCAAGCATGGCGATGCGCGCATGCAATCTTTGGATCATGAATTGGATCATGAGTTCATTGGCCCCGGAAAAAGAATTTGCTCTCGCTAATGCTAATGCCAGAAGCGCGAAAGGTACAAACCGACGCCCTTCCGGTTGGTGCCCGAAGAATTCATTCACCACCAAGGACACGAAGGTTCACGAAGGAAAGCTTATAGGTTTAAAACTTCGTGTTCCTTTGTGTCCTTGGTGGTCGATGAATTTCGGACCCCCGCCCCTCAGGGGACGTACCCGCGTAGTCAACACAACGAACAACGAAACGCTGCTTGATTTCTGCCTCCGCCGCCTAGAATGTTTGAAACATTTCTCATTTTCTTGTTTGAAACAGAACGTGCTC
This sequence comes from Terriglobales bacterium, assembly GCA_050018355.1. Lineage (GTDB taxonomy): Bacteria > Acidobacteriota > Terriglobia > Terriglobales > Acidobacteriaceae > Acidiflorens. The sequence continues at coordinate 17,781 of JBEKAF010000069.1, read as the reverse complement.
AAGATGCAACGACAGTTCACATCCAACGACGTGATCGCCCTGACTGGAATCACCGCCCGTCAACTGCAATGGTGGGACGAACGCGGCGTGGTGGCGCCTGGCCGCCAGGGTCACCGCCGCATCTATAACTGGGACGAACTCATCACCGTGGCGGTCATCTGCCAGCTTCGCCGGCGGGGCTTCTCGCTCCAGCGCATGCGCAAAGTGATTGCGTTCCTGCAGCAGGAATTTGGCACCAGCCTGGCCGCTACTGTCGGTGCGTCGTCGGAGTATCACCTTCTTACCGACGGCACTCATCTTTATCTGCGAACCTCGGCGCGACAGGTCGTGGATCTGCTAAAGAACGCGCGGCAGCCGATGTTCGACATTTGCCTGAGCGACGAAGTCCGCCGGGTTCGAGCAGAGATTCAGGCTCGCAAGAAGGCTGCGGTTTCGGAACGGGTTCGGCCTTTACGCCGGGGTCGGAGGGCGTAAAGGGAGCGTAAACGGAAAGCGGGGGAGGCATGATGATCGGCGAATTGAGCATTATCAACGAGTGGATTCCCGAGCAGATGGAACCCGGCACCGTGTTCGTGCTGGAGAATGCGGGCGAAGTGGGAGAGAGAGAAGATCCCTATTGGGCAGTGCTCTCCTGCCCTTCGTGCGGCACGCTGGGCTTGATTACCCGCAGGCAGATGGCCGGACTGCTGCCGACGATCTGCGGCTCTTCTGTATGTTCAGCGCAGTTTTTTATCAAGGACGAAGAGATCACGCCGCGGAAGCCGTTTTAGTCGTAGAGGCGCGGCTTGCCGCGTCTCCGCTTGCTGACAAACTGGTTCTGCTTTGCCGCGGCGAAAGAGGCTGCGAAAAAATTGGTCAAGGGTGCTAAAGGCTCACCTCCGGCGCTAAAGCGCGATACATTTTCAGCGGCACACGGCACGACTGAAGTCGTGCCCTTCCCTTTTCGTTGAGAACTTTAAGTTTTTCCCCGCGACATGCTCGCAACTGCCTAGCCGCGCCCGGCTTGGACGGGCGAGGGCGCCCGTCCCCACACTAGAATCTCTACGGATGCGTCTTCGGAACCGTGAACTTTACTGGTATTTGCTCTACTATCTCGATATCAAATCCTTCCAGCGCAGCCACCCTGCGCGGGTGATTGGTCAAGAGTCGAATGCGCTTTAGATTCAGATCGAAAAGGATTTGAGCTCCCAGTCCGATCTCGCGATGAGTCTTCCGCTCGCTTTCGGGCAGCGACGGCAAACGCCGTTCCCGATGAAACGTGAGAAACGACTGTTCCCCGATTTTTTCTGCCGTGAAACCTTTGGACGTCTGGTGCAGGTAGATCAATGCGCCGCGCTCCTCCTGGGCGATCATCTGCAGCGAAGCCTCGAGTGTCTGATGGCAGTCGCAGCCGGTGGCGCCGAAAACGTCGCCCAGCAGGCAGTGCGCGTGCATGCGGACCAGGACCGGGGACGACGAATCGCTAATATCGCCACGAACCAGCGCCATATGGGATCCGCCACCGTCCACTTCGCTCTCGTAGGCGATCAGGCGGAATTCCCCGTACTTGGTTTCGACCATCGCCTCGCCCACACGATGCACGTAGCGCTCATGCTGCATCCGGTAGCGGATCAACTCCGCAACCGTGAGCATTTTCGTTTCATGGGTGCGGCAGAACTGGATCAGGTCCGGCACGCGAGCCATCGTGCCGTCGTCTTTCATGATTTCGCAGATGATCCCCGCCGGAACCATGCCGGCGAGCCGAGCCAGGTCTACGGAGGCTTCGGTCTGCCCCGCGCGCACCAGCACTCCGCCCTTGCGCGCTCGCAGCGGGAACACGTGCCCCGGCCGGGCCAGGTCCGATGGCCGCGTCGCCGGATCGATTGCCGTTTTGATGGTATGGGAGCGATCGTACGCCGAAATTCCCGTGGTCACGCCATCGCGAGCGTCAATCGCCTCGCAAAAAGCAGTCCCGTATTGCGATGTGTTCTCGCTGGTCATGGGACCGATGCGCAGGTGGTCGAGCCGTTCTTCGGTCATGGCCAGGCAGACCAGGCCGCGTCCGTGCTTGGCCATGAAGTTAATCGCTTCGGGAGTAACCTTTTCCGCGGCCAGCGTGAGATCGCCTTCATTCTCGCGATCCTCGTCGTCAACCACGACGATCATTCGCCCCGCGCGGATCTCTTCGATGGCGGTGGGAACATCGGTAAACGGTAAACTAGGAGTCATGGAAGGCTCTTCCCCTCGGGGGCTAAAGCCCCTTATTCATGCGCATCGAGACGGCGCGGCTGAAGCCGCGCCCCTTCAAAACAAAGTCAAAGCCCGAGTTCTAAGCAGCGTTTAAATCGCGCCGCTTCGACGGCGACAGTTCGTTCTCCGCACCAGAAAACAGGTTCTTCATAGTCCGCGACATAGCCCGAAACACCCATCGCATCACGACCACGATTATGCCTAGGAAGGCGGCAACGATCAGGCCAGCCGCAATCGGGTGTCGGGCAGCAAGCCAGGTCAGGAACACAGCGAGCGTGTCTTCTCCCGCGCTGAGCGCGAAATTCGAAACCGGCTCTGGAGACGGTGTCACGGCTACGCGCGCCGCCGTCTTACCTCCGTGCGCCGCCAAGGCGATCGCCCCGCCCGCCAGCATCGCCAGCAACTGCTTTTCCGGCGAGAGCTGGGAGGTCGCGCCATAGGCGATCAAGGCCGCCACGGGAACCCGAACAAAGGTGTGCAGGGCATTCCAGAACAAATCGAAAACCGGGATCTTGTCCGCGAAAAACTCAATGGCAAAAAGCACCCCAGAGGCCGCAATCACCCACCAACTGGCAAGCAAATGCAGCCCGGAAGGCAAATCGAGCAAGCCAGCATGGGCCAGAAGTCCGAGTGTGGCCACCGTGGCATACACGTTGAGCCCGGCCGCAAAGCTTACCGCCACGATCAGACCGACGAGTTCGGAGCCGCCAAACTTCATGCCTGCCAGCATATCCGCACTCGGCCTCCTCGCCGATGCAGCGTAAAACAGGAAAGGGTCGCTTGCGGCGACCCTCCCAGTAAACTGGGTTCAGTAAATCTGGTTCCCTGCGGTTACAGGGTGGATTCGATTTCAAAACCCCAAGCTTCCAGCAATGGCTCGGGGATGTATTTGGAGTTCTTGTTCCGGCGCGCCCATTCCCGCAGCCGTGTAGACCGCAAATACTGGTCAGGAGAGAGCTTATACTCGTGCACAACCTGCTCGAATTCCGTGATTGTGGGAGTAACCGGCCCGATGGGCTCGGGCTTGCCCCAGTTGGGGTTTCCGCGTCGCTTAGCCATGAAAAATATACCCTCTTGTGAACGTGATAAGGACTTTTTCTTTATAAGTCTCTATCTTCTTTGATTCCAAGAAGTGCCAAGGGGATTCACCCGCAAAAAAGGAAACGCAGCACCACAAATTCAAGCCCCTCGGCCTCAATGGAAGCTATTGATAATAATAGATTTCTCTCCGTTAGTCAATAGAAAAGTTGCTTCCGCCACGGCCTGTTGTGTATCTCCTTTGTGTACAACCACTTGCAGTTCGCCTGCGGGAGCACGTCCTAGGCCCGTTAGGCTATGGATAAACGGATGAACCCTCTAGGAGTCTGTCGGGAATAGCTCTTGCGCTCCGAAGAATCAATAAGTTACAAGTCGTCACGTGCCTGCAAATTATTGGTTCTTCGTTCCCGAAATCTTATTTTCGACAGACGCCTAGTGAACCGCCATCTCCCAGCCGATAAGACTACCAGGGGCACCGACTGGGAGAGGTGCACGGAGCAAGAGGTGACCAGCGTAACCGGAAGACCGGGCCATGGCGTTGACCACGGAATCTCATACACTTAGAGTTGCAAACGGGGATTCTATTGGGGTCGCCCAATTGGGGGCTGGCGATCTACCCCGACCGTGCGCACGCGAAGGCGCTTCGCAAAACATTTACATCATCCGCCTCGGCAAAGCCGGGACGGCGCACGAAAACCGATCTGAATCGTGATTCGAACCATGAACTTGAAGTCCCTACTAGTGAGTTCTGACGAGAGGACGGTGCGCATCCTGCGCCGGGTCCTCAGCGACCTGGAAATCGAGGTCGAGCATTGCTCCGCTGCGGACGATGCCATCCGCCGGATCACCCGTCAGCGTTTCGAAGCCATCATCGTCGATGGGGTGAATGCGGAGGAAGCTAGCAGCGTATTCCGTGGGGCCAAAGCCGCCCCCGCCAACAAGCGAGCCCTCGCGATCGTGCTGGTGGAATCTCCCGTCGGACTCAAGGGCGGTTTCGAAATGGGGGCCCATTTCGTCCTCCACAAGCCCCTTGCGGTCGAGCGGGCCAAAGCCAGCTTTCGCGCGGTTCGAGCCCTGATGAGGCGTGAACGGCGGCTGCAGTTGCGGGTCGCTGTGCAAATTCCGGTCGTGTGTTACGGGTCGGGCCGGTACAAAGCCAAGACCCTCGACCTCTGCGAAGGCGGCATGGCGATTCAGTTTTCCGGCCGCGTCGCGAAAGAAAACTCGCTCCGCTTCTCGTTCGAATTGCCGGGCATGGACCAGGCGCTCGAAATCCATGGAGAGCTGGCCTGGGAAGGCAACGGCGCTCAGGCCGGTGTCCGCTTCAAGGACGCCACCGACGAGCAGCGCAGCACCATTCGCCAGTGGTTAAACACCCACTCTCCCGATCTCGAGCCGGACGACCCACCCGTGAATTGCCGTCTCAGCGACCTCAGCCTCGGCGGCTGCTATCTCACGACAATCTCACCCTTCCCCAGGGGCACGCGGGTCATCCTTTGGATCAAGACCGCCGACCTCGAAGTCCGCGCCGGAGGCATCGTGCTAGTCGCGCATCCGGAATACGGGATGGGAGTGGAGTTCCTCCAGACCACGACCGAGCAACGTGACCAAGTGAACCGCATGATCACGACTCTGCGGGCCAACGGAGACAAATCTCCCGAGCTTCAGGTCGAACCCGACGGACTGGAATCGCCATCGCGTGGCGATGGCGTGGCTATGTTCCAGTCTTCCGCAACCCGGGCTTCCGCAACCGAAGTTTCCGGAACCGAAGACACACTCGTCGATCTGTTCCGGCACCAGTTTCAGGTGCCGGTCGAAACCTTCCTGCAGCAGATGCGCGAACAGCGCCAGTCTATCGAGTCGTACTCACGCGGCTGAGCCGCGAGCTTCGAGCAAACCGGTCGCCCCGCAGCTCGTAGCTCGTAGCTCGCAGCTTACTTACTCGGCAATCCAGAATAGTCCGCTACCTATTTCCTTTCCGCTTCTCTCCTACACTTTGGGAATAAGCTCGCTCACCGTCCCACGCTGCAGCAAGTACGCTCCCGGTCCCTGCTGTCCGCGAATCGAACGGCAGAACTCGGCCACAAAGAAACCCGCTTTCACGGTCTCGCGGAACGCCCACCGCGTCGCGTCGCGCCACTCTCGCGCCAATCCCATGTCAGTGCGCTCGACCTCCAGAATGTCGCCCGGGATTTCAATGCTCACGCGCTGCCGCCCCAGTGATTCCGCCAGATCGGCCCGTCCCGGTTTCCCGCTGGGATCGAAGCGCACCAGCGGAGCCAGCAGCCTCATGGCATCGATGGTTTCCGCTCGCGCACCCGTACTCTTGCCCGCCAGCCGGTCCCGCACCCGCCGCGAATTCAGCATCCACCGCACCCACAGCCGGTCCGTTCCGTTCCGATGCAGCATGCTGGAAGTTTCCGGCCCGTAGAAATCCACCTTATAGGTATCGGAAACCACGCCCAGCTTGGAAAAGTTGAAGTGCGCGTTCCGGCTCTGCAGCGGATCGTAGGTCCACGTCATCTCATGAATGCCCATGGCCATGGCGCGCTCGCGCTGCGCCTGCTTCAGTCGCGAGCCCAGATCCAGATGCCGATAGGCATCGAGCACCGCCAGCATGTGCGAGTGAATCGTCGTCTGCCCGTGCTCGCGGCCGAGAAATCCGAAGGCGAACCCGACTAGCTTTTCCTTATCGAAAGCCCCGACGAAAATATTGCCCGCAGCCCTCAAGGCAATGACCACCGTGAGGGGCAAGGCGTCCTCGTCCGCCATCCCCCAGACTTCTTTCTCCACCGCTTTCAACTGGCTGAGGTCGTCGATGCTCTTGAGGTCGCGAATCCCAATCTTTTGCGCGTCACCGCGGGACGTCACTTGCGGGCCTTCGCGCGCTTCGAGTTCTGGTCGTTGGGCATGGCGATGGGCATGGCGACCTCCGCGCAGACGTCCGGCGCATAAGAAACACAACGGTGTACAGCAGCGGTTGCATCCTTGTCAACATCAATCGGGCGGTGGTAGTAGGCGGTTTTAATTGGGTTTGTTCGCCAGCGGTCAGGGCAATGGCGGTTACGAGGCGGCCGTTCGCATGTGGGGACTCTTCCGAAGGCGATCAGTTTTTTTCCGTGACGGCCGGGCGGGTTAGTTCGCGGGCACTCTCGCGCAGCCGGAATTTTTGCAGCTTTCCCGTGGAAGTTTTCGGCAAGGGGCCGAAGATGACGCTCTTCGGCGCTTTGAAGTGCGCCAAGCGTTCGCGGCAGAAGTCGATGAGCTCCTGCTCGGTGGCCGAGGCTCCCTCCTTCAGCATAACGAAGGCGCAGGGTGTCTCGCCCCATTTTTCGCTGGGTCGCGCGACTACCCCGGCCTCCAGCACCGCCGGATGGCGATAGAGCACCGCCTCAACCTCAATGGTGGAAATGTTTTCGCCCCCGGAAATGATGATGTCCTTGGAACGATCCTTCAATTCGATATAGCCGTTCGGATGCATGACTCCGAGGTCGCCGGTGTGGAACCAGCCGCCCGCGAAGGCCTCCTCAGTGGCCTTGGCATTCTTCAAATAGCCGCGCATAACGGTGTTGCCGCGCAGGAAGATCTCGCCCATGGCAGCGCCGTCGCCCGGCACTGGCTTCAGGGTCGCTGGGTCGGCGACCATCAACCCTTCCAGTGTCTCGTAGCAGACGCCTTGTCGCGCCTTGTAAGCCGCCTGCTCGGAGATCGGCAGGGCGTCCCACTCCTCGCGCCAAGCGCAAACCGTCACCGGACCGTACACTTCCGTCAACCCATAAACATGCGTGACATCGAACCCGAGACCCTGCATCTTTTCCAGGATCGCCGGCGGTGGCGCTGCGCCCGCGGTCATCACCCGGATGCCTCGCCGGATATCCCGCTTCTGCTCGGCTGGCGCGTTGACTATAGTTCCGAGCACAATCGGTGCGCCGCACAGGTGCGTGACGCCGAGATCGGCGAACGCATCGTACATTGCTTTTGCCGTGACTTGCCGCAGGCATACATGTGTACCTGCCATGGCCGTGATGGTCCACGGGAAGCACCAGCCATTGCAGTGGAACATGGGCAGTGTCCACAAATAGACAGCGTGGTGCGGCATCGCCCAAGTCAGGGCGTTGCCCAGGGCGTTCAGGTAAGCGCCGCGGTGGTGATACACCACCCCTTTGGGATTGCCCGTGGTGCCCGAGGTGTAATTGAGAGAGATCGCCTGCCATTCGTCGCGCGGCAGTTCCCAAGCGAAACCGGAGGTGCCCTCCGCCAGAAACTGCTCGTACGTCAGCTCGCCTAGCAGTTCGCCGCCTTTGGCATATTGGTCGTCGATGTCAATGACCAGCGGCTTGTCGCCAACTCTGTCGAGCGCCTTCGCGATCACGCCCGAAAACTCGCGGTCCGTGATGAGCACCTTGCAATCGCTGTGTTGGAGGATGAAAGCGATGGTCTCAGCGTCCAGCCGGATGTTGAGCGCGTTGAGCACCGCGCCGGCCATGGGCACGCCGAAATGTGCCTCCAGCAGCTCGGGTATATTAGGCGCCATTACGCAAACGGTGTCGCCCACGCCGATGCCGCGATCCTTCAAGGCTGCCGCCAGCCGAATGCACCGTTCGAAGGTTTCGCGCCAGCTGCGCCGGATGGCGCCGTGAATCACCGCTGTGCGCTCGGGAAACACTGCGGCCGTACGTCGGATGAAAGACAGCGGCGAGAGCGGCACGTGATTCGCGCCGTTCTTGTCCAGTTCGATTTCGTATGGATTCCGCGTATGCATTAGCACGAATCTCCTTGGGTTGGCCGCGAAAACGGCACCAAGTGTGCACCCATCACCCCAATATACTACTGGATATCGCCCTACCTCGTCCGTCATCTCAGCCCATACAGCCCATTCCACGCATCTTAACCTGCATGCTACCCTCGAACCCGGAGACGAACACGACCGTGAAACCGATTACCAAGCTTCTGCTTTTGACCGCCCTGATCGTGCTGGGAAACTCGCTACTGCTGGCCGCCGATCGCGGCACTCTGGTGCGCGAGGCCGTCATTTACCTGTCTCCCGACACCACTTCGAGCAAGCTCGCCCAGGTCGAACGCGGACGGGAACTGATTCTTCTCGACAAGAGCCACAACTGGCTGCACGTTGAAGCTCTGCTCGGCTCTGCGCAAACTCCCGACCCCGCCTTCGTTTTGGAGGACGAGGACGAGGGCAAGACCATCAGCGGCTGGGTCCTCGATACCGGCATCGTCTGGGCATCCACTCCCAACGGCGACCGCATTCTGTTCGGCGCCGCCGTCGATTCCGAAGACGAGGCCAGCCGCCGCCACGGCCGCCGTGGCGCAGCCCAGGACGCCCTGCGCCTCTATCGCCGCGTCTACGATATCTTCCCGACCGCTCCCCTGGCCGGCGAAGCTCTCTACCGTGCCGCCGACATTAAATGGCAGATCGACAAATCCGACATGCAGTCCCGCCCCTCCGCGCGCGAGAAAGAATCCTACCTTCGCGGAGGCATCGACGAGCAGTCGATGAAGCAGGTGATGAAAAAATTCCCTGACACAAAGTGGGCCCAACTCGCCGCCTTCCACCTGCTCGACAACAAACTCTGCGGAGATTGGCAGGGCTCCTCCAAGTGTCCCGACAAGGAAGCCGACATCTACGAAAAATACGTAAAAGAACATCCGCAATCTCCCGCCGCTCCCGAGGCGCTGTACAACGCCGCTTCCCGCCGAGCCGCCCTGATCGAGATTTATAAGACGGAAGAACAACCAAAGAAGTCCGACCAATCCAAGAACCTGGCCATCTCGCTCGCCCAGCAGCTAATCTCCCAGTATCCGCAAAGCGACTGGTCGTCCCGCGGACAAACCCTGCTGTTCCTCGTGCAGCAAGGAGTACCGACGTACGGAAACGCAATTCAGTAGGGCATCGGGGCGGTCACTCTAGACTCTCACTTCACCGGATGTCCGGACACGCGACAACCCTCGGTGTGCCGCCAGATTCTGCACGCGCCAGTCTCCGCGTCCCGCTCTTTCGCAGTGACCAGGTGGCACCGTGACCTTCTCCTGCGTCGCGCTACTTCATGCGATTGCGATACAAGCTTCCATCCACTTGCCGAACCATGGCCTCGATGTCGAGCGGGGTCTGTAAGAACGCGGCTATTTCTTCGGCGACCGCCTTCGGTTCGCGCAGCACGCGATGATAATGCACGCGCGAGACCCGCACGTTTGCCTTGCCCGCGAGCCACTTATTAACTTCGATCAGGTGGCGCTGAAAGGCCTCTTCGAGTGCGGATGTGTCGGCGTTCGAATCCGTATTGCCGCGGCGTCGCAGCATTTCATCCTGCGACTTCAGCACCTCGGGTAGCGGACGCTGCATGAATACGATGCGATATTCGTGGCCCGCTGGCAGCGACAGAATCAGTTGCGAGATGACCTTCACCACCTTGCCTTCGGCCTCCGCAATCAGACTGGGATCTTTCGGAAGCTGCTTGATGCGCTCCCACTCGAGGTAGCCTTTGGGGTTGTCGGTGTCGGCTTTGCGTTCGCCATCGGAGAGAACCGGCAGCCCGCCCGCATCCAGCATCTGCATCATCAGCGATGTGCCCGACCGCGGCAGTCCCGAAACAATGGTGATCATCAGTGCCTTTCAAGAGACGGAAATAGCGGAGGCGAATTCCCTGCTCCGCCACATTCAGAATCCCGCAACTGAAATGATAGTGGCAACGTGGCCGTCGGGCAAAGACGATGGCCGCGGGCGCGGTAAGAAGACGAAGAAATCCGCGGACCTCCAGAATGCCCGCCCCGCTGCCATTGCGCACCGGTGAGAGTTCTGATAACTTGCCTCTCGTCTCTCAAAGGAGGCCCCCGTGGCTTTTTGTCCAACCTGTGGAACGCAGATCGCGGATGGAGCGGCCTGTCCGAAGTGTGCTGGCGGCGCCGTACAAGGCGCGAGCGTGAGCCTGGCCGCACCCGCGACCGCCGGACTCACCGATAACGTGGCCGGCGCGCTGGCCTACGTGACCATCATTCCGGCGATTATTTTTCTGGTGCTGGAGCCGTTCAACAAGAAGCGTTTCATTCGCTTCCATGCCTTTCAATGCATCTTTTTTGCGATCGCATGGACCGTGCTCTGGATCATCCTGGCATTCATTGGCCACATCCCATTCCTCGGGTGGGCAACAGTCTTTGTGTGGCCGCTGGTCAGTCTGGCTGGGTTTGTGATCTGGCTGATTCTGGTGCTCAAGGCCTATCAGGGACAGATGTTCAAGCTGCCCGTGATCGGCGACATCGCCGAGCAGCAGGCTGGCAGGTAGGCTGGACGGCATACAAATGGTTGCCAGGAACGTGATCGGTAGCGGACGGGCGGCAACGCCCGTCTCTGAAATCATTTTCCGTCCTGAATCCGCCCACCCGCTCGACGCAAAATTCGGCATTCCAGGCATCTATTAAATTCGCCGTTTGTTCGCCTATGTGCTAAACTTACTCCCCATCCGGCGAGGAGCAGCAGCGATGCCCAAAGCAATCCATCATCTGGCGATCAGCCACCTAAGAAAATCCGACCCCGTGATGGCCGCGATTATCGAGCGCGTAGGGCCGTGCCGCATGCAGTTTGGCGAGCCCACGTTTCACGCCCTGGCCGAGGCGATCCTCTATCAGCAGTTAAACGGCAAAGCGGCCGTGACCATCTTCAATCGATTCACCGCTCTTGCCGGCGATCCGCTGACGCCGAAGGGCATTCTCAAACTGACCGATGCGCAAATGCGCGGCGTCGGGCTGTCCAGGCAGAAGACCGCGTATCTGCGCGATCTCGCCGAGAAGACCCTAGCCGGCCTGCTGGAGTTCGAGCGCTTGCCGGAATTGCCGGAAGAAGAAGTGATCGCGCATCTTACCCAAGTGAAGGGCGTCGGCGTCTGGACGGCGCACATGTTCCTGATGTTCACCCTGCGCCGTCCGGATATTCTCCCGACCGGCGATTACGGCGTGCAGGCCGCCATCAAGAAGCACTACAAGAAACGCAAGTGGCCCAAGCCCGCTGTGATGGAGAAGATCGCAAAACCGTGGGCGCCCTATCGATCGATTGCCTGCTGGTACCTGTGGCAGAGTTTGGATGTGAAGACGCAGGGTGATTGAGTCATTGAATCATTGAGTCATTGAGGTATTGAGTCATTGACTCAACGTCGCAATGATTCAATGACTCAATGACTCAATGATTCAATGACTCAATGATTCAATGACTCAATGATTCAATGACTCAATGATTCAATGACTCAATAAAAAACCCTCTCGACCGAACCGAGAGGGTTGGCGAACTGGTTGGAGAAATATTATGCCGCGCGTACGACGTTGCCCGCCTGAAAGCCCTTAGGGCCTTTGAGCAGATCGAACTCGACGGTCTCGCCCTCGTTCAGCGAGCGGTAGCCGTTCTCCTGGATGGCCGAGAAATGCACGAACACGTCCTCGCCCGTGGAGCGCTGGATGAATCCGTATCCCTTCGCCCCGTTGAACCACTTCACAGTACCCTTCTCTCTCACAAAGAAACTCCTTTCGCCTCATCGCTAAGAATTATTCTTCCGTCTCTTGTCTGTTTGCCCTGGTATACCGGACACTCGACACCGGACACTCGATACCAGACACCCGATACAGGGCACCCCCTCAAAGGACGGTAAGAATTTTTGCTGGCGTCGCCGCGCGCGGGCGATACCACACCAACAGAAACGGCTCCCCTGCATTCCGTCGAACGGTTGCCCGCGACGAAATACGGCGAAGCCGCGAAAACGAAGGCGCGATATCCGACTGCCCACACAGAAACGTCAATCCTGCTACGCACTCGCCAACCGGGTCCGGGTGACGAGCAGAAAATAATAGCAGGAAGATTCCAGTTGGCAAGAGCGAAGTTGCTGAGAACAAGCCGAAAACGAATATGACCCCGGGATCAATCAAAAGGCACGCAACCGGCGAGCCTCGACGGAAGGCCGTAAGTATTTGATAATATTTGAGAAACCAGTGTCGTCGATCACTCCCATCGAGCTTTCCGACAAGAAGGGCGCGGCCGATTATCGCGCTGCTCCGGCCGAGGGCCTGGTGCGCTCGACCGCGCGCTATCTGCTCCGGACCGAGGTGCACACCTTCGCCTTCTCCGTTGCCGCCAACTCCATTCTGTCCTTCTTCCCGTTCCTGCTGCTGCTGATGACGCTGATCCGATACGTCTTTCATTCCAAGGTGATGTACGGCGTAGTCGAGAGCCTGTTGCGCGATTATCTTCCGACCGGCCAGGAATTCGTGATCCGAAACCTGAATGCGCTGGTCGGCGCCCACCATCGGGCGCAAGTGTTCTCGCTGGTCATGCTGCTGATTACTTCCACCGGAATTTTTCTGCCGCTCGAAGTTGCGCTGAACCGCGTCTGGGGATTTCGCAACAACCGCTCGTACCTGGGAAATCAGCTGATGTCGCTCGGGCTGGTGTTTGCCTGCGGATCGCTCGCCCTGCTCTCGGTAGGATTGACCGCCGGAAACGTAGCCATCTTGAAGAGTGCGCTGCACGGCTACGGCGCCTGGTATGTGCAAGTGGTGGACTTTGTGACCATGAAGATCTTTTCGATACTGGCCAGCATCGCGATTTTCTTCCTCGTCTACTGGCTGTTGCCGAACGGCAAAGTGCCGGCCCGGGGAGTCCTGCCGGCGGCGGTGCTCATGGGATTGCTCTCCGAGGCGCTGAAGTACGCTTATATCTTCGCCCTGCCCCGGCTGAATTTCGCGGAAGTGTATGGGCCGTTCGCCATCTCGGTCAGCCTGATGTTCTGGGCCTTCCTGTCGGGGATGCTGCTGCTGACGGGAGCCCATCTGTCGGCGCGAAAAATATTGCGGGGCTGAACAGCCTGCGGAAAAACTTGGGGGCGTATCAGGGCATCGCTTTAGCAATCTGTAAAGGATGTCATGAGACTAAACACCTTCAGGCGGGCCGAAAGCGTTTTAGAATGAATCCGCCTTTAGGCGCTGGATCCCGGAATTCAATCTTCACCGCAGGCTGCTAGGATCTTCCAGCCGCGAGCTTGAGGTCGCGCTAGCGCTGCGGAGTTGGGCCTGGGCTCGGGGACTTCTCGAAACTCGGCTTGTCCTGTGCCGGTTTGTCCGGAATTGCGGGCGCGGTTGGAGCGAGTGGGATGGAAGTTACGGTCTGCCCGGGCGCTAGCTGCGTCTCGTTTGAGCCCGGTACGAACGGCGATGGATTAGCAAACAGCGGGTCTGGCAGCGAATCGGGCGCCACCTGCGCTTGCGAAGGCCGGATGCCCTTGGCTTCTACGATCGACCATCGCCAATCTTCATCGGGGCCGGGGGTGATCCCGATATTTTCGTGAAACGCGGTTGTGCTGAAGGGCTTGGCCGTGGCCTTGAGGTGATAGAGGAGCGTTACATCGGAACGCCGCTCGACGGCGATTGGCGCCATGCCTTGGGCGGCGGGAATCACACGTGCACGCGCGGCCACTGCGGCATTCTCTCCAGGCTTGCGTTCGAGCGTCAGGCCAATGGTGATTTCGCGAATGTCCCAGTCAGTTCCGTTGAATACTTCCAACTGAAGACTTTCATCCTGAATGGAGCCGGGGCCGTCGAGCTTGAGCAGTTCGGTGAGCGGCAAGTCTTCGATCAGAATGGGCTTGATCAGCAGCGAACTGGCCCGGGCGTTGAAAGACAGACTGCAGGTTACATCGGGTGACGATACTTTGAGGGTATTGCCGGAAGGGTCAATGGAAAACACGGCCTTGTCTTTGCTGACTGGCCTTGCTTTCTTGGCGTCCTCCATGACCTGGGCCAGATTGTCGTTATCGATCACAGTTTGGGGCGGCACAGTGCGGGCCGGGTCCGGCTGTGGTTGCGGCTGCTGCTGCGCTTTGTTTTTGCGCAGGTTGCGTGCGAGGTCGCCGAGCGAGGGGGCATCGTCTTGCGCCGAAGCGGCCAACGGCGACAGCAGCGCAAAGATCAGCACACCGGGCGCAACCAACCGCAAGCTGGGGGATCTGGATCGCATGATTTCGGTCGCTGAGCGGGGCGTGCGGGCTCAGCGGGTCCACAGAGAAAGTTTAGGCGAGATGGAACGGAAAAGAAGTTACCGGAGGGACACGATGGTGCTAGCACCTCCAGCAATGGGAAAAGGGCATGGACGCGCTCAAATCGAAGCGACGCGCAACGGGGCGCGTCCATGCCCCTTTCACCAATCGCTACTTACAGCAGGCCAGAGGTACGAAAACGGGTGATCGGATCGGTTACCTGCATTGGTTGACGCTTAAAAATCCAGCGTGCCACCGCAATCCCCAATGCCGCATAACACAGATGCCAGATTTTCATAAATCACTCCCACGCCGGACGGGGAGAGACTACGAAGGTCCCGTCGTGCCCTAACCTTAACTCTGCTTCATCGGCAGGTCTAGGCCACGAAGGTGCTATGAATTCGTGCAAAGGTAATTCTGGGTAACCAATTCGCAGTGACCAGGCGGTTTGTGAACGGTGCTTACAGCGTGGAGTTTTCGATCCAACCGCCGCCGACGACGATGTCTCCATCGTAGAAGACAGCGGCCTGGCCGGGGGTGAGCGCGCGCTGCGGCTCGTCAAAGGTAACTCGGACTTCGTCCGGCCCGGCGGATTCAATGATAGCCGGCGCGGGTTGATGCTTGTGACGGATCTTCACTGCGACCCGCATGGGCTCGCGCAGCTCGGCCGTCGAAATGAGGTTCACCCGGCGCGCGCGGAGAGTGCGCGAGTAAAGCTCCTCGTCCTTACCGACCACCACTTGCCGCGTGTCGTTCCTGATTTGAATCACGTAGAGCGGCGAGCCGGTAGCCACACCGAGTCCCTTGCGCTGGCCGACCGTGAAGTTGTGAACGCCGGCGTGCTCGCCGATCACCTTGCCGTCGGTAGTGACCATCTCGCCGCCGACCATCTCGCCGGCAATCTTCTCTCCGGCAATCCGTGCCGGCTTTTCTCCCTGCTCGGTGAGATAGGCTTCGAGAAAGCGCTTGTAGTCACCGCCGGGGACGAAGCAGATTTCCTGCGAGTCGGGCTTTTCGGCGATCACCAGGTTGTGCTTGCGGGCAAGTTCGCGCACTTCCGGCTTGGTCATGCCGCCGAGCGGGAACAGAGTGCGGCTCAATTGCTCCTGCGTAAGGCCGAAGAGGAAGTAAGTCTGGTCTTTGGACTTGTCGGCTGGGCGCTTCAGCAGCCAGCGGTTGAGCCGCTCGTCAAAGACGACCTGGGCGTAATGGCCAGTGGCAATCTGATCGGCGCCAATCTGCCGCGCTACAACAAGAAGCTGATCAAACTTCAAGTGATTGTTGCAGAGGCTGCAAGGAATCGGTGTGCGCCCCGCAAGATACTCCTCGACGAACGGCCGCACCACATCGCGCTCAAAGCGCTCTTCGTGATTGACCACGTAGTAGGGGATGCCGAGGGTCTCGGCAACGCGGCGAGCATCGTAGACGTCGTCGATCGAACAGCAGCGGCCCTGGACGGATTCGGGCATCCCTTCGTGTCCAGCGAGACGGCGCTGGTTCCAGAGCTGCATGGTCAGGCCGATGACGTTGCGGCCTTCGGCATGCAGCATGGCCGCAACGGCCGAGGAGTCGACTCCTCCCGACATGGCGACGGCGATAGTGGGGGAATCAGACATGTTAATCGTTCAACCTAACCTGCCTTGTTTTAGTCGTCTGAATTTCTATTTCTTGTTTCTTTCCATCTACAAAAGGATGAGGAGCGTCGCCTTGCTCCACTCGCATTCCGGCGGGGCCGACGGCTAGCACTTCGTTATCCGGCATAAAAAAAATCCAATAGTGATCTCGTTCGTCGGGGCTATCAAGATAATCAGCGGGCGAAACCACCAACCGAAAATCGCCGAAGGAAAAAGTAGTCTTTCTCGTGCGAGCGCTAAAATCGATGTCGGTCAGTGACTCTCCTTCAAGCCGCCGAGTAGAAATCGTTATCAGTTTCCGATCGGCATCCGAGTCGACTAACTGGCGTTCGCCGCGAAACAGTTTCCAATTCGACAAGTAAATCCAAAGATGCCATCGTCCATGAAGGTGGCCACCGGTCTTGATGCGCGGACCGAATTCAAAGGTCAGAAAGCTCCCCACGCCAGGCTTGACCCTCCAGGGCGGGGTTCCGAACACCGGTTGAAAATATTGACGGATAGCGACAGCTGCAGCCTTCATATCGAGTTCACCCGAACATCGCCAAGCCAACTTGGACTATGGTGCCAAAACTGAAACCCATCCCAGAGACTTCGCGATGCAATCGATCCCACTCTGTAATTGTAAGGGAGCGGCTAAGGATTCTTTCAATTTCGCGTACCGCATCGCGAAATTGCCGATTTTGGTCCCGATTGCTCAAACTGCGAGACCCTCATTTCGAAACGGCGGCCTTGTAAACGGGGCTAAGATCACGCAAACGCGCGACCGTTTCTGGAATCAGGCCCAGGGCGAAGTCTACATCCTCGGGCGTATTTTGTTTCCCCAGACTGAAGCGAATGCTGGCTTTCGCGCGGCCGGAACGCAGTCCCATCGCGATCAGCACGTGCGACGGTTCGATCGCCCCCGAAGAGCATGCCGCACCGGTCGAGACTGCCAGTCCCTTCAAATCCAGCGCGATGACCAGCGCCTCCCCTTCGATGGCATCGAAATAGATGTTGGTCGTGTTCGGTACGCGGGGCGCGCCTTCGCCGTTCAAGCCTGTGGCTTCGATCTCGAGCAGTTCCCTTTCCAGTTGGTCACGTGCAGCGGCCATCTTCCGATCGTCGCCGCGTTCGAAGCCAGCGATGGCTAACTCGGCTGCCTTGCCCAAACCTACGATGCCAGGAACGTTCTCCGTCCCGGCGCGGCGAGAGCGTTCATGACTCCCGCCATAGAGCATAGGCTCAAGCTGAGTTCCCTTCCGGACATATAACGCGCCCACACCCTGCGGCCCGTGCATCTTGTGGCCAGAGATGGTCAGCAGGTCGCACCCGATTTTGTTCACATCGATCGGGATCTTCCCCGCCGCTTGCACGGCGTCGGTGTGGAAGTAAATGTCGGCTTCGGCAGCGATCTTTCCAATCTCTGCGATGGGTTGCACCACGCCCGTCTCGTTGTTGGCGAGCATGTGGGTGATCAACTTCGTATTCGGCCGGATCGCGCGTTTCACGTCCGCCGGATCCACCAACCCGCGGCCATCCACCGGAATGTAGGTGACTTCGCATCCCGTCATTTTCATTGCGAGATGCTTGCAGGCGTTGAGTACGGCGTGATGTTCGATAGTGGAGGTGATGACATGGTCGCCCGGCCCTGGCCCGAAACTTGCCAGCCCAAAGACAGCAAGATTGTCGCCTTCCGTACCGCCGCTGGTAAACACGATCTCGGAAGCGCGGCAGCCAAGTAGCGCGGCCACCGATTCGCGCGCGCGCTCGACGGCAGCTCGCGTCTCCTGTCCATGATGGTGGATGGAGGACGCGTTGCCAAAGTGCTCGCCAAAGTAAGGCCGCATGGCCTCCAGGACCTCGGGGAGCACCGGAGT
>JBEKAF010000068.1:0-21116 GCA_050018355.1 Terriglobales bacterium | reverse complement strand
CGCCGTTCAACACGTTGAGGGCAGCGAACAAGGTCGTAGTCCCGTGGCGAGTGTAATCGTGGGTTTGCCGCTCCGGGATTCCCGGACGCAGCGGCAGAACCGGCTGCGTACGATCCAAGGCTTGAATTCTGAACAAGAGATTTGGGGACGTGCAAGTGTCCCGCTTCAACACTGAAACCGTCCTTGCCCACGTGCGCGAGCGAAAGGCTAACGGCATCGCAAATGACACGATCAATCGTGAACTGGACATCATTCGCGGAGTGCTCAAAAAAGCAAAACGCTGGCACCTGTTCGCGGATGAAATCAAACCCCTGCCCTTGCGCCAGAGCGTTGGCCGCGCCCTCAGCTATGAGGGAAAGCTAAAACTGCTCAAGACGGCGGCCCTCCGTCCCGAGTGGCAGAATGCGGCCTGGGCCGCAACGCTCGCTCTCAATACCACCATGCGCGGCTGCGAGATCAAGCAACTACGCTGGCAGGACATTGATCTCATGGAGAAAGCACTGACGATCCGCAAGAGCAAGACCGAAGCGGGCGAAAGAGTAATTCCGCTTAACGCCGATGCGTGGAATGCCATCCTGTTGCTTTACAGACGTGCCCAGTGCTTCGGAGAGGTTCGGCCCGAGCATTATGTCTTCCCCGCCTGCGAAGCCTCGCACCTCGACCCTACGCGCCCACAGACAAGTTGGCGGACTGCATGGCGTAATCTGACGCGGCTCATTCAGTGCTCGGCTTGCGGACGGCAGCAAGGGCCGTCTGAGACGTGCGGGAACCCGCAATGCAAGGCTGACCTCAAGAAAGTAAAGAGTCCCTTGGCTGGGCTGCGCTTCCACGATCTGCGGCACCATGCGATCACCGAGCTTGCCGAATCACAAGCGAGCGACAGCACGGTCATGGCAATTGCCGGACACGTCTCTCCAAAGATGCTGGCGCACTACTCGCACGTGAGGATTCAAGCGAAGCGCACCGCTCTGGACTCGCTCTCGACTAAGCAGGCAGAAAGGGCCAATTCAGGGGGTGAAACGGAGGGTTACGACACAAAGCACGACACAAAACCCGGCGATGTTGAAACCCTGCCTCCGCAAGTGCTTGAAAATATGGTGGAGCTAGTCGGGCTCGAACCGACGACCTCATCGTTGCGAACGATGCGCTCTCCCAGCTGAGCTATAGCCCCACACGGGGTTTTTTTTACCTTTTTTGATTTTACCAGCCGTCGCTCGATTTCGCCTACACACGTGATTTTGCAATCGTGTCCGCCGCGCGCAGTGCAAAACTCAAAGCATTGAACCATCGAAGCATTGAAGCCTCGCAGCGGTGAGTAACTTGAAATCGAAGGCTATAATTTAGGGGTGAGTTCTTTAAAGATAAAACAAGTGGCGTCCGCGGACTTCCCTTCGCGCTGGGGACATTTTCTCATTCACGGGTTTGCGACCAGGGCGTCTGCATCGCGCGATGGCGCCAAGACCGAAGAGGCCGTGGCGCTGGTGATGGGCGAGGTGCACTCCGGGTCGCCGCTGGTGCGCATCCACTCCCAGTGTCTGACCGGCGACGTATTTGGCTCGCTGCGCTGCGATTGCCGCCAGCAACTGGAAATGGCGCTCTCGATGATCGCCGAGGTGGGGGCGGGCGTCCTTATCTATGAGCAGCAGGAGGGCCGCGGCATTGGGCTGATGGCGAAACTGCAGGCTTACGCGCTCCAGGACAGCGGGCTCGACACGGTGGAAGCCAACGAACGCCTCGGTTTCAGAGCTGACCACCGCGAGTTCCTGATGCCGGTCGAGATCCTGAAAGCGCTCGACATTCGGCGGGTCCGCCTGCTCTCGAACAATCCTGACAAAGTCGCCGCGCTCGAACGCGCCGGTATCCAGGTGACCGAGCGCGTGCCCTGCGAAGTCGCGCCCACCGAACATACGGAAGAATATTTGAAGACGAAGCAAGAGAAGCTGGGCCACCTCTTCACCAATCGCAGGGGGAAGCATTAAAGGGCCTGCAGCAACCGCTGCAGTCCTTCCCGATTCTTTACCGGCAGCCCGCGCACGGCGGCTCGCGCCAGCGCTACATAAACCTCGCGCGCTCCGGGATGCTTCTTCAGCACCGCCAGGTGTTTCGCCACCGTCTCCGCGTCGCCACGAACCAGCGGCCCGCTAAAAGACTGCGCCGTACCGAGGCGCGAGTAGTTTGCCAAAGTCTGCCTGATGATGGGTAGGCTCTTGCGGCGCGCATCCTGCGGTGTGAACCCGGCGGCACGAGCGGCTTCTTCGAGCGTCACCAGGAACGCCAGCAACAGCGGCGAAGTCAGAGTGGCCCACGCGTGGTACGCCGCTTTGCGCGCCGCGGGCAATCGAAAACTCTCGCCTCCCAGCTCGCGGACGATCCGCCGTGCAACTCGCGTAGCCGCGTCATCGCCTTCGATAGCAAAAGGCACACCCTTCAAAGAAGGACGCGCTCCGGCAACGAACGTCATCAGTGGATGCACCGACGCGACCGCGGCGCCTGCCTTACGCAGAGGATCGAGTTCGCGGCTGAGCAGCGCTCCGCTGGAGTGGAAAGCGAAGCGGACTTTGTTCTGAGATCTGCCTTTTTTGTTATCAGCCGCGCGAGCAGCCAGATGAACCGCCAGAGCTGAAGCTGCGCCGCGAATCTCACGGTCGGGAACACAGAACCACAGCAAGGTGGCGTCGAGCGCGGCGGAATGTGCGGTGACTGTCTGCGCGCCCACCTTCGCGGCGAGCGCGCGCGCGCGCCGGCGCGACCGAGGCGAATCGTGCGCGACGATCTCGCTAATCGTGAAGCCGGCGTCGTTGAGCGCCACGGCTAGAAAAGTTGCCAGGCTGCCGGCTCCGACGATGGCCACGCTGGGTTTTCTGGTCAACTTTTCGGTCATTGGTTTTCGGCTCACGGTTTTCGGCTCAACGGCGCAGCATACCTTATATTGTTGTCATGGCGAAATCGGCAGGAACGAAATCAAGGCAAGCTCGCGTTCTCTCTTCGCGGGTCAGTTACCGGGGTCCGGTGTTCAGCGTCACCACCGATGAAGTGGAAGAGCCTGGGGGCGTGCGCGCCCGCCGCGATGTCATCCGGCATTCCGGGTCCATCGTTGTTCTGGCCGTCGATGACCAGGCTAAAGCAGCCCGCAAAGCCGAGCCGCGCGTCCTCCTCGAGCGCCAGTATCGCCACGCCGCGAAGTCGATGATGTGGGAGCTGCCCGCCGGACGCATCGACGATGGCGAAACGTCGCTCACCGCCGCCAAGCGCGAGTTGCTCGAAGAGACTGGCTACACCGCCCGCCAGTGGAAGAGAATCCTGCATTTCTACGTAAGCCCCGGTTTTCTCGACGAAACCATGACTATCTACCTGGCTCGCGGCCTCCAGGCCGGCAAAGCCCGGCCCGAGGCGGACGAGATGATCGCAACCAGATTTTTCACTTTATCGGAGGCGAAACGGATGGCGCTCAATGGGCGCATCCGCGACGCCAAGACTATCTCCGGTATCCTGTGGCTGGCTCAGATGCCGCGACCAGCGCGCTAGAGAGAGGCTGCGGAAAAAGTCGATTTTTGATGCCCAGCGCTAAAGGGCGTCTGATTTGGAGGAACTTACGGTATCGCTAAAGCGATACCCTGACACGAAACCCTAGTTTATCCGCAGCCTGAGAAAGCCGCCCGGTAACCATCTCGTCACTCCCAGGCCCTTCCCGTTGCCGCAGCTATGTGACGCCTAGCCTTGACAGTGCCCCCGGTGAGCAGCACAATGCCTACACATTTTTTGCGGGCCCCTGGAATCGCGCCTTTTCGGGGGAAATGCGCAAAAGAAAAAAGGGGGGCGCACGTGGAACGTTTGAAAGGCACCGTCAAGTGGTTCAACAACGCCAAGGGATACGGCTTCCTCGGCCGCGACGATGGACCGGATGTATTCATTCACTACAGCTCAATCACCACCGAGGGCTACAAGAGCCTGCAGGAGGGCGATAAGGTGGAGTTTGAGATCGTCCAGGGACAGAAAGGGCCGCAAGCGGCCAATGTAACCAAGGTCCCCTGATCGGATTTTCCTGACTAGGTTTTCCGGACCAAGCTGTGTGCACCACGACGCCCGCGCTGGCTGTGTCCTCCGGCGTCTGCGAGCTGCCTGCTGCGCCACTTTCTTCAGCGTTACAATCGTTCTCTCAGGTTAACGACTCTGGATGGACAACAAGGCCATCGCCGGAATTCTCTACGAGACTGCCGATCTGCTGGAGATCGACGGTCAGGACTCGTTTCGCGTGCGTTCCTATCGCAACGCTGCGCAGGCCATTGAAGCGCTGCCGCAACAGGTGGCCAACTTGATCCAGGAGCCGAAAAAGCTTCTCGAAGTGCCGGGTATTGGCAAAGGCATGCTGGCCAATCTGCAGATGCTTTTCAAAGATGGCAGCATCGAAGCGCACGCCGAGCTCCTGAAAAAATACCGCCCTTCGATGCTCGAACTGCTCAAGATTCAGGGGCTCGGGCCGAAGACGATTGCCTTGATTTGGAGCGCTTATCAGGTCAGCGACCTCGAGGGCGTGGAGAAGTTGGCGCGCGAAGGCAAGATCCGCACGCTGCCGCGCATGGGCGAAAAGCACGAACTCAAGCTGCTCAAGGCGATCGAAGACTATCGCCGCATTGCGGGACGATTCCTGCTCGACACCGCCGAAGAGCTGGCGGAAAAACTGGTGGAGCATCTGCTGGCTGCTCCGGGCATCGAGAAAGTTACGCCCGCCGGATCGTTGCGCCGCGGACGCGAAACCGTCGGCGACCTCGACATCCTCGTCACCGGCAAGGCCTGCATCGAGGCAGAACCGCGGCAGAAAATCATCGAACATCTGCTCCGCTTCCCCGGCCTGATGGACATCATCGCGCAAGGAGACAACAAGGTCAGCTTCCGCCACCGCAATGGCATGCAGGTGGACGTGCGCCTGCTGCCTCCCGAGTCGTTCGGAGCGGCCATGCAATATTTCACCGGCTCCAAGGCGCACAACGTAGCCTTGCGCCAGCGCGCGCTCAAAATGGGATTCACGCTCAACGAATATAGCCTCGCTAAGGTCGAAGACGAGAAACCTGTCGCCCGCAAGACCGAAGAAGAAATTTACGCCAAGCTCAAGCTCGACTTCATCCCTCCCGAACTGCGCGAGAATCTGGGAGAGATCGAGGCCGCTGCCGGACACACGCTGCCCGTGCTGCTCGAACTATCCGACATCCGCGGCGACGTGCACATGCACACCGTCGAAACCGACGGCCGCAACACCATTGAAGAGATGGCCGAAGCCGCGCGGGAACGCGGCTACGAGTACATGGCCATCACCGATCACTCGAAAAATCTCGCCTTCGCCAACGGCCTCACCGACGAACGCGCGCTCGCGCACATCGAAAGAATCCGGGCGGTCGAAAAAAAGATGAAAGGCATCCGCATTTTCGCAGGGATCGAAGTTGACATTCTGGGCGATGGCTCGCTCGATCTCTCCGACTCGGTGCTCGAACAGATGGACATCGTCATCGCCAGCGTGCACTCGCAGTTCAACCAGGATCGCGCCACCATGACCGATCGACTGCTGAAGGCCATCGCCAATCCCAATACCTCGCTGATCGGGCATCCCACCGGACGCCTGCTGCTGCGCCGCGACGCCTACCAGTTCGATCTCGACGCGGTTCTCAAAGCGGCGGCCAAACACAAAGTGGCGATGGAGCTGAACTCCTATCCCGATCGGCTCGACCTCAGCGACGTTCATCTGCGTCTGGCCAAACAACATGGCGTGAAAATCGTCATCAACACCGATTCCCACCACACTTCGCACATGGAGAAAATGCGCTACGGAATTCTGCAGGCGCGGCGGGCCTGGCTCAAGAAGGAAGATGTGCTGAATACCTTGCCTGTTGCGAAGTTTGCCCGGGCCATGAAGAATGCCGGGTAGCGAGGGGGGATGGCAGGGCAGTAGTGGGAAAAAGTTTACCCACGCCGCAGGCGAGTCCCTTCCTCATTTTTGGTAACCAACTTGGGCGTTCCCCCCTGAGCTCAAGTGCAGTCAATGGGATACAGACATTGAGACCCTCCGACTTTGGACTCCATGTTGCTCCTTTTAAGCCGCGCTGGACCGTCGCCCGGGGACTCCAGCGATTCGTCCGGATCGACGACCGGTGTGAGGTTGTGTCAATATTTAGTCAGCGGCATCACGAGTTGTAATTCCCCTGCAACAAGACGTATTTAGGCTGGTGTGGCAGCCGGAAAACGCATGGTTAACAAGAAAGTGGTCATCATTGGAGGCGGGCCGACGGGGCTTGGAGCGGCCCATCGTCTCCACGAACTCGGATACGACAACTGGGTGCTTTACGAAAAGTCCGACGACGTCGGCGGACACTCTAGCTCGCATGTGGATCCCCAGGGATTTGTCTGGGATGAGGGCGGACACGTGATCTTTTCGCATTATCCCTATTTCGACAAACTGATCGACGACATGCTGGGGAAGGAAGTGCACGAGCGGATACGCGAGAGCTGGGTGTACTTGAAAGATGTCTGCGTGCCTTATCCGTTTCAGAACAACCTGCGGTACTTGCCGAAGCCGCTCCAAGTAAGTTGCCTGATGGGCGCGGCCAAGGCTGCGGCCAGCCGGAACGGTGACGCGGCGAATTTCCGTGAGTGGACGCTGTACACGTTCGGCGAGGGCATCGCCGAAGCTTTCATGTTCCCTTACAACTCCAAAGTCTGGACCACACCGCCGGAGCGCATGTCGAAGAGATGGATTGCCGAGCGCGTGTCAGTGGTGGACTTCAAGCGCCTGCTCGAAAATGTCCTCTACGAAAAGGACGACGTGGCCTGGGGCGCGAACAATAAGTTCCGCTTTCCGCTGCACGGCGGCACGGGGGAAATCTACCGGCGCATGGCGCGGCGATTTGCGGACAAGGTGCGGACCGGGAAAGAGCTGGTCGAGGTCGACACGGCGCAGCGCAAAGTTTCATTTCGCGACGGCACCGGCGACAGTTACGACGCGCTGATCTCAACCGCGCCGCTCGATTTGCTGGCTGGCATGCTGAAGCCCGCCGACACGAGACTGCGCGAGGCCGCGGCGTTGCTCGAACACAATGATCTGCTCGTCCTGGGGATCGGATTGAGAAGGAAGATCGACACCGGCAAATGCTGGGTATATTTTGCGGACCCGGAAATGCCGTGCTATCGGGCCACGTTTTTCTCGCACTACTCGCCCTTTAACGTCCCCAACGGCGACACCGAGCAGTACAGTTCGCTGATGTGCGAGATGTCGGTTCCGCTGGGACAAACGGTGGATGTCGAGCGTACGTATGAACAGATGCTCGCCGGGCTAATCCGTTCGAAAATACTCGACGAATCAGACCGTTCGCGCATCATTTCGCGCTACCACCGCCTGGTGAGGTATTCCTATCCGATTCCGACGATCGATCGCGATCGGGCGCTCGTCATTCTGCAGCCAGCGCTGATGCAACAGGGGATTTACTCCCGCGGACGCTTCGGCGCGTGGCGCTACGAAATCGGAAACATGGATCATTCGGTTATGATGGGCGTGGAAGCTGCCAATCACGTCGTGAGTGGAGAGAAGGAACTGGTTTTTTACAGTTCTTAATGGAACCAACTATGGGAAGCCAGCAGCCACAACCAGCGCCGCGGGTAAGCATCATCATCCCGTCGTACAACACCGCTCATCTGATCGCGGCGTGTCTGGATTCGGTATTTGCCCAGAGCTTTCAGGATTTCGAAGCCATCGTGGTCAACGACGGTTCGCCGGATACCGCCGAACTGGAGAAGGTGCTGCAGCCCTACCGGGATCGCATGGTGTACATCAAGCAGTCGAATAAGCGGGCGGCGGGAGCGAGAAACACGGCGATCGGGAGAGCGCGGGGCGAATTTCTGGCGTTTCTCGATAGTGACGACACGTGGTTGCCCAACCATCTGGAATCGCAGATGAAGCAATTCGAGGTGGACCCGGCGCTGGGGCTGGTATATGCGAACGCCGTCCTCATTGGAGACCCTGCACGGCAGATTGAATTCATGGAGAAGTGCCCTTCCGCGGGCGAAGCTGGATTTGAAGCGCTGGTGGTGGAACGGTGCCAGATCCCGGTTTCGACGGTGGTGGCGCGCAAGGCAGCGATCGTGAAGGCGGGAGGGTTCGACGAAAGCCTGGCGCGCTGCGACGACTACGACATGTGGCTGCGCACCGTGTTTTATGGCGGCCGAGCCGGCTACAACCGGCAGGTACAGGCGCGCCTGGCGGACGGACGCCCGGGGTCGCTGGGCGTGTCGCGCGCCAGGATGGCGGAGGCGTACTGGTTGATCCTGGAGAAAGCCGACCAGAAGCTGCCTTTGAGCGCGGCGCAGCGGAAACTAGTACGGGAGCGAGCCGCCAAGATTCGCGCACAGTACTTGCTCGAAGAGGGAAAGAACCATCTTTCCGCGCGAGATTTTGCCAAGGCTCGTGAACGATTCTCGGAAGCGAACCACTACCTCCGCCGAGCGAAATTGAGTCTCGTGCTATTCGGGCTGAAGGTGGCGCCGAATGCGACGAGCCGGCTGTTTGCATTCTGGACCGAGCGGCATAACGGGGCGCCGGCTGGAGGCCGTTAAGGCGGTTTCAAGGAAAGTGTAGTCCGGCGTGCTTCAGAGTGGGTTGCGGTAGAAGGGAAAAGCTCGAACCACCGAGGACACAGAGGAGCATAGGGGAAACCTTAGCGGCGCGAAGGGCTGGTTCTGGAATCGGCACGCCGCTCTCTGGTGCGGATGGCAGCCCACGATATCTGTGAAACGGGCATAGCATGAAGAGGTTCGACTTATGATACAGAGGCTGATCCGCGGAACGCGGCTGGTGCTGGGCCTGCACCACCCAGGACGCAATCTGGCGGTGTGGCCGGATGACGTATTCATTGTTTCTTTTCCGAAGTCGGGCAATACCTGGACCCGGTTTCTGATCGCCAACCTGGTGTATCCCGAGACGCCGGCGGATTTTTCCAACATCAACCGGCTGACGCCGGATCCGGAGGCGTCCTCCAAGCGGGAACTGGCGCGGATGCCGCGGCCGCGGATCATCAAGAGCCACCAGTATTTCGATCCCCGCTACCCACGGATCATTTACATAGTGCGGGACCCGCGGGATGTGCTCCTGTCGCTTTACCACTTTGACCGCAAGTGCCGCGTGATCGACGACCAGTATCCGCTGGAAAAATACGCCGCCGGTTTCATAGCGGGAGAAGGCGGCCCGTACGGCTCGTGGGGAGAGAATGTAGCATCCTGGCTGGCGACCCGGCACCGCCGCCCGGGGTTTCTTTTGCTGCGCTACGAGGACATGCTTGCCAATACCGCGCAGGAATTGACGAAGACGGCAGTTTTCCTGGGCATCGATCCCGATCCGGAGCGGATCGCAAGCGCAGTACGCCGGAGCGAAGCCAGCGCCATGCGCAAGCTGGAAAAATCGCAAGCCATGCAGTGGAGTTCGACGCGGGAGACGCGCCAGGACATTCCTTTTGTGCGGGCCGCCAAATCCGGAGGCTGGCGCACCGAGTTGCCGGAAGCGGCCACCGCGCAACTGGAAGCGCAATGGGGACAGCTAATGGTTTATCTGGGGTATGAGCTGCTGTTTCCCGAAAAAGAGGCGAACTTCGATTTGCGGTTTACCGAAACCGTGTTGAACGGACCGAGGTGAACTCCATGTTTCGGGCGTTCAAAGAGAAGATGAAGCGTCGCGTCCGGTATCACCTGAACCGACAGCTCTCCGAAGCGGCGAAGGACATCGAACTTGCGCGCCAGTTCCGGGCAGCACAGGAATCCGCCGAGTTCGCCGACCAGCACATGACGATGGCGAAGAGCTATGCGGACAAGTTCGCTTTGCTGAAAGCCGCCATGGGGCAGGTGGAGATTCAGGGATTATATTGCGAGTTTGGCGTCTATCGCGGGGAGACAATCAACTTCATAGCATCTCTGGTTAGCGGAGAAGTTCACGGCTTCGATTCGTTTGAGGGCCTGCCCGAGGATTGGAAGCAAGGCCATGAGAAGGGAACGTTTGCATTGGCGTCGTTGCCTGAGGTGCAGCCCAACGTGCGGCTGCACAAGGGGTGGTTTGAAGACACGATACCGACCTTTCGCGAACAGCATCCGGAGCCGATAGCTTTCCTGCACCTGGATGCCGACCTCTACAGTTCGACACGGACAGTGTTTGAGCTGCTGGGAGACGGGATAGTTGCCGGCACCGTAATTGCGTTCGACGAATTCTTCAATTATCCAGGCTGGAGCGAAGGGGAAATACCATGTTCCGCATTCTTGTTTCGAATCACAGCGCTGCCGCCGTTGAAGCAGACCGTGATCGGAGAGGTAGGCTTTTCCCGACCGCCAGTCCAGGGGTGACCTTGGCCGGCGCTTTCGTGGTTTTGTCGTTCTGCATTGTGTTCATGCGGCCATGGTGGAACCGCTACCTCGGCCTGACCAATGAAGGCTGGCTCCAGTTCTTCGGCTTGCGGATCCTGCAAGGTCTGGTGCCTTACCGCGATTTTTATTTCCATGTGCCACCCGGTCAAGCGCTAACCATGGCCGCTCTCACTTCGGTATTTGGCGACCGAATCGTGGTTGGGGAGATGTTTGGCCTGATCGCAGCACTGATTCTTTTTTTGGTTCTGTATCTCTGGCTGGCTCGCATCTTTCCCGCATTCTGGTCGGTTGTCGCCGTCATTAGCGCCGCGGCTATTTATCTCGGTAGTTCAGGTGAGCCGCTGGGTGGCGTGCACATAGCGTCCATCTTGTATCCAGTTTTGGCGTTTCTGGCGGCCACTTTTGCCCTTGATCAAGACGGCGGCGGCCTGCTGTCGCTCTCCCTCGCCGGTTTCCTGGCCGGAGTGTCCCTTGCAACAAAGCAAACCGCCGGCGTCGCCACAACCCTTTCGTTGGGGATGGTAGTTCCGGCAATCATCGCAATGCGGGGTCGTTGGTGGCATGGCGTGCGTGCGGCGATCGTGCTTGCGATCGGTTGGGTGGTGCCGGTCGCGTCGACCTGCGCATGGCTTGCGGCGCATGGCGCTCTGCGCGACTTCTTGTCGGACGCGTTTCTGCATGGCGCGTCCAGCAAAGGCTCACTGGCATCGTTGCTGGAGCGCCAGGTAGTCGGCATTGCAGGCAGCCACAACTTGAGGATCTGTGCTGCGCTGGCACTCGCCGCCACACTATTGCTGGCCTCCGTATATCAGCGCGGCGGTACCGCAAGCCGGGCGTGGCCGCAACGGACTACCTTGCTACTCATTTTGGCCTTTGGGGCAATAGCAACGGGCGTGGTCGTTGCCGTTGAACACCTGAATGCTCTTCCCTACGGGCTTCAGCGGCCCGGCATCGTGTTGCGCAACGCACCGCTTTTTTTTGGTGAACTGGGGAGTCTGATTCTGCTCCTTCACTATGGATGGCTGTTCCTTCGCCGCCGGTTGAGCTGGCTTGAGGAACAATACCTGCTGGCAAGCGCAGCGGCATTCGTCTACGCGTTTGTTTCCTCGTTCTCGTGGGCGACTGCGGAGAGCATGCTCGTGCCCGCCTTTCCCTTTGTATTTGCGTTTGCGCTTTCGAATGTGCGCAGTGACAGAGCAGGACGCCTCGTGCAGGCAGCGACCATCGTTCTGGTGTTGTTTTGTGTGGCCACGGCGGCCGGCCTGAAACTGCAATCGCCCTTTACCTGGGCGGACTGGCAGGAAGGCAATGTGCGAAGGGCAACCGTGGAGCCCAACTTCCCGGAGCTTCGCGGAATCAGGGTCACGCCTGAGACGGATCGTTTTCTCGAACGCGTGGTTGCGGATATCCAACACAACTCCCGGCCCGATGAACCGGTGGCTGAGTTTTGTTGCATGCCGATCCTTTATTTGTTGGCACACCGTGCACCGGCAACGTTTGCATATGTCCACTATATTGACGTGACTCCGGATGACGTGTACCGGGCCGATGCGGAAAGACTTGAAACAAATCCGCCAGCAGTGGTGGTCACCTTGGAACGATCCGAAGAAGAGGTGCGGGAAGGAGAGATCAACTTCCGCGGCGGTAAGCCGAGCGGCGAAAGAACGTTATGGACAGTGTTGCGGAACCTCGGCCCGGGGTATCGCTTGGCAGATATTCTCACCACGCCCAACACTAATAAGCGCGTGGAGGTGTGGGTCAGGCAAGACCGCTGAAGCGCCTTCCAGCGTTGCGATGGTGCGGTGTGAGCAAGAAAAACAGCCCTTCATGGAGTTCTGTGGAGAGCGCCATGCGGAGGTGCGCTATCTGGGATTCGCGCGACGGGATGAACAGGTGGTGGCGAAGATCGCCAGGATTGCTCCAGTTTCCGAGAGGGGTGTTGCGAGGAAGTGTAAGGATGCGTAGCCTATGACGGTGGAGAGTCGCTAACCGATTTGCGGTTTACCGAAACCATGTTGAACGGACCCTTACAATGATCTACGGCATCAAGAAGCTATTGACAAACGCGCTAGGGCGGGACATCGCGGGAGGCACGCTGGCAGTCCGTCCCGACGATACATTCGTCGTTTCGTATCCGAGGTCGGGCAACACCTGGACGCGCTTCCTAATCGCGAACCTGTTGCATCCGCAAGAGCCTGCGACTTTCGTCAATATCGGGCGACTGGTGCCCGACGCCGAGGTACAGTCAAGCCGCTATATGCGCGGCATCCCAAGTCCGCGGACGATCAAGAGCCATTCCTATTTCGATCCGCGCTATCCGCGAGTGATTTATATCGTGCGCGATCCGCGGGACGTGGCTCTTTCCGAATACGATTTGTTGCGCAAGTACCGGCGCATCGAAGACAGTTATGCGCTGGAGCGCTTCATCGGGGATTTCGTGGCCGGGACCGGACCTTTGACTTCGGCGGGCTGGGGCACATGGGGAGAAAACGTGGCCAGTTGGGCCTTCGCCCGCGGTGCGCGGCCGGGATTTCTGCTGCTGCAGTACGAAGAGCTGAAAGCGCGTCCGGAGCAGGAACTAAGGCGCATCGCCGAGTTCCTGGGGATCGATGCATCCCCCGAACTGCTGCAAACCGCTCTCGATCGCAGTTCGGCCGACCGCATGCGGGAGATGGAAAAGACGCAGACCAAAGACTGGGGTTCGACCAAGTACAAGAAAAAGCGCAGCGATATCCCATTCGTCCGCACGGCGTCGGTGGGCGGATGGAAGACGAACCTGCGAACGGAATTGGTGGCGAAGATCGAAGCGGCGTGGGGTCACATCATGGCGCAGCTGGGATATGAGCTGGTCACCAACGCGGCGGCAGCGGGCGGCGCGGAAACCATACCGGCAGCATTCCCCATCTCGCGTTGAGCCCGGTCTGAGTCGAGGCCCGCACCAGCCACGCACAAGAACGGAACCCAATGCACGCTCAGAAGCTGCAAATCATCCGGAACGTCGGATCGAGCTGGTCGGCGCTCGCGGTCAACGTTGCGGTCGGGATTTTTCTCTCTCCGTTCATTCTGCACCGTCTGGGGGACGCGGCTTTCGGGGTTTGGGTGCTGATCTTCTCCGTCACCGGCTACTACGGTCTGTTTGACCTAGGAATCCGTTCCTCGATCATCCGCTACGTTTCCAAGTACACCGCCACTGACGATCGCGAAAAGCTCACTCAGTTCGTCAACACCGCGCTCTTTAGCTACACCGGCATTGGCGTGGTGAGCATGGGGTTGACCGCGCTGCTGAGTTCGTCGGTAGAACACCTGTTTAAAATTCCGCCCGAAATGCATTCGCAGGCGCGCCTGCTGCTGTTGATGGTCGGCGCCTCGGTCAGCCTCGGCTTTCCGCTGGGCGTCTTCGGAGGCATGCTCGAAGGTTTGCAGCGCTTCTACATTCTGAACTGGACCAGCATCGGCGCCACCCTCGCGCGCGCCGCTTTGATCGTTTATTTTCTGAACCGCGGATACGGTCTGCTCACCGTCGCCCTACTCACGGTTGGCCTGCCGCTTTTTTCCTCGATTCTCCGCGGCATCGTCGTGTTCCGCTTATGTCCCGTGCCGCTTGGTCTCAAGCATGTGGATCGCGCCTCGTTCCGCCACATGGCCAATTACGGCGGCACCACCTTCCTGGTGCTGGTCGCCTCGCGCCTGCGCTTCCGCACCGACGAACTCGTGCTCGGCACCATGATGTCCACAGTTGCTGTCGCCTGGTTCAACATTGGCGCCCGCATCGTCGACTACGCTCAGGAATTCGTCTCCAGCCTGGCCCAGGTCTTCGTGCCCATGTCGAGCGAGTCGGAGGCCAAGGGCAACCTCGATCGCGTGCGCAAGATTTATGTTGCCGGCAATCGCGCGTGCGCGTTCCTGATTTTGCCCATCACCGCCATCCTGATCATCATGGGCAAGCACATCATCCGCATCTGGGTGGGCGCCCGCTACATTCCGCACAGCTACCCGGTGCTGGTGGTGATGATCATTCCTTTCACGCTCATGTTGTCGCAGGCGGCTTCCGCGCGCGTTTTGTTCGGCCTCGGCAAACATCAGATCTTGGCGGCCATCACCGTGATCGAGGGTATCGCCAACCTTATGCTCAGCATCGCGCTTGTCCCGCCGCTCGGAATTGTCGGCGATGCCCTCGGCACCGCCATCCCGCTCAGCTTTACTTGTCTTGTGTTTCTGCCGCGCCACATGAAGAAGCAGATCGGCGTTCCCGTCCGAACCTTCCTGCACGAGGCCTATACGCTGCCCATTCTCTTGACCCTTCCGTTGGTCGCAGTGCTCTGGCTTGCCAACCAATTCTTTTATCCCCGCAACCTGATCCAGTTGGCTCTCGAAATCCTGGCGGTGAGTCCGATCTACGGGGTCGGCCTGCTCTGGGCCTATCGCACCAACCGCGCGTTTCATGTCGCCAAGATTGCGGGCTTGACTCGGCCGTCGCCTCCCGAGCAACTGCCGCAGGCAGTGGTTTCGGTGGAATATCAGAATGAGCAATGACCAAAGAGTGTCGCACTGGACGTAGCAGTGCACTTTCATTCCCACGCTTGGGCGCAAGGCTGCAATCTGCTTCACACCCCAGCAACAGGTTGCGTCGTTTTGAGGTAAAATCGTGCTTGGCTATTGTTTTTAGTGGTTTACAAGTGGGCCATCGGCTGGCTTTCGGAAGCAGAATTGCTCCTTCTCATGGTTCCATTGGTTTTAGGCCGGATTGCAAAACCGGCGTAGCGCTTCATTCGTCGCTCCGCTCATGTTCCGGCGGTTACCTGTAGCCCCAGCGGGTAGCTTGACGAGCCACGGCAAACAGGGCGAGCTTAGATAGAGACCCCCCTAGTGATTTTGATTTCAGCATAAATTTTGGTTAGAACATCCGGGAGGAATACTGCTTTGAACGCAACGACCAGTCACCTTATCGCCCCCCACGGGGGAGAACTTGTTCAGCTGCAAGTGCCGGCCGCGCGCGCCGCGGAGCTAAAAGCGCACTCGAAGGATTGGCCCTCATGGGACCTGACCGCCCGGCAGCTTTGCGATCTGGAACTGCTGATGAGCGGCGGCTTCTCGCCGCTGCGTGGGTTCATGAACCGCGCCGATTACGAGGGCGTCTGCCACAACATGCGGCTGGCGAATGGCACCCTGTGGCCCATGCCGATCACGCTCGACGTCAGCGAGGAATTCGCCAAGAAACTAACACCGGGCAGCAGCAAGATCGCACTGCGCGATCCCGAAGGCGTGATGCTCGCCGTGCTCAGCGTTGAAGATGTGTGGCAGCCTGACCGCAAAGCCGAGGCCCAGTCCGTTTTCAATTCCACCAGCGCCGCGCATCCGGGCGCCGACTATGCCATCAACAAATCGAATCCCTGGTACGTGGGTGGAAGAATCGAAGAATTCCAGCCCCCGTCCCACTATGATTTCCGCTCGCTGCGCCTGACCCCCGCCGACCTGCGCGCCGAATTCGGCCGCTTGGGCTGGACCACCGTGGTGGCATTCCAGACGCGCAATCCCATGCATCGCGCTCACGTCGAACTGACCATGCGCGCCGCCAAGCAAGTCGAGGCGAATCTGCTGATCCATCCCTCGGTCGGTATGACCAAGCCGGGCGACGTCGATTATTTCGTCCGCACCCGCTGCTACCAGTTGCTGCTCTCGAAGTACCCCCACGGCACGGTCAAGCTATCGATGCTGCCGCTGGCCATGCGATTGGGCGGACCCCGGGAAGCGATCTGGCACGGCCTGATCCGAAAAAATCATGGCTGCACGCACTTCATCGTCGGCCGCGATCATGCCGGCCCCGGAAAAGATACCGATGGCAAGAACTTCTACGGTCCCTACGATGCCCAGGAACTGTTCAAGAAGCATGAGAAGGAAATGGGCGTCACCATGGTTCCGTTCCAGATGATGGTGTATCTGCAGAACGAGGACCGCTACGTTCCGTCCGATGAAGTGCCAAAAGGCGCTAAGGTACTCGACATCTCCGGCACGGAATTGCGCCAGCGTCTCAACGAAGGCCGCGACATCCCGGCGTGGTTCACGTATCCCGAAGTCGTGCAGGAATTGCGCCGCAGCTATCCGCCACGGCACAAGCAGGGCGTCACCATTTTCTTCACCGGGCTTTCGGGATCGGGCAAATCCACCATCGCCAACGCGCTGATCACCAAGTTCCTCGAGATGGGCGGGCGTCCGGTCACTCTGCTCGATGGCGATCTGGTGCGCAAGAACCTGTCGAGCGAACTGGGATTCTCCAAGGAGCATCGCGATATCAACATCCGCCGCATCGGCTATGTCGCCTCCGAAATCACCAAGAACGGCGGCATCGCCATTTGCGCTCCGATTGCGCCCTATGAAGCGACGCGCAGAGCGGTTCGGCAGATGATTGAGCCGTTCGGCGGGTTTGTCCTGGTTCACGCATCCACTTTGATCGAAGTGTGCGAACAGCGCGACCGCAAAGGGCTCTACGCGAAGGCTCGCGCCGGTATCGTCAAGGAATTCACCGGCATCTCCGATCCGTACGAGGCGCCGACCGACGCCGAAGTCGTGATTGACACCGCCAAGCTGAGCCCCGAAGAAGCGGCGCAGACCATCCTTCTGCACCTCGAGCGCGAGGGCTTCGTCGGCGCCAACGGCAACAGCTAGGGCAGTTCTCAGTTCTCTGACTCAGTGTTGCTCCACTGAGAACCGGGGACTGGGAACTGAGAACTAATTTGATCGAAAGACGGCATGGAATTCTTGCTACTAAAAGTGCTGATCGGCTTCATCGTTGGAACGCTGATCGGGTTGACGGGTCTGGGCGGCGGCGTATTGCTGCTGCCCATGCTCATCTTCGGCCTGCACATACCCGCCATTGTTGCCGTCGGCAGCGATGCGCTGTTCAACTTCTTCACCAAGATTCCGGCCAGCATCATGCACTTGATCAAAGGCACGGTGCGGAGAAAAGTCGTTCTGGCGATGGCCGTCGGCAGTGTTCCCGGCTCTTACCTGGGCGTGACTTTTCTGCAGCACCTGCGCCACGTCTATGGCAATGGCGTGAACGACTTCATCAAGTCCGCCGTGGGACTGCTGCTGGTCTTGATTCCCAGCCTGCTTCTGTTCCAGGGACGGATTGAAGAACATCTCGCCAAGCGCGAGCCCACCATGCAATCGTTTGCCGGCATGAGTCTCATCGGATTAGTCGGCGGATTTCTGGTCGGCATCACTTCGGTCGGGTCGGGCAGCATCATCATGATGATGCTTCTTTTGTTTTATTCGTTCGCGCCCAAAATCATGGTCGGCACCGACATTGCCCATGCCGTGATTCTGACCGGCGTCGCCAGCCTGTTGCACTGGCGGGCGGGCAACGTCAACGCCCCGCTGGTCGTTTCCCTGCTGATCGGCTCGATCCCCGGCGGAATGCTGGGCTCGCATCTGAGCACACGCGTTCCCGTACTCTGGCTGCGCCGAATCCTGTGCACGGTTTTACTGATGACTGGAGCGCGCATGCTGTGGGCTTGAAAGGCAGTACCCGGTTGCCAGTACCCAGTACCCAGTGAGCGCCGGGTCAACTAATCGCGGAGAACTTGGGTACTGGGTACTAGGTACTGGGTACTTATTCACGGAGCACAAATGACCTCATACTCGTCTAAAGAAACTCTCGAACGCATTCACGCCGCCCTTGAAGCGGCGCGGGCTGTGCTCAACCGCTTCACTCCCGGCGCCATTGAAACCGAGTACAAAGTTGGGCACGATCCCGTCACCGAGGCCGACCGCGCTGTCGACGACATTCTGCGCAAGACCCTTCTCCGCGCCGGCGAAGGCTGGCTCTCGGAAGAGACCGTGGACGACTTCACTCGCCTCGACAAACCGCGCGTCTGGGTCGTCGATCCGCTCGACGGCACTCGCGAGTTCGTGCAAGGCATCCCCGAGTTCTGCGTTTCGATCGCCATGGTGGAGAATGGAATTCCGGTCGCTAGCGGAATCTGCAATCCCGCAACCGACGAACTCATCCTCGGATCGCGCGAAACCGGCGTGACCTACAACGGCAAGCCCGCACAACCGAGCCAGCGCAAGGATCTGCGCGGCGCGCTCGTGCTCGCCAGCCGCAGCGAAGTGAAGCGCGGCGAGTGGAAGCAGTTCGAGTCCGCCGGGTTCAACATTCGTCCCATGGGCTCGGTCGCCTACAAACTCGGACTGGTCGCCGCCGGTCGCGCCGATCTCACCTTCACGCTGGTTCCGAAAAATGAGTGGGACGTTGCCGCCGGGGCGGCGCTGGTCGAAAGCGCCGGAGGCTGGGTGCTGAAGCTCGACGCCTCTCCGCTGCGCTGCAACCAGAAAAATCCGCTGATCTCCGGCCTGCTGGCGGGGGGGCCTTTTCTACGCGATCCCTTGCTCCTCCTGCTCGACCGGCACGCGCAGACGATCGGCAGCGACAAGAAATCCTAACCTCAGAGACGTCATGGCTGCCTCGCACATTGTGTTCCTGATGTACCACGAGCTAGAGCTCGCTGGCCGTAAGCTCTGCCAGTCCGAGCCCGGCTACGTGCGCTACATTCTGCCGCTCGAAACTTTCCGCAGCCAAATGGCGTGGATGAAAAAATCCGGCTGGCGCGGCCTGAACGTCGGCGAAGCTCTTCGCTATCCTGCCGAGCCGAGCGTTTGTATCACCTTTGACGACGGCTGCGAGACCGACCTTATCGGCGCCGCGCCCGTGCTCCGCGAGTTCGGCTTCAACGCAACCTTCTACCTCACCGCTGGATTCCTGGGCACGCCCGGTTACCTCAATGCCAGCCAGGTGCGCGATCTCGACGCGCAGGGCCTCCAGATCGGCTGCCATTCGATGACGCACCCTTATCTCTCCGATCTCCCGGAACCGGAACTGAAGCGCGAAATCGTGGATGCGAAGCTGCAGATCGAAAAAATTGTCAGACATCCAATCGAACACTTCTCCTGTCCCGGAGGACGCTACGACCAGCGCACGCTTCAGATGGCGCGCCACGCCGGATTCGCAACCGTTAGCAACAGCCAATTTCATGCAAACTCGTCCAGCACCAGCCGCTACGAACTCGGCCGCGTAGCCATGCTGCGTGACCTCACCATCGAGGATTTCAGCGCCACTTGCCACGGCCGCGGGTTGTGGAAGAAACGCCTTCAGCATCAGGCCCGCCGCAGCGTGCAGCGCGCGCTCGGAAACCGCGCTTACGATCACCTGCGCGCGGTCTTGCTGGGGGAATCCCGCCAGTAACCCTGCCGTTGGTTATTTTCGTTTCCCCTGCTCTCCGCATCATTTTGCAGGCCGTGCCGCAATCGCCGCAGCACCGTCCCCGCCCACACCGCTCGTCCCGCGCCTGTTTTCATCGACCTCGCACTAAAAACACCGATGGACACTGGCGCAATGCGAATCTGTACATGCCGCGCCCGCATGTACTAACGGGTCCCAGATACGTACTACTGGTATCTGGGAACCCTTGTCCCATCTCGATAGATTCAGCGTAAGGACTCATATCGACTAGTCCCCCATTCTTACAGTCGAGGGCTCGCAATGTTTGAAACAGTGGCAATGTTTGAACCACAAGATGCTCTTTTAAAATGTCATTCCAGATTTTCCCGAGCGCTCGCACAGCGCCTGAGCGTCTTGCTACTCCTGCTCATGGTCGCGCTGATCACCACTTCTTGCGGCACGGTGGCACAAGCCGCCGGCACACAGAACAATGGGACCCCGAACAACCTGAACGTGTACGGAAATCTTCCCGCAGGCACGGTCAATGAGTCTTACAACGCTGTGCTCGCAGTTGGTGGTGGAAGCTCGCCCTACCATTTTTCGGTGAAGACCGGCGCTCTGCCCCCGGGCATCAGTTTGAACCCAGCCACAGGGGCGTTCTCGGGGAAGCCTACAACCGCGGGCAACTTCTCGTTCGAGGTCATTGTGACCGACTCGCCGCGCCTCGATGAGGGAAGCCAGACCTTCGTCGTTGTCGTCGGTGGCGGCGGCGTCGGCGGGATTGTCAAGGTCAGTGTGTCTCTGGCCAGCGTAGCTTTGCTCTCGAATCAGAAACAGCAGTTCACCGCCACCGTCAGCGGAACTTCCAATACCAGGGTGATATGGTCAGCGACCGCAGGCTCGGTCGATGCCAACGGTCTTTTCACCGCCCCAACAGTAAACGCGCAAACGAACGCGACCGTCACCGCAACCAGCAATGCCGACTCCTCGAAGTCGGCCAGCGCTGCTGTCACCGTGAACCCGGCGAATAACCAGGCACTGAAAATCACAAACGGGAATCTTCCCCAGAGCCAGCAGGGGGACACTTATAGCGAAGTCTTCACCGCGACTGGCGGAACTACGCCTTACAGTTGGAGCATTTCCGCAGGCACTCCTCCTGCA
This sequence comes from Terriglobales bacterium, assembly GCA_050018355.1. Classification (GTDB taxonomy): domain Bacteria; phylum Acidobacteriota; class Terriglobia; order Terriglobales; family Acidobacteriaceae; genus Acidiflorens. The sequence goes on along the minus strand of JBEKAF010000068.1, from coordinate 349 downwards.
GGAATCGCGATGAATGCGAACGGGGATTTTGCCGGCATGCCTACGGCAGTTGGTACATTCAACTTCATGGTCACGGTTACGGACGCCACCGGCAAAACTGCAACCGGCAATTTCAGTGTCACCGTCATTGCCGGTAGCAAATTCGATGGCCCGGCGGAACTGCCGAGAGTGACCGTTCCCAGTGCGATGACCGACACGCCCGCGCCGGGAGCAATCATCACGGTCAACGCTGGCGGCGATCTGCAAGCGGCCTTGAACAACGCTAGCTGCGGCGACGTGATCGAACTTCAGGCAGGCGCAACCTTTACCGGCCATTTCACTGTGCCAGCCAAGAACTGCGATATCAACC
>JBEKAF010000067.1:0-21954 GCA_050018355.1 Terriglobales bacterium | reverse complement strand
CGCCGCCCGCAAGCGTCGCTGCTCCAGTGCCTGAAAATCTCGCCGCACTCCCGCCGGATTTCCCATGGGCCGACGATAGCATACCCAGCTAGAAATGTCACTATATTATTCAACAATCAATAAGCGATCTTATCCCCTTTCTCAGCAGAAATAAGTTTGGTGCGAGCCCCTTTTGAGATTGCCTAGCCCGCACCCCTTTCCGCGGACAGCAGGTGCTTCGCTTCGCTCAGCATGACAAATTCTTGAAGATCTTCAACAAACTGTGGGTACCAGAAACTGCGAACTGATAGCTGATAGCTGAAAGCCAATAGCCAATAGCTAAAAGCCAAAAGCCAAAAGCCCTCCATGTTAGATTCGAACCATGCGCTCCATCCTGCAAGAACGCTCGCTGCGATTTGTGTTTGCGGCGAACGTGATCTCCATGCTGGGCAGCGGGATGAATTCCGCCGCGGTGGCCTGGACGATCTTGCAGCGCACTCACTCCGAAATGGCGTTGGGCACGTTTGCCGCTCTGCAGACGATTCCGGCCATGCTGATGCTGCCCTTCACGGGCGTCATTATTGATCGCGAAGACCGGCGGCGGCTGGTAATGATGCTGGATGCGGGACGCGCCGTCGTCATTCTTGCGGTCACGGTGCTTGCCTTCCTGCACCGCGTGCAGGTGTGGGAACTCTACCTGATGAACACGCTGGTGGCGGCGGGCTTTTGGATGTTCTGGCCGACCATCACAGCGCTGATTCAGGAGCTGACGCCCGAGGGCAGGTTCGTGCACTCGAATACATTTCTGCTGGCGGGCATCCAGGGTGGCTGGCTGATTGCCGGCGCGCTCGTGGGTTTCGTCTACGAACACATTGGGCTGGGCGGCGTGCTGCTCATCGACGTGAGCACGTACGTCGTTTCTTTTTCGTGCTACTTCGCGGTGCGCCAGGGCCGACATGTTGTGCCGCGGGCCGTCGAACTTCGTCACGATCTGGAAGCGGCGGAAACCGCAGCCGAACGCTTCCTGCGCGAGATGCGCGAAGGGCTGGTCTTTCTGCGCGAGCATCGCAGCGTGGTTTTCCTGGGTACGAGTTGGGCCTTATTTCTGGGCGCGATGATGACGGGAGTGGTGGTCACGGCGCCGCTCAGCGATCGCGTCTTCCACGCCGGCGCGACCGGCTACGGATGGTTGAACGGGGGATGGGGTGTGGGCGCATTCCTGAGCGCTCTTTACGCCCCAGCGCTGATTGCGCGGATGGGAGCGCGCAGTTTGATTGCGATTTCGATGCTGCTACTGACTTTTACCATGGCGCTGTCGCCGTTTTCGCCGTGGCTGGCGATTGCCGTACTGCTTTATGGGCTGATGGGATCGGCGCGGGGCGTTAGCGGCGTGGCCATGAATACCAGCCTGATGGAGCAAGTGCCGCCGCATTTCATGGGACGTGTCCAGAATACTTTCTATTTCTTTGGCACGTTTCTGCAGGTGGCACTGGGGCTGGCCGTGGGTGCGGTCGCATCGCGGATCAGCCTGGTGGCCGGGTTTGGCGTGATCGCTGCGGTGTATGCGGTCGCATTTGGCAGCGCCTGCTGGCCGATGAAAGCACGGCAGGCGGTGGCTTCCGCTGCCGATTAGCGCCACTCATGAGTCGCGTTCGCCGAGAAAAGCTCTCACCACAGGGGGCACAGGGGAACACAGGGGACTTCATCCCCTGCTATTCTTATTGACTTCGTACCAGGAGAGTTTTTCATGTTTGAGGACTTGAAAGGCCGGACGGCGGTCGTTTTCGGAGTGGCGAACAAGCGCTCGATCGCGTGGGCAATCGCGCAAGGACTGCACGCGGCGGGCGCGAACCTCGCCATCACGTATCAGAACGAACGGCTGGAGCAGGAGGCCAGAGACCTGATTCTATCGCTCCCGGGCGCGGAAGGATTCATGTGCGACGTTTCGAACGATGCGGCGATTGCGGGCCTGTTCGAGAAGCTCAAGGAGCGCTACGGCAAGCTGCATGTGCTCGTGCACAGCGTGGCTTTCGCGCCGCCCGACGAACTGAAGGGCGACTTCGTGAACACGACTCGAGAGGGCTTCCGCATCGCGCATGATGTCAGCGTGTATTCGCTAATCGCGGTCTGCCACGCCGCCGCGCCCCTGATGGAAGACGGGGGCAGCGTTATCACCATGACCTACTACGGGGCGGAAAAAGTTGTCCCCAACTACAACGTGATGGGCGTAGCTAAAGCCGCGCTGGAGTGTACCGTGCGATACCTGGCTCACGATCTGGGCCGAAAGAAGATTCGCGTCAACGCCATTTCCGCCGGACCGATCAAAACGCTGGCCGCGCGCGGCATCTCCGGCATGGGAGACATGATGAAAGGACACGCCGAGCGCGCCCCCCTGCAACGCAATGTTGAAGTCGGCGAGGTGGGCAGCACCGGCGTGTTCCTCGCCTCCGATGCAAGCTCCGGCATCACGGGCGAGACCATCTACGTGGATTGCGGATATAACATCATGGGGTTCTGAAGGACCAAGGATCAATGAGGCTGCTTCTTTAATTTCCTCCGGATATCGGGCCAGAACTCCTTGACCACCAGCGTAATCGTGTCGTAGCCCACCTGCGATCCCCAGACACTGGCCGTATTCGGCAAGGTGCGGTCGGCGTGGGGGTGGTAACTGTAGGTTGAAATGCCCGACGCGATGGCGGCACCAAAGATTTCGGAGAAGTTGAATTGATTGTGTCCGGAGTCGGTGCGAGTTACGAAGATCCGGCTGACGGCATACTCGGTGCGGTTAAAAAAACTGCCGTGGCCTGACTGAAAATAGCGCGGATCCTGGCGAAGCACGGAAGGAAGAATCGCGCCCACAAAAAAATTCTCGATGGTGCCGTCGGCAGCGTAGGCGCCATAGCGCTTGCCGTACCCTTGGGCGCCCTGTCCGTAACCGGGCTCGCTGTTCTCGGCCTGAGCGATACCGGAGAGCGCACCGTACCAGACAATCTGAATGGGGTCGAACGAGCCTTGGGCGACAACTTTGAATTTTTGCCCGGTCGTCAGGGGTGGAACCTGGCCAGCATTCTCCAAGGTCAAGAAGTTGGGTAGAGCAAAAAAGAGCCGGTCTTTCGACGTGCCGGACGTCACGGACGGGGCGTCCGGCGCGTCTTTTGCGCCCTGGCTGTCCTGGCTCTGGCCCTGAGTTTGATCGGCAGGCTGCGCCGCTTGGCCGGCTGACGGTTTGGCTGGAGGCGGCGTTTGCCCGGGTGTCTGGCCGGTGCCAGTCGCGGGCGGTTGGGCGGACTGGTTCGCGTCCGAGTTCGCAGGCTGTGGTGCGCTTTGCGCGGCGCAAAGAGTCGCGGTGATCAACATCAATAAGATCAACAGGCAGACAAGTGCGAAATAGGTGAGTTTCAAGTTGATTCTGGCTCCAAATTCAGTTGATTGCAATGCGCCCCAGGCAATGTTGACAGTCTACTGTGGGCAGTCCACGGAATTCATCGGGTGGTCCGTTGGATTCTGCGCTCAGTTTCCCCCACTCGCTCCAGGGTAATTTCGACGTTCTGATCGCGTTGCAAGCGAGGGAACTTCTCTCCCCACTCTATCAGTAAGATGCAGTTGGGAGCGAGCAGGTCGTCAAGGCCGAGCGTTTCCAGATCGCGCTGGGTATCGATGCGGTAAAGGTCGATGTGGTACAGGGTGGTGCGGGGTCCGCGGTATTCGTGGACGAGCGTGAAGGTGGGGCTGGTCACGTCCTCGGCGCGAGCGGCTTCGAACCCTTCCGCGATCCCCTTCATCAGGGTCGTCTTTCCCGCCCCGAGGTCGCCGCGCAGCAGCACAATGAGAGGAGGAGACAAATCGGCGGCAAGCTTCCGCCCGAAAGCGATCGTCTCCTCGGCGGAGTGCGTGATGGTCTCGTTCGTCATCCCGAAGGACTCAGTATAGCGACAAGCAGAACCTGCGTGTGACGATGCGGCTCAAAACCCGGGGGCTCAGAATCCTGGCGGCGTCTGAAGCTGCTCGGAAACAGGGTCCAGGAAACTGCGGTCCAGAGCGGAATCGAGCGCCATACGCAGCTTGCGGTGGTCATCGTCGCCCAAGGCAATGAAGCGGAAAGGCTGCAGACACGCGCTCTGAAACTTGCGCATCGGGTGCAGCATTTCGGCCATGCCGTGGATGGCGCCCGATCGGGTGTGGAAAGCGATTTCGACGAAGTCTCCGGTGGAAAGCTCATGCTGCAACTGAAGCAATCCGCCGGTGATGGAAATGGATTGTAGTTTTGCGCGCGCCCGCTGGCCACCTTCGGCCATCACTGCGGCCGCGACAGATCCATGGAGTTGTACTCGGGGGGAACGCCGGTTGGCATTGGTTTGGGGGAAGTGAGTCATAGCCGATTGAACTATGCCATGCTCCGGCCGGTGGGGGCAGATTACGAAAGCGCCTGTACACGGGCGTATGCTTGATAGGGCCGATCTGGTTCTACCAGTTGGACAAGTTTGCGATAATAAGAGCAGTAACTTTCGGGCTTGCGTCCAAGAGAGTACCTTTGTGCAGTAGGGTGTTGATAAGACAAAGTTTGCGCGATGTGAGGCGTTCAGAGATATGCGTATTGCTAAAGGGTCGAGATTTCAGTATGCGGTAGCGGCGGTTTGCTTGCTGGCGGCGTTGCTGACGGGCTGCTCGCGGGATCCGAACGTCCGCAAGCAGAAGTACCTGGAGAGCGGCCAGCGCTACTTCGACAAAGGCCAGTACCGGGAAGCCGCGATTCAGTTCGAGAACGCCATTCAGGTTGATTCGCATTTCGCCGACGCCCACTACAAGCTGGCGCTGACGGCGATGAAGCTGCAGCAGTGGCCAACCGCCTACCAGGAGTTGTCGACCACCGTCCAACTCCAGCCGGACCACTATGCGGCGCACCTTGACATGGCCAACCTGCTGATCCTCGGTCGTCAGTTCAATGACGCGAAGGAGCATCTGGACCTGCTCGCGCAAAAACAGCCCAACAACCCCGACGTCTATATCGCACGAGCCAACTACTACGCCGGTACTAATAACACCACCGCCGCGCTGGCGGACCTGCAGAAGGCGCTGCAACTGGATCCCAGACGTTCCGACTCTTATCTGAATTTGGCTGTGCTCCAGGTGCACGGACAACAGTGGGACGCGGCGGAGGTGAATTTCAAGAAAGCGGTCGAACTGAGTCCCAAGTCCACGAATACGCTGGTCTCGCTGGGGAACTTCTACCAGACTCGCGGGCGATTTCCCGAGGCAGAGCAGTGGTTCCGGCGGGCGATTGAGACCGCAGCGGACGATCCCAACCCCAGGCTCTCTCTTGCCAGCCTGTACATGGCCGAGAACAAGCCCGGCCAAGCCGAGGAATTCCTGCGGCAATCGAAGAAGGATCTCCCGAATGATTCGGTGGGCTACCGCATGCTTGGCGATTTCTATTTTGCCAATAACCAGCTCGACAAAGCCACGGCCGAGTATGCCTCGCTGTATCGGGACCATGCCAAGGACATGGTGGTCAAGAAGAATTACATTCAGCTGCTCATCCTGAAAGACCGGCTCGACGATGCCCGCAAGTTGAATGACGAAGTTGTGAAGGCAAAGCCGGATGACCCCGACACCCAGGTTTACAAGGGTGAGATCGAGATTCGTAGCGGCAAGGCCAGCGACGCCGTCAATACGCTGCAAGCCGTGTTGAAGAACGATCCCGATAACGCAGTGGCGCATTACCAGCAGGGCCTGGCATTCGACCAGCTAGGCAACACCAATCGGGCAGAAGCAGAGTGGCGCGATGCCGTTCGACTGCGTCCTGACATTGTGGAAGCGCACCGGGCGTTGGCGGGCGTTGCCATCCACCGGAGTGATCCCGGGGGTCTCGCGCAGGAAGCGGACCAGATCATCGCCTTGCAGCCAGCAGCTCCTGACGGATACCTCTTGCGCGCGGTGGCCGACATCGATCGCAAGCAGTTCTCGACGGCCGATGAGTTTATTAAGCGGTCCCTGGAAAAGGAGCCCAGCAATCCTGCCGCCTACGTGCAGTTGGGCAACCTGCGGATGGCGCAGAGCCAGTATGCCGAAGCGCAAAAAGCCTACCAGCAGGCGCTTGATCAGGATCCGAATTCCACCGACGCACTGGGCGGCGTGCTCAACGTAGACCTGGTGCAGAAGCAGCCGGACAGGGCCATCGCTACGGCGAACACACAGTTGGCCAGGTATCCCAAGAACGTCGGGTTTCACATCATGCTGGGCCAACTCCTGATGGCACAGAAAAAAGATCTAGCGGGCGCAGAGCAGGAGTTCAAACGAGCCTCCGAGCTCGATAAGAAGAACAGCGAGGCGCTAGTTAAGTTCGGCCTGGTTCAGAACCTACGCGGCGCCACTGATCAGGCGCTGCAAACTTATCTCGATGGGGCCAAGATCAATCCCAAGGAGATCGCTTTCCACCTGCTGGCTGGTGGCATCTATGAGAGCAAGCAGGATTGGGACCACGCGAAACAGCAGTATCAGAAGGTTCTTGAGATTCAGCCGGACAATCCGCTGGCCTCCAACAACTTGGCTTACGTGATGCTGGAGCAGGGTGGCAATGTGGACGTGGCTTTCGCGATGGCGCAGACGGCCCGGCGTCAGCTTCCCGATAATCCGAACTCCGCTGACACGCTGGGCTGGGCGTTCTACCACAAGCACGTCTACGCGTCCGCGACAACCCTGTTCAAAGAAGCTGTGAAAAAGGAACCGGACAACGCGCTCTTCAACTACCACCTGGGACTCGCCTACGCAAAAAGTGGTCAAGCCGCACTGGCCCGGCAACAACTGGACCGCGTGGTGAAGCTTAATCCGAATTTACCGGGTGTGGACGAACTACGGCGAGCGCTGGCCGCGATCAAAGGGTAAATACACTTGTTGCCCGGTGCGTCTAGACGGGGTAAGCCCCGGCTCATCAGAATGAGGCTCTCGCCGTCCCTAATCCGATAGTTTATCCCGCGTTGGAGATTCACTCCAAACGGAGCACACATCTCTAAATAGGAAATGACGTCGCCTGGGCTTAGCATCAGGACCTGAGGCTTACATCATACCAGCAGTTCTTCCTGCATCCATCCGCCGGTTGCCTCGAGCTTGGGCTCAGTGGCGAGATCCAGAACCAGCTTTTCGAGGACCAGCCGCTTGCCGGGAGGATTCGAGCGCAACGCCAGATCGGCTTTCGCGACCAGGCGAATGGCGCGCGTCAGTTCCCGCTTCGATTTGTAGCGTCGCGCCTGCCGGATGATATCGTCGGCGGCAAACGGCGGCACGCGAAAGCCCTGCCACAATGCCGCCCAGAGCATGCGCTGGTCGCGCACGTTGCGCTCCAGAATGACCAGCATCTGGCGAAAAGTTTTGGCCAGCATGTAGAGATGACCGATGGCAGCTTCTTCGCCGTCGCCGGTCGAAAGCAACGCATCGAGGACTTGCAGCGCGCGCACGCGGTCTTTGGAGGAAATCGCATCGGTCAACTCATATAACGAGCGCTGTTTCGCGGCGAGCACCATGGTCTCGACATCGCCGAGCGTGATTTTTTTCTTTTCGCCGACGTAAAGAATCAGCTTCTCCAGTTCGTTCGAGACCATCATCATGTCGCCGCCCAGCGCATCCACTAACTCGCGGGCGCCGTCGGCGTCGATCTTGACTGCGCGCGTGGCACAGTACTCGCCAATCCAGCGGACCGCTTCACCCTCTTGCACGCGAGACAGTTCCACAATGCCACAGAACGGACCCAGGTCTTCGCGGATCTTCTGGTAGCGGTCCTTGTCCGTCATATCCATGCGGCGGGCATCGGCGGGAATGCTGATGTGATCGGCAACAAACACCAGGAGCGCATCGGGATTGGGATTCTTGCAGTACGCTTCGATGGCTCCGATTTTTTCTTCGTTGGAGCCGCGGCCAAACAAGGTCTTCACTCCGCGCACGAAGAACACCTGAAACGGAGCCATCAGCGAGGGCGTGCGGGCGCGATCCAGAACTTCAGTCAGCGAAGTCTCGTTGAGGTCGAACTCAAACAAGCCGAAATCACGCGAGTCGGGCGCGACCAGGTGCTCAAGAATGGCATCGCGGCAGCGCTTGCGAAAAAACGCTTCATCGCCAACCAACACATAAGCCGGCTTCAGCTTGCGCGACTCAAGTTCGGAGAGAAAGCGGTCCGCCTGGCTGAAGGCGCGCATCAGTAGGCCTCCAGGATATTGGCTACCAGGGTGCGCGCGAAATCCCGCGACAGGCGATCCACGGCCGGAGAATCTTCCTGGAAAAAACTGGGGAGATCGCGCGACAGTTCGTATTGATCGTGAAAAAGGTAGGAAGGATTCTCGAAGAGCACCTTGCCGTGACGGTCGGTTAGTGTCACCTGTATGCTCACGGTGACCAGGGCGCTGACTGCGCGTCCGGTTGTGGAGTCGTAAGCAAGCGGGTTAGCAGACGCGGACAAAACCGTCGCCTTCAACACCGCATCCGCGTCGCCATTCGCTTCATGGATTACATGGTACTGCGTGCGGGCGTTGAATTCGCGCACGACGGCGTCGGTTAGCAGTTGCTCGATGCGAAACGTCTGGCTGTGGCTCACGAAGCCGGGAATCGCGATGGTGCGGATATTCTGCGGCAGTTCGACTGCATTTCCGGCGGTGTGGTAGCCGCAGCCGGTCAAGGTCGACGCCAGGCCCACTCCGAGAGCCACCGTGGCCGCCCACCGGTTCATTGAATCTGCCCTCTCGGCCGGGATGCGGTCATGGTCTCGGCGCATTCGACCGCAGTCAAAGCGGCAACGCGCAGGTTGTCGGTCGCTGCCCAGAGCCACAAGCCGTTCTTGTGATTCGCGTCGATGGTCAGTGAGACCAAGATGTCCGGCTGACCGGCGGCGCTCACGCTGGTGGGCATATCTTCAGGGCTGCCGCTCACGACCACGTGCTCTCCCGCCAGGGCGTGCGAAAAATCTGCGATCGCGACTGGCTTCTCCATATCCAGGTAAACAGAAAAGCCGTGTCCATGGAAGACAGGCGCCTGCAGCACCTGTAGCGCAGGCTCGGCTGCGCCACGGGCAATGTGCCGGTAGTGCTTCCGGATTCGTTGCGATACAGCTTCCAGCGCCAATTCAGATCTCTGTCCGTAACGCGCCACCATGTTGAAGGCCACCTGGATGTCGAACACATTCTTCGGCAGATCCTGGAAGGAGAGCAGATTCACCGTCTGCTCGTGCAGTTCGTCCATCCCCTTCTGGCCGTTCTCGGACGCCGGTTCAAATACGGTCGCGACCATGCGTTGTATTTTGGCAGCCTTCTCGCTGCGCAAAGCGAGCAGCGCGAGGACCGTGGCCGCTGGATGGGCGACCACCACCGGGCCCGGCTGCAACTCTGGAGCAATGGGTTGGCCGGTCTGGCGCTCGATCCAAGGCGAGCGGACCGATGCTCCCGCTTCATCTTCCAGCGCGAACGAGAGATCCACAATCGTATCGCCCAGGTCGCGCGCCGCCTTCCAGTTATTGCGCGTAGAGCGCGGGTCGGAAGCGAAGAAGGTAAAGTCCACGCGCTCGAACTGTTCAGAGCGGATGCTCTGGATAAAGTTCATCTCGTCGCCGACCGCCTCCAACTGGCCGAGAGACTCGTCGTCATCGAGCAACCGGACATCGACGGCGGGAAAATTCCGTTCGCGCAGAATTTCGGCGATCTCTTTTCCCTTGAGTGACGCCGCGCCGACGATCGCCACGCGATAAAGGTTCGTGCCGCGGAGATCGGCCTGCGAGCCGGCGGATTTCGAAAGGGGAGTCTTCGAAAGGGGAGTCATGGAGTCTGAGATGCCTCCCGGTACACCGGAGGTGCAGGCGGAGTCTTGCGATGGAAGATCCACTGCAGGCGCCATAGGACGCCGGAAGCCATGTACAGTATGGCAACCGCGAATAGTACGGGGCGCGAAAATCGCGCGATCAACGCGATCAGCACGGCCATCAGCACAATCAAGCGGAAGGGATGGCGCGAACGAAAATCAATGTCCTTGAAGCTGTAGAAACGCCACGTGCTGACCATCAGATAACCGACCACGACGACCATCATCAACCAGCTCATCGCCGTCCACCAGGAAGTTACGGGCGCCCCGGCGGAGTAGTGGACGATCGCCGCGATCACTCCCGCCCCGGCTGGAATCGGCATGCCCACGAAATATTTCTTCCCCGGACGTCCCGGATTCGAAGGCTGTGGATTCTTCGCAATGTTGAAGCGCGCCAGGCGGCTCGCGCCCGCCATGAGGAAAGCGAAGCAGGCTACCGAGCCCAGGTCTGTAATTTTCAGGCGCAGATCGGGCGCAATGGTCATCGGCAACAGATGAAAGCCCCACATCCAGGCGAGCAGCGCCGGGGCAACGCCGAAGGTAATCACGTCGGCCAGCGAATCGAGTTCTCTGCCAAAATCGCTGGAGGTATGGGTCATACGCGCGATGCGGCCGTCCAGACCGTCAAACAATACGGCAAAGCCGATGGCCATCGCGGCGAAGTCCATGTGCCAGGCTTCACCCGCGGTGCCATGCACGGTCTGCAGAATCGCGTAGAACCCAAGCGCGATATTCGCCGTGGTGAACAGCGAGGGCAGTATATACATGCCCTTGCGCAATTTTCCGCGCGGACGGTCGGATTCACGACGACGCGGCTCTGGCTCTTCCATGTTCAATGAGCCTCCCGCTCCCCGGCCGTGCCGGCATGAACCGGCTGGGCAACCGGCAAAAGAGCAAGTACCGTTGCTCCTCCCTTGACGCGATCGCCCCGTTTCACCTGGATCGCGGCATCGCGATCGAACAGAACATCCACGCGAGAGCCAAACTTGATGAGCCCAACCCGCTCGCCGCAGGCTACATGGTCCCCCACTTTAAAATTGAAAACGATACGGCGCGCAATCAGGCCGGCGATCTGTTTGAATATTACGGTACGGCCTTCGCCTTCAACGGTGACGATGTTCTGCTCGTTCTCCTCTGCCGAATGCACTCCCATGGCGTTGAGGAACTTGCCGCGCCGATAGTGCACGTCGCGGATCACGCCTGCAATCGGCGAACGGTTCACGTGCACATCGAAGACGCTAAGGAAAATGCTGATCCGGTTCCGCGTAGTTCCGCCAGAAGCTCCATCGGAAGCCACGACCGAAACATCCGTTACCTTGCCGTCCCCCGGAGAAACGATAGGAACGCTGTCTCCGGCGGTTTCGGGAATCTGGCGCTCTGGATCGCGGAAAAACCACAGAAAAAAAGCTCCGAGCAGCAACACCGGGACGGCGTAAGGCCAAGCCGCCAGCCACGCGACAATGACCGCGGCCAGCACGCAGCCCGCACCATAGAAGTAGCCGTCACGAACCATGGGAATTCAGAATGATTATAGAGCGAGGCCGCGACATTCTACATAACTGCAATAAAAAAAGGCGCTTAGACGCGCCCGGTATGATGGCATGAATCAAGTGGGGCCTTGCGTTTTCTTGCGATTCGGGCCCCCTAATTCAGTCCCGTTGGTCTAAGGCTCGGCTAATCTAGGCAGACTGCCGATGAACCTGCTGCTCCAGATTCTGCATCTGGTCTTTGAGGCGCAGCTTTAGTTTCTTCAGCCGCACTTCCTCCAGTTTTTCATCGTCGGTGAGGTACCTTTTCTGGGTCAGGGATTCCAGCCGTTGGGAATATTGCGAGTGCTCCTGAACCAGCCGCTGGAACTCATTATGACCGGTCAGGAGTTGCTCTCTCGGAGTCAGCATCCTTGCTAGACCTCCTGCTGTTTGTTACTGCACGGTTAAAAAGTAGCACAGAGATCGGTAGGGGTTCAATGAGATTTCATAGAGAGATTTCCACCGTTGCGCAAGCGGCCCCCGGGATACGAAGTTGCACAGAAAATGGTGCGGAAACTCGCGGCTTTTCGGCTGGGGTCATCGGTCGAACCGAAGCGCATACACAATCGCGTCCTCTGCAGGATCCCGGTAATACGCCCGGCGGCGGCTCACCTCGCGAAAACCGTGCTTTTCGTACAGTCCGTGGGCAGGCAGATTCGATTCGCGCACTTCGAGCAGAATCGCTGACGCAGCCTCGCTCTCCGCGCGCTGAATCAACTCGCGCAACAACTCGTTGGCGATGCCACGGCGGAGGAACTCGGCGGCCACCACCACGTTCTCGATCTCCCACTCGCCCGCGACCGCCATCGCGCAAACGAATCCGCAAAGCTTGCCTGCATCCTCGGCCACTAGAACGACACCGCTACCCACCAACTGGTTGTACTGCTCGAACGTCCAGTGGGCTGCGCCCGGCGCCTGCTGCTCGATGGCGAGAATCGCCGGCACATCATTCAACGCGGCGGAGCGGATGGCCACGGGCATGGAGAGTCTCACGGCGCCGGCTTCGAGAAAATTTCAGCGTCGGAATGGCGGATGTAGTTGGCTTCCAGATCTTCCGAACGAACCGTCTCGCCCCGCTGGAGATGCTCCCAACCCAGACGGGCAATCACCCCGCTGTTCGGATACTCAATCAGATCAACCTCGATTCCCGCAGCCCGAACCGTCTCCGCCAACGCGGCATCGGGCGTAACAACCAACTTCCCCTTGGCTTCGGCAACAAACTCTTCCCTGCTCAGCAGGCGTTCGCTGTGCATGTGAGCGTGCATGAGAACCTGCGGACCGAGTTCGTAGTCGCCAACATACACGTCGCCCCGGAGCGCATCCAGCGCCGCGAGAACCCGGCCGCGCGCCGCGCCGCTGCACGCAACTGCTTCCAGCAATGAAATCGCAGCGATTGGTTTCCGCAGGGCCTCGGCCAGAGCTTTAATGGCAGCCAAGCCCACGCGCAGCCCCGTAAACGATCCCGGACCGGACGCGACCGCAAATGCCCCCAGATCGCTCTTGCCATGTCCGTGCTTTTCAAGCACTGCGGCAATCTGCGGTACCAGTTGCGCCGAAAACGCGCCGCCCGCGAGCGGCACAACTTCAAGCACGTCAATTTCGCTCTGGCCCGGCGTCACGCGGGCCAGCGCCAGACTGCCGTTCTTCCCGGAAGTGTCAACCGCGAGCAGAAGCGTCATTCAGTGGCTGCTCTCCACCAATTCGAGCAACACGCCCGACGTGCTCTGCGGATGCACGAACACATACCGATGGCCGCCCGCGCCCGTCTTGATCTCATTCGACACCAGGCGCACGCCGTCGCTCTTCAATTTTGCAACCGCTGCCGCCAGATCCGGAACGCGCATACAAACATGATGCAGCCCCTCGCCACGCTTGGCGATGAACCGGGCGATGGGCGAATCCTCCGAAGTCGCTTCCAGCAGTTCCAGCCGGCTCTCGCCCGCGGGCACCATCACCAGCCGCACTTTTTCCGCCTCAACGGTCTCTTCCGGAGAAACGCTCAACCCGAGCTTCTCGTAAATGGACTTTGCCGCCGCCAGCGACTTCACCGCGATGCCAAGATGATCAATGCTGAATTCCATGATTGCCTGCCTGTTGCCGAAGCCAAGGTGCGTCGATTTCCCGTAGAGACGGGACAAGCCCCGTCTCTACTTGATCATAGTTCCCCTAATTGCGTTCTGTGCCGCGCACAATCTCCTCCACCAGCGAATACGGGTCGCGCTTGTGCTCGGCGATCTCGGCCGCATAACGCTCGAGGCTGCCACCGTCCATCTGCGCGCGCGCTTTTCCCAGCATGGCATCGCGCAGCATCTCGACCAGCCGTTCCTGCCAGTTCTCGACGTTCTTCTTGAACACCAGGTTCTCTTTCTTCAGGTACGCCTCGTATTCTGCGATCGCTTCCGCTAACTCTTCGGTTCCCATGCCCTCGCTTGCGACCGTCTTCACGATCGGCGGCGTCCAGCGGTCGTTGCGCGTGGCCAGCGATTGCATGGCGCGAACCTCGCGCTCGACGCGCTCGGCCCCCTCGCGGTCGCTTTTGTTGATCACAAAGATGTCGGCGATTTCCATGATCCCGGCTTTGATCGTCTGCACATCATCGCCCATGCCGGGGACAAGAATCACGACGGTGACATCCGCCAGCCGTACAATATCGACTTCGTCCTGCCCGACGCCAACCGTTTCGATCATGACCAAGTCGCGCCCCGAGGCATCGAGTACAGTGGCGGCATCCGCCGTAGCGCGCGCCAGCCCGCCAAGCGATCCGCGCGTCGCCATGCTGCGGATGAAAATTCCCGGGTCGCTATAGTGATCCTGCATGCGGATGCGGTCGCCCAAAATCGCTCCGCCCGTGTAAGGGCTGGTCGGGTCAACCGCGATGATGCCGACGGTCTGATTTTCTTTGCGATAGTGCTTGGCAAGCTGATCGACCAGCGTGCTCTTGCCCGATCCTGGGGCACCGGTCAGACCGATGACTCGGGCCTTGCCCGTATGCGGGAAGAGAGCCTTGAGCAGCTCCGACCAGCCGGCATCGCGGTTCTCGACCGTAGAGATGGCGCGAGCCAGCGCGCGGGGGTCGCCGGAGCGGAGACGGTCGACGAGAATTGTACTCGCAGGAGCCAAGCAGGATAGTGTAACAACCCGCGCCGATCCGCGCCGATCCGCGTTGATCCGACTTCAGCGCCCGATCGCAGTCGGGTGCTTGGGCTGGTAGAGCCCGATCTTCCCGCCTCCGGGGAGAAGGATCGCGGTCAGGCAGCCCCAGCGCACTTCTTGCACCGGGCCACACTTCACTTTCTTCCCCTTCAGCGATTCCATCGTCGCCTTCAGGTCGTCGCACATGAAGTACAGCTCGTGCAGGTCGTTCTTCTCGGAGGGATGAAACGCGGCTTCCGCGGGCGGCAGCGCAAAGATGAGCCAGCCGTGACCGGCGTCCACTGCGGGAAATTTGAGAACATCGCGAAAGAAAGCGCGGTCGCTTTCCGGGTCCTTGCTGTAAACGATGACATGAGCTCCGGTGATCATCGCAGCTCCCTTCTCGCCTCGCTGAATGGCGAGCATCTTAATCTTTCAGCAACTGCCGCGCAATCACCAGTCGCTGGATTTCGCTCGTCCCTTCGCCAATCGTGCACAGCTTCACGTCGCGATAAAACTTCTCCGCCGGATAGTCCTTGATGAAGCCATACCCGCCGTGAATCTGCACGCCTTCGTTCGCGCATTTCACGGCTACCTCGCTCGCGTAAAGTTTGGCCATCGACGATTCTAGCGTGGTCTTCATCCCGGCATCTTTCATGGCGGCGGCCCGCAGCGTCAGAAGTTTTGCCGCCTCGATTTCCGTCGCCATGTCGGCCAGCTTCCACTGGATCGCTTGAAATTGAGAAATCGCCTTCCCAAATTGCTGCCGCTCTTTCGAATACTTCAGCGCCGCCCCGTATGCGCCCTCGGCCATGCCGAGCGAGAGCGCGGCGATCGAAATGCGCCCGCCGTCGAGGATGCGCATGGCATCGATGAAGCCGTCGCCTTCCTTACCCAGTAGGTTTTCTTTCGGTACGAAACAATCTTCGAAGATCAGTTCGGCGGTGTCGCTGGCGCGCAGTCCGAGCTTGTTCTCTTTCTTTCCCGGGCGAAATCCCTTGGCGCCCTTCTCCACCAGGAAGGCGGAGAGTCCGTGCGTGTGCGCCGTGCGATCGGTCACCGCCAGCACGACCAATACGTCGGCATAGTGGCCATTGGTGATGAAAGTCTTGGTGCCGTTGAGCACCCATCCGCCCTTCGCCCGCGCCGCCGTCATGCGCGCGCTGCCCGCATCCGACCCCGCCGAGGGCTCGGTCAGCCCCCATGCTCCGATGTATTCGCCGGTGGCCAGCTTCGGCACATACTTCTTCTTCTGCGCCTCGTTTCCCGCCAAATAAATGTGGTTCGAACAAAGGGACGTATGCGCCGCGACAATGATCCCCACCGAACCGTCCACGCGCGCAAGTTCCTCAATGGCCGTGACGTACTCCACGTAGCCCATGCCTGGGCCGCCGTATTCGGGTGGGAAGATGGCGCCCATCAGGCCGAGCTTGCCTAGTTCCTTGATCGTCGTCAGCGGGAATTCGCAGGCTTCATCCCACTTCATGACGTTCGGTGCAATCTCACGTTCGGCAAACTCGCGCACGCTCTTCTTCAAGTGCAGTTGCTCTTCGTTCAACTGGAAGTCCAAAGGTCCTCCAACGGATCTTCCCGCCCCCGCTTAGGATCTGTCGTCTTAAGACTTGTCATCCCGAGCGGAGCGAGGGATCTGTAGTTCGTTCTGAATTGACGATTGGGTGCCGCGCGCGGGGATGGCGCAAAAGTTGGCGCCCAACTTTTCATTTAAGCACGGCCGGGCAGCAATCACGAAATTCTCGTACCGACCGGTTGGCTTGGAATCGAAGGCATCGTCAGTCTTGACAATGGGGAGCGGGTGCATCTTTATAAGTTTTATTTAAACAATAGAAAACAAAAGCTTTCGAACTAAGAACTGGGTATATTAATTGGTACCGGCATGACCTAGGCAGGCGACATCGTCGGCACGCTCGAATACATGTCGCCCGAGCAAGCTCTGGGCAGTGCGCTCGACCAGCGCTCCGACATTTTCAGCGTCGGCCTGATCTTCTACGAGCTGCTCACCGGAAAAGCTCCCTACGCGGCCGACACCGCCATCGCCAGCCTCATGAAACGCACGCGCGAGGAGGCACGCTCGGCTTCCGACGTCGACGCCTCCGTTCCCCGATCCTTGAGCGCGATCGTTGACCCGAGCTGTTGAACGAGCTAACCTCGCCGACATTCCCCGAAAGCTGGGAGACGGGTCACCCAGCTAGATTCCTTTGGTGAGCAGGAAAACCTCGATGAAAACTTCTCAGATCTGCGCGTTTGCTTTGCTGCTTTTAGTGGGATCGGTGATGGCCTTCGCCGACGGGATCAACGATCCAAAGTCATCACGGAAACCAGCACATCTCAATAAAATATCCGGATAACATGCAAACTATTGCGCACAACCAACCGGAACTGTGTAAACCTCTGCACGTCGCTCACTTACTGCGCGCATCGTATTCCGCACAGTCCACAAGAAAGCCGGAGCCCGAAGCCCCGGCTGTCCAGTTGGTTGTGTGCCCGGATAAAAGACAAAAATTGAGTGTCGGCGCGGCCGATAGAAACGCGGCTTACGGAGCCTCGCTAGCCAGAAGCTGGTAGCTGTCTACGCACTCCGTCGCGGCCGCACCGTCAAGTCCCGCACCTGCGCCAGAATGCTCGACATCTGCATTCCGTTCAGCTGTGACAGATACGGCAGAACTTCGGCCACGAACTGATCTTCCATCAACTCGCGAACTTCCTCCTGCCGGTTCCGTTCTCCACCAGAGAGCAAATCCGGCACACTTACCTCGAGCGCCTTCGCCAGTCGCTCCAACGAAGACAGCGTCGGCGTCGCCTTCTCGTTTTCGATTTTCGACACGTAAGTCCGGGGCACCGACATTCGCAGCGCCAGTTGCCGCTGGCTCAAGCCATTGCGCAGCCTCAGCGATCGGATCGAGTGCGCCAGCTTCAGATGCCCGCGCCCGTTAGAATGGACGTTCACCGGCAGCACTTCTGGCGCCGGAGTCATAGCGGCAATCTCCGCCTCGTCCTCATCCAATGACAGATGGCAACGGCGGCAGAGACTATTCGATGTGCGGAATTGCACCAACAGACAACGGTCGCATCGTACGACTTCCCGTGAGTCCACGGGAGTTAATGTGGTAGCCATTCAGGGTTTGCGAGTGCCAGAGCGGGGGCTACTCTCAAAGCCAACTAGAGCGTAATCTGCTGGATTGGGCCTGTGGAAGTCAAGACAAAAATGCGAGAAAACAAAGCGCTTATCGAAACAAAGCCATAATTAGGCGGCGGAAATCGGAAAAAAACAGGGAAAAAACCATGAATCAACGCGACACCGCATGGTGTTTACTAACTGAGTTCACCCAATCGGAAAGTCTTCGGAAACATGCGCTCGCAGTCGAAGCTTGCATGCGCGCCTACGCCCGCCAAGCCGGAGCCGACGAAGAATTGTGGGGCCTGGTCGGCCTTCTCCATGACTTTGATTACGAGAAATATCCGAGCGCCGACGACCACCCCTACAAAGGCTCCGAGATTCTGAGAGAACGCGGCTATTCCGAAGAAGTGCGCCGCGCCATCATGTCGCACGCCCAGTACACCGGCGTCGCGCGCCTCTCACCGATGGAAAGGACCCTCTTCGCCTGCGACGAACTCGCCGGATTCATCACCGCTTGCGCTCTCATCAAGCCGGGAAAATCGCTCGCTGAAGTCGAAGCCAAGTCCGTCCGGAAAAAAATGAAAGACAAAGCCTTCGCCCGCGGCGTCCACCGCGAAGACATCGTCGAAGGCGCCGCCGATCTCGGTTTGGATCTCGAAGCCCACATCGCTTTCTGCATCGAAGCCATGAAGGCGATCGCCCGCGAACTGGGCTTGGATGGATCGGCAGCCAAGTCCGCCTAGCAAGACCTTTGCAGGGATGAGAGCACATTGTTTACCGCACCACCTCGGCCAGCTTCCCGCTGGCGATCAACTCCGCGATGCGCGCGAAATCCTGGTACATCACGCGGTCCTTCTCCATCGTCGCGCACACCGCCCGGATCGCCGCGTGCGCCTGCTGCAACGGCTTGGAAGTCTTCAGCGGCGCGAGGAAGTCAATCGCCTGTGCCGCCGCCATGGCCTCGATGGCCAGCGTATTGCGCGTGTTCTCCACCACCTTCTTCAACTTGTTCGCCGCGGTCATGCCCATCGAGACGAAGTCTTCTTTATTTCCCGAGGTCGTAATCGAATCGACCGACGCGGGATGCGCCAGCACTTTGTTCTCACTGACCAGCGCGGCGGCGGTCACTTGCGGCATCATGAAGCCCGAGTTCATTCCCGCACCCGGCGCGAGAAATGGCGGCAGCCCCTCGCTGAGCGCGGGATTCACCATACGTTCGAGCCGCCGCTCGCTGATGCCGGCCAGCGCGCTCAAAGCAATCGCGAGAAAATCGAGCGCGAACGCGAGCGGCTCGCCGTGAAAGTTTCCGCCGGAGAGCACGTCGCCCTCGCCGTCCATTGCCTTCGGATTCTTCACGAACACCAGCGGGTTATCGACGGCCGAGTTCGTCTCGGTCTCAAACACCGCGCGGCAATGGGCGAGCGTGTCGCGCACCGCGCCATGCACCTGCGGGATACAGCGCAACGAATAGGCATCCTGCACGCGGCCGCAGTCGCGATGCGAATCGCGGATCTCGCTCGGTTCGAGCAGACGGCGCAGGTTCGCCGCGGTCTTGATTTGTCCGGCATGAGGGCGGGCCTTTTGAATGCGCTCGTCGAAGGCAACGACGGTTCCCTTGAGCGCATCGCACGCCATCGCGCTGATGACGTCGGCGGTATCGACCAGGGTCTCGGCGGCGAGCAGCGCCAGAGTGCCGATGGCGAGCATGGCTTGTGTGCCATTGATGAGCGACACCGCTTCTTTCGCTTCAAGCACCAACGGCTTGATTTGCGTGCGCTTTAACGCTTCAGCACTTGCCATGCGCGCGCCTTTTTCGTCAAAGCATTCGCCTTCACCGATCAATGCCAGCGCCAGGTGCGCCAGCGGCGCAAGATCGCCGCTCGCTCCCACGCTTCCCTGCGATGGAACCATCGGAGTCACACCGCGATTGAGCATCTCGCAGATAGTGTCGATGGTGATGGCGCGCACTCCCGAGTTGCCTTTCGATAGCGAGTTGGCGCGCAAGAGCATCATGGCACGCGTGTCGGGGATCGAAAGCGGTTCGCCTACGCCGACGGCGTGCGAGCGCACGAGGTTGACTTGCAGCTCGCGGATCTGATCGCCGACGATGTGCACATCGCTCAGCTTGCCGACGCCAGTCGTGATCGCGTAAGAAATCTTATTGTTGGCGACCAGAGCGTCGACGACGGCGCGGGCGCGGTTGACGGCCTCGCGCGCGTCGGGATCGAGGAGGACGGGGCGACGGACGTCGGGCTGCGCTACTTCGCGCACGGCTTCAAGCGTGAGATCGTTTCCGTCGATGCGCAGGGCTTTCAATAGCAGTTCCTGGTTTCTGGCTTCGAGTTTTTCACTTTCCTTGCAAGACCACTCTGAACGGGTACAACGTTGCCGTCATCACGCCCTTCTTTACGGCCGGATCGCCGTTCATAATCTGGCGGGCGACGTCTTCGGATTCGGCGCGGAAGACCGCCAGCCCCATCGCATTTTCGTCGGTATTCAGGGTGCGGCCCACGAAGATTATGACGCCTTGGGCGTTGAGGTCCTGGAGATAGGCGAAGTGTTCGGCCACCACGGCCTGTTCCGAGTCGGTCGGGCCGGTATGGAGCATGTCTCCGCGCACGAGTTGCAGTCTGTAGAGGAACTCTTGCATCGGACCTTTCTTTCCTATCTCCCCACTGCAGCCCGGAACACCTGCATGTACTTCTCCGGCAGCGGGCGCGGCTTCATCTTTGAATCGGCGACGATGTGCGTGGTCTCGCCTTCGGCCAGCAACTCGCCTGTTTCCGCCCTTCGCAGTTCGTATCCGAAGCGGATCACTTTCTCCCGAACATGTTTCAGATACGTGCGCACAATGACCTCGTCATCATAGTGTACGGGAGCCTTGTATCGGCAGCGGGCATCGACTACGGCGATGAAGCAATCGTCTTCGCGCTCCATATCTTTATAGCTGAAGCCGAACTGGCGGAGGAGTTCCACACGTCCCACTTCAAACCAGATGAAATGATTGGCGTGATAGACGACGCCCATCTGGTCGGTTTCGGCATAGCGGGCGCGGATGCGAGTTTCATTCACCGTCGCCGTCGCCCTCTGATTTATATTGACAGACATCGATGTATGACCGCTTCATCGGCCCGTCCATTTTGGTTTGCGCTTTTCGAGGAACGACGCGATCCCTTCGCGGAAATCGGCGCTCTCGCGGATGCCGGCATTTTCGCGGATAGCGGCTTCAATTTGCGAATCGAGTTCCGCACGTGCGTGATCGGTCAGCAGGCGCTTGGTATAGAAAAGTGAGAGCGGACTGTTCTCCCCCAACTGCGCGGCGAGTTCACGGGCACGGTCGAGCAACTTTTCCGAAGGAACGATTTCGTTGATTAGGCCCATCTTCAGGGCTTCCGCCGCGTCGAAGATGCGGCCCGTAAGCAGAAGGTCGCGGGTGATTTTTTCGCCGACCTGGCGCAGGAGAAAAGTCGCGACGATGGCGGGCACGAATCCGATCCGGACCTCGGTGTAGCCAAACTTGGCTTCCGGCACGGCAAGCGTGAAGTCGCAGAGCAGGGCGAGTCCGGTGCCGCCGGCGATGGCCGCGCCGTTGACCGCGGCAATCGTCGGTTTGGGGAATTCATAGAGCGAACGGAACAGGCCAACCATGGTTCGCGAGTCTTCGAGATTCTGCTCGGGAGTGCGGCCGATCAGGGCTTTCAGGTTGTCGAGGTCCAAGCCGGAGCAGAAAGCCTTCCCTGCCCCGGTCAGGATCAGGATGCCGGCGGAGGAGTTTCTCACTTCGTCCAGAGCGCGGATCAGATCGTCAATGAGTTCGTAGCTGACGGCGTTGCGCTTGTCGGGCCGGTTGAGGGTGATGGTGGCCAAGGCGGAGTCGAGCGTGAGTTGGAGCGTTTTGTAGTTCATGGTGAAGCCGGGGCAGCTACGAAACGATTGAAAGTATACAAGAGGCGGTTGTGGGTTGCCGGTCCAGGCAGACGCGGACAGGAGGAAGGTCCGCGCCACACATAGGTGAGACCCACTCTTTCGCAGAGGGTGCGAAAGAGTGGGAGATACGGCTAACAGGCAGTGTAGGGAACGTAGTTACTCCAAAGCTCGGTGGCACGAACTGCGACCGTTGAACCACAAACGGCCTGCTGCACGGTAGCGACAATCTGGTTATTGTAGGGCGACGGACTGGTGAGCCAGTTCGGGTTCCAACTGTTAATGGTCGCTCCAGTGTCCCGCCTCAGTTGGAAATGGAGAAAGCGTTCGTCCGTTAAGATAGCGGAGCGAACGTATGAGAAAAGAGCGCAAGCACTACACTGCTGAAGAGAAGGTGGCTCTTCTACGACGCCATCTTTT
>JBEKAF010000066.1:0-22286 GCA_050018355.1 Terriglobales bacterium | reverse complement strand
AGAGCTCGTATTGCGATGGGTCGATCGATATCCCCACGGCGGCAGGCAGTTTCACAGGGATGGGCACAGACCCGACCGCAGATGCTCGCCAGCGGGTTAGGGTCGCGAGCAAACTTATAAGCTTCCTCGAATCGCCCTTCCGCAATGAGCGCCACGTAACGGCCCGCGTTGGTGTGGGCTGGACAAGCCATCATGCAAGGGAAATTGGTGTTCAACCAATCCCGGTCCACTTTTTTGTCTTTGAACCGTTTCAGCAAGATGGCGGTTCCCAGTGTGTTCGTTTAATGGAAAGCATTCTACTCGAAGAAGGCAGGGAGCGGACGTGGCCGCCCGCTCCCTGTTTCCCTATTTGCTCAGCGTGAAGTCCGCTTTGCTGTCGCCCGCCACAGCGACCGGCTTGGACTGGTTCTTGGCGCCTTCATGCCACGCCGTTACGGTATAGCTGCCGTCGGGAACATTCTCGATTTTGTAGGCGCCTGACGGATCCGTTTTAGCGAAGTACGGGGTCGGCGATACCACAACATAGCCTGACATCTCCGGGTGCACATTGCACAACAGCGGCACTGCCCCAGGATTGTCAAACTTGAACGGACGCTTTTCGCCCTTCGGCCAAGTGCCCAGGTTGTGGGTGAGTTTCTTGTTGCCGCCGACGGAAGGCCAGAACACATTGTGGGCAACACTATCGCTGTTGAGGAATTCCACAGTCGTGCCTTGCTGCACCACCATGATATGCGGCTGAAACATCAAGCCCTTCTGATCAATCACAGGCTGCTGCGTCGGAGCGGGGAAGGTCTTGCCTGCGGGTGCTTCCACATAAACCACGGACTCACCAGCGACGCCTGAAACTTTCCCGCTGATCGTGCCTGCGCTGGCAGCCAGGCTCATCATCGCTATCACTGCCATCACCATCACTAAAGTGCGTCTCATTTTTCTCTCCTCATCATCTTTTTCAAATCTCTCGTTGTAAGAAGTCCCGGTAATTAGTATACGAATTCTAGTGCACCGGTGGCGGTGTTCGTACGGAACGGGTTCACAGCCTGCCCATTAGCGTTGTAGGTGAGGGCCTGTTGCGGACGGAACTGGTACTCAAACGACGCCTTGATATTGGCGTGAATCAGGAACTGCGCGCCGGGAGTAAACCGGTTGCGCGTGGTCCCCACCGGCGAGAAAAAGTTCGTCGAGCCCGCCTGGTTCAGGAAATCCGCCGTGGACTGAACGCGGTCCCAGCGCATGATCGTCATCAGCCAAGGGTACAGCATGTAATCGGCCTGGATGAAACCGCCGGAAAATGTGGCTGGGCTCCCCGAGATCAATTCCGTGGGAAGCGTCTGACCAGCGGGAATGAATGGGACGATGTCCTTGTCGTGCCCGTACATGTAGAGTCCGTAAATGTTGAAATGGCGATAGTTGAAATCGAAGTCGCCGCCCACACGATAGAAGGGCTCGCGGGCCAAGAGAACGGTGGTTGCGGGAGTGGTGCCATCGGACGAGCCCTGGACACGCTGCACGGAGCGTCCGTAAAAATAGTACGTACCCAGGGTTAAGTAGGTGTGATCGCGGGGGCCAGCAGCGCCTGCAGCTTGCACCTCATGACGGCTGGCTGGATCGCGCTCAAGGTTGAAGCGATACGCAAAGCGTCCATACAGGTCCTTGAAATTCGAATCCGAAAAGAATCCCACGCCCCCGCCACTACCCCCCGTTCCCGAAGGAACGTATGGATAGGTAGTGGGCGCCGTCCCGCTCGTGTCCTGGTCCACCACAGCGATGGCATAGCGGTAGCCCCCGTAGTGGTGTCCTCCGCTTATTTCGATTCCTCGTCCCGGGCCGGCCAAGGTAAAACTGTTATTGACAAACTGCTGGGGATAGGCCGGGTTCACGGCCCCGATGTTGGCCTGACTATAGATGTCATAAGGACTGATGTCGTAGGCGCGAGCCTGCGTAAATGGCAAATCGAGTTCGAACTGTCCGACTTTTAGCGTGAGAGAATCGGTTGGCAATTTAAAAAAGCGGCTCACGTTCACGAACCTCAGGTAAGCGTCGCCCAAGCCTCCATTTTTGTTCGCGCCCGAGACGCTGATATCGTCGTCCACCCAGAAAGCGATATCGCTTCCGAAATTCCCCGCGGTGAAGATGCTAAAAAAACCCGGCTGAAAGTCCGTGCGCGGAACGTAAGGATTGGTAGGCCCGGCATTCAGCGCTGCTTGGTTGTAGTTGTTTGCGTTCTTGCTCGTTACTTGGAAAAACTGGTTGAAGCGCAGCCCGATCGGAGGCAGCCCCGGAATCGTTCCCGGAAAGACCGTGTGCGGCCACAATTCTTTCTGCGCCGGCGATCCCAGCATTGTCGGAGGAACCTTGATAAAGGTTTCGTCGTCTTTAGGAAACTTGAATCCGGCGTCTTTGAAGGCCTTGCCAAAATCGTTGAGCTTGGGAAAGTCCACGTGACAGGTGCTGCACGAAGTGCCGTACTGGCGTGAGAAAGCCGGGATAGCATAACTGCTTCCAGTCAGCAGTATGACCGTGACGACGAAAGCAAGAAACAGGGACACCCGACGGCGTGTATCCATTTGATCGCCTCCTTGGCTGTCGAAGTTTAGGGGTTATCGTTTCTTTTATCAAGGCCCAAGTCGAGGAGCATTATCGGGGCAGGTTTCGAGGCCTGCAGGAGCGGGTGTCACAAGCGCGTGTGATCACGATCACATTTTCGCAAACGGCTAACGTTTTCAGAGATGAAGCACGTAGTTCGAAGCAACGTCGCGAAACGCAGCCAACTGTTTCGTCCGGGTGACCTCGTCCCAACCCAGTTCTGAAGCCATCAAGTTCGCGACGGCGGGCGCCATTGCGAGGGCTGCGCGCGCATTCAAGAACAGCGCGCGGGTGCGCCTGGCGAGCATGTCTTCCACGGTGCGGGCCATTTCGTGTCGCGCCGCCCAGATCACCTCCGCCTTCACGTAGGGTAGCGCCGCATGCAGCGGTTCGCTGAGTCCAGCATTAGTCTCGATCAGCTTGCGAATCTCATCCGCATCCGATCCATAGACAGCCAGCGAGCCGAATTCTTTCGCTGCTTCTTCTTTCGCAGCATCGTGGAAGCCGTGGATGCGCAGGTGGTGCGTCACGCATGGTTTTTCCGGCAACTGCGCGAGCGTGGCTGCCTGATCGACGCAATCCTCGGCCATATGCCGGTAAGTCGTCCATTTTCCACCGCAGATGGTGACCAGGCCGGAGCGATCGATGTGGATGACGTGATCGCGTGACAGTGCCGCCGTCTTGGAAACGCCGCTAGCCACGCCGGTACCGCGTACCAGCGGCCGGATGCCGGCAAATACGCTCAACACATCGTCACGCGTAGGTGCTTTCGTCAGGTATTGCCCGGCGGTCGCGAGGATGAATTCGATTTCCTGCTCCATGGCGACTGGCTCGAGCGTTGCGGCTGCAATTGGCGTGTCGGTGGTTCCGACCAGCGTGTGACCGTGCCACGGAATCGCGAATAACACGCGGCCATCTCCGGTGTGCGGAACCATGATCGCGCTTTCACCCTGCAGGAAGCTCGATTCGAAGACCAGGTGAATGCCCTGGCTGGGAACGATCATCGGCGCGGCGGAAGGCTCCGCCTTGAGTCGAAGCAGGTCGCTGAAGGCGCCGGTCGCGTTGACCACAACCTTCGAGGTGGCGCGAAATTCGTTGCCGGTTTCGATATCGCGTGCGCTGACACCATCCACAAATCCCTGGGCGTCCTTCGTCAGTCCCGTGACTTCGACATAGTTCAGCAACGTGGCGCCCTGCTCGAAAGCGGTGGCCACCATGTGGATGAGCAGCCGGGCGTCATCGAATTGTCCGTCGTAGTAAACGGCGCCGCCGCGCAGGCCTTCGGTCTTG
Source organism: Terriglobales bacterium (assembly GCA_050018355.1). Taxonomy (GTDB): domain Bacteria; phylum Acidobacteriota; class Terriglobia; order Terriglobales; family Acidobacteriaceae; genus Acidiflorens. Next base: position 18,413 of record JBEKAF010000066.1, on the reverse strand, counting down.
AGGGTGGGCAGATGTTCGAGCGTCTCTTCTCTTGAGAGCATGCGTGAGGTGCCAAACCCGTACTTGCCGGCCAGCAGTTGATACAGCTTCAGGCCGAGACCGTAGAATGGAGCCTCCCACCAGTCGTAGTTCGGCACGACGAACGCAAGATCGTGCACCAAGTGGGGCGCGTTTTGCAGAAGCAGTCCGCGCTCCTTGAGCGCTTCCATGACAAGGCCGATATTTCCCTGCTCCAGGTAGCGCACGCCGCCGTGTGCCAGCTTGGTGCTGCGACTGGAGGTGCCCTTGCCGAAGTCGCTCTGCTCGAGCAGCAGCACATCGTAGCCGCGCGCCGCCGCATCGATGGCAACGCCTACGCCGGTTGCACCGCCGCCCACGACAAGTATATCCCATGCTTTGGGATGCGCTTCGCTGCGTCGCCACATTTCGGTTCGATTCATAGTTGCGCTCTTTGCTGATCGGCAGGATAGCGTGGGCCACGCGCGGACCAAAGTCACGAGCCGGGTTCATCGCGTATCCGGTCGGTCCGACGACCTATGGCGATTCCACCCAGTCGAACGAGCGCGTCACCGCCTTTTTCCAGAAGTGATAAAGCCGCTCGCGAGATTCTTCATCCATCTTCGGCTCCCATTGCTGATCGACAGACCAGTTGGCGACGAGTTCGTCGGTATCCTGGAAGAAACCAACTGCCAGTCCGGCAGCGTAGGCAGCGCCGAGAGCAGTGGTCTCCTTCACCATCGGACGAACTACCGGCTTCGCCAGAATGTCGGACTGGAATTGCATCAGCAGATCGTTCACCACCATGCCACCGTCAGCACGCAGCACGTCGAGCGTAATGCCGGACTCTTTGGAACTGGCCATTGCATCGACCACCTCACGTACCTGGAACGCTGTCGCCTCCAGCACGGCGCGAGCGATGTGGCCTTTATTCACGGAGCGGGTCAAGCCGGCAATCACGCCGCGCGCGTCGTCCTTCCAATACGGCGCGTACAAGCCGCAGAAAGCGGGAACGAAGTAGACGCCGCCGTTGTCCTTTACAGTTCGAGCGAGCGCCTCAATGTCGGAACTCTTTTCAATTAGTCCGAGATTATCGCGGAGCCATTGCACCAGGGCGCCGGTAATTGCGATGCTCCCTTCCAGGGCATAACATGCCGGCTTCGTGCCGAACTTATACGCCAGCGTAGTCAGCAGACCGAAGTTCGAGAACACTGCCTTTTCCCCAGTGTTCATCAGCATGAAGCAGCCGGTGCCGTAGGTGTTCTTCGCTTCTCCTGGCTTGAAGCAGGTCTGACCGACCAGAGCGGCTTGCTGATCTCCGAGATCGCCGGCGATCGCCACTCCCGCAACGGCCAGCAGTTGCGCAGTGCCGTATACTTCGCTGCTCGAAACAATCTTCGGCAGCATCTGGATCGGAATGCCGAAATCTCTCAGGATGTTCTGATCCCACTGGAGCGTGTTGAGGTTCATCAGTTGTGTGCGGCTGGCATTGGTCACGTCGGTCACGTAAACGCCGCCATGCGGGCCACCGGTGAGATGCCAGATCAGAAAAGCATCGATATTGCCAAACAGCAGATCGCCGGCTTCAGCTTGTGCGCGTGCGCCCGCAACACTTTCGAGAATCCAGCGAATCTTGAGGCCGCTGAAATAGGTAGCAAGCGGAAGCCCGGTTTGGGCGCGATAGCGGTCCTGTCCGCCATGCGCAGCGAACTCGGCGATCGCGGGAGCAACGCGCGTGTCCTGCCAGACAATCGCGTTGTAAACGGGCTTTCCACTTTTCTTGTGCCAGACCACAGTGGTTTCGCGCTGGTTGGTGATCCCGATCGCAGCCAGATCTTCCGGCCGCAGCCCGCGAGCTTCCATTGCTTCCTGGATGACACCCTCCGTGCGCCGCCAAATTTCTTCTGGATCGTGCTCGACCCATCCCGGTTGGGGATAGATCTGCTCGTGCTCTCTTTGAGCTGTGCTCACGATGCGTCCGGAACGATCGAACACGATGAAGCGCGAGCTTGTCGTTCCCTGATCAATGGCGCCAATGTAGCTTGCCATCGTTAGGTGTCCTCCTTCATAGGCAGCGGTTTGCCCCTCGGCGGTTCTCATCATGTGCGAACTCTGGATTTTAGCCCCTCGCGCTTGGTTTGCCGGCATCGGGCAACGCAGGACGAGCCCCGACGAGCTCTGGAAACCCGGCGCTGTCGCCGCGTGGTCACAGACGGCAAGTTAGCAGGATTACAGGAGTTAGTCACCATGGCGGATCGGTAAGCCACACTCCGGTAAATACCAGGCGGATTCTCCTGTACCGCAGATAGCACGAAGGTGGCCTGTAGCTCGAAACGGGTTTGTGTCATCTTACCCATATTGATGTTGGGTTTGCAGCTCCCGGCAAACCTGGAACGTGGGGTTCCGATGAAGAGTCTGGGAAAAGTTATCCGGTCTATGCAAGCCTTCGGCCGCGAACTGTCCCGCAGGTCGAATGCGGCTGAAGCGCAGCGCATACCCGCAATCGGTGTCGCCTTGGGCGGAGGCTTTGCCCGCGGCATCGCGCACATTGGGGTTCTCAAGGTCCTCGAACAAGAAGGCATCCCGGTTCGCATGGTTGCGGGTACCAGTGTGGGCGCGCTGATCGGTGCCTTGTATTGCAGCGGACTCACGATCGCGGAGCTGGAAGAAGTCGCCTGCAAAGTTCGCTTCACTACCTTCGCGCGCTGGACGCTCTCGCGCTACGGCTTCGCCACGAACGACCGCATGGTTTCGTTTCTGACGCGAACTTTGAAGGTGCAGACATTTGAAGAGTTGAGTATCCCTCTCGGTGTGACGGCAACTGACTTCAACACCGGGGAAGGAGCGGTCTTTTGCTCCGGTTCGATCATCGACCCGGTGCGAGCGAGTTGCGCTTATCCGGGCATGTTCCTGCCGGTAGAAATTCGTGGGCGCTGGCTGGTGGATGGCATGCTCTCCCATCCCGTGCCGACGCATCCTCTGCGCGAAATGGGCGCGGAGCGCGTGCTGGCCGTGCAATTGAAAGGGCAGTGGTCGAAGACGACTGCGCCACGGCATCTCTTCGATGTGATCGGACAGTCGTTCGCCATCGCGCAGGACATGATGAGTGCGGTATGGAGAAGCGCGGCCGACGTCGTGATCGAGCCCGATGTCGCGGGTTTTGACTATGACGACTTCAAACGTGCTGGCGAATTGATCCGCGTAGGCGAACTGGCGATGCGCCGCGCGCTGCCGGAAGTGCGCAAATGGTTGGAGGCTCCTGCGGAAGCGGCCGCCCCTCTGAAAGCGCCTGCGCTGGTCGCAGGACCAACGCCCATGCCAGCGGACTGAAACCGCGAGCCGACACCACCTCGCGCGAAGCGTCCGCCGCGCGGGCGGCTTCGTTCTCGCGGGCCACACGGAAGTGATTGTTGCCGTTAATCTCCTTTACCCCAACTATCCCGAATGGCCATTTATGCGATAGCTTCTATTCATGATCCCGTCATGAGGGGAGTCGAGAGTTGAGCATTCAGGATGAGCAGGAACTGCTTTCCTTAAAAGCGGCTGGCCGCGTCGTCCGCATGGTGCTGGATGCGATGAAGGCCGAAGTGCGGCCGGGCGTCACCACCCGATATCTGGATGAAATCGGCGCGCGTGTTATGCAAGAGAATGGATCCCGTTCCGCTCCGTCCATGGTATATCAGTTCCCGGGCGCCAGTTGCATTAGCTTGAACGATGAGGCGGTCCACGGAATTCCAGGAGAGCGCAAACTTCAGGAAGGCGACCTGGTGAAACTTGACGTGACGGTGGAAAAGGACGGCTACATGGCCGACGCCGCCATCACCGTGCCGGTGGGCCGCGTGAGTTTGCAGGCCGAGCAGTTGATGGCCTGCGCGGAGCGGGCCTTCCACCAGGCCATGCTGGTTGCCCGGGCGGGATTCCGCGTGTTTGAAATCGGAAAGATGGTGGAACGCGAGGTGCGCAAGTCCGGGTTCGCAGTCGTCCGCGAATTAGGGGGACACGGCATCGGGCGCACCATCCACGAGTTGCCGCACGTCCCAAACTACCCTGATCCGCAGGCCCGCCAGATCATGAACGAGGGCCTGGTCATCACCGTGGAACCGATCATATCCAGTGGCTCCGGGCGGGTGTTTACGGACAAAGATGGCTGGACGGTGCGGACGGGCGACCACGCGCTTTCCGCCCATTTTGAGCATACTCTGGTGGTTACTTCCGGGGTGCCCATTTTGCTGACCGCGGGTTAGCACATCCGTATGGTGTAGCGCATCCGTGTGGTTGACCGGCGACCGGCTTCGCGATAAAGTTCATGATCAGGGTTCAGTTTATTCCCTCCCCCTGTTCTTCGTTCGATGGTTTGCATGCGCTCCGCTTATTCGAAACTCGTGGTCCTGCTGTTTGCGCTGGCCAGCGTGGCTTGGGCGGCGTCGCCGCAATTTTCCGGGCAGAAGCGAGTCGGTCTGACCAGCGGCGACCAGTGGGAACCATCCGTGGCGGCCGATGGTTCGGGACGGATCTACGTTCTTTATCCGCACTACGGGCAAGTGGCTGATTGCAAGGGCTGCCGCGTGCCCACCATGTTGCTGGTGGCGAGCAACGACAACGGCAAGACCTGGCAGACTCCGCACGTGATGCTCGAATCGGGTTCGGGCCAGTTTGACCCCCAGATTGCCGTGGACCCGGCCGACCGGCGCACCGTGTATGCGGCGTGGCTGCAGAACGGGAAACGCGCGGTCATGCTCGCCAAGTCGGTGGACTCCGGCGCCACGTGGGCTTTTACGATTGCGGTTCGCAGCGACGTGGAACTTGATAAACCGGCGCTGGCGGTGCGTGGCCAGAGTGTTTACGTGGCTTTCAATCATGAAGAAGAAGTGTGGGTGGCGGCCTCGCAGGATGGAGGGCGCAGCTTCACACCGACGCGCGTGAATACTCAAAGCCGCCCGGGATGGTCTCTGCTGGGTGCGGCCACGGTCGATCCCGCAGGCAACGCGTATCTGGCGTGGGCTTCGTACTCAAAGGCGGGAGGAGCGCGCGGCTCGGTGAACCTGTATGTGGCGAAGTCGCCGGATGCGGGCAAGACTTGGAGCCCGACTCTGCTTAACGTTTCCGCGGCAGCGCCGGGCTGCAAGGACGAGGACTGTGGCGAGGGCTATCTGGGCGCGCAGGTCGCGCTGACGTCGGACGCCGACGGAACTCTTTACGCGCTCTGGAGCGCGGGCAGCGCGCCCATGGGGCCGCAGCGCATTTATTTCTCGTCGTCGACCAACGGCGGCGAAAGCTGGCTGCCGCGCGTCAGCGTTTCCTCCGCCGATCCGGGAGTGGAACATGCTTTCCCCGCGATCGTGGCCGGAAACAGCGGCGACGTCCGCATCGCGTGGATGGATAAACGCAACTCTCCGTATTGGAACACTTACTATCGGAGTTCAAGCAACGGCGGCGCGACTTGGGGCGAGGAGATCCGGATCTCGGGCTACGTGCCGGGCTATCGTTATATCGGTAAGGAAGGTTTCCGTTTTCCTTTCGGGGACTATTTCGGACTCGCGATCGACAACCACGGAGATACGCACGTGGTGTGGGGCGAAGGGCTGAACTATCAGTCGCCGGGATCGATCTGGCACGCCAGTGGACGATAGAAGTGAACGATAGAAGCTGAGCCAGAGCGCAGCGTCAGTCGGTCAGCAGACCACCGATGAGGTCGCTGAGGCGCTCGATGCGATGTTCGCGGCAGTAGGCGGTCAGTTCCTCTACCAGCGTTTCGGTCGCCACCGGATCGAAGTAACTCGCGGTTCCCACCTGCACGGCGCTTGCTCCTGCCAGCATGAATTCCACTACGTCCGCCGGGGTGCTGATTCCGCCCATGCCGATCACCGGAATTTTCACGGCGTGAGCTGCGTCGTAGACCATGCGCAGCGCGATCGGCTTGATGGCCGGGCCGGAGAGGCCGGCGGTTACATTGGCAATTCTTGGGCGGCGCGTTTCCGGGTCAATTGCCATGGCTAGGAACGTATTCACCAGGGAGATGGCGTCGGCGCCCGCTTCCTCGGCCACATGCGCCATCTGCGCGATCGAGGTGACGTTGGGCGAGAGTTTGACGATGATCGGCCGCGACGCCACGCGCTTCGCAGTCCGCACCACTTCGTCGAGCAGGAGCGGATCGCTGCCGAACTGAATGCCACCGTGCGCCGTGTTGGGGCAAGATACGTTAATCTCGTACGCCGCAATTCCCTCGCCCTGATTGAGGATCTGAATCGTCTGCTCGTAATCCGCGCGGGTGTAGCCGAAGACGTTGGCGAACACGACGACATTCTTTTTCTCCCGCAACGCCGGGAGTTTTTCCGTGAGGAACGCGGGTGCGCCGATGTTCTGCAGCCCGATGGCATTCAGCATTCCGGCAGCGGTCTCAAACAGGCGCGGCGGCGGATTTCCGGTCATCGGTTCTTTGGAGAGACCTTTGACGACTAATCCGCCGAGCCGGTCGAGATGCACGATGTCTTCGAATTCGATGCCATAGGCGAATGTGCCGGAAGCGGCGATGATCGGATTCTTCAGCTCGATGCCGGCGAAGCTGACGCTCAAGTCCGGATTGGCGATAGGCGTCATTGGGTTCCCCCGGCCGGCGGTGCGGCGGATGCTGCGGTGGAATGATGCGGCGGCGGCAGCGCCTCGGTCAGCACTCTTCCGGTGGCTTGCGCGGGTGCATTGATTCCGAGCAAAGAGGCGAGCGTCACCGCGAGATCGACCGGCTCGGCGTGCGTCCGGTAGGTTCCCGGCTGAAATGCGAGGCCATAGAACGCGAGCGGCACATGGGTATCGTACGAGAAAGGCGAGGCGTGATCGGTACCCTTCGTGATTCCGACGAGAAATGGACTGGGTATTCCGACCACATACCATCCGCCTTCGGGCGAGTAACTGTGGGCGTAGCGCCGCCCGATCTCGGTGGGCGGAGTTTCTCCCCGCGCCAGTTGCGATTTGGTAAAGTATCCGGCCAATCCCGCTTGCTTCATGGCTTCGCCCGCATCGGCTTCGTCCTCGGATTCCTTGTGTCCTAGGAAGATTCCGGCGAACGCGTCTTCGTTGAGCCAGGCGAGCGGGTAATCGAGATCGAGCACGTAGTCGGCTTTCTTCGCATATTTTTTCGAGAGCAGGGAATTGATCTGTTCGCGCAAAGCTTTCGCGTCGAGATTGGCTGCGGGCAGACGAAGAGTTTTCGCAAATTCCGGTAAAGGCGCAACGCCGTGATCGGCCGAGAGCGCCATCCACACGTTGGCCATTCCGATCTGATGACCGAGGAAGTTGAAGAACTCCGCCAGTTGCCGGTCGAGTTCGAGCGCCATGCCGCGCATCTGCGGGGAGTCGGGGCCAACCTGGTGGCCGAGAATATCGTTGGCGGAGAGGCTGATCACCAGCAGGTCTGTCACTGAGCCCGTGCCCAGTTTCTCGTACAAAACGAGCTCCTTGGCAAATTCCAGTTGGTAATCATTGGCGAAGGGAGTGGAGCCGACGATCTCGTAGAACCCGGCAGGCGCGCCGTCTTTGCCGCTTCGCGACGCGGTCGAGCCGAGGGTGTTTCCGTCGCTGTCTTTCCACTCGCGGTTCCAGTATTTTTCCGCGCGATGGCTGCTGTTGAAATTGCGCACCCACTCGGGAAGGTCGGGACGGTAGTAAGTGGAGGTGATCCAGTCGCCGCTCTTTTGATCGATCCAGTAGGCGGCGTCTCCGGAAAATCCCGCGGGCAAGACGGCCGCGCGATCTTTCAGCGAGATGGCGAATACTCGCGCTTTGCCGCCCGTGGCCAGTTTCAACTCGTCCCCAAGCGTATCGCTCAAAAGGTTGTGTGGCGATGCGCCGGGCCCAGTTTTGCCGCCGCCGACGCCTACAAGTTTTGTGGTGTCGTCTTCGACCGACGTTACTCGCTTCTTTTTCTGCGGGTCCCACCATTCGTTGGCGACGATGCCGTGTCCGCTGGTGTAGCTTCCGGTGAAGAGGGTGGCGTGTCCGGGAGCGGTGCGGGTGTTCGCGTAGTCGTAGTTGCAGTCGGTGAAATAAGCGCCGCGATCGAGAAACACGCGGAACCCTCCGTCGCCGAACTGGTCGCGATAGCGTTCAAGGTAGTCGCCGCGAAACTGGTCAATCACGATGACGACCACGAGCTTGGGGCGGGCATTGTAAGCGGACGCGAATGCGGCGGGCGTCAACAAAAGGGGGATCGAGCCGAGCAACACCAGCACCACGCACAGGGAACGGGGGAGTCTCATCGCGAGCTAGTTTACAGGAGAAGAGACGCTAACCGCAGAGGACGCAGAGGTCGCTGAGGTTTTTGCCCGTTCTTCTCTGCGCTCTCTGCGTACTCTGCGGTGCAAGACTTTGCCGTCGGCGTGCATGGAATCGCGTTTTTCAGCTAAAGTTAATGCAGAATGCTCGATCTAAATTTTGTTCGTGACAACCTCGCGCTGGTGGAAGAAAAGCTGCGCCAGCGCGGAATGAATCCGGCGGAAGTTTTGAAAGACTTCGGCACCATCGATGGCGAGCGCCGGCAGGCCATTACGGCGGCGGAAACTTTGCAGGCGCGCCGCAACCGCGCATCCGAGGAGATTGCCAAGCTCAAGAAAAGCGGGCAGGACGCTTCGGCGCAGATCCAGGAGACCAAAGAACTGCGCGAGCAGATTCAGGAGTCGGAAAAAAAGGCGCCCGAACAGGAAGCACGCCTGCGCGAAATTCTGACCTCGCTTCCGAACCTTCCACATGCCAGCGTGCCGGTGGGGTCGAGCGTCGAAGATAACGTGGAAGCACGCCGCTGGGGCACGCCGCCTCAGTTCGATTTCAAGCCCAAGCCGCACTGGGAGCTGGGCGAAGAGCTGGGAATCCTCGACCTGGAGCGCGCCGCCAAGCTGTCGGGCGCTCGCTTCGCCGTGTACTGGGCCCTGGGTGCGCGACTGGAGCGGGCCCTCGCCAACTTCATGCTCGATCTGCACACCCGGGAGCAGGGATACACCGAAGTGCTTCCGCCGTATCTGGTGAACTCGGAGTCGATGTATGGCACGGGCCAGCTTCCGAAGTTCGCGCAGGACCTGTTTCGAGTGCCGCACGGCGAGAAAGATCTCTGGCTGATTCCGACGGCCGAGGTGCCAGTGACGAATCTCTATCGCGACGAAGTGCTGGACGGCGCGCGCTTGCCGGTTTGCCTGACCGCATACACTCCCTGTTTTCGCAGCGAAGCCGGATCGTACGGGAAAGATGTGCGCGGCATTATCCGCCAGCACCAGTTTCAAAAAGTGGAGCTGGTGAAGTTCTCGCGTCCGGAGACTTCGTACGACGAACTGGAGAAGCTGACCCGCAATGCCGAGACCGTGTTGCAGAAACTCGGCCTGCACTACCGCGTGGTCACGCTGTGCACCGCCGATATGGGATTCTCTGCGGCCAAGACTTATGACATTGAAGTCTGGTTGCCGGGACAGAATCTGTTCCGCGAGATTTCTTCGTGCTCGAATTTCGAGGCGTTCCAGGCGCGGCGCGCAAACATTCGCTTCCGGCCAGAAGGCAAGAGCAAGACGGAGTTCGTCCACACGCTCAACGGCAGCGCTTTAGCGGTAGGACGTACATGGGTTGCTGTCCTGGAGAACTATCAGCAAGCCGACGGCAGCGTGCGCATTCCGGAGGCGCTGCAGCCCTACATGGGCACCGACCGCATCCCGGCCCGCATTCCGGCAAAGACAAGGAGCGCCTGAAATCCGCGCGGCTGGCTGGATTTGCTATCCCATGAATTCCCAAATACACTGGCAGCAACCTGAAACAGCCTCGACGGCGCTCGAAAGCGCCGTCTCCCCAATGGGCGCGATCTGGCGCACAATCCGCGGATACATTCTTTGGTCGTATGAGCGGGGCAGCCTACACTACGACATCATGGTCACCCTGATTCTGCTGTTTGTTTTTATTTCGCCGCACTTCATCAACTTCAAGGACAAACCGGTCGAGCGCAATCCTCATCTCACCGGCGTGATTGTGATTCCCGGCGAGAAGGGCGGGTTGATCTATCAGATCCAAGCCTCGGCGGTGAATGCCGCTGCGGGTGGAGATGTTCGCCGGCAGTTGGAGCAGATCATTGAACCCATTTCCGGGGCGGTCAGCATCACCCGGTACGAGACGCTTAAAGACGCCTCCGGACACACGCTGAGTTACAAAGTCTGGGTTGAAAAAGAGTAGAGCTGGTTTCATAGATGAGATCTGTGCTCAAAATTTTGGCTGTCGGTTGGCTGCTGACGGCGGCCGCGTGGCCGCAGAGTGATTCCTCCGGGATCGATCGCGTTCTCAATCGGATGGACGCTGCCGCCCGAAACTTCCGCACCACCGAGGCCAGTGTCGTCTGGGACCAATACCAGAAGGTCATCGACGAAACCGAGACGCAGAAGGGCAAGATTTATTTCCGGCGCGAAGGCGGCGAAATACAGATGGCTGCTGACTTCGTCGAGCCCGACCGGAAGTACGTCATCTACAGCGGCGGCAAAGTTCAGGTGTACCAGCCCAAAATCGATCAGGTCAACGAATACAATCCTGGCAAGAACCGTAGCGACGTCGAAAGCTTTCTGGTGCTCGGCTTCGGCGGCAGCGGGCACGACCTGCTCAAGTCTTACGACGTGAAGTTGTTGGGGCCAGAGACCGCCAACGGCGTCGCAGCTGAGAAATTGGAGTTGATTCCGAAGTCCGCCCGATTGCGAAACAATATCGCGCGCATCCTGCTCTGGATCGACCCGGCCCGGGGAGTTTCGGTGCAGCAGCAGTTCTTTGAGCCGGGCGGCGACTACCGCCTAGCGAAGTATTCCGAGATTCAGATCAATCAAAAACTTTCGGAGAACGCCTTTAAGCTGAAGACCACCGGCAAAACCAAGTTTATCTCCTCACAAGGATAGGCTTTCCGCGCCAGATCAAAGCAAAATTGGAACCAACAGAAACAAGCTGAAAAAGACCGGCTGCGGCTATATACTGCACGAGAACCTCCGAAAGTTGAGTTTGCATGGCTAAAGTGTTTACCATCACCGTTCCTCCGGATTTGTCTCGCAAAAAGCGTGAGCGCACCGCCGACCCCCGCTACGTTGACGGCCAGAAGATGTTGGTGAAAGCCATGAATTATTTGGCGAAGGCCGATCCAGTGGCCAATCGCGGAGCCATCGAACTGCTGTCCGAACACGTCCGCACGCGTTTCCGCATGACCGACTCGCCGCTGAGCTAAGAATCGCCTATTGACCGCTGGTCATCGCAAGCGCGCCCTGATTGTTTTGACTTTCTCGCAATGAGTACCGCGCCAGCAACGAAGACGCAAGCACAATGATGGCGGGATAGCATTCCAGCGTGTAGCGCGGTTCCGGGTTTTCCAGCGTTGCCAGAAATGCCGAGCGCAGCAGCAGGAAGCTGACCAGCAATCCGGCCCAGCGAATTCCTGACGGCCTGCGAACGAGCGCCAACAGCGCGCCCGCCACGTAAGCCAGGTTCAGCAAGCCGAACCCTACTGCCATGAACGAGTGCTTCGCGTCGTCATGGAATTCCCACCAGCGCACGTCGGGAGGAAGGATCTCGGTTCGCGGACGCAGCCACATGTCCGCGACGCGCAATACGGGCAGCACAACGTAGTAGCGAACGGGATGGGCGCGAATGCGATCCGCCGCTAAGTTGCCGAAGCGCGCATCCAGTTCCGGCGTTATGTCCTGCGCCTCGTTGTAGTCCGCGATGACGGCCAGCGTTGCGTCCCTTTCCGCCGGGTTGTCGATGGCACGCGACGGCAGTTTCTCCGCGTCAATCTTGTCGCCGGGAACGTTCCAGTAGATCTCTTCTACCGACACGTAGTCGACGATCCAGGTTTTGACCCAGCGGTTGAAACCTCGGGAGACGGTTTCATCCGCGTTGTTGGCGTAACGCGGAGCCAGCGGTTGGAAATGATGGAGCGTCCGAAAATTACGAATCGTCCAGGGAACGAGGGGCGCCAGTGCGAATACCACGACGATGGTTCCGGCGACTAGAACATCCGCCATGTCTTTCCTGCCGGCGCGATGCTTCCAAGCCAAATCCTTCCAAGCCAAGACCGCCAGATAAAGAGCGACCGCCGCCAGCAGGATGCCGCCATCGGGCCGCAGCAGGATGCAGGCCGCAATCGCCGCGCCGGTCGCGGCCCAGAGCTTGCGGCAAGTCCGGTCGAGAGCCTGCCCTGAGCTTGCCGAAGGGACGCCCACGTCTAGACGAGCGTCATGCATCCGATTCAGAGCGGCGGCCGCGCAATCGAGAGCGAGCGCCGTAAAGAAGATCTCCAAAGTCTCGGTAAGTTCAGCGGCGGCATAGTTTGCGAGGAACGGACATAGCGCCGTCAGGGCAAAAGCGATTCTCGCCGCGCGATCGGAAACCGCCCGGCGGGCAAGGTCGGCAACCATCAGGCAGGTGGCCAGGTCCACCAGAATCTGCGCCAGCAGGACTGCTTTGAGGTTGCCGGCTCCAAATACCCAGAAGATCGCAGCCAGAAAAGCAGGATATCCTGGCAGGCGCGCGTCGGTCGGCAAGATCGGCTTCTCCGCCTGGCCGCCCTGCGTCTGGCCGTAGACGCCGTGCTGCAGCCAGTTGGTGGCGAGGTCGGCGTAAATGCGCGAGTCATCCGTGACCGCCGGAAAATAGACGAAGAAAAATAGCCGCAACGCCAGGGCGGCCAGTGTGGTTCCCAGGAAAAAACTGCCATGTTCGCGAATCAGGGTGCGCACGTTGGGAATATATCGCGAATCACGCGATTTTCCTCCACGGCTCATCGGAATGGCCGCTCTCCGGTCCGACCCGCCTGTAGAGACGGGGTTTGCCCCGTCTCGACGGGGAATCAGGTGTCCCTCCAAAGACTCCGCGAGTTCATCAACGGTCTTCTGACTGGGCATACCGGGTTTGACCCCCTGCCGCTCTCACCTTAGGATGAAGGGACCACAACGCGATGGCCAAACAGGTTTTTTACGATCCCTTGCAAGCGCGCTGGAGGCGCATTCGCCGCTTTGTCGACGCAGCTGCCCTCGCGGTTTCTTTGCTGGTGATCTTTTTCATCTACAGTGCTCTGCGCAGCGAGCCTCTGCCCGACCTTTCCTGGCTTACGGAAAAGCGCCCTTACCACGCGCTGAAAGAGAACGAAAAGGTGAAAGCGCGCGAGAAACGCCGCTTGGCCACTCTAGCCCGCACCGGACACCGCCACCAGGTCCGCAAAGCTCCTTCCCAACTCACGCTCAACTCCGAGCAAGGGGTTCGGGCCGCATTCTACGTTTCCTGGGACGCGGCCAGCTTCTCTTCCTTGCGCGAGTATGCCCGCCAGATCGACTTGCTCTTCCCGACATGGCTGCAGGTTCTCAGCGCAGACGGCCATCTGCAAGCCTCGGATCCGGAAACGAACACGATGTTCGACGTGGTTCACGGGCAAACGGTTCATACCGTCGACGCCAAGGTAATGCAGTTTCTGAAGGCGGAAGACACCGACATGGAAGTCTTTCCCGTGGTGCAGAACTTTGACGGCACCGACTTCGTTCCGGGCATTAGCGATTTCCTGAACAATCCGGACGCGCGCGCCAACTTTCGACGCGAGATCGGAATTTTTCTTGCCTCCGATCGCTATCGCGGTTTGATGGTCGATTTCGAATCCTTCCCGAAAAAAGGGCAACCCGGATACGTCGCTCTGCTGAACGAACTCTCGTCCGACCTGCACGCCAAGGGGATGAAGCTGTACGTCAGCGTCCAGGTGCGCAATGAGGATTTTGATTACAAGGCCATTTCTTCTGCCGTGGATGGCGTCGTCATCATGAACTACGACGAGCACTTTCCCGGCGGAACCCCTGGCCCCGTCGCTTCGCAGGAATGGTTCACGGACAACCTTGACTCTGCCGTCAAGGAGATTCCGAAGGAAAAGCTCATCTGTGCCATCGGCAACTACGGGTACGACTGGGCCGAGAAGCCGAAAAAAGGCAAGCTTCCGCCGGGAGAAGCCGACAAGAGCGTTTCCGTGCAGGAAGCCTGGATCGGGTCGCGCGATGCCGAAGAGGACGTTGATTATGACGGCGACGCGCTCAACCCGCACTTCAGCTACCAGGACGACGATAACTTCCGCCACGATGTCTGGTTTCTCGATGCGGTGACTGCCCTGAACGAGATGCGTGCCGCCCAGACCCTCGGCATTCAGACTTTCGCTTTGTGGCGACTGGGCTCGGAAGACCGCTCCCTGTGGCGTGTTTGGGATATGCCCGGAGAAGCCAATGCGTCGGATCGATTGAAAGACGTCCCTCCCGGCCAGGACGTCGACATGGAGGGTGAGGGCGAAATCCTGCACATCGAGGCGCGTCCTACCGACGGCGAGCGCGACTTGACTATCGACAAGCAGACCGGACTCATCGATGGCGAAACCTTCAAGAGTCTGCCCGAACCATATCGTGTGGCGCGCTACGGCGCTAGCAAGAACCAACTCGCCATGACCTTCGACGACGGCCCCGATCCGGGGTGGACCCCGAAAATTCTCGACGTCCTCAAACGCGAGCATGTGCCGGGAACATTCTTTCTGATCGGAATCCAGGCTGAGAAGTTCAGCGGTTTGACCCAGCGCATTTACCGGGAAGGTCATGAAATCGGGAACCATACCTTCACTCATCCCGATATCAGCTCGATTGGCACCGGCTACATGAAGGTGGAGCTGAACCTGACCGAGCGCTTGTTCGCCAGCCGCCTCGGCATTCGCACCATGCTGTTCCGTCCGCCGTACTCCGTCGATGCCGAGCCCGATACCGAAGACGAGGTGCGGCCGCTCGAACTCACGCAAAGCATGGGCTACATCACCATCGGCAACAAGATCGACACCAAGGACTGGAGCGACGAGCCCGCCCTCACGCCGCAACAAATCGCCGCTCGCGTGCTCAACCACCTGCCACCGTGCCAACCGAACGATACGCAGTGCGGCAACATCATTCTCATGCACGATGGCGGCGGCAACCGGGAAAGAACGGTGCTGGCGCTCCCACTGATAATCGACGGCGCCCGCGCCCGTGGATTTCAATTCGTCCCCGTGTACAAGTTGATGGGCAAAACGAAGGCAGATGTTATGCCGCCGCTCCCGGCCAACGAGTATTGGTCCGCTCGGCTGAATTGGATCGGCTTCTGGCTCTTCAGTGCGACCATGCTGGGCATCACGGTCATTTTTTTCCTGGGTGACATCCTGATGACCGGGCGCCTGATTTCGGTCGGCGTCCTCGCCATCTATGACCGTCTCCGCTCGCATGTGTATGGAACGCCCGAGCAGATTGCCGCCTACCGGCCGCGGGTCGCGGTTCTCATCCCCGCGTATAACGAGGAGATGGTCATCGAACGCACCATCCAGGGCGCGCTCGACTCCGACTATCCCAATCTGCGCGTGGTCGTCATCGACGACGGTTCCAAGGATCGCACTTTGGAAATCGCCCGCCGCGCCTTTGCCGCCGAAGAAGCTGACGGCAGGGTATTGATTCTCACCAAGCCCAACGGCGGCAAGGCCGAGGCGCTTAACTTTGGGCTTGAGCACATCGGTGACGCCGAAATTTTCGTCGGCATCGACGCCGATACCATTATTGCGCCCGACGCGATCGTCCGCCTCGTGCCGCATTTCCTCAATCCGAAAGTTGCAGCCGTGGCCGGCAATGCCAAGGTTGGCAACCGCGTCAATCTCTGGACGCGCTGGCAGGCGCTCGAATACATCACCAGCCAAAATTTCGAGCGGCGCGCTCTCAACACCATGGGCGCGGTGAGCGTGGTGCCGGGCGCGATCGGCGCCTGGCGTACCGAGGCAGTTCGCGAAGCGGGTGGCTACCATGTGGATACCGTCGCCGAAGACGCCGATCTAACCATGGCGCTCTTGCGTAACGGTTATCGCGTGGAATACGAAGACATGGCGCTCGCCTTCACCGAGGCTCCGACGACTGCCAACGCGCTCATGCGCCAGCGCTTCCGCTGGTCGTTCGGAATTCTGCAGGCCGTCTTTAAGCATCGCGGCGTTTTCGCGCGCAAAGGCGCTTTGGGATTCGTCGCGCTTCCCAACATCCTCATCTTCCAGATTCTGCTTCCGTTGGTCTCGCCGTTCATTGACCTGATGTTTGCGGTCGGCGTGATCTGGTATTTCGTCCAGAAATACTTCCATCCCGAATCCAACGATCCGGCCAGCTTCCATCGCCTGCTGCTCTTCTTCGGCGCGTTCCTGGTGATTGATTTCATCGCCTCGTCGATCGCCTTCGCCTTGGAGCGCCGCCAGCCCGAAGCCCGGGAAGATGCCTGGCTGCTCAGCCAGGTGTGGTTGCAGCGCTTTGCCTATCGTCAGGTCTTTTCTCTCGTTCTATTCCGGACCCTGAAGCGTGCCATCCAGGGCCGCCCCTTCGCATGGGACAAACTGGAGCGCACCGCCGCGGTCAAGTACGTACCCGCCGAACGCAGGGACTCCGTCAAAGTCTAATGATGGTGAAGTGTGTGGGGCGGACACTCCTGTCCGCCAAATGCGTGCAGTGCAATCAGCCCCGCGCGGACTCCGCGCTGCGAAGACCGCCAGCTGCGCATTCGGACATTGCGATTGCGCCAGCATTGCAAACTCAGAGACCAGCCCTTGCCTTCCCGTGATCTCAGTCACTGACATCCGCAGGCGCAGGGTGTGTGGTAAGACAGAGAAACCGACATGCCCCGCACGATCATTGAACCGTTTCGCATCAAAAGCGTCGAACCCATTCACTGGACGACCCGCGCTCAGCGCGAGCAACTGCTCCGCGCCGCGTGCTACAACCTTTTTCTCCTGCCGGCGGACGATGTCCTCATCGACCTGCTCACCGATTCCGGCACCGGCGCCATGTCCACCCACCAGTGGGCGGCCATGATGGAAGGCGATGAGAGTTATGCCGGCAGCCGCAGCTTCGAGCGTTTCCGCTTGTCGGTGCAGGATATTTTCGGCTACAAGCACGTCATCCCGACCCACCAGGGCCGCGCCGCCGAGCGCATTCTATTCAGCGTGATGTGCAAGAAGGGCGACGTTGTCCCCAACAACACGCACTTCGACACAACTCGGGCGAACGTGGAGTTTGTCGGCGCTGAGGCGGTGGACCTCGTCATCCCCGAGGGCCGCCAGCCGAGCCTGAAGCATCTGTTCAAGGGCAACATGGACGTTGCGGCGCTCGAGGCGCTTATCCAGAAGGTTGGCCGCGAGCGCGTGCCTCTGGTCATGCTGACCGTGACCAACAACTCCGGCGGCGGCCAGCCGGTGTCGATGGAGAACGTCAAAGCCGTTAGTGCAGTTTGCCGGAAGCATGGCATCCCGCTCTACTTCGATGCCTGCCGCTTTGCCGAGAACTCCTACTTCATCAAGATCCGCGAGCAAGGACAAGGCTACGAACAGAAAACGCCGAAACAGATCGCGCAGGAAATGTTCAGCTACGGCGACGGCTGCACCATGTCAGCGAAGAAAGACGGCATGGCGAACATTGGCGGATTCCTTTGCACCAACGACGATCTGCTCGCACAGCAGGAGAAGAACCTGCTGATTCTCACCGAGGGTTATCCCACCTACGGCGGCCTCGCCGGGCGCGATCTTGAAGCCGTCGCCGTCGGAGTGCAGGAAGCACTGCACGAGGACTACCTCGAATATCGCATCGCCTCGACCGCATATCTAGGCAACCACATTGCCGACGAGGGCGTGCCGATCGTGCAGCCGCCGGGCGGCCACGCCGTCTACATTGACGCGCGAGCCTTTCTGCCGCACATTCCCCCGGATCATTTTCCCGCCGTTGCGCTCGCCAATGAACTCTATCTCGAAGGCGGCATCCGCTCGGTCGAGATCGGCACCCTAATGTTCGGAGCATCGGCGAAGATGGACCTCGTGCGCCTGGCGATTCCCCGACGCGTGTACACACAGAGCCACATCGACTACGTAGTTGAAATCATCCTCGAAGTCTGGAAGAAGCGCGAGCAGATTCACGGCATGAAGCTCAGCTACGAAGCCCCGTTCCTGCGCCACTTCACCGCAAAGCTGGAGCCGGAGCCAGCAGAAGTGCCGGCCGTCGCGCAACGCTGATTTTAGGTGGCGCAGAGCGCCCTAAGTGCCGAGTTTTGTGACTTTGTTTTGAAGGGGCGCGGCTTCAGCCACGCTTTCACATTGACGCGAACAGGGGATCGAGGGGACAATAGCAGCCGTTTTTGGGGTCAAGAAGGAAATCCGGCTTAGTGATAAAGGAGTCAGTCTATGAATTCGAGCCGCAGAAGCTTGTTGAAAGGAGCAGGCGCGATCGGCGCCGTGGCCGCACTGGGCGGGTTGAAAACAGTAAGCGCGGAAACCAAGCCGACCAAGCCGGCAGGCCCGCAGAAGAAAGGCCTGGCGCGCGGTCTGACCTTGCTGACCATGCGCCGCAACGGCGAGTACCGCCTGG
>JBEKAF010000065.1:0-22394 GCA_050018355.1 Terriglobales bacterium | reverse complement strand
CCCCCCCCCCCCCCCCCCCAAAACAACCTTCCCTCATCGTAGGCAGAAAAACAAACTCAGATCTGATGAGGCAAGCATGAAAACTTTAGATGAAGTTGCCGAGAGCCGAGAGCTGATAGCTCAGAACTACGCTACGTCCAGCGAAACCAGCGCAGCGCCAAAATGAACGACACGCCGCCCCAAACCGCAAGCACCAGCAGCCGCCCCGATTGCGAGCCCAGCGAAACGCCTTCGGTGATCGTGGCTCGCAGCGCGTCGTTGAGCGCGGTTAGCGGGAGTGCTTTGATGAAGGGGTGGGCAATTGCCGGAAATCTATCGTAGGAAAAGAAGACGCCGGAGAAGATCCACATCGGCATCATGACCAGGTTGATGAGGCCGGAAACGGTTTCGATTTTCTGCGCCCGGCAAGCGGTTAGCAGGCCGACGCCGCCAAAGGCTACCGCTCCCAGCGTAGCTAGCAGGATGATCGAGAGGATCGATCCCTGCACTCGCATGTGAAAAACCAGCACGCCAAAGCCTAAGAGCAGTCCCACTTCAATCACCATCAGGACCAGGCGGCTGCTGGTTAAAGCTAGAAGGAAATCGCTGCGGCGCATGGGCGTGGCTACAAAGCGCTTCAGCAGTTTGCGCTGGCGCATTTCAACCAGCGCGAAGCCTACTCCCCACATGCCGGAGTTCATGAGGTTCATCCCCAGCAGGCCGGGGATCAGGAAGTCGATGTAGCGGGAGCCGGGCTCGCTGGAGGATTGGGAGGAAGTGGTTAGCGCATCTTTGCGTCCGGCGGCGGATTGGAGCGTGGCGTCAATTTCGGCGCGGGAGAGGACGCTCTCCGGGCGCGCGGGATCGTAATAAAAAGTGTAGCTGCCGTCGGGATTGGACTCGATCGCCAGATCGAACTTGCCGAAGTGGAAAGCCTTGAGCGCGGCATCGCGATTGAGCACGGTGGCTCGGACGGTGGAGTGTGAGGGCGAGTTCTGGAGCATGGCTAGAGTTTTCTGCGCGCCACTGCCCGCGATCACGACGACCGACGTGATGTCCGCGGGCTTGTTGCGAAACGCGATGCCCAATCCCGCCGCCAGCAGCAGCGGAAAGATGAAGACCCAGAACACGACTTCAGGCTCGCGTTTGAGTTCGAGTATGCGTGCCCAGAGCAGATGACGGTATCCGGTCCAACGGCCATTGCGGCGTGCGGGGAGGATGGGCTGCGGCTGCTGATCCTCATCAGCGTGGAGCGTGGGCGCGTTGGTTTCTGTGGTTGCCATTCAGTCTTCTCGCAGGTGGCGGCCGGTGAGGAGCACGAAGACATCTTCGAGGCTGGCTTGGCGCGTGCTGAGGTGTTCGAGTTGATGACCGTCGCTGGTTACCGCATCCAGAAGAGCGGGGATGGTGAGGTGCGGCTCGCGAACACTTAGGCAGAC
This sequence comes from Terriglobales bacterium, assembly GCA_050018355.1. GTDB lineage: Bacteria > Acidobacteriota > Terriglobia > Terriglobales > Acidobacteriaceae > Acidiflorens. Next base: position 20,976 of record JBEKAF010000065.1, on the reverse strand, counting down.
GGTCGAATCCTCGCGACGGACGGACTCCACGCTGGGCAGCGACCGCCAGCGCTTGAGGTTGTCGTCGTCTAGGTTATCGCTGTCGGCGTTTCCGTCTTTGCTTACTTGGAACTCGACCACGTGATGGCCGCCCAGTTGGTCGATAAGGTCGGAGGGAGTGCCTTCGGCGATGATCTCTCCGTGATCGACGATGGCGAGCCGGTCGCAGAGGCGTTCAGCCTCGTCCATGTAGTGGGTGGTTAGCAGGACGGTGCCGCCTTTTTTCTGGAAGGCGCGGACGATTTCCCAGAGCTGGCGGCGGCTTTGGGGATCGAGTCCGGTGGTGGGCTCGTCGAGAAAAAGAATGCGCGGATTGCCGACCAGAGCGGTGGCGACGGCCAGGCGTTGCTTCTGTCCGCCGGAAAGTTTGCCGACCCAGGCGTCGGACTTCTCGGTGAGTTGGAGTTCTTCGAGAATGTCGTCGGCGGGGCGTGGCTCGCGGTAGAAGCTAGCGAAGAGTTCGATGGTTTCGCGGACGTTTAGTTTTTCCGACAGGCGCGTTTCCTGGAGCGAGATGCCGATCCACTCGCGCAACTGGCGCGGGTTGTCCTTCCAGGTGTGACCGAAGATGCGGACTTCTCCGCAAGTGGGTGCGAGCAGGCCCTCAAGAATTTCGATGGTGGTGGTCTTCCCTGCTCCGTTCGGACCGAGCAGGCCAAAGCATTCGCCGGCTTCAATGCGCAGGCTGAGGCCGCGGACGGCTTCGACCTTGCCGTCGTAGGTCTTGCGCAGGTTGGTGCACTCGATCGGAGACCCCACGAGGGCATTCTAGCTCAGGTCTATGGTTCAGAACGTGGTTCAGAATGTGAATGGCTTGTAACCGGCATGGGCACGTCGCCCTTGGCATTGCGCCACAGGATTGCGTTCAGCTTCATGGCATCGGCGGCGTCGGGCCGGGAAAAATTCATCTGCGACGATTCCTTCGCTCCCGCCGCTTTCTTTTCGTTCACCGCGTAGATGAGGCCGCTGCGCAGATTCTGCTCGTCAACTTTATACGGCGGCTGCGTTCCCGGACCTGCGAACAGCGGTGTCATGAACGGCGCGTGCGCGTCGAACAGATTCATCGGGGAAAGGTCGAGCAGAGCTTCCATGGTGTGGATCATGCTGACGGTGGTGTAGAAGTGATGATCGACAAACGTTTGCGGCGTGTGCGGCGCATACTTGCTGATTACCAAGGCTGTGGATCGATGGGCATCGATGTGATCGGCGCCGTCCTGCGCGTCGTCTTCGAGCACGAAGATGGCGGTGTCGTCCCAGTAAGGGCTGTGCGAAACGGCGTCGACGACGCGGCCAAGCGCGAGGTCGTTGTCGGCGACCGAGGCCTGCGGCGTGGGCTTGCCGGGACGCGTGCCTCCGGTGTGATCGTCGGGCAGATAGAGCAGCGTGAACTGAGGAAGTTCTTTGGCGGTTCCCTTGGCTTTCACAAACTTACTGAATTCGCGGAGGAATTCGTCGGCGCGGAGTTGGTCGGGGTAATCGGTTTCGAAATCCGGAAAGAGAGCGTCGTAGTGGTCGCGCAGCGCGGCTTTCGTCGGCCTCATGCGCTTCATCTGCGGAATTGCCCATGGCCACGGACTCGGGCCGCCTCGCGGATTGCCGACGTTCGGCGGTAGAGGCTCTCCTTTCTTGATTTCGGCCACCGGGCAGGTCGCAGACGAGGGAGACGGCGTACCTTCCTTCGGCGATTTTGCCTTTTCGCTTTTGCACCACACGGCGGCGATGAATTCTCCGTAGATGCGATAGGTGAGACCGCGGCGGGCGAGATTATCCCACAGGAAGCCCGTGGCGGGGTCGTCTACGTCGGGGATTCCCTGCTCGAGCGGAAATTCTTCGGCGACAGCGCCGCCAGAGTCGTAGGTTCGCTCTTTGCTGCGATAGCCGATCGGCCATGTTTTCTCGTTGTAGTCACTGGTGGTGGCGGCTGTGGACCAGAGGTGTCCATCGCCGGAAACTTCTCCGCTGTCGTAGAAGTTGTCGAGCACTCCGAACTGCAACGCGAGCTTGTGCTGGTTGGGAGTGATGTCAGCGCCATACATGGTTAGGGATGCGTCGCCGTCGCCTACGGGCAGGTCGCCGAAGACCTGATCGTAGGTGCGATTTTCCTTCAGAACGTAGATCACGTGGTGGATGGGATTGCTTCCACCGGCGAATTCGAACTTGTCGCCATCGGAGCGGACGAGATTGTCTTCTTCGACTTGGTGCGTGTAGGCGGCGAGATTCTTGTCGATGTCGGCGAGGCTGAGGCGCTGGATGGAACCGCCAATCAGAGTTGGAATGTAGGGATGCGCTTTTCTCTTGCGCTCGCCTTTTAGTGTGCCCTGCATGTTGTTGGGGCCGCTGCCCTGGCCTTTGGCGGTGGCGATGAGCAGGTCGCTGCCTGCCATGGCGAGCGCGCTGGGATACCACTCGGTGGGGATGAAACCGAGCGGAGACACTTCGTGTTCTGTGTCGCCAGTATCGAACACGGCTACGCCGTCGAGCGAAGCGCACCCGACCAGCAAACGCTTGCCGTCAAGTGAGATTGCAACGGACTGCGGGACTGAGCCCGCGTGGCTCCTCAGAGAATTGTCGAGGTTGGCGTGGTAGAGACGTTCCATCTTGCCATTTTTCAGATCAAGAGCGACAGCGAAATCAAAATCCGTGTTGCTCAAGGTGAGGTACAGCGTATCTTCCGCAGGACTGAGCAGCATGGCCGTCGGATGGGTACTAGGTGCAGTCGCGTCGGTGCGGCCGAAAACGTCGTACCAGGCCTCGACCTTACTAGTTTTAAGGTTCAACTCGGCAACGGTGGAGGCGTTCCACAGGCTGACCCACGCTTTGGTTCCGGCTTTGTTGGCGATCACCGTGTACGGATACGCACTGGGGATGTAGCGGCTGCGGCTTAGATCGAACGACTGCAGGATTTTGCCCTCGCTGGTGTCGAGGACAATGGCGTTGTCGGAAAGATTGTTGGCGATGAGCAGGCGGTCGCCCTTGGGGCTCGGAAGAACGGCGAGTCCCGCAGGGTATGGCGGCGCGGTTCCAGCGCGAGTTTTGCGCACGCCGAACGCGACTTCTTTCCCTTCGGCGATGGGCTGGGGCGAGATTTTGATGAAGCGTTCGGGAGTAACTTCCCCGGCCGCGAATTTGTATACCGCAATGCCGTTGCCGGTGCTCTTCGGCTTCTCGCCGGTGGGATCGGTGATGGAGCCTATCGAGGCATAGAGATGCTTGCCGTCGCTGCTGAATGCGAGGCCGATGAAATAGCTTTGGCGCGTGGAATAATCGTCGCTCAGGCGGTCGTCGGGAAAGTCGTGCAACTGATTGTTGCTGAGATCGAGAACGGCGATCGATTGGCGTGCGCCCGCCTCCTGCGTTCCGTATCCCTGGTTGAGCAATGCCGCGTAACGACCATCGGGGCTGAGTGCAATGGTGGCGGGAAAGCTGTTGGTGCGGGCGAGATAGCCCGGGACTGGCAGCGTCAGGCTCTTGCTGGTCGGAAGATTGATTCGGCGCGAGCGATCGGCGGCGCGAGCGACCACGAAGACGACAAGCACTGTGGAAAGAGCGAAGAGGAAGACAAGGGCGATCTTTTTCACGATCTTCTTCACGAGCGGAGGCCTCGGAAGGGTTTTACCATCCGTGCAGGACAGGAGGCAAACGGGCCGGAGGTTCGAAGGTTGATCTAAGCTTGCCGATGGAGAGCTGGGCGTCCCGCCCGAACGGACGGGCGAGGACGCCCGTCCCTCCATCGTATTGACTCACGCGGTCACGGTACCAAATGCACCTCGGCAACCGGCTCCCCGGAGCGGGACTTCTTTACACCGATCAGCTCGACCGCCTTGGCGGCGATGTGTTCGGCGGAGACTTCGAATTCTTTGATTAACTCCCAGGGAGCGCCGGAGTCTCCGAAGCGATCTTTTACTCCGATGGCGCCGGTGATGGTGGGGATGCCGTAGAGCGCGGGCGACTGGGTGATGGCGTTCGCGACTGGCCACGCCAGCGCGCCGATCTGGTGCTCTTCGGCAGTGAGGACGACGCTGGTGTCGCGCGCGGCTCGCACGATGGCTTCGGTGTCGAGCGGCTTGAGGGTGTGCAGGTTAAGGACGCGGGTTTCGTAGCCGAAGTCTTGTTTCAAGATCCAGGCGGCGCGCATGGCTTCGGGCACCATCGGACCACAGGCGATGATGGTCAGGTCTTCGCGCTCGTCGCGGTATTCGGATTCGAGTTTGGTCTCGAACGCTTCGATGAAGTTGGCGGCCTCTCTGCGCAGGCGAATCACGTTGGCCTTGCCGAAGACGAACGGCGTTTTTTCGTCGGTGACGATCGGCGTCGCTTCGCGGGCGAAGCGGATGTACTTCGGACCGACAAGCTTGAGCAGCAGGTAGTCGGTGGCTTTGCGGGTTTCGACCATGTCGCAGGGGACGACCACGTTCATATTGGGCAGTCCGCACATGGCGAACAGATCTTCGAGCGCCTGGTGAGTGGCGCCGTCGGGACCGACGCTGACGCCGCCGTGGGCGCCGGCGATCAGAACGTTGAAGTTGCCGTAGCAGATCGAGGTGCGGATCTGGTCGAGATTGCGCGCCGCGGCAAAGGTCGCGTAGGTGCCGAAGACGGGGAGCTTCCCTTCTTTCGCGAGTCCGGCGGCAGCCGAAGTGGCGGATTGCTCGGCGATGCCCATGCTAATCCAGCGCGACTTGCGCTCGGGCTTGTTGGCGTAAAACTCGCTGATGGTGATGGAGCCAGAGATATCCAGGCCGAAGCAGACTACGCGCGGATCGTCGCCATTGGCGGCGAGCGACTGGCCGAAGCCGAGGCGCGTGGGCTTCATCTGGACCTTCATGTTTTCGGCGGCGTTCCACCAGTAGTTGCGGTGAAACTTGGGCATCTTCGCTTCGAGCTTGCGCTCGACCTCGGCTTGATATTGCCGGGCGTGGGCGAGGAGCTGCTCGACGGGAATCTGGCCTTCGAGGCCGAGTTCCTTCAGCGCTTTGTCCAACTCTTCGCGGGTGGGCGCTCTGCCGTGCCATCCGGCAACGTTTTCCATGAAGCTGACGCCTTTGCCTTTGACCGTGTCGGCGATGATGACGGTGGGCTTGCCGCACCCGGCTTTCGCTTTTTCGAGCGCCTCGACGACCTGCTTCATGTCGTGTCCGTTGATGGTGAGGACTTCCCATCCGAAGCTGCGATATTTTTCTTCGAGCGGCTCGACGTTCATGACGTCCTTTACCCAGCCGTCGATTTGGAGGCGGTTGCGATCGATGATGCCGACTAGATTGTCTAGCTTGAAGTGGCCTGCTTCCATCGCGGCTTCCCAGATCTGACCTTCCTGCTGCTCGCCGTCTCCCATGATGCAGAAGACGTGGTGATTTTTCTTATCCAACTTAGCCGCTAGCGCGAGGCCAACGGCAATGCTCAGGCCCTGGCCTAGCGATCCGGTGGAGACTTCGACGCCGGGCAGTTTGAGCCAATGCGGATGTCCCTGATAGGGCGAATAAAGCTTGCGTAGGAGAGCGACATCTTCTTTCGGGCAGAAACCGGCGAAGGCCAGGCCGAGGTAAAGGCAGGGCGCTTTGTGGCCCGTTGACCAGATGATGCGATCGCGGTCGGGCCAGTTGGGATTCTTGGGATCGTGGTTGGCTACGCGAAGGTAGAGCGCGGCGGTGATGTCCATGATGGAGAGCGTGCCGCCGGCGTGTCCGGAGGTGGCTGCGCACAAGGCGGCGAGGTCGTAGCCGCGCATCAGGTTAGCCTGCTGTTTCAGCTCGTCAATGCTGTAGGAACGCAGGACTTCGCCGGTGGTTGAATTCTGAATAGACATGGGGTTGCTCCTTCGCTTACGCCGGGCATTGGGCAGGGCGGGAAACGGCGCATAGGCTTGCAGGATGAGCGTAACCGGCCCTGTCGCAGGGTTCAGTGAGCGGGGTCACAGGTGGGGGTGACGCATGCCAGGCGTTCCCTGCAGAACTCGCCTTTTCACCGCCGAGACGCAGAGGACGCCGAGAGAATCTTCAGGAAATTATGCGGTTACAGGTTCTCTCTAGTCCAGCGGTCAATCGAAACGAGAGCCTGGCTTAGGTTCTCAAGCGAGTTGGCTACGCTGAAGCGGAGATAGCCTTCTCCGTATGCGCCGAACGCGGTGCCGGAGAGGCAGGCGACACCGGCTTGTTCAAGCAGCGCGTCGGCCAGTTTCTTGGAAGGCCAGCCGGTCTTCGTAATGTTGGGGAAGGTGTAGAACGCGCCTTTGGGCGTGCGGCAGGAGAAGCCTTTGATCTTGTTCAGGCCGGCGACGAAGACGTCGCGACGGCGCTTGAACTCAGCATTCATTTTGTCGACCGAGGACTGGTCGCCACGCAGCGCTTCGATTCCGGCCACCTGCGTGAAGCTGGCGGTACAGGAAATCGAGTTCGTGTTCAGCCGCGCTATTTGCGTGGCCAGATCTGGGCGCATTACGCCGTAGCCCATGCGCCATCCGGTCATGGCGTAGGTCTTGGAGAAGCCATCGAGCAGAATGGTGCGCTCTTTGAAGCCGGGTACGCTCATGATGGAGAAGTCCTCGCCTTCGTAAATGAGGCGGCTGTAGATTTCGTCCGAAAGAATCATGATGTTGCGGTCGCCGATGGCCTCGGCGATTTCGAGAATGTCTTTCCTGGTGAGCACGCCGCCGGTCGGGTTGTGCGGCGAGTTCAGGATGATCAACTTGGTGCGGTCGGTAATCAGCGAGGCCAGTTCTTTGACGTCGACGGAGAAGTCGCGCTCTTCGCGGAGCGGAATTGGGACCGCGCTTCCGCCGACATAGTCGATCATGGATTCATAGATGGGGAAGCCGGGATTGGGGTAAATGACTTCATCTCCCTCATCAATTAATGCCAGCATCGTGAAGAAAATAATTGGCTTGCCGCCTGGGACAACAACCACTTCCTCGCTCGAAACCGGGACTTTGCGGGTGCGGCTGACGTAGTCGGCAATGGTCTGGCGCAGGTCGGGCAGACCGGCGGCGGGTCCGTAGTGGGTCCATCCCATGTGGAGCGCGTCGACACCGGCCTGGATGACATTGGCGGGCGTGTCGAAGTCGGGTTCCCCAATTTCGAGGTGAATGATCTCTTTGCCTTGTTTTTCGAGAGCGCGGGCGCGACTTAGGACTTCAAAAGCGGTTTCGGTGCCGAGCCGCGACATCCGGCTGGCTAGACGCAATTCGAGTTGAGTTGTGGTTGGCATGGCGGCGATAAAATTATAACGCGTCGATAAGGTCAGAGGTGAGAGGTCAGATTGCAGAGGTGAAAATCTTCCGATGACGGCCTGCTGGAGACTTTGATTCTTACCTCTGCAATCTGACCTCTGACCTCTGCAATTATTCCGAGATGGTGCTCTCTTCGCTCTGCGCGCGCAGGACGCGATCGACGGAGTACGGGGCGCGCTGGGCGGGCTCGTGGTAATGGCGCACCTGCATTTCTCCGAGCAGGCCGACGGCGAGCATGTTCAGGCCCGCCAGCAACAGGACGGCGGAGAACATCATCAGCGGGCCGTGCTGGTACATGACATCGGCGTGGTGCAGGAGTTTTTCCAGAATGAGCCAGCCGGAGATTCCGCAGCCCGCCAGAATGCTGAACATTCCCACCGTGCCGAAGAAGTGTAAGGGGCGGGAAAGATATTTGAGCAGGAAGCGGATGGTGATGAGGTCGAAGAAGACGCGGAAAGTGCGCGAGATTCCGTAATGCGAAGTCCCGCGTTCCCGGTTCACGTTCTTGATCGGCACTTCGACGATCGACGCGCCGTGCCACGAGGCCAATGCGGGAATGAAGCGGTGGAGTTCTCCGTAGAGTGGAATCTGCCCTAGGATTTCGCGGCGGTAGGCCTTAAAAGTAGTGCCGAAGTCATGGATGTCGACGCCGCTCAACTTGGCCATGAGCCAGTTGGCGCAGCGCGAAGGGATGCGGCGCAACCAGAAATTGTCGACGCGATTCTTGCGCCAGCCGCTGACGATGTCGTAGCCCTCGGCAATTTTTTCGAGGAACAATGGGATGTCGGCAGGATCGTGCTGCAAGTCGCCGTCCATGGCGATGATGTATTCCCCGCGGGCGTGGTCAAATCCAGCAGCGAGGCCGGCGGTCTGACCAAAATTACGTCGCAGCTTGACCACGGTCACGCGGCTGTCGACGGCCGCAATCTGATGCAGCAAGGGGAATGTGCCGTCGCTTGAGCCGTCATCGACCAGCACCATCTCGAAGGTCTCGCCGCTGGCTTCCATCACGGACTTAAGCCGCGCGTACAGGTCGGTGACGTTCTTCTGCTCGTTGTGGAGGGGAACTACGATTGAGTACTTGAGCACAGAGAATGATTATACGGCAACGGAGCGAAGCTTTCGCAGTGACTTGTGTGAGGCGGGAGTTCGGCGGGGCGCGACTTCGGCCGTGCCTCCAGACTAGTCGCGCCAGCAGACGGTCGCGAAGGAATGGTAGCCCCGGCAGGAATCGAACCTGCATAGTCAGTTTAGGAAACTGAAGTCCTATCCGTTGAACGACGGGGCCACTGGAAATCAGGTTAGCAGGTTGCCAAACGGGTTGCCAAACCCCGCGGTAAGTCTGGCCGAGCACCTACGAGTCTATCCAGGCGCAAGTCGAGGGTATCCCTATCCGCCGCCGACGAAGTGCACGATCTCCAGCCGATCTCCATCGTGCAATGGAATCTGCGGCCATTGGTCGCGGGGCACGATCTCGCGGTTCAGTTCGATCGCCACTCGGTCGGGCTTCATGCCGAGCTGCTCGACGAGCGCGCCCAGAGTTTCGGCCGAAAAGACCTGGTTCTCGCCATTGATCGTGAGATTCATCGAATCCATTCTCGCATCGTGTCGTCCATGGAGCGCACGAGAACGAGATGAAAACTAAATGGCGGCGCGCAACTGGAACTTGCGGGTGGCAGTTCGTCCGTCGAAACTCGCCTGCACGAGTACGGAGGAATCCGCGAGTGACTTCTCATCCACCTGAACGTTCATCTCGGCGTTGCCCTTGGCGTCGGTGAGAACCTGCGCGTAGTAGGGCGCGGCGTCTGGCCGGGCGAAGCGAAGTGTGAGGCGAGCACCTTCGACCGTGGCGCCTCCTTCGGTAACTCGGATCTGCATCGTCAAGGAGCCGCTCGAATGCACGGACCTGGCATTGATCCACTCCAGGTCAAGCTCTTTCACCGCGGCAAGCGTTTCAGGTGCATCCCGCTGGTCGAAAATGGAATCGAGCTTGCCGTCGCGGATGGCGTCGAGCACCTCGCGATGCAACTCGCGCAGCACCTTCTCTCTATCCTGATCGTTGCTCTGAGCGCTGTTTTTGCCTTCCGCCGCGCTGGAGCCATAGGGAACCGCGCGCTTCCCGATGCAGCGGCCCTGAACGAAGACTTGCGTCTGCAGCAATTGCTCGCCTTCGCGCGCTTCGCTCTGCACGTGGTAGACGGTGTCTTCGTGCCGAATGTCGGTATTAAAGCCAAAGATCATGGGGTTCAGGCTTTCCCCGGTCCTGTCAAGATAGGTTCCGCCGAATGAAACTACTGTTAAAACGCGCACTTAGCTTGACACTTCTGTCAACCAAAACTAATCTAGAACGTTTACCGTTGCGCTTGTCGCAAATTATATATAGCTCCTCCTATGCCGGACAATTATTTCGCTCGCTACCTGCCCCTCCTGATGCATTTCGGCATCGCCACGGCCCTTGCGAGCGCGATTGTGATCCTTTCCTGGCTGGTTGGCCAGCATAAAGCGGGTCGGGCGAAGATGTCGCCTTATGAGTGCGGGGTCCAGCCCATCGGCGATGCTCAGGGACGATTCTCCGTCAAGTTCTACCTGGTTGCCATGCTCTTTATATTGTTCGACGTGGAAGCCGTTTTCCTTTACCCCTGGGCGGTCATCCTGCGCGAACTGAAGATGTTTGGTTTTTGGGAGATGATGGTGTACATCGCGATCGTGCTGGTCGGCCTCTTCTATGTGTGGAAAAAAGGCGTGCTCGACTGGGGCCTGACGGCCGCCAAGCGGGGAGATGTCTGATGCCGCTGGCTCCCCCAATCACCGATATCGAGCAGTTGAAGCCGCATCCCGCCTTGGCCCGCCTGGTGGAGTGGAACGCCTCCGTGGTGCAGGCGGTAAAATTCGATCGCGACGAGCTTACGATCTGGGTCGAGAAGGACGCAATCCGCGAGGTTTGCGCCATTTTGCGCGACTCTACAGATTGCCCATTCAATTATTTATGCGACCTCACCTGTGTCGACTGGTATCCCTCAGAGCCGCGATTTGAGGTGGTTTACCATCTTCTTTCGATTCCGAAAAAAGAGCGGGTGCGTTTGAAAGCCCGCCTTGACGGCTCCAGTCCGGCGATCGAATCGGTCACGTCGGTTTGGCCCGCGGCTAACTTCTATGAACGCGAGGTATTCGATCTGTTTGGAGTGCGCTTCACCGGACATCCCAACCTGCAACGCATCATGATGCCCGATGACTGGGAAGGCCATCCGCTGCGGAAGGACTACCCGGTGGAAGGTTACCGGTAGGCCATGACCCAATTTCCCGCTGCTGTAGCTGAGCCCGGCCAGGATCGTACCCTCGTCCTGAACATGGGGCCGCAACACCCTTCGACGCACGGGGTGCTGCGGTTGGTGCTGGAAATTGACGGGGAAACTGTGGTTCGGCTGAAGCCGGAGGTCGGCTTCCTGCACACTGGCATCGAGAAAACCTGCGAAGCCAAGTTCTACCAGCAAGTTGTGCCTCTGACGGATCGCATCGATTATCTCTGTCCCATGACGAACAATCTCGCCTACTGCCTGGCAGTCGAGAAGTTGCTGGGGCTGGAGATTCCTCCAAAAGCACAGTGGATGCGGGTTTTGATGAATGAGTTGACCCGCATCAATTCGCACCTGGTCTGGCTGGGGACACATGCCATGGACCTGGGCGCGATGACCGTCTTTCTCTATTGCTTCCGCGAGCGCGAAGACGTTCTGCGCTTCTTTGAGATGGTCAGCGGACAGCGGATGATGACGTCTTATTTCCGCATTGGCGGCTTGGCGCTGGAGCCGCCGCTGGGATTCTTCGAGAAGGTCAAGAAGTTCGCCGACCGCTTCCCCGGGAACGTGGATGAATACGAAGGCTTGCTGACCGGAAATCCGATTTTCATGATGCGCACCAAGGGCGTCGCCCACCTGAGCGCGGAAGACGCGATCGCCCTGGGCGCAGGCGGTCCAACGTTGCGCGGCAGCGGTGTCGACATTGACCTCCGCCGCGACGCTCCCTACACCGGCTACGAGAACTTCAAGTTCAACGTGCCGGTGCGCACGGAAGGAGACGTGTTCGCACGATACCTTTGCCGCGTGCAGGAGTTGCGGGAATCGATTGGCATGGTGCAGCAGGCGCTGGCGGGAATGCCGGAAGGGCCCATAAAAGCAGACTCGCCCAAGGTCGTGCTGCCCGACCGCGAGATGATGAAGACCGAGATGGAAGCCCTCATCTACCATTTCAAGATCATTACCGAGGGCTTCACGGTTCCGGCGGGCGAGGTTTACCAGGCGATCGAATCGCCGCGCGGCGAGATGGGATACTACATCGTCAGCGATGGAACGGCGAAGCCGTATCGCGTACACATGCGCGGGCCGTCCTACGCGAACCTGCAAGCGCTGGCCAAGATGTGCGAAGGGGGGCTTATTGCCGACGTGGTCGCGGCCGTCGGGTCCATCGACATCGTGCTGGGTGATGTGGACCGGTAGGGATTTTGCAATTTTGTAATCGGGTAATTTTGTAATCTAAATCTGCGCGGATTTAGGTTTTCAAATTACCAAATTACCCGATTACAAAATTACAAAATTTGTTTTTCGACTTATGAAGTTTTCCGAAGAATTCGAATCGCGGTTTGCCGAGATGCTGACGCACTATCCGACTCGGCGCTCGGCGCTTGTGCCTACGCTGCTCTACGCGCAGGATGAGGTCGGCAGTCTGAGCGATGAGGTGATTGCGGAACTGGCGCGGCGCCTGGATCTCACCGAACTGGAAGTTCGCAACGTAATCAGTTACTACTCGATGCTGACCACCAAACCGCGCGGGAAGTACAACGTGCAGGTGTGCACCAATATCGCGTGCATGCTCCGCGGTGGCGAGGAACTTCTTGACCACTGCAAGAAGAAGCTGGGCATCGGCCACAAGGGCACGACGCAAGATGGCTTGTTCTCGCTGGAAGAAGTGGAGTGTATTGGCGCGTGCAGTTGGGCTCCGGCAGCACAGGTGAATTACGATTTTCATGAGAACCTGACGAACGCAAAGATGGATGAGGTTCTGGACGAGTACAAGAAGAAGGGAACGCAGTAAGGATTTTGTAATTTGGTAATCGGGTAATTTTGTAATCTACAATCGCGCGGGTTTAGGTTTTTAGATTGCCCAATTACAAAATTACCAAATTACAAAATGGCTTCTCTCGTTTCCCATCCCGACGAGGTACGCGTTATCTCGAAGCGCTTTGGGCAGGGCGCTACGGATATCGATCGCTATCTCCAACTGGACGGCTACAAAGCGGTCCAGAAGGCGCTCGCCATGCAACCGGACGCCCTCATCAATGAGGTGAAGAACTCCGGCCTGCGCGGCCGGGGCGGCGCCGGGTTCAGTGCGGGAATGAAGTGGTCGTTTGTTCCGAAGCAATCGGCCAAACCGAAATATGTGCTCTGCAACGGCGACGAGAGCGAGCCCGGCACCTGCAAGGACCGCCTGATTTTCGAACACGATCCGCACTCGGTGATTGAAGGTGTCATGATCGCCGCGCTCGCGGTCGGTTCGCATACCGGATACATCTACATCCGCGGCGAGTATCGCTACCTGTCGATCATCATGCAAAAGGCCATTAAAGATGCCTATGCCAAGGGCTTCCTCGGCAAGAACATCTTCGGCAGCGGATACGACCTGGATATTTATTGGCACGGTGGAGCGGGCGCTTACGAAGTTGGCGAAGAATCGGCGCTGATGGAGTCGCTCGAAGGCAAGCGCGGCATTCCGCGCATCCGTCCACCGTTCCCAGCCATTGTCGGCCTGTGGGGCGGCCCGACGGTTATTAACAACGCGGAGACGCTGGCCGCTGTGCCGCACATTATCTTGGGCGGCTCGGATTGGTACGCGAAACTTGGCTCGCCGAAGAATGGCGGAACGCGATTGTTTTGCCTGGCCGGAAATCTCAACAAACCAGGCGTCTACGAACTTCCGATGGGCTACAACCTCAAGAAGATGATCTATGAGGTTGGCGGCGGAATTTCGAACGGCCGCGGTTTGAAAGCGGTGGTTCCGGGCGGATCGTCAACGCCGGTGCTGCTGCCGAAGGAAATTGACATCGCCATGGACTTCGACTCGCTGGCCAAAGCGGGTTCGATGCTTGGATCCGGTGGCGTTGTGGTGCTCGACGACACGACCTGCATCGTCAAGTTCGCGCTGCGCACCATCAAGTTCTACCAGCATGAGAGCTGCGGCTGGTGCATCCCGTGCCGTGAAGGCACCGACTGGTTGAAGAAAACGCTCACGCGGTTCCATGCGGGCGCGGGGCTGAAGAAGGACATCGACAACATTTATTACCTCGCGGAAAACATGTTGGGGAAGACATTCTGTCCGCTCGGAGACGCGGCGGCAATGCCCACCATGGCGTTCGTGAAGAAGTTCAGAAAAGAATTTGAAGATCACCTGGACGGCAAGCCGTGTCCGTTTGAGAAGGCTGGCGCGGTAGAGCGGCAACCTGCACTAGCGTAGAGAATCTCAAAATGCCTGATGTAACACTCACCGTCGACGGAAAGAAGGTCACGGCTCCCGCTGGGTCGCTGCTGATCGAGGCCTGCAAGAGCGCGGGCATTGAAGTGCCCTCTTTTTGCTACTACCCCGGGCTATCGTTGCAGGGCGCTTGCCGCATGTGTGTCGTGAAGATCGAAAAGATGCCCAAGCTTCAGACCGCCTGCACGACGACCGTAACCGAGGGCATGATCGTCGCGACTGACAGCGATGAGGTGCGTCAGGCCCGAAAAGCGATGCTCGAGTTGGTGCTCGGCAACCATCCACTGGATTGCCCGGTGTGCGATGCCGGCGGCGAGTGCGAATTGCAGGACATGACGTTCTCCTACGGCGCCTCCGAATCGAAATTCATGGAGGCCAAAAACCACCGGGAAGAACAGCAGTGGTCCCCGGTGGTGTATTTCGACCGCCCGCGCTGCATCCTGTGCTACCGGTGCGTGCGCGTCTGCGGCGAAGGCATGGACGTTTGGGCGCTGGGCGTGCAGAACCGCGGCGTCAGTTCGATCATCGCGCCCAACCAGAACGATCATCTCGAGTGCGAAGAGTGCGGCATGTGTATCGACATCTGCCCGGTCGGTGCACTCACGTCCGGCGCCTACCGTTACAAGACGCGTCCGTGGGAGATGAACCATGTGGGCACGATCTGCACCCACTGCGGGGACGGATGCAAGACCACGCTGGGCGTGCGCCGCTGCGACACAGGCATGGAGATCGTCCGCGGTGATAACCGTGACAAGAGCGGGATCAATAATGATTTCCTCTGCATCAAGGGCCGCTACGCTTTCGACTTTGCGCACCACAAAGAGCGCCTCACGCAGCCGCTGGTTCGCAAGAATGGCAAGCTGACGCCTGCGACCTGGGAAGAAGCATTTGAGCTGATCGGCAAACGATTCCGCGAAGTTCGCGACGAAGTTAACAACGAAGTTCACGACGGCGGGAGCGCGATCGGCGTCATTGGATCCAATCGCACAACCAACGAAGAAAATTATCTTCTTTCAAAATTTGCCCGGTCTGTACTCAAGACAAATAATGTCGATCATCACCGCACGGCAGACTACCCTGCCCTCGCCGCCGCGCTGCACGGCAAGCCCGGAAAAACGGCTTCCATGCGCGACGTGTTGAACGCGCCCGCAATTTTGCTGATCGGCAACGACCCCACGAATCAGCATCCGCTGCTGGCATGGCAGATCCGGACGAACGTTCGGTTGCGCCGGGCGCGGCTCTATGTGATCAACTCTGCGCCCATCAAGTTGCGGCGGCAGGCGGCGGGATTTGCCTTGGTACCAGCGGGCGCGGAAGCAAAAGCAGTCGCATTTCTCGCCGGCGACGATTCCCTGCTCGATCAGCTTGTTGATTCCAAGGTCACCGACGGCATGACGCGCGACGCCTGGATCGCGCTGCGAGAAAAAATTCGTGCCGAACAGAACATGGTCATTGCCTTCGGTTCTGAACTGCGCGGCCATGACATCGAGAAATTGGTGACCTTTGCTGGAACATTGACCGGAACCAAGCTGATCTGCCTGGGTGATTACGCGAATTCGCGCGGAGCCAGCGAAATGGGGCTTTATCCCGATCTTCTCCCGGGATACGAACCTCTCGCCGACGCTGCCAAGTTCCAACAGGAATGGGGTAATCTGCCGGCCGAAAAAGGCCTGAGTCTGCCGGAGATGGTGGAAGCGGCGAAGGCCGGCAAGCTGAAAGCGCTTTACGTGGTGGGCTCCAATCCGGTCGGTCGTTTAAGCGTTGATCCCTTTGTGTTCTCGAAAAGTTTTGTGGTGGTTCAGGACATGTTCCTGACCGAAACCGCGACCATCGCCGACGTGGTGTTGCCCGCTGCGAGCGCGTACGAGAAAACGGGAACTTACACGAACACCTGCGGCGATCTGCAACTCGTGAAGAAGGCGGGCGAAGTCACGAACACAAAGCCGGACTTCGAGATGATCGTTCGCATCGCGGACGCCATGGGCTTCGATGTACGCGGCCTGGTACCTTTCGGAAGCGGAACGCACTCCGACATGGGCGAAACACGCGGCGCACAGTCGGGCGAGGCGGATCGTCATGCGGTGTGGCTCGAAGCGCACAACCTGGAGCCGAAGATGACGCCGTTCGACCCCATGGCGATTCTCGACGAAGTCCAGCGCGTGGTTGCCGGGTACGATGTTTCGCGGGTCAATCTGCTGGCGGGTAATGATCAGCATCTCGAGATTGCCGAAAGCGGCGCGAGCTTGGTTCAGAAGCCGGAGCTGATCGTCCCGGCCAACGATGATTTGTTCAGCTCGGGCACGCTCGGACGGTATTCAAAGACTCTGAACTCGGTTTGCGAAAACAAGTCCGCAGACTCGGAAGTTGCGGCGGACTAGAAACCTTAAGATCAAAACCACGCGGGCAAGAGTGCCCGCGCCACACGAGAACACGAAAGATATTTCGTTGAGCATAACGACGTTCATCATCATTTCGATCATCAAGTCGGTTGCCGTGGTCGGTGTTCTGCTGACGGCGGTGGCCTACAGCGTCTGGCTGGAGCGCAAGGTGTCGGCGCACATCCAGAACCGCTGGGGCCCCACGCGAGTTGGGCCTTTCGGCCTGCTGCAGCCGGTCGCCGACGGCGTCAAATTCATTTTCAAAGAAGATTTGACCCAGCCGCATGTCTACAAGCCGCTGTACATCGCGGCGCCGATCATCTCGCTGGTCTTTGCCATTACATCCATTTCGGTGATCCCATTTGGCAACTGGGTCAACATCGGTCCCTGGGGCACGTACCTGCAGATTACCGACTTGAACATCGGGCTGCTGGTTGTTCTCGGCATTACGTCGATGGGCGTGTACGGTGTGGCGCTTGCCGGATGGTCCTCGAATAATAAGTACTCGCTCCTCGGCGGACTGCGCGCCAGCGCCCAGATGGTCAGCTATGAAGTTTCGCTCGGCCTCTCGCTGGTGGGAGTGCTGATCATGGCTGGAAGCCTCAGCCTGCGCGAAATAGTGGACGCGCAGGGCGGAGTGTTTTGGGGTTTCATTCCGCGCTGGAACATCTTTCACGGGCAGACGGTGGCGTTTTTCATCTATCTGATCTCCGCGTATGCGGAGACGAACCGCACGCCCTTTGATCTGCCGGAAGCGGAGTCTGAACTGGTGGCCGGATATCACACCGAGTACAGCGCGATGAAATTCGCGATGTTTTTCATGGCCGAATACGCCAACATGGTGACGGTCGCTTGCCTGGCCACGCTGCTGTTCCTGGGCGGATGGCACGGGCCGATCTTTGGTCCGCCCATCCTGCAAGCCGTGATGCCGGTGTTCTGGTTCTGCCTGAAGGTTTTCTTTTTTATGTTTCTGTACGTCTGGGTGCGCTGGACCTTACCCCGCTTTCGTTATGACCAACTCATGGCGTTCGGGTGGAAGGTGCTGCTCCCCCTGGCGGTTGCGAACATTATGGTTACCGCGCTGATTGTGGCGTGGAGAGCTTAAAAGCAGTACCCAGTTGCCAGTACCCAGTACCCAGCGGTCTGGGTCTTGCTGGGTACTGGGTACTGAGTACTAGGTACTAATGCAAAAATGCTTCATCTAATTTTATTCCTCTTTTTCGGAGCGATCTGCGTGGCGGGAGCCGTAAACCTGCTGGCGCAAAGCCATCCCATCAACAGCGCGCTGTCGCTGATAGCGGTGATGGCTTCGCTCGCCGCCGAGTATCTTCTGTTGGGCGCGGAATTTGTGGCCGCCGTGCAAGTGATCGTCTACGCCGGCGCGATCATGGTGTTGTTTGTGATCACCATCATGCTGCTGAACGCCGGCAAAGAAGAGCGCAGCAAGGGCAGCCGGGTCGCGATCCTGGTCGGCATTCCCGGAGTGGTGATCGGCGGAGTGCTCGTCGCTTGGACGCTTCTCCATCGCTCCAACATGCAGGCGGTCCCCATCGGCGCGTTAAAGGGCGATCCCAGCGATATTGCGCGACTTCTCTTCCACGATTTTCTGCTGCCCTTTGAAGTCACGTCGGTGCTGATCCTGATCGCCATCATGGGCGCGGTCGTGCTCGCCAGCCGGCCCGAAACCGTAGCCCGTGGCGCGAGAAAGGACGAAGGATAAGGAAAAAGATGGTCCCTCTTTCTTACTATCTCGTGTTGAGCGGAATCCTGTTCGTGTGTGGCGTGCTCGGGTTCCTGATCAAGCGCAACATCATCACGATCTTCATGTCGATCGAGCTGATGCTGAACGGCGTGAACCTTTCGTTCGTGGCCTTCGCCGCGCAGTGGCACGCGCTCAGCGGACAGGTCTTCGTGTTCTTCGTGATGGTAGTGGCCGCCGCTGAGGCCGCGGTGGGCCTCGCGATCATCATTGCCGTCTATCGCACGCGTGAAACTTTGAATGTGGACCGGGTAAACCTGCTCAAGCTATGACGCCGAATCCTTATCTCTGGCTCATCCCGATTCTTCCGCTCGCCGGGGCGGCGATCAACGGCTTCTTTGGCCGGCGGTCGTCGAAGAAAGCGATAACGGCGGTCGCGCTTGTCTTTTGTGGCTTGGCGTTTTTCCTCGCGGTCGTGATTGCTGCCCGCTTCTCCCCCGCATCCGCGCCTTACTATTTCAACCTCGCACACTGGCTCCGCTCCGGAAGTTTTCAAGTCGACTTCAGTTTCTATCTCGATCAGTTATCGCTCGTCATGCTACTCGTGGTCACCGGCGTCGGCTTCCTGATTCACATCTACTCAGTCGGCTACATGTGGGACGACGACGGCTACTACCGCTTCATGTCGTACATGAACCTGTTCATGTTCTTCATGCTGACGCTGGTGCTGGCGAAGGACTACCTGGTCATGTTCATCGGCTGGGAGGGCGTGGGTCTGTCGTCGTACCTGCTGATCGGCTACTGGTTCACAAAAGACTCGGCGGCGGCGGCCGGCAAGAAAGCATTCATCGTCAACCGGATCGGTGACTGTGGATTCCTGATTGCGCTCTTCCTGATGATCAAGCATTTTGGGTCGCTCGACTTCACGCGCGTCTTTACTGCCGTTCAGCCGCTGCCAACGGAAACTGCCGGCGCCGGGCTGCTCACGGCGATCGGTCTGCTGCTGATGGTCGGCGCGGCTGGCAAGTCGGCTCAGATTCCTCTTTATGTCTGGTTGCCGGACGCCATGGAAGGCCCCACTCCGGTTTCCGCGTTGATCCATGCGGCAACCATGGTGACGGCGGGCGTTTATATGGTGGCGCGCTCGTCTGCGATCTTCGAGCGCGCGCCGATGGCGATGACAGTCGTCGCCATCATTGGGACGCTCACCGCTCTGTTCGCGGCGACCATCGGCATCGCCCAGACCGACATCAAGAAAGTGCTGGCCTACTCCACCATCTCGCAGCTCGGCTATATGTTCATGGCCTGTGGCGTGGGAGCGTTTTCAGCGGGCATCTTCCACCTGATGACGCACGCCTTCTTCAAGGGCCTGTTGTTCCTCGCGGCAGGTTCGGTGATTCACGGCATCGGCGGCGAACAGGACATGCGAAAGATGGGCGGGCTGCGAGTTTACATGCCGTGGACGTTCCTGACGATGACGATCGCCACATTCACGATCGCCGGCTTCCCGCCGCTGGCCGCTTTCTTCTCAAAAGACGAAATTCTCTGGAAGGCTTACTCCAGTCCCTACGGAAGTTGGGTGTACTGGTTGTTGGGAGTGACCACCGCCTTCATCACCTCGTTCTACATGTTCCGGTTGTGGTTCTTGACATTCTTCGGTGATTACCGCGGCGCCCCCGCCGCGCACGACGTGAAACATCAGCCCGCCGACGCACACGCCATGCACGATAAAGCCGACCATGACGGGCATGGTCATGGCGAACCTCATGAGAGCCGGTCGGTGATGCTGGGCCCGCTGTTCATCCTAGCGATACTGTCGTTTGTTGGTGGCTGGATCGGGATCGGTGGCCGCTTCGAGCACTTCCTTGCGCCGGTTTTCCAGAGCGGAGCCGCCGCAGAACTGGCGCACGAAAACGCAGGTGAAGCTGCCGGCAGAGGAACTGAATCACTCCTCATGCTGATTTCCGTCAGTGCGGCAATTCTTGGACTTCTGCTCGCCTGGACCCTGTATCTCCGCCGCCCGCAACTGCCCGCGCGCATTGCTGCCAGCCTCGGCGGGCTCTACCGAGCAGTCGCGAATAAGTACTACATCGATGAGCTTTACGCTGTTCTTTTCGTCAAACCGGTTGTCGACGGCTCGACCACAATTCTCTGGCATGGCGTTGACCAGGGAGTGATCGACGCCGCAGTCAACGACTCAGCCGACGCTGCGCGCCACGTGTCTGACACCGTGCGCCACATGCAGTCGGGCAATCTGCGCTCGTATGCGGGCTGGGTGGCCGCTGGAGGGGCAGTTGTGATCGCCTACATGGTCTGGATGGGAGTGCGATGAATATGGAAAGCCTCAGTCCCATCATTCTTTCGTTGGTGACGTTCATTCCTGCCGTGGGCGGGCTGCTCATTCTGCTGATCCCGCGCCGCGATCGTGACATCAAACTCTTTGCCTTGGTCATCTCCCTGCTCACATTTGTAGCCTCGCTCCATTTGCCTGTGCATCTGCATCGCGAACTCGGCGCGTTCAAGTTTGAGATCGACAAAGTTTGGATCACGACTCCCAACATTCATTACCACATGGGCATTGACGGAATTTCCGTCTGGCTGGTTGTGCTGACTACCTTCCTTACGCCCCTTTGCGTGCTGATTTCGTGGCATTCGATTCACGAGAGGGTGAAGGAATTCTTCATCCTTCTGCTGATCCTGGAGACGGCTCTGATCGGAGTTTTCACCTCGCTCGACTTGTTCTTGTTCTACTTCTTCTGGGAAGCGACGCTCGTCCCGATGGCGCTGCTGATCGGCATGTACGGCCACGGACGCAAGATCTACGCCGCGGTGAAATTTTTCCTGTTCACGATGATCGGCTCGATGTTCATGCTGGCCGCGATTCTGTGGCTCTACGCCAAGACTGGCAGTTTCGATTTTGCCGTCATTCAGAACGCGATTCGCAGCGGAAGTGTGCCCGGTTTCGAACAGGCCTCGCTTTGGCTCTTCCTCGTCTTTTTCATCGCCTTTGCGGTGAAGGTCCCAATCTTCCCTCTTCATACATGGCTGCCCGACGCGCACGTGGAGGCGCCCACCGCTGGATCGGTGCTGCTGGCCGGCGTGCTGCTGAAGATGGGCAC
>JBEKAF010000064.1:0-22774 GCA_050018355.1 Terriglobales bacterium | reverse complement strand
CGATTCCGAACACTTACTCCACAATCACCATGCCAGCGTCGCTTCGCTCCGACTGCTGTTCACCTTCGCTCCGGAACGCCGTTCGGCTTCCTTCCGGAATCGATGTTCACCTTCACCGGAATACCCAATGAAACCATGAAAACGTCATCTCGGTCCTTCCGAAAACAAACGTAGCCGTGCGCTGGCAGTCCGGGGTCATTCGCGATGAGTAATTCTTCGTAAGACTTGCAAGCCTTCTGCGCCTCTAGATCTGGACAAACGAAGGACGACTGTGGGTGCTGTTCTGTTTTTTGAGTGGGCTTCTTCGATCCGCCAGTCGCTTGGCCTACGCAACTGGTTGCGATTATCGAGAAGGTGAGAACGCCAATGGCAGTTTTCATTCGCGCAAATTCTAGCACTCGTCTCGAATGGAAATCACAGAAATGAGCGGCAGAAGCACAACAGAGCGGGAAAGCCGTTTTTGATCTAGATGCCTCCAGGATACAAAATCTGGGCCTCTAGAAGCCCCGTAGCGCGATCACTGGAGTCTCCCTCATAGTTCACCATCCCCAAATTGTTCCTGGCGCCTGGGAGACGATCTCGATCATCAAAAGTTAGCCAACTATGGGTTAATCTCGATCGGTTTAGTAGACTTGGGGCCAACTTTGGGGCCAACTAGCTCCGAACAGGCTGATTTAGAACTTCAACATTGGCCGTAAATCCATGAAAAATATAAAATGTGGATCGGCTCATACGCCTTAAAAGGGCATACGTCCCGTGTATCCGCCGTGTACCTCAGTTTCGCGATTCAGGCCGACGCGCTTGTGGTGAAAGTGACTCCGCATTTTGGGCAACGCACTTGAGTCGAACTGATTCGGCGCAGTTCTGCCGGTGGAATCTGGTATCCACAACTTGAGCAGGGAGTGGCGAGTGACGCGTTCACTTTTTCCAGATTGATCTTTTTCCGGGCGGGCATTTGGGGATTCTATAGCGAAGCGGGCTTGCCGTCAGCCCGCGTCAGAATGCCCCGCTTTTACGATTGTGGCCCCGCTGAGCGCGTTGCGCGTGGGTGACCCTTCTATGCTTGCTGCGGCTTTTCTTTTGCCATTGGAAGCGAAAAAGCAAACGGCTGGGAAAAACTCCCAGCCGTTTCAGGAGGAAGTACCGCAACAGCTTTATCCCCACGAAGCTACTTCAGCCCTACCTCACCGCCCTTCAACTCGGAAGCCATTCCTTTTTACTAAAATTCATAGTCTTCTAAGTTGCAGGAGCAAACGCCAGACCCGCTGCCCAGCGTTACGTCAAAAGAACACAGGGCCCCGAGTCTTTCTAGTTCATCCGCTGAGAGGTTCGAGTCGGCCATCCTGGTTTCGCTAACGTAGAAAGGCGACTTCTCCACAGGGACTTTTCCAGCCGCAAAAATGACCGACGTTGCCTGGATGTGGGTGCTCCATGCCCGCAGCCCGGGTAGCGGCACGGGGTCGTACGCGCAACCCGTCGGGTCCGAAATGACCTTGATGACGCCACGTGTGGGCACCCTGCCGGTCAGGGTGTTAGACGTGAGGTTTAGATTCACGGATTCGGAGAGCAGACCGTCTGCCGTAATTTCGCAGCTGCAGCACTCCTGCAGCTCCTGGCTGTCATCGAACACGTAGATGTCCGCCCAAAGATTTCCTCCGCACTTGGCGCCAATACATTCGCCTGTACCTGTGCTAATGTCGCCATCGTTGACGATACGCAACGTTGCATCCGGAGCGCCAGTGGTATGTGCATTGGAAAAGTAGGTGACGAAATAGACACTTGTGTCAACGACACTTGGGTCACCTTGAGCGAAGGCAGTCCCCCCCAACATCAGGGTAATTGCCAGTAGTGGAAACAGCAACAATCCGAGCTTTTTCATTTTTTAACCCTCCTGGTTTTTGTAGCGCCTGGGGCTGGGGGAGGAGGAGCTCTGGGTGCTTAAGGGAACTCTTAACCTTTGGTGAGTTCCTTACAAGTACCCAAGTGGCTTAGCCTAAAACACCAAGGCCGGGAGCTACTACTTGGCGAGCCGATTTGTTTTTTTGTGAAGGCAGACTTCGCCGCAACTTCACCGCAGAATTCTCATTTCGCCGCAAAACGCCGCAATTGCATAGGTCAAAATGTGTTAAAATCACGTCCGAAAGAGCGTAAGTGCTTTGGAATCAGCGAGCCATTTTGTAGTCCGATGGGTTCCCTCCCATCGCGTTCGCAGCGTGCTCACAATCTTGGCTTCTATGAGGAAGATAGCTGTTTCGGCACTCGTGATTTTCATCTTGGTCGTTGGCGGGCTCAAGGCGCGGGAGATATTGGACGGGCTCGGCTGGATTCCACATCACGAAGTCACAGCCACATACATCGGACAAAACGGCTGGATGCCAGGCGAATACCGCGACTGTATTGCTGTCCCAACACGGGAGGGAAGACTCAGCCCCTATGTAGGAGTCTTCGGGGGATATTTGTCCTGTGACGTGGAAGGCCACGCGAAAGAAGACCGCAGTCTCATGATTCCGCACCATTTAAGTATTACTTTCTGGGGTAAGATCACGCGCTCGCTGGCGGGGGGACAATCTCAAGGCAATGGAGAATCGGCATGGAGATGGAGCTGCCGTCTGAACGAGGCGTCCGTCACATGCTGGGCGGTGAACTGAACGCGATTTTCGGCACAGGTGAAGCGGCAGCGCACATTTTGAAAGAGCTGGGGGAAAGTGGGGGTTTGTCGAAATTGCGGAGGCGCGGATGTTCTGTAACCACTGCGGCGCTGAGAATCCCGACCAAGCACTTTCCTGTTTGGCGTGCGGCCAATCTCAGACCCAGATTCCTTTGTCCAGTGTGACCAGCGATACACGGCGCTTTTATGAAGAATCTGAACTGGAGGCGGATTCCAAGCGGGACAGACCCTCCAACGGCGGAAAGTACGCTATTTTCGTGTCAGTTATTCAGTACCTTGTTGAACTAGCGGTCGCGTTGCTTGTCCTCTTGCATGACTACGCGAGCAAGGACACGACTGTAATCGCGAGCCTACTGGTAGTGGCCTACGGCATGATTAGAGCGCACCTGTTTAGCGAGGGCGTGATCTCTGCCAAGTTTTTCCTAGACTTGTCAAAGCTGATTCGGCAGAACGCGGTGTCAGATGAGCGACAGGATGAAAGTCACGAAGACCTCGTAAGACGCGATTTGCCCTACACGTGGGTGGGTGTCTTCTTTCACATGGCGCTCGCAGCACTAGGGGCGATAAGGCTGCTCGCGGCCCTCCTGTTTATGACCGCTTCGCACTTTGCACACTATAATTTCTGCCGCGTGCATTCGTCGCTGCGGGTGACGCCTGCGATGGCAACAGGCATAACCGATACGATTTGGCCTTTGACTCAACTCTTAGCGTGATAGGAGCCGTACATGCCCGACGATCCAATGCAACGACCAGTAAGCCGAGAATTGGAGATGCTGATTCCTGTCTTGGCCGATACGATGAAGTTTGCAACCCAGGCGCTTGCTCAATCGACGGCTGTTTACGAGGTTTTGATTTCAAAAAAGATCGCCACACGGCAAGAGCTGGAAAAAATGGCGGAATTGGTCTAGCCGCGCTTCCGCAATTTTGCAGAGGACTGTAGGAGTGAGGCACCCCGCCGCTCGCAACCGCAGTGTCAACTTGCCAGTCGCTTTGGTAGTGTCTCAGTTTGAATTCTTTATTTCCTTCATCATCTCCTCAAATCGCTCTCGCCACGCGTCGCGCTTTGTTTGAATGTGTCGTGCTGCGTCGGCTATTCGTTCCTCGCGATCAATGCCGTTCGGTATGTATGCGCGTTTGAGATAATAGTTGCACTCATTGCATGCTAAGGCTTTATTTTCGTCAGATTCGTCCCCACCTCGGGAACGAGGGATGATATGGTCGATGCCGAGTTGCATCCAAACATCGAAATTGTCAAGACCACACAAACCGCAATAGCGACAGGTGCATCTGTCGCGTTTCCAAATCGCCGAGTCAATGATCCTAGTGTCCACGGCAAGCTCCTTTAGTTTGCAAGCAGCACGATTTCCTCAAGACTCCAAACGTGATCGGATAAGCCAGCGGCCATATGCCACAGCCGCCGCCATTCACGGCGCTAAAATCGAAACTGAGACACTACCGTCGCTTTCCATCCCCCCTGGAGAGCCGTAAACGCGGGAGTATGCCCCATACGCCCGATCCCGTCAATGGCTGGGAACGAGATCACGGGAGTTCGGAGCACACTCCCGTGTTGGTCTTAGCGCTCTCGGCGCGCGCGCCCGCGAATTGTGGCGGGGGAGTGAGATGGGAGGGTGACAAAGCGCGCGATGGTCGAGTGACAGATCGTCAGCGCCTTTGCCTCGCATTGCGCAGCCCGCATCCGGATACCTGTCCTTCTCTTAATTCTTGGCCCCTTCGAGAGCGGAAATCCTGCGCTTACACTCCCTGACCTCTTCGTTCAGCTCCTGTATGCGCCGCCATACACCGCCCTCCGTCGCTTCGCCGAGGTCTTCGATGTAAAACTCGCGCTCCCATTCGTCCGGGTTACGATTACGCTGGTCCCGTGCTTGCTTGCGTCTCGCGCCGACCTGGCCCCGTAACGCACCTAGAGGGCTGCGAACGTCCAAGCGCTGCCGATGCCACGCCAACAGCAAGCGCGCCAATTCGAGTGAGTCTTTGCCCTCAAACCAGACCTGCGACCACCAGTCGAGATAGATCCGCCACGCGAAAAGCAAGTCCGTCATCTCCATGACATCCAGCCTTGGTATGCCAATGTTCAAGTTCCTCTGAAGCCTAAACCAACGCCGCTCCATCAACTCCGGGCGGAACTCGGCGCCGCTGCCCACGGCCAGCACCATTGGGAAAGCCAGTTGTGGTGGCGTCTGACACCTTAATGAAGATATGGGCCCCTCGGGTTCCTATGGTGTTAAACGCCACCACACCGCCTGTGGCAACGGATACCTCGCCCAGCCACTCCGTTCCGGCGATGATTGGGTGATGGCGCCCGTCCCGCCGGCTCATCCACGATCCGAAGCGAATGCCCCCTGACTGCCGACCGACGTAAGACGCGGCTTTTTCGACCAGATTTTTGGCGGAGGATTCGTCCGGGAGTTCAATGGAGGGAATCACAAGCCAGAACTGCGGGTCCGCCAGATCACTTACAGCAGGTTCGATGACGTCGCGGTAGTCGGCATAACGGTGCCCTTCGACGGAACCGGGGCAGCACGACTTGGGGCAGACCGGCCACTGGCAACGCCAGAAACGCGGCTTCCGCATACTCGTGAGGCGGTTTCGCAGGACATGGCCGGTGGGCGCTCCCCGAAAGCAGGTGGCGCCGCGGCGCAGCAGACTTGCTGTGTCGTCATCGGGATCCGGACCAGCCAGGGTGCTCATGAGCGCCAGCACTTCGCGATTCCCCTTGGACATGGACCGTGACCACTCGGGGTTGATGTCGCCTTCCTTCGTGAACGGATTACGCCGCGCGTCGTGTTCCCCGAGTTCTTCGCGGAGGCGGTCGCAGGCCGGTTCATCTCCGGCAGTGGCTGCCAAGTCGGCAAGGATGGCCCCACGGGTGCGAACCCCTACAGGACCGCGGAATCCGCCTTCCAAAAGCTCCTCAGGTAACAACGTTATCGGTGAATGTTCCGTGAGCGGCGAACGGCGCAGTGGATTAGAATTAACGACGGGTGGTTGCGTCTGCAACACGCACCTCCCGCTCTGCTGCCGACCTCGAATCGGCAGCTTTTTTGTTGCCTGAGGCGTTTTCTGATAGAAAGCGCTCGATAGTGCGCACGTCATACCTGACGCAGCGTTCTAGGCGCACGAATTGCGGACCGCGTCTTTCGTGTCGCCACCTGCGAAGCGCTGCGACCGAAACTGCTAGTGTGCGAGCGACCTGTTTTTCGTCAAGCATCTGGGGCATTGTGTCCATTTGTGAAACCCTCCGTGGGCCAAGGTATCGCGGAGCAGTTCTCCAGAACAGAAGCGGAAATGCGCGTTTTCCGCCTTTTCCGCTTACGTGGAGACGGGCAAGTGCACGAGTTTCAGAGTGTGGGTACGAAATTCCAAGCGGGAGAGCCGCTAGGGTTTCAGGAATGCCGAACGAGCCCCGTTATCGGCCCCTCAGATACTAAGCTCGGGTCGACGTCCTTCAGGCGCCGGTAATGTTTCCTCCGCCACACACTGTGTGCGGTGGCATCGTAGTAACAGCCTTCATCGCCTGACAGGGACGAAATCAGAGCCGCAACTTCTTTGTCGTGAAAATTCCCGGTCCTACTCTTGATGTAGGTTGTCAGCCGGGCCTTTGCAATGTTGTGGTAAGTGTGTGTACCGGAACCGAAGTGGCGAGTGGCATACCGTAATAGACGCGCATACACGCGGAGTAGCCCCTGAAGAGACCAGAGCGGGCTAAGGGATCTGCTTGTCGAGAGCAGAACTCCAAACTGAAAGTGCCGATTCACCCGCTCGACATCAACGGCGACTTTGTTCAGTTGAGTAACCAACTTTCGTAGCTTCTTGGAGTGCATCCCCAGCATAGCTTCCGTCGTTCGCTCACCAGGTTTGTACATCCAACCTTCATTGCTCTGGAAGATTGTTTCATTCGAGAACCATTGCGAAAGCCACAACAGATCTTCTCGATTACAACTGGCTGAGCATAGCGTATCTAAGTCGCCTTTCGCTCCGTTCTGAGAGATCTTCTCCTCTAATTGTCGGAGTCCTTCGCTCAACTCCTGGGGAGAGATCTCCTTCAAAACTGATAGCAGAGCATAATCGCTCTCAACTAGCGCTTTCTCCAAAGCAAGCGAAAGATCGCCAAAACTGTCGTCAGCGCTCGCCCTAATCGGACTGTTGGAAGTCGTCACACCCCACCTCCCGCGTGGCATCCCGTTCCGGGGCATCGGCAGGCGGGCCGGGATGCAGCCGCTTTTCGGGAGCGACCCTAGCCGACTTCAGGCTGAGTGTAGCGCACCAAACTCAGTAGTCAAGCAGACGTGGCAAGATTTGACTTGCAATAACCTAACGTTAGGTTTATAGTTGTGATGTGACCGACGTGAGCAAGGCAGCTAGCCTGATGGGCTGCAAGAGCGCCAAGGCGCGAGCGGCGAAGTGGGGCAAGAAGGAATTCGTCCGCCGCATGCGGGAGTGGGGCAAGCTCGGCGGGCGTCCCAAGGCGAAAGGAACGAAGGCGAAGGCAAAAAAGGGAGGCAAAAAGTGAGCATATACAAGCGTGGCGAAGTCTACTGGTACAAATTCATGTGGAACGGAAAACTGGTGCGCGAGTCCACGAAGCAGGGCAACGACAAAATCGCGCGTCAGATGGAAGCAGCGCACCGCACGTCGCTGGCAAAGGGGGAAGTAGGGATTCGCGACAAGAAGATTGCGATGACGCTTGCCGAGTTCTGCGACGACCGTTTCGAGCCGTGGGCCAAGGCGACGTTCGGGCAGTCGTCACCCAAGACTTGGCTCGATTTCTACCGGGTTGGTCTGCGAGCGATCCGAAACTGCAGAGCCCTGGCCAGCCTTCGACTGGACGAGATAACGAGTGAGCGGGCTGCGGAGTTTGCGGCATATCGCCAGTCCCAAGGCTTGCAGGTGAGCACCGTCAACAGTTCCGTTCGCGTTTTGCGGCGGATGCTGCGACTGGCTGTCGAGTGGGGCGAGTTAAAGTCAGTGCCGACAATAAAGAGGCTACCTGGTGAGCGCCACCGGGAACGTGTTGTCAGTGACGACGAAGAAGTCCGCTATCTTGGCGCTGGGTCTGAATTGCTGGCTTCAATAGCGACCGTCTTGATTGACACAGGAATGCGCCCTGAAGAATGCTACCGCCTCCGCTGGGAGTCGATTACCTGGGCGAATGGGCGCAATGGGACGCTGCTTGTCACGCACGGAAAGACCGCTGCTGCACGCCGCGTGCTCCCGATGACCCCGCGGGTCAGAGCAATTCTAGAAAACCGCTGGGAGCGCGTGGCGAGACCTCTAGAGGGTTGGATCTGGACTGCGCCGACATCGAGTGGGCACGTCGAGCCGTCCAGCCTCAAGAAGCAGCACAAAAAGGCTCTCCTGCTGGCTGGTGTTCGTCCGTTTGTGTTGTACAGCCTCCGCCACACGTTCCTGACGCGGCTCGGTGAGTCGGGCTGTGACGCTTGGACATTGGCACGCATAGCGGGGCATAGCTCCATTGCGATCTCCAGCCGTTACGTTCACCCGTCAGAGGATGCAGTCTTATCGGCCATGTCCAGGCTGGGTGGGCACAAAACTGGGCACAGCGTTGAAATAGAGGATCGCGACACTGCATCGAAGTTACGGCTATCAGCGTGAAGTGCAGGGGGTTAATTGGTCGGGGCGCGCGGATTTGAACCGCGGACCCCCTGCGCCCAAGGCAGGTGCGCTACCAGGCTGCGCTACGCCCCGACTGTGATTCGATTATAAATGATGCGATGCGGGTGACCTTCGCCTTCGGGCCAGTGGCGTAAGGTGCTTGTGTAAATACGGAGCGGGTGCGGGTTTTCCATCCCAGATTGAATCTCTGGAAGATGGAATCGAGCCTTTGGTCATGAAGCAAAGTTCGGCCCACTCGCCGCGCTCTTTAGGCTTGCGGATGTTCATCCCGGGTGTCTTCATCGTGTCCTCGTTCAATGCGTCCTCAAATAGAAAAGGCGCGGCCGTTGGGCCACACCAGATTGCTGACAAACTCGTGTTGCGCTCCGCAGTCGCCGTCAGCGGCTGCGGAAAAACTAGTCGTAGGCAGACCTCAGGCGCCTATGCGGGCTGGACTCTTCGGGTCATCTTTTTCCAGTCAATTCTTTTCCAGTCGATTCTTGTGCGGAGGAGGGAGAGGATTAGCATGAATAGAAAAATTTCCAGCAATCCTCGCGAAGCGGTGGGGATGGTTTGGGCTCGTTTGGGGAGCAGGGAGAAGCGTCCGTAGACGAATTCCAAGTGGACCCAGTAGACGAGGAGGGACGTCTGGCCAAGTTGAATTAGCGGGCTGAAGCCGTGGGTTGCCAGTCCCCAGCGGCACCAGGCATAAGTCAGGAAGGTGATCACTAATAAAAGACCTATGCGCATCATTAGAAAGTTCGGGCTAGTGTGCCAGTAGTCATAGGTGGAATAAAGATGGAAGGAAGAGTGGTCGAGTTGGCGCGCTGCCAGGATTGCGACGGCTCCCGTGGCGGCGAAGAGGGCTAGCGCTTCGGCGGTGTGGTTGCGGGCCCGGTCGCTGAAGAGAATGAATCCAGTGGCCAGGCCGACGAAGGCGAAGGCGGCCCAGGGGAAGAGAGGGAAGAGCCAGTGCTGGGGGGCGCCAAGGTTGTGGCATCCGTTGATGTAGGACTCCAGCGGCCAGGGCAGCCAGGTTGGTCGCCAGGTGGTGTAGAGCGGCGGAGTTAGCAGGGCGATTAGAGCCGCGGCGGCGACGGCGGCAGCGACTAACATTCTTACTGGCGTTGTTACTTTATCTATTACTTGCGTTGTGCGGGAACGGTGGTGGGCGATGCTTAGGGTGATGCCGCAGGTTAGCGCCATCAGCATCATGGAGAGGCCGATGATGTTCAGGACGTCCACGCGGAGTAAGTCGGACCACGGGGCCCATCCCCAGGCGATGAGAAATTCCTGCAGGCGGAAGAGGAGTCCGAAGGCGAAGATTTCGGCGCCGCGGCGGACCATGGCGCGGGTGATTTCGGCGGGGCTCAGGTTCTTGCGAATGAGTTTGCCGGCGACCAGGGCGAAGGAAACTCCGGCTAGAAAAAGAAAAAGTGGCGCGGGCAGCGTGCCGAGGAGTTGCGATCCTTTGAGGAAGCGAGTGTTGCGGGCATTGCCGCCTAGCCAAGCGTCGTAACAGTGCGTCTGGAACATCAGGAGGCAGGCGAGGCCGCGCATCCAGTCGATCCAGGCGAGACGGGAAGAAGGGGCCGAGGTCACGGACGAGAGTGTAACGTGCGAGCCGGGGTGGGGCCAAGGTAAAAGGCGACGGGCGAGGACCCCGTCTCTCCATCGGCTATTCGAATGGCGCTTCTTCGCGGTCGTGGTTGTTTAGCCGCGCGCTGCCTGGCGTGCTAGCATTTTTATGGAAGGATTTCACCGTGAAGCGCTGGTTCGGTATCGGCACTATTGCTTTGAGTTTGCTGCTCGCGGGTTGTTTCTCGCGGCTGGCGTTCGCCAAGGATGAGCCTAAGTGGGTCGAAGTGCATTCCGCGCATTTTTCCGTGCTCACGGATGCGGGGGACAAGCGCGGGCGGGAAGTTGCTTTGCGGATGGAGCAGATGCGGGCGGTTTTTGGACTACTGATAATGAAAGACAAGTTGAAAATGCCCGTGCCTATCACCGTCATCGCGCTCAAGAGCGATAAGCAGTACGGCATGGTTGCTCCGGCCAAACAGAGCATGGCGGCTGGGTTTTATGTGCCGGGGTCGGATCGGGTTTATATCGTCCTGAATCTCTTTGAAGCCGATCCGTGGCGATCGGTGGCGCATCCGCTGGCGCATTATCTTTTGAATTACAACTATCCTCCGGCGCAGGGCTGGTTCGACGAAGGGCTGGCGGAATATTTTGGGTCGATACAGATCGGCAGGCAAGTGGAGATCGGAGGCGATCCGGAGCTGGCGCCGGAATGGCACGAGGACATCTTCGATGAACTGCGGCGGGACCCGAATACGCCACAGTCGCTGACGCAGTTGGTGAGTTCGCCGGTGTGGCTGTCGATGGTGGACTTGTTCACGATGAAGCATGACGGTTCGGGGGCGCGCGAGGGGACGCACAACACTCTGTACTATGCCCAGTCGTGGATGGTCGTCCACTATCTGGTGAACAAGAACAAGATGCCGGAGGCGGGGATGTACTTCGATCTGGTGCTGAACCAGAAAGTGCCGGTGGAGAAGGCGATGGTGCAGGCGTTTGATTTGTCGCCGGAGCAGATGGAAGAGGCGGTGAAGACCTATTTCAAATCGTTGAGCGGATTGGGCATTGCGCTTGATCAGGCGAAGAAGCCGATTGGAAATCCGGTGGACATTCAGCAACCAGATCATTTCGCTTTGCCGTTTGACGCGGACGACATCGGGATGGCGGTCACCTCGGTTAAGGATGAGGAAGCGAGAGCGGTGATTGACGACGTGATGGCGCGCGTTCCGGAACATCGCGATCAGGCGCTGCACGATTTGCAGCAGCTGACGGCGGATCCAAAAGATAATGAGGCGGCGCATCGCGGGCTCGCCTGGGACCATTTGCGCCAGAAGCGGTACGACGCGGCCGCCGACGAACTGGAGAAGGCGACGGAACTGAATCCGCGAGACCCGTGGATTTGGTATTACCGCTCGGCGCTGAAGTATCAGAAGGCGCAGGCGACGCGGCAAGAGATGCAGGGGCTGGCGAACATGATGCAGGATCTGCGGGCGGTAGCGGATTGGTATCCGGAGTTAGCCGACGCTTATAACATGCTGGCAATGGCGCGAGTGGAGGGAGGCGGAATCAACTCGGCGCTGGAGGCGCAACGGCAGGCGATCGCTCTGGCGCCGCGGAATGTGGAGTACCAGTTCAACCTGGGACAGATTTATGTTGCGGGGAAGAAGTGGGATCTGGCGCGGGGGGTGTTTACGCGGCTGAAGGCGGGACCGGATCGGGCGGCGGCAGCAGCAGCCAAACAGCAATTGGACGATTTGGAGACGCTGCAGAAATATGGAGTGCGTCCGCAGCGAGCGGGGGAAAGCGCGGCAGCAGCGGGCGCGGCGAGCACTCCTTCGGCGGCCGCGAGCGCGTCGGAAGATGAGGAGACGGATGCGACGCCGAAACCGGCGCCCGTCAAGCCGGGAACAACCGGGCCGGTGCAATTTCTGAAAGGCAAGATCGTGAGTAGTGATTGCTCAAAGCCTCCCGAGGCGACGGTTACTATCTTGAGCGGTATGACGACTTATAAGATGCATGCTTCGGATTACAAATCGTTGCTGGTGATTGGAGAAGATCAGTTTTCCTGCGATTGGAAGAATCGGGTCGTGTCGGTGAACTACCGTGCGGTGGGGAAGCACGAAGGAGAATTGGTGTCGATTGAAACGCACTGAGCGCGACGAACCGGCGCGGGCTGCGCGCAGCTTCACGGAAAGTGTGGGTTGAAGCGCGGGACGGTGTGCGAAGATGGAATCCGGGGAGCAAGCGGACGGAGAACCCACTCAAGCTGAAATGCATTCACCACGTCGAATTCTGGGTCGGCAACGCGCGGCAGGCAGCTTACTTCTACCGCAAGGGGTTCGGCTTTTCGCAGGTTGCTTACAGTGGACTGGAAACCGGCCAGCGTCAGCGAGCTTCTTATGCGCTGAGTCAGGGCAAGGCGAACTTTATTCTGACCACGCCCATGACGCCGGACGATTTGGCCGTGCGGGGCGGTTCTGCCCGCTTCCGCGACCTGACAAATCTGCACTCACCAGCGGTGAATCAGCTCACAGTTTGCTATAGTCCCCGCCCGGCCCGGATTCGCAACAGCACCGCGACGAGTGCATCGACGTCCTCACAGGTGTTGTAGAGTGCCAGCGACGGTGATGTCATGCGCGAACTGCTGGCTTCGAGTCTGGAGACCACTGAGTTGACTCCGAAGGGTTTCCGTGACGTCGAATCCTTTCGTAACCCCGCCAAACACGGAGAGACGCGCTCCACCTGCACTCTCTTCAGTGACATGCCGCCCAGAATCGATAACTAGAAGCTATCTCATAAATCGTTTTGGGAAGGGCACGGCTTCAGCCGTGCCGCCCAGAGCCAATAAAGACGCGGGCTTTAGCCCCTGAGGGATCCGGCGGTTTACTCCTTCGGTTCATTATGAGATGGCTTCTCGTTGAAATTGGGGGCTAGCAGCCTGTGATGAAGCTTGAATACCGAGATCCAGCGCCTGAAGGCGGATTCATTCTAAAGCGTTTTCGGCGCGCCTGAAGAGGCTGTGGAAAAAGGCAATCTGCCGAGGAAAGACGACCACCGGGGCTAAACCCGCGCTGATTTCACAAGGCTTACGCGGCCCTGAAGGGCCGCTCTTCCACGGTGATCCACACATTCGTGAATTTTTCCGCAGCCTGTGAAGGCGAGCCCTGATACGAATCGCACTTGCACCACGGGCCGCTAGGGATGTTGACCTGGGTATCCTCAAACACACTTAGGGGCTAACTATTGAATTTCTAACGAAACACGGCCTCTGGCTTGCTTCCCGTCCCAAAGGGAGATGGCCCCCTAATGAAAATTGCTTGAACAGACGATGGAGAGTTGAAGAGATTGAACTGACTATTCCCCACGAAATGAAAACTCACTTACCCAAGGAAGGCACGCTTCAAGAGGCGCAAGCAGGCAGGCAGCAACAGAGAAGTTACCCGCCGATTGGAAAGCACTCCCCATTTGGAAAGGAAGGGCAGCGCTCAAGCGCAGAGCAGGGCGGCTCGTGCGGGCTCGTAAGCTCGGCGCACCCTCTGGCTGCTCGGGTTGGGTGCTTTGTATTTGAGTGTTTCCGGCCGCGGTCCGTTGGCCGGTTGCCTCGATCATGAAACGGACAGACACGATTTGCTGTGGCTCCCATTCGCATTCTGGTAGTGGATGATTCGGTGGTGATTCGCAGGCTGCTCTCGGACACCCTGTCGGGAGACCCCGCGCTGGAGGTAGTTGGTACGGCCAGCGACGGGCGAATTGCCCTGGCGAAGATTTCACTGCTCAAACCCGACCTGATTACGCTCGACATCGAGATGCCGGTGATGGACGGCCTGGAGGCCCTGGCGGCGATACGCAAGTTGTATCCCAAATTGCCGGTCATCATGTTCAGCACCCTCACCGAGCGCGGAGCGGCGGCGACCCTCGATGCGCTCTCGCTCGGAGCGTCGGACTATGCCACAAAACCCAGCAACACCGGCAGTCCCACGGTTGCGCTCGAGCGCATTCGCATCGAACTCATCCCCAAGATCAAGGCGTTGTGTGGCATTGCCCCATTGAAACTCCTACCGCTACCAGCGGCCCGTCCGGCATTGAAAGTTCAACTACGCTCCAACCCACGCATCGGAATCGTGGCCATCGGAACTTCGACCGGCGGTCCGAACGCTTTGGCCGAAGTCTTGCCGCGGATCCCGAACGACTTTCCCGTCCCGATTGTCGTGGTGCAGCACATGCCGCCCATTTTCACCCGCCTGCTGGCGGAACGGCTTGCCAGCCACTCCGCCATTCCCGTGGAAGAGGGCCGTGCCGGCGCAATCCTTTCACCCGGGCACGCCTGGATCGCGCCGGGAAATTTCCATATGAAAGTGATACGCGCGGGCATGGACTGGCGTCTGAACCTGAATCAGGGCCCCCAGGAGAACTCTTGCCGCCCGGCGGTCGATGTGCTGTTTCGCTCCGTGGCAGCGGCCTATGGGGCAAATGTTCTTGGAGTGGTGATGACCGGCATGGGCTCGGACGGCGTGCTCGGAGCGCAAGATATTCGCGACGCGGGCGGAGATGTCATCATCCAGGACGAAGCTTCCTCCGTGGTCTGGGGAATGCCTGGCCTGGTGCACGGCTCAGGACTGTCCGATGCCGCTTATCCTCTCGATCGCTTGGCGGCGGAGATCACACGCCGCGTGCTGCAGAGCCGTGGTCCTCGAGCCCACTTTGACTTGAAGAGTTATGCCACCTTGGAGCCTCCGGCAAAATGACTATTGCCCCCCCACCGCTCCAGCGCCGCCTGCCCCTACCAAGAGCATCGAAGCCATTGACCCTGTGAACCGGCAAATCCGCGACACAAGATTTCGGGTATCTATAAGGCCGAGGAAAAACTGAAACTGCCCAGCCTCACGTGAGGCGTGGCTCATTCCGCACCCAAGCCAGAGCCAAGTCACCGCAGCTCAGTGGCTGGAGCCGCCCTCGGCGATTTGCAGATCGAGGGCAACACGTTCGCCATTGATTAGTACGGTTCCGGCGTCCAGAAGTTGCTGGCCGGTGCAATCGTACTTCTCGTAGCAGCGCAGAGAGGGAAGCGTAAAGAAGAATTCCACGGCTTCGGATGCGCTGGCGGCTGACTTGCCGGCAAGATGGATGTTCGTGCTGAAGCCGATCCCGTCAAACTCTTGCGCATCCTTGAAATAAGCCAGCAGCGGACGGATGAGGTGGGCAACGTGGTCATCGAAAGCCGTGGCTGCCAGCTTGTACCGCGATCCCGCGGCAGACACCGGCAACGTGGAATTCAGTGAGAGCTCAAGATAAATTCCCTGACGGAAAGCCACGAATTTCGGGGGCGCGTAGGAAACGAAGTGGGCTTGTGACTCCAGCTCTTTCACGATCTGATCGACCACTGGCTGGTTGGAGAGTTGCACGGCAGACAACGCCTGCGTCGAGGTATCGCGGGCCGGGGGCGCCGGCGGCTCTTTCGGTTTCACTGGGCTCAGGGCAGTAGCTATGCCACTTGGCCTTCCGCTGCCGTTCCCCGCCGGAACGATTTCAGCTCCCGTTTGAGGTGGATCCGATTGGGCGTTGGCG
This sequence comes from Terriglobales bacterium, assembly GCA_050018355.1. Classification (GTDB taxonomy): domain Bacteria; phylum Acidobacteriota; class Terriglobia; order Terriglobales; family Acidobacteriaceae; genus Acidiflorens. The sequence continues at coordinate 7,329 of JBEKAF010000064.1, read as the reverse complement.
GAAGTTTCATCCGGGTGATCATTGGCGGGCAACGGGGGCCCTGCATCGTTGAGCCAAATTGAGATGGGTTGTGCATTGAGAAACACCTCTCCTTGCAGCAGCGCCGCCTGCTGTGATGTCTCATCCTTGGCAGCAACAAGCTTGAGAGCGCCGCTCCGCGGCAGAAACACCATCAGGTTTTCCGGGTGCTCCATGGCGACTCCCATGACTTTCCCCATGATGTGATGCGAAATCTCCACCGCGTACCCTTGCACATGCTGGTTGTTCTGAAAGCGCGGCACCGCCGCTTTTAGGATCGGCATGACCACGTTGAGAAAAGTGCTCCGCGCCCGCTGTCCGGGACTGATCTTTTGCGCGGAGTAAGCGGCATAATAGTTGCCCGTGATCGCGAGCACAGTCTTGCCGTTATAGCTGTCGAAGCGAATAGATCGCTGATCTGCGATTTGCTGCTGTGCCTGGTCGAGGTCGAGTTTGCGGCTGAGGTAGAACGGGTAATCGAACTGGGTTGCGAGAATGTCCTCGCCGGCCCGGCTCAAGTCGTCCATGTATTGCTGCTGCAGGGCGCGCAATGCGGGGTCTTTGATTTCGACCGGCGATACAACTTGAGCAAGCGAGGCGCTGGTAACGAAAAGAACAAGGCCGAGCCAACCGGCCCTACTTTTGTGCATAGACCATTCCGGAAGCATGATAGGGAGGATCGGAGATCAGGCGGATGTAAGAAATCAGCGCCTCGATCTCTGTCTTGCTGAGAGTATAGCCGTACGGGGGCATCAATGCAGACTTGTTGAGTGCGGGTCCGCCGTGACTGATGATGGCCGTCAGTTCGGCGTCGCTCATTTTGTTTAGGGTGTCGCCCTCGGTGAACGGGTGCGGCTTGACCTCAAGATTGTCGTAATTGGAAACACGCTCCGACGTGGACTCTGGGTCGTGGCAACGAGCACAATACTTGTTGTCGAGCTGGTATCCCACCTGTTCCTGATATCCCAACGCAATTTCTTCAATCTTCAGTTCGACTGATTTCTGAGCTTTCGTGAGTGTGTGTGCGGTAAGTTGATATCGGCCTGCCATGCTGCCCAGAGCGACGTTCGTGCTGAGCTGTCCGCTGGAATCGGTCAGGCCGCTCGGAGGATCAAAGCTGACACCCACAGGCCCGCTGAACTCGACCAGCGCTCCGGTGACGGCCGTCCCTTGTTCATCGTTGACCTGCACGACCAGGGGCTGAGCGAGAACTATGCCGGTCGCGCCGATCTGCTTGCCTCCACTCGACTCTACCAGGGCGGCGCCAAACCCGGAGGGTTTTAGAACAGAGGCTGGTCCCGGCTTGCGTGCGCACCCTGCACTTACCAGAATGATGGAGACCACGAAGAATGTCCGCCAGTGTCTGATCATTTCTTCGCCTCCTGCTTGCTGGAGCTCTTGAGCGTCATCAGGAATGTGGTCAGAGCGCGGGCATCTTCGTCGTTCATGTTGCGGTTCGGTTCGATGGTGCCGGGCCGCATGGTCTGTGGGTCCTTCAGCCAGTGGTAGATCCACGCGGCGTTCAGGCGCGAGCCTACTTGCGTGAGCGTTGGTCCGACGTAGCCTTTGTCGACCTTGGTATCGATGATGTGGCAACCCTGGCAGGCATACTTGGAATAGAAAAGCTGTTTCCCCTGCTCCACCTGAGCCGGCGGATACCCGCTCGACGGCATCGAGTCGCGATCGAATGCCGGGGTCTGATAAACGGTCATGATGTAGTCCGTCAGTTCCTTCGCGTCGTCATCGGAAAGGTTGAACCTCGGCATGCGGCGGATCAGCGCCGGACGCAGTGTGCCGGGGTTCTTCAGGAATGCCTGCAGCCACTGGCGCTGCACCGAACTGCCTTCCCAAGTCAGGTCGGGAGCCATGTCGCCGCCGCGACCATTGATGGCGTGGCAGGTGAAGCAGGCCATGTCCGCCATGAGTTGTCCGGCCTTGCCCGCGGGCTCGTAATTCGAAGGCGGTTTCGCCGGAACCGTCAATGCCAGCGGCAAGTCATGGGCCCGGTCGGTTAGCGCGAGCAGTGCGGTGGTCAACGCATCAATTTGCGCGGGCGCGAGGCTGAACTGCGGCATCTTCAGGGCCGCTCCAAACGAACGCGGTTGCCGGATCTTGGCCGCAATGTAATCCGGTATAGCGTGCGTCATCCCGGGCAGGAAAATAATCTGCGTCAGCGGCTTGCTCCCGATGCGGGTCAATTCCGGAGCGAAGTTATCCGGCTTCTTGATGCCGCTTACCTCGTGGCATGAGGCGCAGCCGTATTCGGTGACCAGGAGCTTGCCGTGCGTAATCTGCTCCGGAGTAGCGGCGTCGAGATGCACATTGGCCAGCAGATCGGAATCCGTCTTGTTGCCGAGGAAGGCAGTCAGCAGGGAAAGTTGCGGATCGGTGAAACGGTAGTGCGGCATGGCCGTTCCGGAATCGTAGACACGCGGATTGCGCAGCCATGCCCGCAACCATTCCGGCTTCACCTTGTTGCCGATCCGGGTCAGTTCCGGACCGACATCGCCGCCCACCACATTCCCGGCGGCGTTCTGCACGGCATGGCAGGAGGCGCAGAACGACTCGCCGTACAGGCTGGCTCCAGCGGTCGGATCGGGCGCCTTCTGGTCTTTCTCTTTACTGGGGCTGGCCGGTGCCGTGTCTCCAGGGATGGGCGTACTGCTGGCGATCAAGAAAGCCGAAATATCGCGCGCATCCGGATCGCTCAATTTGAAATTCGGCATCGTCGCGGTGACCGCGTAGGCCTGAGGATCCTTCAACCACGCATAAATCCATTCCCGGGTGGTCTTGTCGGCGATGTGCTCAAGCGATGGGGGATCATCGGTCGGCTTGATCGCGCTGCCATCGGGTAGTTTGATGGTATGGCAATGCACGCAGCCATAACGGCCCAGCAAATTGCGTCCTAGGTTCAGTTGCGGCGTGCCGGTCAGAGGAGAGCGATGGCATTGCCCACAGGAGGATTGGACGTACCGTGCCGGCAAAGTCGGCTGCTCCCAGGCCTCCGTGCTGCTGTGAGCTTGCTCGACGGTGGTCGCGGGGCCTTGCCCGCGGTGACACATCACGCAGCCGAACTGGTCAAGCGTGTGCGGGATTACCGGATGCCGGCGGAAGGGCTGGGGAAGGTTGGCATCGGCCAGGCTCGCTTCTTTCAATCCGGCGTGGCAGGTGGTGCAGCGATCTACGACTCCAAGCCCGGGAAGCCAGATCTGCTGGATTCCGTCGTGGAAGTGGCGCTGCAGGGTTACCGCTTCTCCCCGGCTCCGAACCAGCGCCAAGTACTGTTTCTGGTAGTGACGCCATTCACTGAAGTAATTCTTGGCCGGCGCAATGGCCAGCGAAATCAATAGCACCAGACTGACCACGCCAAAAGCGCTCACCGGATGGCCGAACAACGTCTGCCACAGGGAAGATAACGCGGTCTTCATTGATTGCAACGAGGATTGCAATTAGCTCCTCCAGGGCAACACCCAGGACCAACCCGGGCCGCGGAAGAAAGTGCCAACTGCCGTGAGTACGGCCAGTTCGAACAGAAACCACGTCATGATCCAGTATGAAAGTGGCTTATTGGCCAGATAACTCCGAAACGCCGAAGTCGATTGCGGAGAACTTTGCGCCGCCAGCACCATGAACCCGGCGACGATCAGGGTCGGCACCAACGCCACGTACACATCAAACAACAACAAGAACAAACAAAGCCCAGCCGCAGCCAGGTAGAAAATAAGCAGACGACGCTTGCGATCCTTCAGGAACAAACCTTCGGCCTCGACGTTAATGTTGAAATACGGGATCACGATCAGCGCGATCACGACCAGAGTCGGAACCAGAACACCCGCGACCACCGGAGGAAAGTAGTGCAGCATTTCCTGCAAGCCAAGGAAGTACCACGGCGCCTTGGCGGGGTTGGGGGTATGGGAGGGATCCGCAATGCCCTCCAGGGGCGCGTTGAACAGAAGAGACACGCCCACCAACGCGATCGTAAGCACCTCGATGGCGACGATGGCGCGGAAGAGGACTTCCGGATATGTCTGCACCTGATCTTCGTCCCTAACCTTGACCTGCGCCGAGGTGCGCCTGGTGACGAAGACAACACGCGTCGGCGACTTGCGGGCATTCGAGTCCATGCCAGCGATGAAATCTTTCGGATCGGTCATTGGAATCGGGCCCCCTTCGCGGCGGCGGTAGCCGGTTCAGCCGCGGCCGTTCTTGGCTCGCTCTGGTGGGCGTAGAGGCCGCCGTCTTTGCGGATACGCCAGAAATGCACTGCGACAAAAAGTATCGCAACCAGGGGCAGAATCATGCAGTGCAGCACGTAAAAGCGCAACAAAGCATTCGCGTTCACCACATTTCCGCCCAGCATGAGGAAGTGAACCTTGTTGCCCATCGCTGGCACAGCAGAAGCGATGTTCGAACCGACCGTGATCGCCCAAAAGGCCAACTGATCCCAGGGCAGTAAGTAGCCCGTGTAACTAAGCAGCAGAGTAATCAGCAGCAGGATGACTCCAATGACCCAATTAAACTCGCGCGGCGGACGGTAGGCGCCACGGTAAAACACCTTGAACATGTGTGCGAACACAAGAAAAACCATGGCATGAGCGGACCAGCGGTGCAGGTTGCGCAAAAATAAGCCGGAGGAAACTACAAACTGCAGATCCTTAGTGTCCGCATAGGCTTGTGGCACCGAGGGATGGTAATAGAACATCAGGGGAATGCCAGTGGCTACTAATATGAGAAACGTTCCGAAGGTCAGGGTGCCCAGATACCAGGTCGTGCTCAAGCTGAGCATTCGGGTCCGCACCTTGGTGGAGAAAAGGTGCAGAAATACGTTCTGCTGCACCGCGAGCGCTCGATGCAGAGTGCTGGATCCGGTCCCGCTCCGGAAAACCGAACGCCAAACCCGGGTGCCGCGTAACTCCTCGAAGTAGCTCGCGATTGTTTTCGCCACGCTCACACCCTCACAAACTGCATGGGACGAATGTCGATGGAACGGTCCACCATCAGATCACCGTCGTCGCTGATCCAGGTCTGCAGCCAGGGCAGCGGCCTGGGGGCCGGACCTGCAATCTTAACCCCGTAGCGCGTGAACTTGCTGCCATGGCAAGGGCAAGCGATGATCCCCAACTCAGGTTTCCATGCGGTCAGGCAGCCGAGGTGGGTACAGACGGCACTCAGCGCAAAAAAACCTTCTTGAGCATGGATGAGATAAATTCCTGCGTTCACGTCCATCGTCACGGAATCCACCGCATAATTTTCCGGCTTGCCGGCATTGACGATGGGAGAGGGCTCGTACAAAACATTCGGCGAGAGAAACTGGTATGAAAATGCCGCCGTGCCGGCAGCCGCGATACTCAGCGATCCCAATCCCAGCTTCACGAAAAAGGCGCGGCGGTCGAACTCCTTGCCTGGTTCCGCTGGCGTGACTTTTTTTTCTTCGGACATTGTTTACCTCGGACGACTACTTCGGGCCTCCAACCGTAACTGGCGATTTGGGTCTGAGTGGTCCATCAATGGCTTCAATTGAAATCAATCCGGTTCGCTCGGCGGAAGCCAGGTTGTATGACTCCATGGTGATAGTGCCGACCGGACAGCGCGCGGCACACAGCCCGCAGCGAATACAACGAGTCTCGTCCTTCAGCATGGCGGACCCGGTCACGATGCCGAGTTCGTCGGCCGCCACTTCGTCGAGCTCCACGCCAAACAATTCCTGGTGTTCGCGGATCTGCTGCACGGTTTCCGGCTCGAACTGGATGCGACCCAGTGATACGAGATCGAGGCAGTTTTCCGGACACACATCCACGCAACCGCCGCACAAGATGCACATGCTCCCATCTTCCGGGCTGCCCTCGAAGATCGTGTTCACCCAGCAGTGCAGACAGCGCTGGGCTTCTTCCATTGCCGACGCAGCGTCGTAGCCGACCTCGACTTCGGTCACCCCGGTACGGCGCTCCAGCGGCAGCATTGGAATGGGCGGGCGAGCCAGGTCCAACAACTCCAACGGCATGCTGTGGCGCTTAAAGATCTCGACTTCGACAATGGGTTCTGGGTGTTTCTGGCCACGCAGAAACTCGTCAATGCCCACAGCGGCGCGCTTGCCGTCCGCCACGCTATCGATGATCAAACGCGGGCCGAAAACGCAGTCGCCACCGCCAAAAATTCCGCTCGCCGAGGTCATCAGCGTTTGCGGGTTCACCGCGATCAGCCCGCGCGGAGACAGTTCCACGCCGTCTTCGGGTTTGAGAAAGTCCAGATTCGGCGCCTGGCCGACGGCCATGATGATGGTGTCGCACTCCAGTTGCGTTTCACTGCCCTCGTGGAACGCAGGATTGAAGCGCTTGTTCTGGTCGAAGACCCATTTTGTCTTCAGCGTCTCCAGCGCCACAATCTTGCCGTCCTTGCCGATCATGCGCTTGGGGCCCAAGCCGGGATGCATGACGATGCCTTCCGTTTCGGCCTCTTCAATCTCTTCCAGCGCCGCCGGCATTTCTTCACGTTTTTCCAGGCACACGAGATGCACTTCCTGCGCGCCCAAGCGAAGGGCAGAGAGTGACACGTCCACCATCTCTTTTGTGGCCACGGCACTTACACTCTCCAGCGAAGGCTCGAGGTCTTCGACTCCGGCGACATGCTGCCGAACCACTTCGCGAGCCGCCGAACGCGCCACGTCCATGGCCACGTTGCCGCCGCCAATCACAATGACCTTTTTGCCGATGGTGAACTTGTAGCCGAGATTCACGTTGAGCAGGAAATCGATGCCCTTGTAAACTCCGTCCAAGTCAACGCCGGGGATGGTGAGATCGCGGCTGCGATGCGCGCCCACGGCCACCAGCACCGCATCAAAACCCTGGTGGCGCAAGTCGGAAACCGTGAAGTCGCGTCCGGCTGCCTGATTGAGCTTAAGAGTAATGTCGCCGGTCGCAAGAATTTCTCGCACTTGCGCTTCCACCACGTCACGAGGCAAGCGGTATTCGGGAATTCCGAGGTAAAGCATCCCGCCGGCCACGGGAGCGGCTTCAAAAATCGTGACCGAATAGCCCATCAGAGCCAGGTCATGTGCCGCCGATAGTCCCACCGGGCCGCCGCCGACCACGGCGACTTTGAAGGGTAGCTTGTTCTGGCCGCGTCCCGCATTGATGTCGACAGGACGCTTCGATTCAGGACCGTGCCGTTCCGTCAGAAAACGCTTGAGAGCTCGTATTGCGATGGGTCGATCGATATCCCCACGGCGGCAGGCAGTTTCACAGGGATGGGCACAGACCCGACCGCAGATGCTCGCCAGCGGGTTAGGGTCGCGAGCAAACTTATAAGCTTCCT
>JBEKAF010000063.1:0-22824 GCA_050018355.1 Terriglobales bacterium | reverse complement strand
GGCGCCGACCTGGGGGCAGCCTCCGGTGCGTCGATCAATATTGTGACCAAGTCCGGCACCAACAATGTGCATGGCACGCTCTTTGGTTTTTTCCGCAACGATGCCATGGATGCGGAGAGTCCGTTTTCGTTCAGCCAGGCCTTGCAATCCGGCGAGACCTTCAACCCTGCCAACCCTGACTCCGTAGGCTCGCCGATTAAGGATACTTTGAGTCGCCAGCAGTACGGCGGCTCCATTGGCTTCCCCGTCCGGAAAGACAAAACCTTCCTGTTTGGTTCTTTCGAAGGCTTGCGACAGAATGCGCAGAACTCAGTTCCTCTGCTGACGAACACCGATATTTTTCGCCCAACGGCGGCGCAGGATGCCATCATTGGCGGGCTGGCGACTTCATCGTTGCCGAGCGTGACTTGCTTTCCGGGCGTAACCCTGTCGCCGAGTCTTTGCGCCTTTGCCCTCCAGAGCGTTCTGACCGTGAACCCAACTTTCAACCCCTTGAACCCTTTCTTATCGCAGGGACAGGCCGCGCTCAATAGCTTCTTGATAAGCCAGTTTGAAAACGAGGGTGGAGTCTTTCCTTACAACACGCGGCAATACCTGGCGTCGGGCCGCTTGGATCACCACCTCAATGCGAACAACGAGCTTTCTCTGAGCTACAGGTATGGCCACGATCTGGAGGAGTCGCCGGATGTGCAGTCTTTGACCGCTTATTCAGCGGGAAGCTCGGTCCACAACTACGATAACAATCTGCAAGCCGCCTGGTATCACCAGTTCAGTCCAGCCGCCCAGAACGAGGCCCGGGTGCAGTGGGATTACAACAGCTTTAACGTAATTCCCAACGAGCCAGGACAGGTGGGTCTCCAGATTCCCGGTTTTATCAATAACCTGGGAACGAACATTTTCCTGCCCAACATCAGTCTCCTGCGCCGCTACGAATTCGCCGACAATTTTACCGTGATCCGCGGCCATCACACCCTTAAGTTCGGCGCCTACGAGTTGCTCCGCGGCAATCACACCGAATCCCACACTTTTATGCCGGGCCGCTTCGTGTTCGCGTCGCTCCCCGGTCTTTTGATCAGCCCGTGCTTATCTCCCACCGGGACCGCAGAGGCGAGTCTCTGCCCCGGAGGAACCACTGCAGCAGGCGCCGCGGTCAACCCGTTGCAATCGGCATCGTTTGGGCTGCCTCAGGTTTACCAGCAGGGCTTCGGAACTCCGCAAGTCGGGAATTACAACCGGCCGCTGACCGGGCTATACGCTCAGGACTCCTGGAAGATAGTGCCCAACTTCACTCTGAACTACGGTCTTCGCTACGAACTGGACTCGCAATACTCCCCTTTGACCACCTATAAAAAGGATTTTGCCCCCCGCATTTCCTTCGCGTGGGATCCCTTCAAGAATCACAAGACGGTGATCCGCGGCGGCTACGGAATCTTCTACGGACCCATCGACTTCGTGATCCCTGACGTCGACCTGGCCCTGGGGATTGAGAACAAAAACAAATCCGCAGTCGAGAACAGCGGCTCAGGGAGCCAGGTCGCAAACCTGGGTACTACCTGCGGGATGGCCGCGGGCGCGCTCGGGTTTCCCGTCGCCTTTGTCGGCGGCGGCAATGGCTCTAGCCCTTGCAACCGGCCAATTTCCATTTATGTAGATCCGCTCGGTGGGTTTTCCGTTCCCGTAATAACACCGGGTGGGCTGAACGAGGTGGCGGTAGACGGCGCGGAGAAGGTTTTCTCTGGTCTTTTTGCGCAGGGTTTTATTCAGTGCACAACCCCAACCCCGGGGAATAATGCCTGCATCCCACCAGCTTCATTGGCCCCATTTAACATCTTTCCTACGAATAGCGGTCCCGTCGGTCCGGCGCAGGCACTTTTTGTGAACCAGCCGGGCTTTCGTCCCCCGATCGCGCAGCAGGCTTCCTTCGGAATTGAACGCGAGATCACGCCTGGGTTCTCAATTTCTCTGAGCGGAATCTATACGCATACGCAGAGACTCCCGGTCGCAATCGATACCAATCTGCTGCCGACGGCGCCGGTCACCACTTTGCCACTGGCCAATGGCCAGATGGTTTCCTATCACAACTGGAATACCAATCCCCTGGCCGACCCGCTGTTCGGCACAGAGCCTGGGGGCCTGCCCTGTGCGCCCACTCTGGCCAATCCGGCCGCTGCCTTTGCCTGTTTTGTGAATCCGGCGGTGACCCAGAACAACCAATATAGCTCGGAGGCCTACGCTCTTTACGAGGGTGCTATCGTGGAAGTCAAAAAGCGCTTCAATGCGAACTTCACCTTGTTCGGGAATTACACCTGGAGCAAGGGCTTTGACACGTCCACGGATTACAACACTGACTACGGGCCGCAAGATCCGACGAACCTAAACTTGGATCGTAGTCTTTCCGAGTTTGATCAGCGGCATAAACTGGAAATCGCGGCACTGCTCGACAGCCCTTGGAGACAGAGTATCTTGTCGGGTTTCCAGCTAGCTCCGATTTTCTCGGCGCACAGTGGACATCCTTTCAATTTGCTCGCCGGAGGAGAGGTCAACGGCGACAATCACATCACCAACGAACGTCCCATCGGAGCCGCGCGCGACACCGGTCTGGGCCCCGACTACTTCGACTTCGATATGCGCTTGACCTGGGGGCACAAACTGGGCGAGAAGTCGAACCTGCAGTTTACGGCGGAAGGATTCAACATCGCGAACCGGACAAACTATGCCAGCGTAAACAACGAGGTAAGCCCTGTTTTCGGTTTTGAGCCGGGGTTCACAACGTTCAACGTGAAGGGGATTCGACCCGGCACAGCCCTTGCGGGTGGCGGGACGGCTACTTCCAGTACCCCCCTGGCCTTCACCTCCGCCTTGCCCAAGCGCCAGATCCAACTCGGCGTGCGTTTCACGTTCTGAGGCAGCCCCGTCTCCGCCGTGCACATGGCGCGGCGGGGCCGGGTAGTCCGCCGTCTCCTGCGGGTTTGCCGTCCCCTGTGGTTGGAGGTTTTTCTGGATTTCAGTTCGGCAATCTGACTTCTCATTTCATCACTAAACATCCGTGAGCCGCATCACAGACTTCCCCACCAATCCCGTGCGACACTATTGCTCTGATTGGGGCAGTTCAGACGTCTGTCCGTCTCCCAAGACGGCCCTCTAAGCTGCCCCAAAGCAATCTCAGCGCTCTTTGACAACCGTAAGTTGAGGCGGTTAGGGACGCCAGCCTCGCTGCCAGAATCCTAAAAATCATAGGATTTAGAGCTAAGTCCTTATTCCGGAATATTTTACAAATAAGTCCTTTGCGTTCTAGATTTTGGCGGCTTGACACCTTCTAACCCTATGATTCCAAAAGACCGGGGGGAGGGGGGTAGTGGTTAACACGGGTTAATACCTTTATAGTAAATAGGCAAAGACCAGACAACTCGCCTCAGAAGAACTCCGCCTTAATTGAGAACTGAGAACTGAGAACCGAGAACTGCCATCAGTCAAGCCAAGGCCACGCTCTTAGATTTGTATTTCTGCAGCTCCAGTTTGGCAATCAAGGCGCGATGCACTTCGTCGGGCCCGTCAGCGATGCGCAGCGTGCGGATCGTGGCAAACAGTTCGGCCAGAGGAACATCGTCGGAAACGCCGGCGCCTCCGTGCATTTGGATCGCCTGGTCGATAATCTCCAGGGCAATGTTGGGAACGGCGACTTTGATCTGGGAGATTTCGCTGCGGGCGCCTTTGGTGCCGACTTCATCGAGCATCCAGGCGGCCTTGAGGGTAAGAAGACGGGCTTGCTCCAGCATGATGCGGGCGTTGGCAATGACATCGGCGTTGGCGCCCAGTTCGGCTAGAGGTTTGCCGAAGGCCACGCGATGAAGCGAGCGGCGGCACAAAAGTTCAAGCGCGCGTTCGGCAGCTCCCAGCGTGCGCATGCAGTGATGAATGCGACCGGGGCCGAGCCGGCCCTGCGCGATTTCGAAACCACGGCCCGGTCCGGCGATGATGCGGTCGAGTGGTACCCGGACATTGGTGAAGCTAACCTCGCCGTGACCGAAGGGCGAATCATAGGAGCCAAACACGGGTACCATGCGCTCGATCTTGACGCCGGGAGTGTCGAGCGGTACCAGAACCATGGAATGACGCTGGTACTTGGTGGCCGAGCGCTCGGTTATGCCCATGAAGATGAGCAGTTGGCAGTGGGGATGTCCAACTCCGGAACTCCACCATTTCAGGCCGTTGAGGACGACGTGATCCCCCTCGATGAGGGCCGTAGCTTGCATGTTCGTGGCATCCGAAGAGGCCACGTCGGGCTCCGTCATGCAGAACGCGGAACGAATCTCGCCGGCCAGCAGCGGCGTGAGCCAACGCAGCTTTTGCGCTTCCGAACCATACTTCACCAGCACTTCCATGTTGCCGGTGTCGGGTGCGTTGCAGTTGAAAACCTCCGGGGCGATCGAGGAGCGGCCGGTGATTTCCGCCAGAGGCGCATACTCTACATTGGTGAGGCCGACGCCATACTCCCGGTCGGGGAGGAACAGGTTCCACAAGCCGGACGCACGCGCCTTCGCCTTCAAAGTCTCCATAACCGGAGGCTGCTTCCAGCGGCGCCAGTCGGGAAGGTTCTGCAGTTGCGCGAAATACTCAGGCTCCGCCGGCAGGACATGCTCTTGCATGAACGCCGAGAGGCGCTGGACATAGCTTTGGGCTCTCGGTGACAGAGAAAAGTCCATTGGTAAGCGCTCACCCCGCAGGCACTCTAGCCTAACGATTTCTGCAGAATTCTCCTAATGAATCCTATGAATCCTGTAATATATGCGGCGTGCATTTAAGTCAGGTCGATCTCAACCTGTTCGTTGTGCTGGAAGCCATCTATCGCGAGGGCAACATCACTCGCGCCGGCCAGCAACTGAACCTCACCCAACCCGCGATCAGCCATGCGCTGAAGAGACTGCGTGATCTTCTGCAGGACCCGCTGTTCGTCCGCCAGGGGCCGCACATGGTGCCGACGCCGTTCACGCGGAACATGATTGAGGAAGTGCGGCAGGCGCTGCAAATCCTGGAAGCGAACCTCAGCGCGAGTCACAATTTCGTTCCCGAACACACGCGGCGGAACCTTCACCTGTCGTTGTGGGAATACGCCGAAGCCCTGATTCTTCCGCCCTTGCTGCGGCGCCTGACGCATGCCGCCCCGGGAATGTCGATCACGACGTCGCGGGTCAAGCGCAGAGATTTGGAGACCGAACTGGCGAGTGGTTCGGTCGATCTGGCCATCGACATCCCCATGACGATGAGCGATCGCATTCGGCATCAGTGGCTCCTGAATGAACCCTTCGTGGTCATCGCCCGCCAGGGTCACCCGGCGATCGCGGACAAACTCGACCTGGATACTTATCTGGGGCAGCGCCATATTCAGGTCTCTTCCCGGCGCCACGGTCCCAGCCTGATCGATGTCGAACTCGGCCGGCGGGGGCTTCGCCGGCAAGTGTTTCTGCGCAGCCAGCACAACTTCCCGGCCTCCATGGTGGTGAGTGAGACGGACATGCTGCTGACCTTGCCGAAGCGGCATGCGCAACTCTTGAACACGGGTTTGATAAACCGGGTGCATCCCTTCCCGCTCCAAGCGCCCCGTCTCGAAGCCCATTTGTACTGGCACGAGAGTGTGGAGAATGATCCGGCAAACCGCTGGCTGCGGGAAGAAATCGAAAAGGTCTTGGCCCCGGAATCCCGAGCGTCGGGAGCGCCGCGCAAGGCCGGTAGCGAGCGGCGGCGGGGCCGACTCGGCGGTGGAATCCCGCCGGACTCGGTCCGGCTGCGCGGGTGAGTCCTACGTCAGTCTCCGCCCCAATGCCCGTAACACGTAGCGGATGCGGTCAGGCCACGGCAGACGCCCCAAGTTGGTGCGCACCACACCACGTGTGAAATACGTTTTCTGCGAGTAGTCGATCGCGACCTCCACCACGACAGGGCGCCCAGCGCGAGTAATGGTGAGCGCCTGCCCAAGAACCGACTCCATGTCGGTGTTTCGGCGCAAGACCGTGTGCTCCACGCCCACACCTCGACAAATCGCCGCCAAGTCATAGTCGGGGAGTTCGCTGCAGGATTTCCTTCCCAAAGCAAGCTGCTGAAATTGGGCGATCTGAGCCAACTCGCGGTCCCGAAGAACCAACACCATCACCGGTAGGTGAAGCTGCGAAGCGGTAAGGAGTTCCAGGCCAGTCATAAGGAACGCGCCATCACCAACCAGAGAAACCACGGGACGTTTGGGGCATGCCAGTGCAGCCCCCAGCGCTGCCGGCACTGCATAACCCATGCACGAATAATCGACGGGAGCCAAGAACGCGCGCGGCCGTTGCAGCCGCAAGCACTCGACGGCGAGAAAGGTTCCATTGCCGCTATCGGTCACGTAGATCCCCTCGTCGCCCACCAGCGATTGCAGTGTGTTGAACAGATCTGGCGGGTACAAGGTCTCGGAATTACCCGGCGCTACCCACCCCTTGCAGACCTCTTCATGGCCACAGCGGATGTCTCGTCGCAATCCTTCGTCAACGGATCGGTGGGCAAGAAGAGGGAGCAGCGAGGCGACGAAGCTGGCAGCATCTGAGACCACAGCCAAGTCTGGCGCATAATTCCTTCCCAAGACCGAGGGATCGATATCCACGTGAATTAGTTTCCCGGGCGGCCGCATGCCATAGCTTCCAGTGCCTACCTCGGAGAAGCGGCAGCCGATTGCGAGTGTATGGTCACAGGAGGCAGCGATTTTTTGCACGAAGGGTGGCGCAGCAGTGCCAAACCCACACCAGAGCCAAAGTGGATGTTTCTCATTGAATACGCCCTTGCCTTCGAAGGTTGTGGCTACAGGCGCGTTAAGTCGTTCGGCGAGAGCAACAAGATCGGCCCCCGCCTCCATCGCTCCCAGCCCAAGGTAAAGCAGCGGCCGGCGGCTGGCTTCAAGCATTGTGCAAGCCCGATCGACTTCTTCCGGTTGGGGTGATGGCCGTGCCGGTGGCGCATTCGGTGCTTGCAGTTCAGCGTCGTGGCGGAAGAGGTAATGCTCCGCGGGAATCTCGACAATCACCGGGCCTGTCGGGGCACTTCGCGCAATTTGGCAGGCGCGGCGGACAGTGATGTAGATTTCCGATCCTTGCGCAACCTGAAACTGCGCTTTTGTAACTGGCCGCGCAATACCGAGCTGGTCCACATCGTGGAGTTGGTAGGCCCTTCCAGTGTCGCGGCGAATGCCGCAAGCGAGCACCAGCATGGGAATGCCGTCCAAATACGCCTCGGCAATCCCCGAGAGTGCGTGCGTCAAACCTGCCCCGGGAACCACGTTCACCACGGCAAGCTGGCCTGAGGATCGGGCAACTCCATCGGCCATGAAGGAAGCGCTCTGCTCGTCGGTGACGAGAATCGGGCGCACTTTCGTGGAACGAGCCAGTGAGTCGTAAAGCTCGATGTTGTGTGTACCTGGAATGCCGAACGCAAACGCGATGCCTTCGTCCTCCAGCGCACGGACCACCATGTCGCTGCCCGTCATCATTGTCATAACAGTGCGTGCACGTCCTTGCGGATTGTCTCCGCCACGCGATCGGCCAACGCCATGATCGTAAGGTAGGGATTGATCTCCAGCGAATTGGGAAAGAGGCTCGAATCCGCTACAAACAGCCATGGGATTCCATGCACCCGGCCAAAACCATCTGTGACAGAATCCGCTGGACCGCGGCCCATGGCACAACCTCCCTGCAGGTGCGCAGCTGATATGGAGATCTTTCCGGGCTTGAAGTCAGGATGCTCCGCGATTTGATTGAGACGCTCAACATCCGTGCGTTCGATCGTGGCGAATCGCGCGACAGGCAGGTGCACCCGCACAGCTCCGGCAGCAAAGAAGATCTTGGCTGACGTAATTGCACCTCGCACCAGGCCCCGCATCACTTTTGGAGTACAACGGTAATGAACTACGGGACGGCCACTACCGTCGACAGTCACGCGATTGTGAGCATTCACCTCATCACAAGCCAACACAAGGATCATCTGGAGCCGTGGAAAAGCACGCATGAAGCGGCTATGTTCCTCTCCAAAGCCTGCCATTGCCTTGGCTGTGATAAAGGGGAAGTACATACAGGTTTCCAGCAGGAAGCGATCACTCTGCGCAAATTGGTCCAAGTAGAAACTCTTGGGATGGCCGACGAAGTTAGTGATGGCCCGCCCGTGCTCGGCAACCATGATGATTGCGGGATGACAGGTGAAACCGCGTCCAAGCCGTGGCAGGCCCCGTCCTATGCGGGAACGCATCAGTAGTGCAGGAGAATTGACTGCCCCGGCACAGACCACAATCACCTTGGCATCAATCTGGTAATCTCCCGCCTGCCAAGGGGAAGGCTCGCCCTTCCCGCCGGGTGGTTTCGCATGGACCCGCGCAAAAATCGTCTTTTCGCCGATGCGGAGTACTTCACAGCGCGTGATGACCTCCACCCCGTTACGCTCGGCTCGCGGCAGTTGCACACGGTCGGTACCCCGTTTCGCTTGGTTAGGACAGCCAAGGTTGCAGAGGCTGGACCCACGGCATCCTTTGAGATTCACAGGAAACTGTTGCGCACGATAGCCCAACTGCCGGCACCCCTCTACGAAAAGTCGATTGTTCTCGTTGATCCATTTGTCTTCGAGAAAGTGGACGTTATTTTCAGTCATGAATTTTCGCGCCCGCGGTTCCACATCAGCGAAGGTGCAGTTGGGCACATTCCATCGCTGCAGAACGTGCTCTGGAGGCAGTAGCGACGTTCCCGTGTACACGGCGGTCGAGCCACCGTAGGTGCTGCCAAATGCCAGCGTCATGATTCGCTCGGCATTCAGGAAGCCGCCGCCATCTTCATACAGGACCTGGGCCATCTCCAGTTCGCGGCCTGTAAACTCTTCAGCGCGGAGCTTGGGGCCCTTTTCGAGCACGGCGATGCGTACGCCATCCCGGCACAGGGAAGACAGCTCCTGAGCCACAGTGCCACCACCTGCGCCAGAGCCGACGATCACAACGTCGTAGCTGCGCCGCGTCATCTCAGCGCCTCCCAGCCTCGAGGATCTGCCGCATACCCGGTGGCCTGCACACCTTTCGGTCTTCCGTAATAGCCCAGAAGGGCGAGTGTTCGCAGACCCCAGAATCCGCAACGGATAATTTCGACACAATGGTCCTGCAGATAACAGAGAACCTGCATACGTTGTTCTGCGCTGAGAGAAGTGAAGCGCCTACCATAGCGAAATACGGGTAACCACTGGATTGTGCGAATGAACAGCCGAAGCTGCCGATGCACAGCGCGGGGACGATTTTGGAGAGTTGTCTCCACCAGCGTCTCGAGTTCTCTCCAGCCTGGCTCACCCAACTCTTCTGCCTCTGGCACAACCGTGGAAACCACTGCCCGAAAGATCGAACGAACGGGCGACAACACCGTCATTGGGAGTTCACCATATCTGTTCTTCGTCATGATACTCGGTTGGCGTGCGCGCCTGACCCCACTCAGTGAAACAACAGCTGTGTGTCCACCGTTCGTGAAGCATACTAGCGGGTTCTTCGTAGCAGTTCCAGAAGAGTTGCCGCAGCAGTCGGCGCGACCTACGATGTATATGAGCATACCCTCGGCGAATCCTCGCGCTGCTGCCTATAATAGGCGGTATGCCATCGCCGCTCCGGCTGTAACCCCATAAGCCGACTCACCAGAGCGAAATCGCCGCCAAATCGAAAGAGTGAGAATTGTTACATGGTGCGGTGATGGCCCGTCACAGTCCGTAATCCGTCGATAAGTGTCCCCCGTCAGCGGAAATGGGACAGTTTGAGACCGGAAGTTAAGCTACACATCTGAGATTCAGTTCACCCAGAAACGGGAGTGGACTGGCGGCGACAGCGGGGCCCCAGCCAGCCCGCGTTTGGCTGGCTGGGGTGCTGCGCCGGCAGTCTACTCCGGCGCCCCTGAGCCGGGGCCGGAAGCGTCTCTGATGCGACTACTGCCGCACGACAAATGCTCCATGCTATTTCTCGTAAGAAGAAACATGCGTACATCACCAGGCGATATGCCGGGATTGCATTGCTGCTTAAGTTGCTGCCGCGTCCCGGCAGGTAGAAACGTCCGTTTCGCGCAGAACACAGAATGATCCCGAGTGACGGGCTATCTGGAAATCATTCCGGGCCAGAAGTCGCTTTGGGGGAAGCGCGGTGCCGTCGAATGCGAGCCAGCCCAGAGTTCCGCGAAGCCCGTTTCTGGACCGCGAGCGAAGCGCTGAAGCACGGCGGGAGATGATCGTTCGCAGCTGACGGTCCCTCGCAGGTTTTCAATCTAGTAAAGGACCAAGGGCTTCACTTTTCGGCCAAATCTATTAAGATGCTAGGGCCCCCACACCGGGGTGCGCCATGGAGATTCCCGGTTCACCGAGAAAACTGGCAGGCCGCTACGAGGTCAGGCAGATCCTCGGCCAGGGCGGGATGGGCCTGGTCTACCGGGCCTACGATACCGTCGTGCGTCGTGAAGTAGCGGTCAAGACGATCCTCGACATTCCCGATCCGGCCTCGCTTCAGTTGTTCTACAAGGAATGCGACGTGCTCGCCTCCATGAGCCATCCCAACATCGTTGAGATCTTCGACATCGGAGAATTTGAAGAAGAGGGCAAAAAGAAGCCCTACTTCGTTATGCCGTTACTCCCCGGCACCACGCTGGAATATTTCATCCGCAAGGCCAGCCATCGTCTAACGGTGGAGCGCACGATTGACATCATTTCCCAGACCTGCCGTGGCCTGCAGGCTGCACACGAACGCGGTCTGGTACATCGCGATTTAAAGCCGAGCAATATCTTCGTAATGGAAGACGACTCGGTGAAGATTATCGACTTCGGCGTCGCTCACATGGCCGATGCCCATACCACCCGGGCGCAAAAAGGGACTCTGCTCTACATGTCCCCCGAGCAGATCGAATTAAAACCGCTGTCCCCGGCGTCCGACATTTTTTCCCTAAGCGTGGTCTGCTATGAAGCCATGACTGGTCGGAACCCATTCCAGCGCGCCCGAGCCGATGAAGTGGTCGACGCAATTCTCCGTCACATCCCGCCGCTGGCGGCAGAATTGAATTCCACCATAAGCCAGCCCGTCAGCCGCGTGTTGCACAAAGCGATGGCCAAGCAATCCTGGCACCGTTTCGCGAGCGCCCGCGATTTCGGCGACACGCTCAACAAAGCACTGCGGAACGAGCCCATCGAGTTTTTCGATCCAGAGCGTACTCGGCCACGGCTGCAGCGCGCCACCAAAGCCCTGGAAGAAGGCGATTTTCAGTTTGCCGGAGAGATCCTCGGCGAACTGGAAGCCGAGGGCCATATGGACAATTCCATTGGCTCATTGCGCCGACAACTCGACGGCGCCGTCCGGCGAAAAACACTTTCTCAGTTGGTCGATGCCGCGCGGGCGCGGTTTGAGGAAGAGGAAGATCCGCTAGCTCTCCAGAAGTTACAGGAGGCGCTGCAAATAGAACCTGACAATGCCACAGCGTTGGCTCTGAAGAGCAGGATTGAAAACCGGCGCAGCGAACGCCAGATCGACAACTGGTATCGCCTGGCAAGGCAGCACATCGACAATAACGCCTACGCGCATGCCCGCGAGGCTTTGCAGAATGTTCTCCAACTCCGGCCTAAGGAGGCCCGCGCGCTCCAGTTGCTGGCGGAGGTCGACCGCCAGGAACAGGAATACAAGAAACTCCGCCAGGAGAAAGAGAAACTCCATCGCGCCGCTATGGACGCCTGGCAAAAGGGCGATGTAAGCAGCGCCCTCGCCAAACTGGGGGTGGTGCTGGAACTGGATCGGCGCGCCCCGGATTCTATCAATCGCGAGAGCGGCGCCACCTATCAGAGTTTTTACAACGAGGTGCGCTCCGAACACGACGCGATGAACACTGTGTATGCCGAGGCGCGGAGAAACCTCACCGAGCACAACTTTGGCAAGGCCATGGTTGCGTGTCAGGCATATTTGGCCAAGTACCCG
Organism: Terriglobales bacterium; assembly: GCA_050018355.1. Taxonomy (GTDB): domain Bacteria; phylum Acidobacteriota; class Terriglobia; order Terriglobales; family Acidobacteriaceae; genus Acidiflorens. The sequence continues at coordinate 10,847 of JBEKAF010000063.1, read as the reverse complement.
AACAATGCCATCTTCCAGGCTCTCAAATACGACATCGAGGAGCAGCAGCGGCAGGAACTCTCGGCTTTCATTGCTTCCGTAGATCGCCAGGTAGAGGCTGAACCGGACCTGGACAAGCGCGTGAACATTCTGCGAGAGGCACTGGATCTGCATCCCGGAGAATCGCATTTTGAAGGCGCGTTGCGGTTGGCGCAGGACAAACGCGACCTGGTCAACTCGATCGTAGCCAGGGCACACCTTCACGAAGAACAGGGATCGTTCGGCGATGCCCTGAACGATTGGGAAATTCTACGCACGATCTACAGCCAGTATCCGGGGTTGACGTTCGAAGTTGAGCGCCTGCAGAAGAGACGCGACCAGCAGGTCCGGATCGAATCCAAAACGCGTCTGGTCGAACAAGTCGACACGTGTTTGCATTCAAGCGACTACGCTCGCGCGCTGGATCTGTTGCAAGGAGCAGCAGCCGAATTTCCCAACGACGCAGAATTAACGGAGCTCGAGAAGCTTGCCCAAGATGGCGTGAAGCGAAAAACCGAAGCCCACCGCCTCATGACCGAAGGCCAGGAGTTGTGCGCGCGGCAGAAGCCTGCCGACGGAATCAAATTGCTGCGTGAAGCCTATGAACTGGATGAAAACAATCCGCTATCCCGCGCAGTTCTGGCCAATGCCTTGGTCGAACAGGCCCGCTCCACGGTGGAAAACGATTGGCGGGAAGCCGAAAAGCTGGCACGGGAAGCACTCGACTTGAACCCAGGGCACCCCATGGCCAAGACCATTCGGACCCTGATCCTCGACCAGAAGCGGGAAACCTTCATCGAGGAATGTGTTTCGCAGGCGCGCAAGCTGCAGACTGCCGCCGATCTGGCCGGGGCCCTATCCCGGATCGAAGAGGGATTGTCCGTTTATCCACGCGAGCCCAGGTTGATTCAGATTCAGGAGATCGTCCAGCGGGACCTGCAGATCCAGCGCCGCCAAACGCGCCGCCGCGACCTGGAAGAGCTGCGAAGTATGGAGAGTGAAATCGATGCCGCCACGGATGCCGCGTCGAAGCAGGCCTTAGGGGAACGAGTGCGAGCTGTGGCGGACAAGTACTCGAACGATGGTGAAGTCCTATCCGTCGCGAATGGCCTTCTGCACCGCCTAGGTCTGCCCGAAGTGAGCCGAAAAAGTTCGAGTGAGTCGCCCGAGAGCCAAAGCGCGACCCTGACGTTCCACTCCCCGCCAGCAAGCCCGACCGAGTCTTCACCGGCCGGGACGAGCAATGTTCCCGTCCCTCCGCCCGTGGTTGACGTAGTTGCCGCCCCGCCCGCTCCGCCGCCGGTTTCGCCAGCACCGCCGCTTCCGCCGCCGGCACAAGTCACCGCTTCCGCAGCCAAGCCTCCTGCACGCGCGCCCAAAGCCACATCTTCATCTTCCAATCTCAAGCAGCCCGCGAGAGCACCGCAGCGTTACACAACGGCTATCCTCGCCTCGGCCGCCGCAATAGTCCTGGTGGCAGCGATCTTTCTGTTCGTGCGAAAGCATCACGCGCCGCCGATCACCCAGACCCCCGAAGCGGCTCCTAGCGCCTCGGCCCCGACGGCGCTGCCTCCCGAGCCGGCGCTACCGGTGCTGAAACTGTCTTCCGACACCGGCACGGGAAAAGTGACATTCGATGATCAGCCGCCCGCGGAATTTCAGGGTGGACAGTGGACTCTCGACAAGATACCCGCCGGAGAACACAAGCTGAAAGTTGATGGCCCACAAGGTGGAGCATCCTTCACCTTCTCAACCGAAGTGGGAGCGGTTCCGGCCGTTAAGGGATCCATCGTTTCCCATGGTGTATTGGTTGTGGTTGTCGGCAGCATGGCCGACAGGCTGCACGTATATTCCAGCGATTCTTCCACCAAAGTCAGCCTCGATGGCCAGGCTCCGCTCGATGTGCCTCAGGACGGTCTGGACCTTCCATCCATCTCCGCCGGCCGTCACGAATTAGCCGTGACCCGCGGCAGCGATCAGTATCAGTACAAACTCGACATTGACGCGGGAGCGGTGCCCACGCTGAGCACCTTCCTGGAATCCGGACAGAATCTGGGCACGCTCGTTGTGGTTAGCGGTGAGGAGAACGCGAAAGTTTTCCTCAACGGAAAACTTCAGCAGCAACTCACGCAGGGCGGCCAATTGCGCATCCCGAATCTCGAACTCAAAGACTACGTTGTACGAGTGTCCAAGAGCGGATTCCAGGAAGTTCCAGAACAAAGGATCCGGATTCGCGAAGGCGAGCAAGGCAAACTGATTTTCAACCTGCAACCCATCCCCCATTTGGCTTCGCTGAAGATCCAGGGGGGAATTCCGGGAACCACAGTTCTGATCGACCAAACTCTGGTTGGAACGGTTCAGCCCGATGGAACGCTCACGGTGGCAACAGTCAATCCCGGAGACCACATCGTCGAACTGCGCAAAGACCGGTTCAAGCCCAAGCAGATCAAGAAACACTTCGTGGTTGGAGCAGCGGTATCCCTTGCGGCTGCGGATGTGGCATTGGACGCCGCGCCGGGCGAGTTAAGAATTACGTTCACGCCTGCCGATGCTCAGGTGACCCTCGCCAAAGCGGGCGAGACTCCGACGAAGGTAAGCAATGGGGACACGCGGAGTCTGTCAGCCGGTTCCTATACTCTCACAGCGAAAACTGCCGACAACTTCACTCGCTCGTCGACGGTGGAAGTCATCGCCGGTCAATCCAGGAGTTTGGATTTGTCTCTCTCGCCCAGCGGCATGTCCAAGTGGGACGACCCTGTAGGTTGGAAGCAGGAGAAAGGTTCGTTCGTTCATAAGGGCGGCGACTTCGTGATGTACGGCGTGTCTCCCACGTCAGGTACATTTGCTTTTTCCGCCATGCTCACCAAGGGGCACCGCCTGCAGTGGGTGCTCAACTGCATCGACGCCAACAACTATGTCCTCTTCCAAATGGACGACAATAACTTCTACCGCGCCGTAGTCCGAAACGGTCAGAAGGGAGACGAGACCAAAGTTCCACACAAGGGTGACAAGAAGAGTTTCCGAACTCTCCAGATCCGCGTGGGACCGAATGAGATCACCCACCAGATCAGGCAAGGAGAGAGTTGGGTGGTTCTAGATCGCTGGACTCAGCCCGGGAGCAACTTAAGTCTCGGCAAGTTTGGTTTTTACATCCCCGGCAATGACCAGGTCGCGCTCTCCAGCTTCGGTCACTATGTTGACTTGAACACGCGGTAGCCCAATCGTGCAGGGGATTCCGGCTTGCGCGCGTGTGGATTCGGCGATTGCGCACATTTCAGACACTACCAACACGGGGACACTACTCGCAGCTCGTTGCACCAGACCAAAGGGCACTTGTCAGCATGTACTCGCCCGCAAGGAGCGGACACGCTCATCTCATCAGCCCGGCAAAACGCTCCACCGACTCTGGCCAACACATCAACGAGGAGGGTCAGTGTCCGGATGAATGTCGCTGAGCTGACAAATACAGCACCTGGGCATCTGTACCAGTGTGTTGATCAACACGCCACTTCGTCATACGCACAGCCCCCGTACTGCGGCCAGCTTGAACTCCTTGGTGAACTGCCTGTGCGCAAACTGTGAGTGACAGATCTCTGCGAGACCTCATGAAACCACACATTCCTCGCAGCTCGAATCTGCGAAGTGACTGGAAACGCTCGCTTTTGAGCGACTTTGACGTGGTTGCCGCGAAGATGAAGCGCTTGAAGTGGCACGTCCCGATCATGCTGTTATCTGCGTACGGGCCATTGCCGAAGAGCAAGCTGGAGGCGGTGGACACCTTCCTCTCCAAATCCCAGCCGCCAAAGATTCTCTTATCCACGCTTCAGCATCTGCTGAACAGTCGGCCCAAACTATTCTTCAGCCGTTGGCTCGATACCTGGAGAAGTCGCAATGAAGCGGTGAGGCAATGAACTTTTTGAAGCGGTTTTTCCGACGAGGTTGCTCGCATCGGTTTGCTTGGCCACGCATCGACGTAGTCGAGGACCACCGCATCCACAGAGTGCGAAAGGAACACTATCAATACGAGAGTTTGGCCGTTGAACACATCGTTCGGATCGTTGAACGGTACGCTCATCTATCGGACGAGTACAATGACATAAATCCCGGTATCTCCATAAGGTATATTTTTCCGCACTCTAAAGCGCTGTCCCGGTCCGTCAACCAGCAAAGGGGGCGCAGATGTTCCGCAAAACGATCGCCGTCGGACACGCGGTGTTAACTGTCCTTCTCGGCTCCGCCGCGCTGCTCAGTCAACAGACGCCCGCGCCGCCCAGTTCCTCGGCAGGGCTTGAGTTTCCTGTGATCATGCGGCAAAACGTGGCTGCCGGCAAAACCCCCGTCGGAACCAAGGTCCAGGCCAAACTTGTAGTCGCCACCCTGGTCGAAGGCGTAGTAGTTCCGCAAGACGCCATCTTGTCCGGAGAAGTTACCGAGTCAGTGGCGAAGTCTGCAACCAACCCATCCCGCCTTGCCATTCGCATGGACTCCGCGCAGTGGAAAGATGGATCAGCGCCCATCAAGGTTTACTTGACCGCGTGGTATTACCCCGTGGCGACGCCGACGAATCAGGATCTCTCGAATGACCTACCGGACGCCGCACACAACCCGAAAAATTGGAATAGGGCCGTCTACGACCCGAACAACCCGGCTTCGCAGCCATTTCCAGGCCGTGATAGGGACAAGGACACGCTCCCCGCGCCGCCCTCGCCGGCGTCAAGCATTTCGAAACACCGCGTGTTGATGAAAAATGTAGAGTCCACGCGCAATAGTGACGGAGCCGTTACCCTTACTTCCAAGCGTTTCAATATCAAGCTCGATAAGGCGACCACCTATGTCCTCGCCGCGGGCGACCTGGCGGCCAGTTGAGAGAGGGGAACTGCCACATTGCGGCTCTGCCAGCGCATTAGCACGAGCATGTCGCCCGCACAGGCCTCTTCAGGCACCATGCGCCGGACTTCGACGGTTTCTCCCTTTCTGAGCGGCGAGACGACCTTGGACGCGATGCACTTGGCCTGAAAGGGGAAACACAGTTTGTCTTCGAGGTAGTGATGCCGGCCCATGGCCTGCTCTTCGGGCCCATAAGCATCGACGACGGCTTCGTTCCGGATTCACTGCTTATTGCGTGCTCGCTTCGTTTGTCGGTCAGTCGGTCGATCCGTCGTTCTCGTCCGTATAGGATTCCAGTACCTCCGGTAACAGCAGCGCGCAAGCAGCCACAGGTGCTGAAGAACGGAGGACAGTCGGAGAGCGAATTGCTGAGGCCTTGTTTTCAAGCACCCTTACTGGCGCAAGAAAAATGTGAAAACTTCACGAACATTTTTTTGTGGGCAGCCCGCCGTCACGGTGGACTGAAACCCGTACGGATTGCCGATCGCAATCGCCATCTGGCCCGGCCGCAGTAGCTGCGAATCTCCCAGTGGAACGGCCTGCAATCCGGAAACATCAATTCGAAAATTCGAATGACGGCAAGATCGGTCGCCGAATCATCGCCAATCGTCCGAGCCGGAGCGCGCCGTCCGTCCGCCAACGTCACTTCGATCCGTGTCGCGTCGTGCACGACGTGGCTATTGGTGAGGATCAATCCATCGGGCGTGAAGACGAAGCCGGAGCCGCCTCCACGGCGCTCGCGGGGCTCACCCGAACGAGTTCGGCCGCCAGTTTGATGTACTTCAACGTTCACTACCGACGGACTGACTCTCTCAACCGCGGCGGTGACCGCCAGCGAGGACGAGTCGAGCAGGCCAGCGTGAACATGCCGGAGTTCGGAAAGGCGTTTGGCTGCAAGGTAGGGCAGCCGATGACGCCGGCGAAGGCTTGCAGGGTGTGGTGAGGCGGTGGTCGCTTCCGAGCTATCAAGACTGCACACGATCAGTCGCGCAGCGGGTTGAGGCCCAGCGGGACTCTGAGGTGAGGGTTTTCAGTGCTGAAAACTGACGCCGAACTACAGACCTAAATACGCCGCCCGAATCTGCTCGTTGCCAAGCAACTCTTTCGGAGTTCCCTGCAAGGTAATCTCGCCGTTCTCCACGACGTAACCGCGATCCGAAATGCTGAGCCCGTCCACGACGTTCTGCTCGACGATCAGCACCGTAACTCCCGACTTGCCGATCTGATGCACCTTGGCAAAAACTTCCTCCACGATCTTGGGCGACAGGCCGAGCGAAGGCTCATCCAGCAGAAGCAGCTTGGGAGCAGTCATGAGCCCGCGCGCGAGGGCGACCATTTGCTGCTCGCCGCCGGAGAGCGTGCCTGCCAGTTGCCTGCGGCGCTCCTGCAGACGGGGAAATAACTCGAACTGCTCCTTGATGAGGTCCTTCAGTTTGGGACGCACGCGTCCAATGTAAGCCCCAAGCGCGAGGTTCTCCTCGACACTCATGTGGGGGAAAAGTTGCCGCCCTTCGGGAACATGGCTCACCCCGCGCATCACGATCTCATGGGGCGGGAGCTTGGAGATATCCTGCCCTTCAAACTGCAACTGCCCGTGCTGGCTGCGCAGCAATCCGGAGATGACGCGCAGAATCGTGGTCTTGCCCGCTCCATTGGCGCCGATAAGCGTCACAATCTCGCCGGTTCGGATCTCGAGGGTAATGTTGAACAGCGCCTGAAAATCGCCATAGCTGGCGCGCACATCGTCCATAGCGAGGAGAGCGGCACTCACAAAGCAATCTCCTTGTACTTGCTGCCCAGATAGGCTTCGATGACTTCCGGGCGATGAACTACGTCTTGCGGCGCGCCTTCTGCGATCAGAACGCCGTGATCGAGCACGATGACCCGGTCGGCGATCCGCATGACCACCTGCATCACATGCTCAATGCCGCCGATGGTGGAGATCCCCCACTCCGGCAATCTCTTGAGCAGCAGGGCCAGCTTAATGGCCTCCGAAGTGGGCATCCCGGCGACGACCTCGTCCAGCAGGATGAGCTTGGGCTGCGTAGCCAAAGCCCGCGCAATTTCCAGACGCTTCAGTGTGGGCAATCCCATGCCTCGCGCCGGCAGATGCGCAACATTCTCCATTTGCAGAAAAGCGAGAACTTTCGTGGCTTCTTTCTCGGCCTTGGACGGGCTGGAGGTGCGAAGGAATGCACCCAGCATCACATTTTCCAGCACGGTAAGGTTGCGCAGCGGCTTCACCAGTTGAAAAGTGCGGCCGATTCCGATCTGCGCCGCCCCGTTGGGAGTCAAATGCGAAATGTCCCGCCCCTCAAAATGGATGCTGCCGCTGTCCGCATGAAAAACACTCGTGATCAGGTTGAACAAAGTGGTTTTGCCCGCGCCATTGGGACCGACAATAAAGGTCACCTCACCCGGCTTCACCAAAAACGAAACGTCGTTGATCGCCTTCAGGCCGCCGAACCTTTTGCTGACGTGCTTGACTTCAAGAAGCGACATGTTCAACCGTTCCTATTTGTCGATGGCCACCCTTTGGGATTCTTCTTCGGCGGTCGCTCGCCCGGGCGCCGCAAAGGGCGCCGATGGCGTCTTCTTGAACAGGGCTAGTTTGCTGACGATCGTACCTACGATACCCTCGGGCATGAACAGCACCACCACCACAATCAGCACGCCATAAATCAGCAGGTGCGCTTCCTTGAAGATGTTCTTGAAGATTTCGGCGGCGCACTCCAGAACGACAGAGCCGACCAGCGGGCCGATCAACGTGCCGGCGCCGCCCAGCATGGCCACGATGGCGATCTCCGTTGAAATATCCATGGGCAGCACCTGGTCGGGGACAATAAAAAGAAACATGCTGGCGTAAAGCGCGCCGCCGAGGCCGGTAATCGCAGCGCTGATCAGCAGGGCCCAGAGTTTCGAGCGCGCGGCGTTCACGCCCACGGAGAGCGCCGTGTCCTGGTCTTCACGGATGGCCATCAAGTAATAGCCGAAGCGCGAGCGCTCGATCCACGCCGAAAGCGCCAAGGCGAAGCTGGTCAACAGTACTCCCGACCAGTAGAAACACCTGATCGAGGAGTGCGGGAACAACAGCGGCACCTGCACCCCCACATCGCCGCCGGTGACGTTGGGAAGGTTCTTGGCCACCAGCCGCAACACTTCGGCGAAGGCAATGGTGCAGAGCGCGAAATACGGGCCGCGCAGGCGAAATGAAACTTTGCCGATCATCGCCGCCGAGATCACGGCCAGCCCCACGCCCAATAAAACCGATGCCCACGGTGAAATCCCCACTTTGGAGAATAACGCCAGTCCATAAGCGCCCACGCCAAAGTAGGCGGCGTGGCCCAGGGACAACTGTCCGGCATATCCTCCAACCAGGTTCCACGCCAGCCCCAGCGCGGCGAAAAGAAAGACGCGGAAGAGAATTTGCAGTGTGTAATCCGTAAGTGCCAGGAGTGGAACGAACAGCGCGGCAAACAAGAAGACAGCGGCGATGAGCGCCTGCCATTTTCTCATGCGCGCTGGCTCCCAAAGATTCCGCTCGGTTTCAGGGAAAGCACCAGGATGAAAAAGACAAAGTCCACCGCCAGGGCCCACTGGTTGCCCCAATAAAGGCTGGTGAGGCTCTCGACGACGCCCAGCACCAGGCCGGCAATGGCCGCCCCCTGAATCGAGCCCATGCCTCCCAGCACCACCAACACGAAAGCCTTCAGCGTAAACTGGCTGCCGACGTCGGGGAAAAGATAAAAGACCGGAAGCAGCAGGGCCCCGGCAATGCCCGCTGCGGCGGAGCCGATTCCGAAGGCGATGGCCTGCACCCGGTTCACATTAATTCCCATCAGCGGCGCCGCATACGGGTTCTGGGCAATGGCGCGCGCCGCACGCCCGAACATCGTCTGGGTCACTAGCCAATAGAGGGTGCAGGCCAGCACCATTGCGATGCCGAAGGATACCAGCCAGGGTGCGTTGATGGAGATCTGCGAGCCGAGGTGAATGTTCTTGGACAGAAGCGGAATGTTGATCTGATGATAGTCGGCGCCGAAAACCAACTGCGCTCCATCCGTCAGAATCAGCGCCACCCCCAAGGTCAAGAGGATCACCATGAAATCCACTTGTCCGCCGATCGGCCGCAACAGCCCCATGTAAGTGGCATAACCGACGAAGAACAACAGCACACCCGCCAGCGGGAATTGGTAATACGGACTCACACCGGTCGCCTGAAACAGCACGTAGGTGGCGTACATGCCCATCATCAGAAACGCCCCATGAGCGAAGTTCACAATGCGCATCACACCGAAGATGAGAGCCATACCCATCCCGATCAGCGCATAGAGCGCACCGGTCAGCAGACCGTTGAGGATCGCTTGCAGCGGGACATAGAACCAGTTGACCATCGAGTCTTGAAACTCAAGATCTTTACCACAGGGAGCACAGAAAAACACAGGGAAACCTGCCTCCCACCGTGTTCCTCTGTGCTCCCTGTGGTAAAGAACTTTCTCGGCCTGCAGTCGGGCACACGCATCCAGCCGAGCCCGGCGTGGGCTGACTTTACTTCGGCTGACTTTACTTCGGTTCCCCTGCCGAGCGCAACCTCATCTTCGCTTCGACCACTCGGGCGTCGGAATGATGGGTTTACTCTCCGCCGCATCGAGGGGCCAAACCACTTTGTATTGCCCGCCCTGCACCTGGGTGACGAGCACCGGATGCCGGTTCTGCCCGCGAGCGTCGAACTTCACCGGGCCGAAGGGCGTCTCCGCGAGGTTCAACTCCTTGATGGCATCGCGAATCGCCTGCGCCTGGTCGGACTTCGCGTTGTCGATGGCAGCCGCTGCCGCTATCAGCACTGCGTAAGCCTCAATGGCGTGATAGGCGGGATGCGAGCCGGCCAGCGCGAAGTATTTCTGGTCGAATTCCGCCGAACCCTTCCACTTGGCCGAGGGCAGCCACTGCGAAACCGAGAACGTGTACTCGGCATATTTACCTGCTCCTTTATCCGGAGTAGGAAATTCCGCCGCCGCAAAACCCGTTCCCGCTGAGGTGTAGTACTTCGGGTTCAGATTGAGTTGTTCCGATTGGCGCATGAGCGTGCTGGCATCGAGCAGATACGATGCGAAGTAGATCGCTTCGGGATTCTTGCCCTTCACCCGCTGCAACAGCGATTTGTAGTCCGGCGAACTGGCCTGGTAGGCCTCTGTGTCCACCAGGTCAAGCCCCGCAGCGTTCGCCGCTTCCGTCATCGACTTGTTATTCGCTTGGCCGAAGTTCGTGTTCTCATACACGATGGCCAGCTTCCTGGGGTCGCCATTGTTCTTCAGGAAGTCCAGTGTCGCCGTTGCGTAAGAGCCCGAACCGGCGCAGATTCGAAAGATCCACGGTGAGTTGGTCTCCATGACGTTGTCTGCAACCGCGGTGGGAATGATGAGCGGAACCTGCTTCTGGGTCACCACGGGCACGATGGCGCGCGTGCTCTCCGAGGAGTAGGCCCCCAGCACAATGGGCACGTGGTCCGCATCCACCAGTTTCGAGACGCCCTGCACCGCTTGGTCCGGACGGCTCTGATCGTCGTAGTAATCGAGTTCGACCTTCTTGCCGAGCAGGCCGCCCCTGGCGTTGATCTCTTCCAGAGCAATGGTGTAGCCGTTCTTGTGGGCCTGGCCAAACGCGGCGTTGCTGCCGGTAAGCGAGGTAATGACTCCGATCTTGAACCTGTTGCTTTCCGGGCCCTTGGAGCACCCTGCCCAGAACAAGACTGCGGAAATCGTTAACGAGAACAGAAGGAAGGATCGCTTCATGTCGAGCTCCTTTGTGAGGCTGGCCACTGGCCGCCGGTTTCGAACTGGAGGTCGCGCGCACTGAAATCGTTGCCGGTCGCGTATCCAGCGACGTAGGAAAGCGCGTCCTTCTCGCTGACGTCGCGCGCCTCCTTGCCCATCACGATGACC
>JBEKAF010000062.1:0-23415 GCA_050018355.1 Terriglobales bacterium | reverse complement strand
CCGAGGACCTTTAGATAGGCGGGGCTGTTGTACAGCCGGCGGCCATCGCTGTCGACGAGCGCGATCATATCGGCGGCATTTTCACTGATGAGTTGAAAAAGCTGATCTCGCTCCGCCAGTTGGCGTCGAATGCGGTGGAGTTGCAGGTGCTGATAAACCGCGTAAAAGTCGAAGAGCAACACCAGAGCTGCCAGCCCGCGTACCCATTCCCTGAGATCAAACCAGTACCCAACGTCGGTCTCCCGATTAAACCAGGGAAAAGTGAACGAGATGATCCCCAAGGTTAATGCCAGGGTTACCGCAACGGCGAACCCCCACAGCCACCATTCCCGACCTTCGATCCGGCGCATCTGCGTCGGAATCGCCTCGGGGCTGTTCTGGCTCACCTGTTGGAATGCTTGCTGATTCATGCCGTACGACTATTCTCCCGCAAACTCTAAGGAATTCTAGCGTGCGGAGGAACGTAGGAGGAGTTACGAAGGTAGGGCCGTAAACGCCAGGCCAGTGCCCGGAAGCCAAGCGCAACGCGATGGAAGCCCTCTCTGTGAGCACCCGAACGGCGGGTTGTGACACAAACCATGACACAAATGCCGTCGCTGTAAGCACTCGCCCCGTCTAAATTGTTGAGAGATTTGGTGGACCTGGCCGGGATCGAACCGGCGACCTCTTCCATGCCATGGAAGCGCGCTCCCAGCTGCGCCACAGGCCCACTTGCAATTGCTATCGTTCAATTCTCGCTTAGCTTCGTCGCGGCGTCAAACTCGACTCGGGTAGTCAACCTCAACTAGGATATGGTTGGCAAAACACAAGGACACAATCGGAGCCTCATGTCGAACTCGCGGAATATTCTCGCTCTGTCACTTCTCTGTTTCATCGCTATGCTTGCGCCGGCAACGGCAGGCGCGCAAGACACAGCCGGGGCGCAGCCGCCGGTCGCGTATGCTTCGGTTAGCGAACTGAACGGCATCCTGGCGCAATTGAAGCAGACGGCGCAGAACATGCAATCCGATCTCGGAAAGACGCGCATCGAGAAATGGAAGACGGACGGTGCGACCAAGCGACAGACGCTGGCGAACGTGGAGTCCATCCAGCGCAACTTGCAATCGGCGCTGCCGGAAACCATCGCGCAACTGAACAACGCGCCGGAAGATCTGGGAGCGAGTTTCAAGCTCTACCGCAACCTCGTTGTGCTGTATGACTACTTTGGTTCGGTGGTGGAATCGGCGGGAGCATTCGGATCGAAAGATGAATTTCAGAGCCTGGGCAACGACATGGCCGGATTGGAGAGCGCGCGTCGTGCGTTTGGCGAGCGCATGCAGAAACTGTCCGCCAGCAAGGAAGATGAGTTGACGCGTTTGCGCGCGCAGGTCAAGACGCTGTCCGCGGCGCCACCTCCGCCGCCAAAGAAGATCGTGGTGGATGACACCGAGCCTCCGAAGAAGCCGGCAAAAAAGAAATCAACGAAACCGAAGCCGCCAGCGACAACGACGGACGCTCCGCCGAGTGCTGCGCCGACCAAGTGACGAGGGCGGCGCTTGGCGCTGGGTTAGAGAGTTGCTGAAGAGTCGACTTTGGGTGCCCAGCCCCTAAAGGGGCTTGTGATTTCGAAGAGCTTACGGCATCGCTAAGCGATGCCCTGATACGAAGCCCGGGTTTTTCCGTAACCTGCACGCGTCCACTCCGGTGCTGGCCGTCCGGCAGCCCACTTTTCGAAAGGCGCGAGAAGTTGATTGGATAAGAGCGAAGGCTCGATTCAGATCGGGTAGTCTTTGGTTGGGGACCAAGGCTTCTCGGAAAGGAAGGAGCCTTCGCATGATGGACTTCGGCTTGGCCCGGCTGACGTCTGCGACAGGCAGCACGCAAAGCAGTAGTACCACCGGAACCATCGGCTACATGTCGCCGGAACAGACGATCGGCAAGTTGGTGGACCAGCGCACCGATATTTGGTCGTTGGGGATCATGCTGGTGGAGATGGTCACGGGGAAGAATCCGTTTTTGCGGGACACGGCTGCGGCGACGATTTTCGCGATTCTAAACGAACCACCGCGGCCCATGGACGAGATACCGCTCGATCTGCTGCGCGTTATCTACCGGGCGCTGTCGAAAGAGCCGGCGACGCGCTACCAGAGTTGCCGCGAGATGGTGGCCGACCTGAAGGACTTCCGCAAGCGGCTCGACCCCGCAGCGACGGCGGCGCAAACCGCCAGACAGCCATCGTCCCTGAGCGCGTCGGAACTGAGGGCGCAGGTTGAACAAGCCTCGCGTCCGATGTGGGGCATGGCGGACGTCCCGGGGCCAAGGTGGAACCGGTGGCTGGCGGTGTGGGCGTTGGCCCAACGAAGCTACTTCAGCCCTGCCTCACCGCCCTTCAACTCGGAAGCCATTCCTTACTAAAATTCATAGTCTTCATAGTTGCAGGAGCAAACACCAGAGCCGCTGCCCAACGTTATCGCGAAAGAACACAGATTGTCGAGTCTTTCTAGTTCAGCCGCATTGAGGTTCGAGTCGGCCATATTGGTTTCGGTAACGTAGAAAGGCGACTTCTCCGCAGGGGCTTTTCCAGCCGCAAAAACGACCGACGTTGCCTGGATGTGGGTGGCCCATGCCCGCAGCCCGGGTGCCGGATCGGGCCCGGCCGAGATACCGCTCGGGTCCGAAATGACCTTGATGACGCCACGTGTGTTCACCTTGCCGGTCAGGCTGTTAGCCGTGAGGTTTTGATTCACGGATTCGGAGAGCAGACCGTCTGCAGTAATTTCGCAGCTGCAGCACTCCTGCAGCTCCTGGCTGTCATCGAACACGAAGATGTCCGCCCAAAGATTTCCTCCGCACTCGAAATTTATACATTCACCTGTACCTGTGCTCAGGTCGCCATCGTTGATGATACGCACGGTTGCATCCGGAGCGCCAACGGTATGTGCATTGGAATAGTAGGTGACGAAATAGACACTGGGGTCAACCTCGTATACTCCCGAGGCGAAGGCATTCCCCCCCAACATCAAGGTGATTGCCAGTAGTGGAAACAGCAACAATCCGAGCTTTTTCATTTTTGTATCCTCCTGTTTCTTGTCGCGCCTGGCTGGGGGAGGGAGCAGCTCTTGGGTGCTTGTGGTACTTTTAGCCCTTGCTGAGTTCCTTACAAGTACCTAAGTGGCTTAGCCTAAAACACTAAGGCCGGGAGCTACTACTTATGGAGTAGCTCCCAAACTTATGGAGTAGTTCTACAACCCGGCACATGCGGCAGAGCAACTTTGCGGGAGGACCCGCTCGGTTGCCCGAAGGCTTTGGGATATATAGGTGTGACCACGGGCGGAGGGGCTCCTGCCGCTGCCAGCCAAGAACCTGCCGAGCTGCGCTCGGCTTGGATGGGCAAGGGCGCCCGCACCCACAGGAGCACTTGTTGCAAATACTGGACTTACCACTGGAACTCTACGGGCCGCTTCGGAGTCTAAGCAATTAGGCTGAGAGGGTCGTCCGACGTAGCTTCGGCAAGAATTAAGATTACCGCCTGGGGCTCGAGTGACTCTATAATTGGGGCAACGCCGTCATGGCGGGAGCTACTACATTGGGCGATCTTGCCAGCGCTATCGGGGCCCGAACTGAGGAATCCGCCGTCATCGCTGAACTGAAGGCGGGTTCGGAAGAGGCGTACTCCTGGTTGATCGGCGAGTTTCACCAGCCGATCTACGGCCTCATCTACCGCATCGTGAATGATCCGTCAGAGGCGGCGGACACGACGCAAGATGTGTTTCTGAAAGTCTTCCGCGGGATGAAACATTTCCACGGCGAGTCGAGCCTGAAGACCTGGATTTACCGCATCGCGCTGCACGAGGCGGCCAATCGGAGGCGCTGGTGGTTCCGGCACAAGGCACAGGAAACGCCGATTGATCCCATCGCAGCGGGGGAATACGAATATTCCGGAGAAGAGCGACTGGTCGATCCGGGTGAGTCGCCATTTGAAAAGTTCGCGCATACCGAGGTGCGCGCGGCGGTGGAGCAGGCGCTGCAACAGGTGCCCGAGCCGTATCGGACCGCGTTGATCCTTCGCGATCTGGAAGAAATGTCGTACGAGGAGATCGCGGAAGTTTTGGCGATCTCGCTGGGAACGGTGAAGTCACGCATCACGCGCGGGCGCGACGCGCTGCGCAAGAAATTAGCGGGATATGTCCGGGAAGTGGGTCCGGAGTTAGGGTTGCTCGTTCCTGCCAACGTTCCTATGAACGAGCGGCAGAACGGCGCAAGCCAAAGTTCGCGGGAAGGTTCGGGTGGTGGCAGAGAGGTTGAGGTGACGCCATGAACTGCGCTGAGATCAAGAAGTTGTTCTCGCCGTATCTTGACGGCCGGGTGGGTGGGTCTGAGATGCGCACGCTGACGCGCCATGTGGAACAGTGCGATGATTGCGCTTGGGAATTTGCCGCGATGCAGCGCACGCAACAGTTGCTTGCCAGTCTGGGTCCGAAGAAGGCGCCGGCCGACCTAGCGTTGAAGTTGCGGGTCGCGATTTCGCGCGAGGCCGCACAGACGCGCCATCCGCGGTTTGAAGGCGTGCTGGTGAGGCTGGAAAATGCGCTTAACGCTTTCATGGTTCCGGCTACGGCGGGACTGGTCAGCGCCGTGTTGTTTTTCGGACTGCTGCTGGGCTTCTTTGCCTTGCCGGCAGAACTGCGGGCCAGCAGCGGAGACGTTCCGCTCATGCTGTACACCGGGCCTCAACTCGAACAGTCGGCGTTCGGCACGTCGCTCGGCAATATGGGCGACGATGCGTTGGTGATTGAAGCCTACGTGGATGCCAACGGGCGGGTGGAGGATTACCGCATCCTGTCGCAACCGGACGACGCCAAAGCGGTGCTGCCGCAGTTGAAGAACCTGCTGATTTTCACGACCTTCCACCCGGCGCTTTCCATGGGACGGCCGACGGCGGGAACGGCCGTGCTTTCTTTTTCGAAGATCAGCGTGAAGGGGTAGCGGAAGAAGTTGATTGTCGATGCCCAGCCCCTAAGGGGGCGTCTGATTGCGAAGACTTACGGTATCGCTAAAGCGATGCCCTGATACGAAACCTGAGTTTTTCCGCAGCCTGCGGCGATCTTCGCTCGCCCGGCCCGGACGAGGCGTCCGGGCCTACGTGATCTGAAGTCGCGCAATCCCCGTACATTTTCAGTATTGTCGGTTTGACCGAGAATTGACCAGTTCGTACACTACTATTTTCCAGGGATTGTCTGATTAAGTCTTCGCTGGCAAAACTGGATGCTATGAAGGGGCGACCCTCGGCGGCTAAAACCGCTTGTGTAGCGGTTCTAACGGCATGGCTGTAGCCATGCCCCTTCAAAGCTGTCCGGGAACCGGCTTAATCAGAGTTTCACTAGCTCATCCGTCTATGCCTGAGATCAGAAGTGGTTTCCTGGGACAACGGGTTCGACTGGCGTTCGCTGTGAGCGTGGCGGTCGTGCTGGTCGTGGCGTCGGGCTTGGCGCAGAACCGGCCGCAGGTGTCTCTGGAAACCAGCGAGAAACTTTTCACGGTGCTGACCGCCATCAACACTTGCGGCTATGATCAGGAGCTGAATGCTTCCGACCCGTTGCGGACGCAGATCCGGTCGGAAGTTGCCAAGGCGGTGGAGAATACCGCCGGAGCTCAGGAAGTGGTGGGCCCGATGTGCTTGTTCTACCGGCAGCACCAGGCGCCGGAGCCGGCACACGACCTGTCCCACTATGTATCGCTGGCGCTCTATCTGGAGGAGCCGCCGGCCTTCACGCTGAAAGTGAAGCAGACGGAGCTGCCGCCCGATGCCGCAGTGGTGGCCAACATGGTGCCGTTGATGCAGGCCTTCTACCAGAAGATTGGGTTGCACGCCATCTGGGAGCAGCACCGCGCGCGCTATAGGGAATTGACCGAGATTTATCACGAGCCGCTGGCGAAGATGACGTTCGACACCGAGATTTATTTGAAGTACCCATCGGCGGGCTACCTGGGACGGCAGTTCACCGTCTATCTGGAGGCGATGGGCGCGCCGGGCCAGACCAACGCGCGCAACTACGCGTCGGATTACTACGTCGTCATTTCACCGACCTCGAGCACAGCGATTAAGATGCAGCAGATTCGGCATACGTATCTGCATTATCTTCTGGATCCGCTGGCGCTGAAAAACGGCGACTCCTTCAAGCGGCTGGAGCCGTTGCTCGAGGACGTGAAGGACGCTCCGATGGATGAAGCGTTCAAAAGCGACATTTCGCTGCTGGTGACGGAATGCCTGATACGGGCGATTGAAGAGCGATTGACCAAGATTCCGGAGGCGGAGCGGGCCAAGGGCATCGACGAATCCGACAAGGAAGGGTACGTGCTGACGCGCTATTTCTACGACGCGCTGGGCAAGTTCGAAAAAGATCCCGCGGGCATGCGCAACGCTTATGCGGACCTGGTCGGCGCGATTGAAGTCGGCAAAGAAATGAAGCGGGCATCCCTGATTCAGTTCTCGGCTGAGGCGGCGCCGGAACTTCTGCACCTGGCGGGTAGCCGGAACGAGCACCTGCTGTTGAACGCGGAGCGGCGGCTGGCGGCGGGCGATCCGGAAACCGCACAGAAACTGGCGCAGCAGGCGCTCGATGGGCAGGAAGAAGATTCGGGACGCGCGCTGTTCATTTTGGCGGAAGTCGCCACCGCGAATCGGGACATGGAAGGGGCGCGCATGTACTTTCAACGAGCGCTGCAGACGGCGCATGAACCGAAGGTGATCGCGTGGTCGCATATTTACCTGGGGCGCATTTATGATTTAAGAGAGGATCGGTTCGCGGCTCTGGATGAGTATCGGGCGGCGCTGACTGCGGCTGGGGGAACGCTTCCGGAAGCGAAGTTGGCGGCGCAACGGGGGCTGGAACAGCCGTATGAGCCTCCGGTGGCGAAACAGCCGGAGTGAGGGCGGACAGCCGAGGGCGGCTGTCCCTACAATGAAATCTTAGGTTTGAAATTTTGCATTACGGGAGACAGCATGAAGAGAGCAGCAGTCATTTTAGGGATACTGAGTGTCGCGGTTTGGGGCACGGCGCAGAACAGCGGACAGCCGGCGGGTCAGGCGGCGCCAGCGCAGGGTGCGACGGCGCCCCAGGGAAAGCGTCCACCACAAGCTAAGACCCAGCCGGAGTTCGATGCCTGGAAGGCGGCGTCGGCAAGTACTGATGTTGTCGCACTGGAAAAAGCGTCTGACGATTTTGCCACCAAGTTCCCCGACAGTGAACTTCGCGTGCTGCTCTACAAGAACGCGATGCGCCTCTACCAGCAGGCCAACAACGCCGAGAAGACCGACGCCATGGGCCGCAAAGTGCTCAGCTTTGACGGGGACGATCCCGAGGCTTTGGTAATCGTCGCCGAGGTAATCGCCGAGAGAACGCGCGACTCGGATATCGACAAAGATCAGCGTTTCAGCGAAGCGGTCTCGATGGCGCGGAAGGCCACGCAGACCGTGGACACCGACGTCCAAGTGCCAGCGGGCACGCCGCAGGAGAAGATCGACGCCTACAAGTCGCTGCTGCGCTCAAACGCGTATTCGATTCTCGGTACCATTGAGTTCAAGAAGGAGAATTATCCGGCAGCGCAGGAGAATCTACAGAAGTCCATCGACGCGTTCCCCAGCAACCCGGATCCAGTGGTCATTCTCCGTCTGGCGCTGACGCTCGATAAGCAGCAAAAATATCCGGAGGCGCTCAAGGTGGCGAACCGCGCCGTGGAAATGACGCAGGACAACACCGCGATTGGAACCCCGGCGCGCCGGGAACGCGACCGCTTGCAGCAGCTCACCGGAGGCGCGGCCCCGGCCCAACCGCAGAGTCCCCCGAAGAACTAACCGCCAGGGGCCGAACGATCGTGGCCCCGCTTTGTGATGAAGTCACGCGAAATCATGGCGCTGGAAGAAAGCCTGGGTCACCACTTCCAGCGCCGGGAACTGATCGAGCAAGCGCTTACCCACAGCTCGCAAGCGCGCGAGGTGGAGGCGCTGGGCGCTGGCAGCGGTTCGTCTGGCGGCGGTTCGCCCAGTGGCGATAACGAAATGCTCGAGTTTCTGGGAGACGCCGTGCTCGGGCTAGCCACCAGCGAGGCACTGTTCCACCGTTTCCCGGAATTCCAGGAAGGGCACCTTTCCAAGCTGCGCGCGCATCTGGTAGGGCAACGGCATCTGCTGCGGGTAGCCGAGCAACTTGAGATTGGTCATTACATGCGTCTGGGCCGCGGCGAAGAAAAAAGCGGTGGCCGCAACAAGGCGAGCCTGCTGGTGGACGCACTGGAAGCGATCCTGGCGGCGCTCTACCTCGACGGCGGGTGGCCGGTGGCGCGAGACTTTATCGTGCGCGTGATCGTGGAGCCGGAACTGGCCCACATGAAACTGGAGACCAGCGCCATCCCGGTGATGGATTTCAAGTCCGCGTTGCAGGAAGCGCTGCAGGCCAGAGGAGGACCGCAGCCGGTTTACGCGCTCGTGAAGGAGGAAGGCCCTGAACACAAGAAGACCTTCACGGTCGAGGTGAGACTGCCGGAACCTGCGATGGGGCAATTCGTGGGGCGCGCCCAGGGCGCGACTAAGAAGCGGGCGGAACAGGAAGCGGCGCGGCAAGTTCTGGAGCACCTGGCAACATTGCCTGGCGCTCGGTATTCGAACGCTGGGAAGGACGGCGGCACTTCGTAGTTATGGCTTAGTTATGCCTTAAGTTATGTCTTAGTTATGTCATGGAGCGAAAAGATTTCGGTTGGTGATTGGCCCGCGACCATTCAGTCGGTCGCGGGAACGGTCGTGATCGCCGTTTTTGTGGTTACCTTCCTCCTGCAGGCGTTCACCATCCCTTCGGAATCCATGGAGCAAACGCTGCTGATTGGCGATTACTTGCTGGTGGATAAGTTTTGCTACGGTGGCAGCACGGGGTGGAACCGTCTTCTGCCATATCGCAACATCCGGCGCGGTGACATCATCGTCTTCCATTACCCTGTGAATCCGGCGCAGGACTTCGTGAAGCGCGTGGTGGCCTTGCCCGGAGATCGCCTGCGCCTCATCAACAAGCGCGTCTATATCAACGGCGCTCCCGTGCAGGAGCCCTACGTGCAGTACATCACCACGCTGCGCAATTTCTATCTCGACGATTTTCCGCAGACTAGTTCTCCCGTCCTCGAAGTGGATGCGAAATGGTGGAAAGAAATGCCGAAGCTGGTGGAGGACCACCAGTTGATTATCCCCGAGGGCCACTATTTTGTTCTGGGTGACAATCGCGATGACAGCAAGGACAGCCGGTACTGGGGATTCGTGGCGCGCGAAAATATCATCGGACGCCCGCTTTTAATTTACTGGTCGTCGGGCAATTTGAACAATGATCTTCCCGGATCGCCAACCGTGGGTGATAGACTTTATCACCTTGCCTACGCGGTAACTCACTTGTTCCAGATAACGCGCTGGGAACGTACTTTCAGGCTGGTGCGCTGATGAAGATGCGCTGAGAAGAAATCCTCTAGACGGATGCCAAACGTGTCGAAAAAAGAAAAAGAAGAAGTCATTGTGGACGAAAAGCCACGCGAGACTACGGTGGAATTTCTGGCGTCACTCGCGGGAGTGCTGGTCACCGGCCTGTTCATCATCACCTTTGTTCTGCAGGCGTTTGAGATTCCCTCCAGTTCGATGGAGGACACGCTGCTCATCGGGGACCACGTATTCGTGAACCGGGAGCAGTTCGCATCGCCGACACGCTGGATGGGACCACTGATGCCGTATCGCGATATCCACCGCAACGACATTGTTGTGTTCCTGTCGCCGGAGGAACAAGGTCTGTTCGTCGTGAAACGGATCATGGGCGTTCCCGGCGACCACATCCACTTGCGCGATGGCGTCGTCTATCGCAACGGCGAGAAACTTGTTGAGCCGTACGTCCAGCACAAACTGGCGGACTACAATCCCTACCGGGACAATTTTCCCGCTGTGCCGCCTTCGGAAATGTACGGGGTAAGAAACGAAAAATGGCAGCAGGAACTGCCTTCGCACCTGGAGGGCGGTGACATCGTCGTGCCTCCGGACAGCTACTTTGCCATGGGCGACAACCGCGACGTGAGTTACGACAGCCGTTACTGGGGCTTTATTCCGCGCAAGAATGTGATCGGCCGTCCCATGTTCATCTACTGGTCGTTTGTCACCCCGGCCGACCAGTACCAGATGCGCAGTGCGGGCGACCGGCTGGGGTTCCTGGCGCACATCATCATTCACTTCTTTGATGAAACGCGCTGGTCGCGCACGCTCAGGATCGTGCGGTGAAATTTCTGCGACCCAAATTTCTGCGATCCAGGCGCGGGGTGGCTGCGGTCGCGGCTCTCGTGCTGATCCTGTTTCTGTGGCGGCCCGGCGTGTACAAGTTGCGAAACCGGATTGCCAGTTCCATCGGAAGCGCTCTGGGACGCAGGGTCGCACTCGACAACGTCCGTTTGCGTCTTCTGCCGCGGCCGGCCTTTGATCTTGAGGGGCTCGTCGTCTACGACGATCCCGCATTTAGCGCGGAACCGATGATCCGCGCGCAGGAAGTTTCCGCGGCAATCCGGTTTCGTTCCCTGCTCCGCGGGCGACTCGAGATCGCTACCCTGAGCGCAACCGAGCCCAGCATCAACCTGGTGCGCAGCAACGAAGGCCGCTGGAACCTGGCGAGCCTGCTCGAGCGCAACGCGCAAATTCCCGCGGCTCCGACCGGAAAGCCCGCGTCCGAGCGCCGCCCGGCATTCCCCTATCTTGAAGCCAGCAACGCTCGCGTCAATTTCAAGCTGGGACAGACGAAGAAGTCCTACGCGCTGATGGATGCCGACGTGGCGCTTTGGCAGGATTCAGAAAATTCCTGGAGCGCCCGCATAAAGGCCGAGCCCGTGCGCACGGATTTTAATCTCACCGATACCGGGCTGCTCCAGATCATCGCAACGTGGCAGCGCGCTTCCAGCTTGCGGTTGACCCCGGTGCAGATCACCGTGCAATGGCGGAACGGGCAACTCGGACAGATCACCAAGTTGCTGAGCGGAAAAGACCGGGGATGGCGCGGCGGAGTGAATTTCACGGCGAACGTGTCCGGCACTCCGGAAGCGCTGCGGATCGAGAGCGAGACTGCAATCGAAGGTTTCCATCGCTACGACATTGTTGGCAGCGAGAACGTGCGCCTGGCAACCGGTTGCTCGGGACAGTACAACGCGGTCACGAGCACACTTGCCGACCTGCTGTGCGAATCGCCAGTCAGCGGCGGGACTCTTCGCCTGCGCGGAAACTTTGCCTTGGTCGAACAAGTGCCCACTTACGATCTGACGCTCGAGGCCGAGAAGGTGCCGCTGACCTCGGTGGTGCGATTGCTGCGCCAGGTGAAAAAGCAGATCCCCGGCGATCTCACTGCGACTGGATTGCTGAATGCGGAGTTCCACGCCACGCGCAACGTTCCCGGGATCGAGCGGCACGACTCATTGCAGCAATGGACCGGGAGCGGCTCGGCGACCAACGTGCGCCTCTCCTCGAATGTGGGGAATGCGGGGAACGCGGGAAAGGATGAGGTTGCCTTCGGCACGATTCCACTGGCCCTGGTTTCACGGACCATAGTACCCGCCGATTCGCAGCGGGGCAGGCCCGGTCACCCGAGGACACAAGAACAACAAAAGGAGCAGGAGCCTGCTGAGCCTCACCTGCGGATTGGACCGGTCGAACTGGCGATGAACGTCTCCGCCCCCGTGAACGCCAGCGGGTGGATGTCCACTGCCGGTTATCGTTTTTTTCTGCGCGGCGACGTGGAACTGAAAGACCTGTTTCGTCTGGAGGACGTTCTGGGCTTGCCGGTCACGCACCCGGCAGCGGAAGGTTCGGCCAAGTTAGATGTGAGCGCCTCCGGGCCCTGGCAGGGATTTGCAGTTCCCGCCACGCTTGGGACGGCTCAACTGCGCAACGTGCGCGCCGAGATGCACGGCCTGAACACGCCGATTGAGATTGGCTCAGCGACCATTTCTCTCACTCCGGACGCGGTCTTGATGGAGAAGATTTCTGCCCGTACTGGAAGCACTCACTGGAGCGGCGGGATTACAGCGCCCCGGCATTGCGCGGCTCCAAGCGTCGTTCCAAATGCCGCGCCAAACTGTGTGTTTCAGTTCGATCTCACGGCCGACCAGCTTTCGACCGGCGATCTCGCCGAATGGTTCACGCCGCATCCCGCCAAACGTCCGTGGTACCGCATCTTGAATTCCAATTCCAATGAGCCGCGGGGCCCTTCGCCACTTCTCGCGATTCAGGCGCGCGGCAACTTGCATGTCGGCCGGTTCGGATTGAAGAAGGTGTTCGCCACTCAGGTTGCGACGCAAGTGGAAGTGGACCGGGGCAAGATCATACTGACGGCTCTGCGAGGACAACTGCTGCAGGGCACACATCAAGGGAACTGGACCATTGATGTGTCGAGTCATGATGCATCGACTCACGACGCGTCCACTCATGACGCGTCCGCGCAGACCCTGCGGTATCGCGGCACCGGCACGTTGCAAGACATTTCGCTGGAGCAGGTGGGCACGTTGATGAACGATGCCTGGATTGCCGGAACGGCCGATGGCAAGTTCGATCTGGAGGGGTCGGGAGACAGCTTTCGTGACCTGCTGGCGCGCTCCGACGGCAAGTTGCGGTTCGTGATGCGGAATGGCAGCCTGCCACATGTTGAAATTCCGGGCTCGCCCGTGCCTCTGCCGGTGCACCGGTTCGCCGGAGATCTGCGTCTGAAAAAAGGTGCCTGGGAACTTTCTGCAGGCAGACTGGAATCGCGCGACGGCATTTATCAGGTAAGCGGAGCCGCTTCCCCAGACAGCGGTTTCGACTTCGTGTTGACGCGTGGCGACGAGCAATCGTGGACGCTCATCGGCACGCTGGCCGAGCCGCACGTTGCGCCGGGCAATCGCACGGAAGCGAACCGTGCGGAAGCAGGCGCGGAGACCGTCAAACCGTAAAGCGGCTGTTAGCTCTTGGCTCTTAGCTGTTGGCTTTACTCCTGCTGCATCGTGGCGAAATACTCCTGCGACTGAAACTTACGGTGCGTAGCCGGTAGCAAACTGTCCGCCGCGGGGGTGGCCAATCAACGTGCCAAGGATAATCCAGAGTCCGAGCACGAGCCACTCCCAGCGGGAAAAGTGTCCGGGCACAAATGGCACAAACTTCATCAGCACCATCGCCAGACCAACCAATGCGCCCAGCAGAGCGATCAAGCAGTCGGCGATTCGGGGCCTCATCCACAGAAAGGCAGTGCACACCGCAAACCATCCGGTGGCGGAAGCGACCGATCCGACCTCAGAGATCGGAACCAGAATCGCACTGCCAAGAAACATGCACAAAGCCGTGGCGACGCCAACCCAGGCAACAGCCACGGCTGGTGTTTGATTTTGGGGATGTATGCTGGCCAGTCGTTTGTCCACCAGCCCACGCCGCCCCATGGCAAACAACAAGCGGCTGGCGGCGATAAAATTTCCATTGAATACCTTGAAGAGCGAAAGCAACGCGGCACTCAGAATGATGCTTACGATCCAGCGCGAGCCGACCGCATGTTCGAAAGCGACCGCAGTCATGAATGGTTCGCCGGTCAGCCGACGCCACGGCGCCACGAAGCCCACCGCCGCAATCACGATGATGTAGAACACGGCGCCGACGATGATCGCCGCAAAGATGGCCCGAGAGAATCCCTGGGTGCGAAATTGGGAATTGGCTTCCTCGGCAGCTTTGGTCACCGATTCGTATCCCGTCATGTAGTAAGGAACGATCTGCAGAACCAGCAAAATGGAGACGAACGGAGTGTGCGTGAACAAAGGCGGGAAGTTGGCGGGCGATCCGCGCGCGACGCCAACGGCGACGAAGATCACGAAGAGCGCAAGCGTGCCGAACGTGCTCCAGTTTTGAAACGTGGCGCTCAGCCGGATGCCGCGATAGTTCACCACCGTGACCAGTGCGGTGAGCGCGAGCCCGATGGCCAGGTGCGGCAAGTAAACCGGCTTTCCCGCCACGCGATACAACTCGATGGAATCGAGCGCGGGAAAAATGTAACCGGTGATGCGGCCCACGGCCACGGCCTCCCACGGACAGACAATGAAGTAAGCCAACATCATCATCCATCCGGTAAAGAAGCTGACCGGCCGCGGGAAAACTTTCGCGGTGTAGGCCACTTCGCCCGCTGCGTCGGGCATGGCCATCACCAACTTGCCGTACACATAGCCGATGGGCAGCAGAAGAATGCCGCCAATCGCGAAGCCAAGAATGCCGCCGAGCGGGCCACCGCGCGTGAGCCAATCGTCCATGACGACCAGCCAGCCCACGCCCACCATCGTTCCCCAGCCGAGGGAGAAGTAATCGGTGACGCGCAATTTGCGGGCGAGTTGGGTCATCAGCTGGGGTCAAAAACTTCGAGTGTCCACGAAATGAGCTGGCGGAAGTGTTGCTGGTGTGGAAGTGAGAATCCAAGAGACCCGGCAAGCGGCCTCTCAACAAAATTCAGGCGACAAACCTGAGACCTAACACCTGAGACCTGACAACCGATGTTGGGCTTCATGGGCGCGAATTATAAAGCATCGCGCCCATGTGGTGGGCTTGATCAGGCGACCGCGAAGCGCGGTGGGCATTCCTTTGCGCGCAAGATGCAGATTGCCTCTTTCAGGGAAGAAATCTCAAACACCGACGTGAGATGGGTCGCCTCCAGCAGTCTGCGGAAGAAAACCGGCGGACTGACCAGCTTCATCGTCGCCGAGTTCTGCATTGCCCAACGGCGCACCAGCAGCAGGGTTCCCAAGCCACCGGCATCCAGTTGCTCGACTTCGGAAACGTCAAGCACCAGCACGCGGACACGATCGAGTTGCTCGATCCGGCGCCGGAACTCGTCGAGCGCCGCCCCGCGCACCATGCGTCCCGAGCAGTTCACGACCGCTACGTCCTGCAAGCATTCGACTTGAAATTTGAGTTCCATATGTTTGTTCATACGAACCTGCTTTAACGGCTATTGATACGAACCAGCCCCGGAAAAAGTTCCGCAATCTGCCGTCCTTCAATTAGACGTGGAAAAAGGGGGAAAGTCATCAGCAGAAAACAGTTAGCGGACATCGAATCTTTGAATGTTACGGACAGGTAAATTTATCTGAGACTTACAACCCAGCCTCAATCCGGGATCGTGGGTCGAGAAGGTCGCGCAATGCGTCGCCGATAAAGTTGAAGGCGAGGACCGCGAGCATCACCGTCACCGCCGGGAAGAGCACGAGATGAGGAGCGTCGAAGAGGTGTGAGCGCGCGTCGTTCAGCATCGATCCCCAACTCGCCGTTGGCGGAGGCACACCCAGGCCCAGGAAACTCATCGTCGCCTCAGCCAGAACCGCGCCCGCCATTCCGATGGCCGCCTGCACAATGACCGGCTGAATAATGTTGGGCAGGATGTGCCTGGTGATGATGTGGAGATCTCTGGCGCCCAGCGCCCGCGCGGCTTCGACAAATTCGCGTTCGCGCACGGCCAGCACCTGCGCGCGCACCAGGCGAGCATAGCCCACCCATCCTCCCAGCGACAGGGCAAGAACGAGATTGAAAATGCCGGGGCCGCGGAAGGCGACGAAGGCGATTGCGATGAGAATGCCGGGGAACGAAAGAAACGCATTCATCAACACGACGTTGACGAAGCGGTCGATGCCTCCGCCGTAATATCCAGCGAGGCTGCCGATGATGAGGCCGAGCAGAAGTGAACACGCGACCACGCTGCTGCCGACGAACAGAGAAATTCGCGCCCCCCAGATCAAGCGGGAAAGAATGTCGCGTCCGAGTTCATCCGTTCCGCACCAATGCTGCGGCGAGGGCGTTTGCAGGCGGTTCGGCAAGTCGATGTGCGCAGGATCTTGCGGAGCAATCCAGGGCGCGAAAATTGCCGAGAACGCGAAGATGGCCACCAACACGACTCCGATTGCCGCCAACGGATTGTGGCGGGCGACGCGGGGGAGCGAGATGGCTAGGGTGGACATGAGCGACTTGTCTTCACTTATATAGAAAATGCAGGTGAGGAACAATGTTGAGTTGGCGCGGCCCGCTCGTTATCGATCATTCATGCCGGGAAGACATTAACCCGTTTTTAACTACCCCCCCCCCGAATTCTTGCTAAAATATAGAGCGCAAAAGACTTACTTACAAAATATTCAAGAATAATGACTTAGCTCGCTTGTCTGCTTAATTCTCCCAAAATCCATGGTTCAGCGGCTTTTTTCATTTTTGCGCATGTTGGGTCCGGGGTCTGTGATGGGGTACACAGATTGTTTGTGATGAAAAAAGATCCGCGGCATTACTCACCGAAAACCAAGCGGCCCAACTGGTCGCCTAACTGCTTCGCTTCTTCGGGATCACGCGCGCTTCGAAAGCGTTCGGCCAGCTCAAAGAATGCTTTCTCCTTCTGTTTCTGCGCTTCGATGCCCAATTCGATGAGCTCCACCAGAACACGGTTGTCGCTCGATCGCTCGCTCTTGGCAATACGATCTACTTGTTTAGCAATTGGAGCGGGAAGTGACACGCTCCGTCGGACATGTTTTGTTACCGGCGTGGCGTCATTGTACACCAGTTTGGTGCATAGCCTGCCAGCCCACTCATTCGCAAAGAACGCGGATGAGTGGGGCACCCGGCACTCACAGGCCATACTTGTACCCGCTGAGGTAGCTAGTCTTCTTGACCAGAGCCGCCGCTTTTAGAAGTGAGCTTATCGCGAGTTTGTCGGAAACGGATCGCAGTCGTTTGATCTCTGCTTCGATCATCGCTGGGTCGAGAATCTCCGCTTCTTTTTTTGCGATCTCCAGTATGGCATGTGCGGCGTGTGCCCTTTCTTCTGCCACTTGACTACGCAGGCGTGCGAAGAATATCCCCAAAATCCCACGCACTGAACGGGCCATGGACTTCAGGGCTGCATTGGCGGGCGCTTCCACGTACCAGTCTTCGTCATAAACGGACAGCTTCAAAAGCACATCGACCGGGATACGGTCTGGCGCAAATTGCGCCCATCGCATGCAGATGGATGCAACCGTTGAACGGACTGAGAAGTTCTGATGTGATGCCATTCGGCTAAGAGTCGCGTAGTCAAATTGTGAGGGTGCGAGTTCCGCATAGCACTCTATCGTGTGCAGGGCGCTCCACAGAAGGGTGTCGTCTTCGTGTAGGTCGATATAATTGATAAGGACCCGCAAAAGCTCGTTATGGCCACTGAAATCCGTGGCCCTAACCATTTCGAGAGCGGCATGGGTCGCCGACTCCCAGTCGCCAAGCCCAACATTTTGGATTAGTCGGTCCAGGCGAAGGTCGCGGCGAACTCCAGGGGCTTTTTCGCTTGCCTTGCTGTGGAATGCGGAGCGCCTTGCAATCACGTCTCGCACCGCGCCCGCCAGGACCTCTGCGCCGGCAGCGTCCGGTCCGATATGTCGAGCGTGTGCCTTTGTCAAATACCAAGGCAGTTCTTCGACCGCAGTGTCGTCAATGATGAAGGGCAACACTAGGGCTTCCTTTCGCTTGATTTCTTGCCAGATCGCAAACTTGACCTCGCGTTCTACCCAGGACGATTTTAAGGAGGCCGCTGACACAATCAGCACAAATAGATCCATTGTCTTAAGACCGCTTCCCAACCCGTCGAGGATGTCATCACCGACAAGAATATTCTCGCTGTCGGCCCAGGGCACCATGTCGGCTTTGCGCAGTCTCGCTACAGCGAGATTGGCGAATTCCTTGTCGAGCGAGGAATGGCTCACGAAGATACGGTTAGCCTTCATCTTAATTTCCGGATCCTCAATTAGATTACTCCAGAAAATCCCGGAGTAATAAACCCTTGCGGGACATTTCAGTGGAGTCCCACCCTTGCGCACAGGACGCGCAAGGATGGGGCACCCGCGCACGCTCTTGGTTCGAACAAATCAAAGTCAACGGCGGCGGACAGGAGTGTCCGCCCTACACGGGATTATTGTCTTATCCTCGGGTTCACCGCCGAGTACAGTAAGTCGGTCAGAAAGTTCACGGCTACATAGGTCAACCCAATCGCCAGAATGCATCCCTGCACCAGGTAGTAGTCGCGGTTGGCTATGGCTTGGATGGTTAGGCGTCCGATTCCGGGCCAGGAGAAGATGGTTTCGGTTACGATCGCTCCGGCTAACAGCGCGCCGAATTGCAATCCTAGGACGGTCAGGATTGGGATCATGGCGTTGCGCAGGGCGTGACGATAGACTACGGTGCGCTCGGGCAAGCCTTTGGCGCGGGCGGTGCGAATGTAGTCCTGGCCTAACTCCTCCAGCATTGAGGTTCGCACCATGCGGGTCAGGATTGCGGCTAAGGCTCCGCCCATGGTGATGGCGGGGAGCACTAGATGGGCTATGCTGCCGGAGCCGGAGACGGGGAGCCATCCCAACTTGACGGCGAAGAGCAGGATCAGGACCGGGCCCAGCGCGAAGTTTGGGAACGACAGGCCGAAGAGGCTGACTACGCTTAGGGTGCGGTCATCCCATTGATTGCGGCGCTGGGCCGAGCGCACACCTGCGGGAATGGCCAGCACAATTGCTACGAACAACGACGCCAACGTGAGCTGCAGGGTAAACGGATAGCGCTGCGCGATCAGCTTTGTGACTCCCTGGTTGAAGCGCAGCGACTTGCCTAGATCTCCGTGGAGCACGCCTCGCCAGTAATTCAGGTACTGCTCGCCTAGTGGCACATCGAGTCCGTAGGCGTGGCGGGCGGCCTGGATGTCTCCGGCTGCGGCGCCCTCGCCTAGCATTTGCTGAACGGGATCGCCGGGGACGAAGTGAATCAGCAGGAAAACGGTGGAGACGACGAGCCAGATGACCGGCAGGGTGTAGAGGACGCGGGTGATGAGGTAGCGCGGCATCGGGAATTAAGAAGCTATCACGTGACCTCAGCGGCTAAAGCCGCATTCACAATGATGCAATTACCGCAGCGCTGAAGCGCTGCGCCACCCAAAATCAACTTCAACATCGAGTCTTTCCGCAAGCTGTGAAATCGTGCCCCTCAGAGAACGGACCAATCCCCATTCGTGAGAGCGGTT
Organism: Terriglobales bacterium; assembly: GCA_050018355.1. Lineage (GTDB taxonomy): Bacteria > Acidobacteriota > Terriglobia > Terriglobales > Acidobacteriaceae > Acidiflorens. Next base: position 4,363 of record JBEKAF010000062.1, on the reverse strand, counting down.
CTAGTCTCCGGCCCGCTGTACGGAAGCTGCCGACACCGATGCTGACGCAGGGGGCGCGGGCACGGACTCGATCCTAACGGTTGCGATGCGATGGCCTTCCATTTTTTCGACGACAAAACGCCGCCCCTCATAATCGAACGCCTCGCCGCCCGTGGGCATCTTCTGCAACCGTGAAAGCAGGAAGCCGGCGAGAGTCTCGAAGCCTTCGTCCTGTGGAAGTTTCAGCTCGTATTGGGTTTCGAGGTCGCGAATGTTGATCGCTCCATCGAGGACGAGCGGCGCATTCGCGTCGGTAACCGCCGGCTGCGCGGAAGCGACGTCGAATTCGTCTTCCAGTTCGCCGACCAGTTGCTCCAGCACGTCTTCGACGCTAACCACTCCCGCCGTGGAGCCGAATTCGTCGACCACAACCGCCAAGTGCCGCTTGTGCTGCTGAAATTCACCGAGCAGATCCAGCAATGACTTGGTTTCGGGCACCACCAGCACATCGTGCATGATCTGGCCGATCTTCATCTGGGAAATGCGCAGGGCAGCGGCCGGAGCCGGGGCAGCGGCGATGTGGCCGAGACGCAACCGCGTCCAACGCATCAAGTCCTTGGCGTAAAGCACGCCGATAATATGTTCGGGACCGCGCTGCGGATCATACACCGGGACACGAGAATGTTGTTCTTCGACCACGCGCGACAGGGCTTCGTCCATGTTGAGGTCGGAGGGCAAGGAAAAAATTCTGGTCCGCGGCACCATCACTTGGCGCGCGGTAATGTTGTCCAGTTCGAGCGCATTCAGGAGCATCTCTTCCTGAGCGGGAGAGAGCTGTCCGGAGTGATGGGCGGCGGTTACGATCAGCTTGAGTTCGTCGGGGGAGTGAACCGAGCCGTGCCGGATCTCGCGTGTCCCGAAGGCGCGCAGGACAAAACCAGCCGCGCGGCTCATGCCAATCGTCAGGGGGCTGGTGACGGTCAGGAAGACGTCCATGGGCGCCGCGACCGCCAGTGCAACCCGCTCGGCCCGTTGCAACGCGAGCGACTTGGGAACCAGTTCACCCAGGATCACGTGCAGGCTGGTGATCATCGCAAACGCCACCGCGACGGCGATGGAATGAGCGTAGATCGTGGCGTGCGGCACGCTTCCGATCCAGCCCTCGAACAATCGCGCCAGAACCGGCTCGCCGAGCCAGCCCAGGGTCAGGCTGGTAACGGTGATTCCCAATTGCACGCCGTTGACGACGCGGCTGAGTTGCTGGTGAAGTTTGAGGACGGTGCGGGCGCCCGCGCGGTGAGCTTCGATCAGCTGCTGGATGCGCGTTTCGCGCACGCTGACCAGCGCGAACTCAGCTGCGGCGAAGAAGGCATTGGCCGCCACCAGGAGCAGGATGACGAACACCCGCAGCAGCACGTATGCAATCATGGAACTCTAATTCTAACATTCCAAAGGGATAATGGTTCGGAGGATGAGAATGCACAGTGCCGTGTCTCGGGCGGAGGCATCGCGAATTCAAATACACTAGGTCCTTCGCTTCGCTCAGGATGACAGTTGGGATTTATGCCGCGAACTGGCTGGCGGTACAATCGGAAGCCGGCCCTTGATTGTTACCCCAAACTGGTCGCTTTCTTTTTCGTTGCCGGGTGGTCTAAGTACATACTAGACGGCTGCGAGCATGAAGAATGCCCAGCGCGACGGTCGGTTGCGAGGATCGAGAATTAGGGATCGAGAATTTTTGAGGAACTATTCCGATGTTCCTGCCGTAACAACAGGTGAATGCCAGTTTTAAGATTTGCAATCAAGCAGGAGGCGGTCTTGGAAGGCAACGGTAATGGCAAAAGAAAGCGGCGTAAGCGAATCATTATCTGGAGCTCGATAGCGGCAGCCGTTCTGGTTCTGGTGGTTACCGGTGCACTGATCGCATCGAGCAGAGGCACCAAGATCGACCCCTCGAAGCTCGCCAAGGTCGAAAAAGGAGACCTGGCGAAAAGCGTGGTGGCGACGGGCAAGATCGAGCCCATCACCAAGGTCGAGATCAAGTCCAAGGCCAGCGGCATCGTGAAGAAGCTCAACGTCGAATATGGCGACAAGGTGAAGAAGGGGCAGGTGCTCGCCGAACTCGACAAGGAAGAGATTCAAGCTCGTGTCGAACAGGCCCGGGCGCAATTGGAGGGCTCGAGTGCCAGCTTGAACGGCACCCGTGCCGACCTGGAGCGCGCCAAGGTCGACGCCGAGGGCCCCGACGTGCCGCTGCTGAAACGCGCGTATGAGCGCGCCCAGGGCATGGCGAAGGACGGCGTGGTTTCCGCTTCCGCGCTCGACGACGCAGAGAAGAATTACGAGATGGCGCTGAACAAGCAAAATGTGTCCAAGGCGCAGTTGCAGGTGTTGCAGGCCAAGATTGGTCAGGCCCAGGGGCAGGTGGCACAGGACCGCGCGAACCTGAAACAACTGGAAGAAGAGCTGGGCTACACAACGATTGAGTCGCCGATTGACGGGATCGTGCTTTCACGCGACGTGGAAATTGGCGATGCGGTCAGCTCCATCCTGGTGCTGGGTTCTTCGGCTACGCTGGTGATGACACTCGGCGACACCAGTGAGGTTTACGTCAAAGGCAAGGTGGACGAGAGCGATATCGGCAAGGTTTATTTGGGACAACCCGCGCGGATCAAAGTCGAGTCGTTCAAGGACAAGACCTTCACCGGCAAAGTGACGAAGATCTCTCCTATGGGCGTCGAAAAAGACAACGTCACTACCTTCGAGGTGCGGGTCTCGATCAACAACCCCGAGGGCGTCCTCAAAGCCATGATGACGGCCAACGCCGAGATCATTCTCGAAGAGCACAAGAATGTGCTCCAGATCCCGGAGGGCTCGATCATTTACGACAAGGATAAGAAGGCTTCGGTCGAAGTGCCTGATCCGAAAGCCAAAGAAGGCAAGCGTAAACTCGCCGTCAACATCGGCATCTCGAATGGCGCCAAGACCGAGTTGCTGCAAGGACTGAAGGAAGGCGACCAGGTCGTACTGCAGTGAGAAAAGCAGGTCTCAGGTCTTAGGTGTCAGGTCTCAGGAAAAACCCAAGGCCGACACCCGAGACCTAAGACCTGGATTACAGAACCTGAGACCTGACACCTAAGACCTGAGACCTGATTACTATGACTAACACTTCTCTGATTCGCACTCGAGCCCTCCGCACGCTGGTCTTTATTTTGGCCAGCTCGCTGGCCGGCTTTGCCTCGGTCATCGGAACCTTTGACCGTTCGTTCCAGGTCAATGGCTCCGTCGACCTCGAAGTGCTTACTCGGTCCGGCGATATCACCGTCCGGAACGGCGCTGCGGGCGCGGTCTCGATTCATGCCAAGATCCACTCGGGCAATTCCTGGTTCGGGGGCGACCACAAGGCGGAGGTGCAGGAGTTGCAGGGCAATCCTCCGATTCGCCAGACCGGCAACAGCATCCGCATCGACTACGTCAATCTCAACAACATTTCGATCGACTACGAGATCACCGTCCCGGAGAACACCGGGATTCGTGCCCATACCGGCAGCGGCGATCAGAAGGTCGAAGGCCTCAAGGGCAACATTGATCTCGAGAGTGGGTCGGGCGACCTGCAACTGGCGCGCCTCACCGGTGAGATGCGTTTCCAGACGGGCTCGGGAAACGTGCGCGGGCGCGAGCTTTCCGGTCCCGCGCGGGTCAAAGCGGACAGCGGTGACATTGAAATCGAGGAAACGGGTGCAGGCGACGTGGATATCCGCACCGGATCCGGCAACATCACCGTAAACGGCATCAATGGTGGATTTCATGCCGAGGCGGGCAGCGGCGACATTCACGGCAAAGGCTTGCCCAAGAACATGCGGAGCGTCCGTACCGGCTCGGGAAACGTGACCCTGCATGTGCCCTCCGACGCCGCCTTCGACGTCGATATCTCCTCGAATTCCGGAACCGTCACGCTGGGCCATCCCGTGACTACGACCGTCCAGGGCCGCATCCAGGAGTCGAAGAAGAGTGTGGTTGGCAAAGTGCGCGGCGGCGGTCCCACGGTTTCCGTTCACACCGGTTCCGGCGACGTGAAAGTAGACTAAACAGCAGTCAGCATTCAGCATTCAGGCAAACCTTAAAGCTGCGCATCCCTCAGGGGCTAGAGCCCGCGTCATTATTGGCTCCCGGATTGGCTCCCGGGCGGCACGGCTGAAGCCGAGCCCTACCCAAAACCTGAATTGGCTGAGTGCTGACTGCTGAATGCTCTTCTGCCTGTTGAACCACATTAAAAGTGTCCCCCTGAAACCACAATAGAAGTGTCCCCTTTTAGAGTTCCTTCGGCGAGGAGGAACCGAGATTGGGGAGAACGGGATTGAGCAGGAAAGAGTTGAGACGGGTG
>JBEKAF010000061.1:0-24168 GCA_050018355.1 Terriglobales bacterium | reverse complement strand
ACGGCGGATGAGCTACGTCGCTTTCTCAAAGACAAGCTGCCCGAGTACATGGTGCCGGCGGTGGTCGTGCTGCTCGAGGCCTTGCCGGTGACGCCCAACGGGAAGGTGGACCGCCGGGCACTGCCGGCGCCGGATCGATCCAGGCCGGAGTTGGAGAAAGCTTTCGTCGCGCCCCGCGATGACCTGGAACTCCAACTCGCGCACATCTGGGAAGAAGTTCTGGGCGTTCGACCGGTCGGGGTGACAGACAATTTCTTTGAACTGGGAGGACACTCACTGCTGGCGGTGCGTCTGTTCGCCCTCATCGAGAAACGGCTGGGTAAAAAGCTTCCGCTGACGGCCGTCTTTCAGGGAGCAACGGTCGAGCATCTCGCTGGAGTTCTCCGTCAGCAGGCCGCCGCGCCCGGCCCGCAGTCCTCGTTGGTGGCCATTCGACCCGGTGGCAGCAAACGGCCGCTCTTCCTGGTGCATCCGGCTGGCGGACACGTTTTCCCCTACATTCATCTGGCGAAGTTTCTGGGTTCCGATCAACCCTGCTATGGTCTGCAAGCCCGGGGACTGGAAGACGGACAAGACCCGCACACGCGGATCGAAGACATGGCGGCCTGGTACATCCAGGCCCTGCAGACCGTGCAGCCGACGGGGCCGTACCTTCTGGGCGGATGGTCCATGGGCGGCGTGGTCGCCTTCGAGATGGCGCAGCAACTTCACGCGCAAGGTCAGCGGGTGGCGTTGCTCGCCTTGTTCGATGGCCGGATTCCCACTCCCGACGAGACGTTCCCGGAGGAAGATGCTGAAGCGATTTTGCTGGTTGAACGTTACTTCGGGATTTCGTTTGGTCCGATCGAGTCCCTGGCGGAGCTACCCAAAGACCAACAGTTGGCCTTCATGCTGGAACAGGCGAAGAGCGCCGGCTTGGTGCCGGCGGAGCTTGATGTTTCCCAAGCCCGCCGTTTTGTCGAGCTCCTCCGGAGCGACCTGCGCGCAACCCAGAACTACGCCCTGCATCTCTACCCGGGTCGCATCACCTTCTTCAAGGCGAGTGAAACGCTGGAGGGTGCGTCTGCGGACCAAACGTTGGGCTGGAACGACTGGGCCGGCGACGGCGTGGAAGTCCACGTCGTCCCCGGCAATCACGCCAATCTGATGTACGAGCCTAACGTCGAAGTCCTGGCCGAGAAACTGACAGCGTGCCTCAACCAAGCGCAATCCGCGGAGGCGGAAGAAAACGGAAGCGTTGTAGTTAACGCAAGTGACCGTCACCCGAGCGTGGTGTAGATTGCTACCATACCGGCTCTCGCTCGTTCCGGTCTTCCCTCATTGACTCTCCGATAGCCCTTAGCACGGTCCATCCGGCGCAAACGGTGGAGAAAGTGAATAGACCGGTCCGCTGAGTCTCCGTCCAGGGCTAGGCGTTGACCCGGGCAACCGTTCTTTCACCAGACACTCACTGCGTTCCTTGGTTCGATCTTCTTGTCATTGTCGAAACGAGACTGCAAGCTGCCAAGCCAAGAAGGAGGCGGCGAGGATTGGGCGGCGGTTTTCTTGGTCGATTCTGCGATCTCGTGCAAACAACTGATCCATCCGCGACCCCTTGATTCTTTAACAACGCGAAAGTCAGCCGGATCCACAACGACACAATGATCCCTAAAACCGAGAATGATCTGGCTCGGGTTGCCGATCCATTTTACGGCAACGACCTCTTCCGTCGTCGGAAAAAACCTGAGCACGCGCCCGTCAAAACCACAGATGGCTAACCCAAAAGGTTGGGGCTTGCCTGAAATCGGGGGCTCGGCGGGACCTAATATGATGCAGAACTCAGAACCGTCGGGTGAAATACCGTCGGAGTTTGTTCGCGGGGAGGTGTTTGGGATCGACTTCTTGTCGTAGGTTCTCCAAGTGCGCTTCGATATGTCAACGATGACAACGTCGTAGGTGGACCGAGTTAAAAAAACGGCCTTCTGGAGCTTTGGCGAAAAAAGGAATCCGCGGACGTCTTCCTCGTAGAAGAAGAACCGGGACGGCAGCTCCATCAGGCATCGGCGTTGCTGAGTCTTTGAGTCAATGGACCACAAGAAGGCTCTTCGCCAGAGAGTGTCCCAATACACTTCCCACCTCGGACTACCGCTGATTGGCCACAATTCGTTAGCGTTGATGAGCTTGGACTGCTGCTGGCAGACCCTCTTGGCGCAAATGAACTCCGCATCAATTGAAGGCGACTCGGGAACGTAGTACTTAACCCCAACTCTGGAGCGAGATACATGTGCCGGCGGAATGGCGCACCCACCAAGGAGCACCAAACACACAACGGGCCAAACGGCAACGCCTAGTTTTCTCTGCGAAAGCATCAGTCTCCTTGCTACCAGTTTCCCTTCAGCTTTCAGCCGAGAGTTGACGGATTGGTTGCCTGCGACCGGTTTCCTGGGTTGAGTCTTCAATCATTAAATCTCCTCAAAACTCTACGATCACATCCTTGCCGAAGGCCAGTCCGGCAACCTCGGTGGCGAGCCTGATGATCGTTTCCCTATCGGCGTGGAGTATGCCAACGCGAGCCGGTCAGGGCAAGCTCTCCTTCGGCGAACAAGCCCGTGATTGAGATGCGCCACGCTGCAACTCCGGCCACGGCCAGCTTGCGTTCGGAATGCGTTCGCTACATATTTCCGAGATCCATGACCACCGCAACCGCCTTTGACTCCTGGATTGCCTGCCGCACACCGAACCCACAGGCTCGCCTCCGTCTGTTCTGCTTCCCGTACGCCGGAGCCGGTGCCTCGATCTTTCGCACTTGGTCGGACGGCTTGCCGGCGGATGTCGAGGTCTGCCCGGTTCAGATCCCCGGTCGGGGAACCCGGCTGATGGAAACTCCGTTCACTCAGCTCGCGCCTATGGTCGAAGCCCTTGCCCAAACCATAGGTCCGCTCTTGGACAAGCCGTTTGCCTTCTTCGGTCACAGTCTGGGAGCATTGGTCGGCTTTGAACTCGCCCGTCAACTCCGGCGACAGTCTGGGGTTCAGCCGGTTCGCCTGTTTGTCTCTGCGGATCGCGCGCCGCAGCTTCCTCATCGAGACCGGCCGATCCATGCCCTGCCCGACGGGGAACTTTTGCAGGAATTGCGTCGCCTGAATGGCATTCCGGGAAAGGTGTTGGAAGAGGCAGAACTCATGCAGATCATGCTTCCCGTCCTGCGGGCAGATTTCGCCGTTTACGAAACGTACGTGTACTCAACCGAGCCTCCGCTCAACTGCCCCATCTCCACCTTTGGCGGCTTGCAGGATCAGAGGGTGAGTCGTGGCGATCTCGAAGCCTGGCGCGATCAAACGAGTGGTTCCTTCTCGCTGCGGATGTTTCCCGGTGACCACTTCTTTTGGAACGCAACTCAGCCGCTCCTACTTCAGGCGCTCTCCCAAGAACTCCGCGGAGCCGGGTGAGAACCACCCCATGAAAGCAGCACCCATCCCCTCTCCTGTTCCTCCGTGGCGCTCTCCACCAGAAACTTTGGTGTTGGGTTCCGATGAGGTTCATGTCTGGCGAGCGACTTTGGACCAGACCCCGTCACAGATTCAGAGATTCCTCAACAACTTGGCCGCGGATGAACAGGCGAGGGCTGAGCGGTTTTATTTTGAGAGAGACCGCGAGCACTTTATCGTCGCTCGTGGAGTGCTCCGGGCCATCCTCGCCGGCTACTTGAACCGAGTGCCCGAATGCCTGTCCTTTTGCTACAGCTCTCATGGAAAGCCTGCTCTTGCCGGGGAATCTGACGAGGATGCGATCCGCTTTAGCGTGTCCCACTCCCACGGAGTGGCTCTTTACGCGGTCACTCGCGGTCGGGAGGTGGGCATCGACCTCGAGCACATCCGTTCCGATCTGGCAGTCGCGGAGATCGCCGAGCGGTTTTTCTCACGGCGGGAGGTTGAGATGCTCCGGACACTCCCAACCGAAGATCAGCGTCAGGCGTTCTTTCGCTGTTGGACGCGCAAGGAGGCCTACATCAAGGCCCGGGGCGAAGGACTTTCACTGCCCTTGGACCAGTTTGACGTGTCGCTGGCTCCCGGGGAACCGGCCGCAGTACTCGGCACTCAACGAGATCCATCCGAAGCCTCCCGTTGGTCTCTTCAGGAACTTACCCCCGGCCCCGGGTATGTAGCCGCTCTGGCCGTGGAAGGACACGGCTGGCGGCTTGCCTGTTGGCAATGGCCGGACCCGAGGCAGCCATCAGTCTGAATGTTACGACTCGTTTTTTTGCCGTTGCCATCTCTCGGCGAGCCGTTTGACGACCCAATAGGTGAGCAACGTAACGGGGGTGGCGATGATGATCGAGCCAACGAACATGGCGGCGTAAACATCCCAACCCTTTTGCAAAACGTCCCACAGTCGCGCCTTATCCAACGTCAGCGGATGCTGCACCGGGAGAACCAACTTCCCCAATCGAAATTCAGCCAGCCAGATCAAAGGCAAGAGCGGGGTATAGAGAATCGCCGTCGTAGCCCCGGCGACAGCGGCGATCACGTTCCTCTTCAGCAGCCACGCCATCACGACTGCCACAATGATTGGGGACGGATTCAGCGGCAGGAAACTGGCAAAGATGCCGATGGAGTAGCCGGCCGCGATTTGGTCGGGTCGGGCATCGAGGTGCGACAGCTTCTGCCAAATCTCCCGGGTTCGTTGTTTCAGGGTGATTCTTGCCATGGCTCAGAGCGCGGGGCCGGCATGCGCCACATCACTGGCGATCTGACCGTCATGCAATCGAATCAACCGCCGCGCCCGCTCCATGACTTGAGGATCATGGGTGGCATAAACGAAAGTCGTGCCGTGAGCGCGATTGAGTTGTTCCATCACTTCGAGGAGAGCGGTCGCCGTCACCGAGTCGAGATTCGCCGTAGGCTCGTCCGCCAGGATCAGCGCCGGCTCGGTGACCATGGCTCGCGCCACCGCTACCCGCTGCTGTTGCCCGCCGGACAACTCGCCGGGACGACGATGTTCCAGGCTGGCTAAACCGATTTCTGCGAACAGCTTTTGCACTCGTTCTTTGCGCTGCTCCACCGGAACGCCCTGCAGGAGCAAGGTAAATTCAGCGTTCTCCAAGGCGGTCAGGACCGGCAACAGGTTGTACGCTTGGAAGACGAAGCCGAGGCGCTGCAGCCGCAGACGAGCCAGCTCCCCGGGGGATAAGAGTTGAAGGTTCTTCCCTTCCACCAACACCTCTCCTGTATCGGCTCGGTCGAGTCCGCCGATGATGTTCAATAACGTGGTTTTACCGGAACCGGACGGGCCGGCAATCGCGAGAAATTCTCCGGGAGCAACCCGCAGACTGATCCCGCGCAGTGCCGGCACCTCGATTGGCCCCGCGCGGTAGGTCTTCTTCACGTCGTTCAGTTCCACAGCCCATTCAGTCATATCGTTCTCCAAATCATCCTAAAACACCTTCAATGCGCCGGGTAGTTTGGTTCGCGCGGCCTTGAGCGCCGGATAAAAGGAGATGACGGTCGCCGTCAGAAACACAATGCCGACGGACGAAGCGATTCGCGTCAGGCTCAAGCGCGAGTAGATGATTGGGTCAAAGACGAGAGCGGTAGGGAGGCTGCTGTGGAAAAACCAGCGCAGATCCAACCCGGCGGTGGCAAAATAATGCTGAGCGCTCAATCCCAGCACCAGACCCAGAGCGAGGCTGATCGCCGTGAGCGCCAACGACTCACCAATGATCATGACGGCAAGCTGCACAGGCCGCAGGCCCAGAGCCGAACAGAGACCGAATTCATAACGGCGCTCGAGTACTCGCATGAGAATCGTGTTGAGTATCCCCAACCCGACCATCGCGAGTACCACACCGTTCATGACATAGTTAAAGGCCTCGTCCAACAAGAAGAGCTGGGCCAGCGGCGGCATGGATTCCCGCCAAGGGAGAACTTCAACCGGCGCTCCCGTCAACTGCTTCCGCAAGGCCCGGGCCACCATCAGCGAGTCACCCTCCCGTTCCAAGAGGACCGCGACCTGAGTGACCCGGTCGGTCACTCCGAGCAGTGCTTGGGCCTCGGGCAACGGCAACTGGATGACGTGGGCATCGATCGCTTGGACACCCGTGCGAAAGATCCCGGTCACCCGCAGTAAAGTGCTTTGCATTTCTCCTCCACCTGCATCCGTCGCTTTCGTGCCGCGCGGTTGCACCGCCTGAGTCATGAACACGACTTTGCTCCCGATCTTCACCGCGAGGTTGCGGGCCAACTCCGCGCCAATGACAACGCCCGATTGTTGGTCGTCATTGAGATAGTTCCCCTCTACGATCCGCTGGGGAATCAGGGATACGGCCCGCTCCTCTTTGGGGATGACCCCCATCATGCTCACGCCACTGGCGTTGGCTGCGGAACTCAGCAATCCAGAGGCCAGCAGCCGTGGACTCACGCCTCGCACAACATGCTTCAGGGCCTCGGAATGCAAAAACTCCCCGGTCGTAGACACGATCGGGGCCGGCAGCAACAGCTCCGGAGAGCCGGTGTCTTGATACCCCTGTGCCTGGATGACGACGTGCCCGGAGCCGAATCTCACCCCGTTCCCAACCATTTGCTCGTGGCTGCCATCGAGCAAGCCCAAGGAAATCAGCAGCATGGTCAGACCCAAACCCAGGGCCAGCGCCGTCAGCAGGGTCCCGCGGGGATTGCGCCAGAGATTGCGCCACCCGATTTTCACCAGCAGGAGAACACCCATCATAGCTAAACCTTTCGGAGCGCTTCCGTCGGCCGAAAGCGAGCCGCCCGCAACGCGGGATAGAGGGCCGACACCAGAGCCGTGACAGCCAGCCCCAGAGCGGCCTGAGTGTAGGCCGTGAAATCCTGCCGACCGTACCAGAGGGGGCCCACCACGACTCCGGCCAGAGAGACCGCGCCTCGATGATCGCCACCCATGTTCAGACCGTGAACCTGCAAATACCAGAGGAGGGGAGTTCCAAGCGCTGCTCCCAAAACCAGACTGGCTCCCGCCAAACTTGCCGCCTCCGCCACAATGAGACCCACCACCTGAACCGGACGCATTCCCACGGCCATCAGCATGCCGAGTTCACGCGTGCGCTCGATGATCGCCATGAGCATGGTGTTGACGATGCCCATGACTGCCAACAGGAAAAAGATAAAAAAGAGAATGAAAGTGACCCGGCGATTGAACTGCACGTAGTCGGCCAACTCCGGCGCCAGCTCCGGCCAAGCCCGCACCCGAACCGGAAGGGTCTTATTCAGTTGCGCCTCCAGTGCCGCCGCCGCCGTCGTTGCCGCGGCGATGTCATGGAGCTTGATCCCAACTTCATGGATCCTTCCCGGCGGCAAGCGCAACAGCTCCTGCAGAGAAGCGAGAGACATGAGCACCAGACCCCGGTCCATGACGTCAAGCCCCGTGTGAAACATCCCGGCTACCGTGTACAGGTCATTTCCCGTCGAACCATCGGCCGCCGGCGTCAACAAGACGATTTCCGACCCAACCTCGACGCCAATCGTGGTGGCGAGTTTATCTCCCATCACGATACCTTTGGGCATCCGTCCGGTCAGGTAGCTCCCTTTTACCATCCGAGTTTGTAGCACAGTAATCTTCTGTTCCTGATCGGAGACGACGCCGAGGAGTTGCGCCCCAGCCGATTGATGGGTTGCGCTGACCAAGCCGTAGCCGTACACCCGGGGACTCGCAGCCTGGACCCGGGGGTCGGCGGCGATGGCGGCAACCAGCGCGCTGACCTCTGTCCCGTTTCGCCCTCCCAAGGTCTGGTCTGTGGGACGATCCGGGTAATAACTCGGAGCGTGCACCTCAACATCAGAGAGAACAAGGCCCGTGCCGCTCTCGATCATCTGCTGCCTCAGCCCGGCCATCAGGCACGCAACGAACAGCAGCATGGCATAGCCCAAGCCGATCGCCGCCATGGCGATCAGCGTCCGCCGGGGATTACGCCAGAGATTGCGCCACGCGAGCCACAGCAGCCGTCCGCTCATTGCTTCAGATTCTCCAGGGAAAACGTCCCCTCGCTAATCGGCACGTCGAAGGCGATATCTTCGTACGTGATCGTCGTCTGTTCAACCGCTTGGTCCAGAGGTCGCATCACCCCCTGAGCTAAAACACCGCCGCTCGCGCCTGCCTTCTTACCGGCCTTGTCCATGGATTGCATGACCAGACGCGTCGGAATGAGCCTCCCGCTCACGGTTTTGTACTCGGAAAAGGTCAGTTCCCGGACCAGTTTCCCGTCCTCGTCATAGTATCGCTGCCGGACGGGCATCAAGTCGGCTTGGCGGATCTCCAAAGTAATTTTCCCCCACACCACCACCGCAGCCGGCTTGGGTGTCAGGGTATATTCAGACACCGCGACCCCATCCCGCTGTCCTTCAAAAGAGGTCGCAATCACGTAGTCGTTGGTGAGGCGGCTCTCTTTCACCAGGTCATTGAGGGTGAAGTGACTGCCCATCCACGAGGTCATCATCATCGAAGCCGGCATGTTCACCGTGCGGTTCGCTTTCGGCAGATAGTACCAGATCTTGCTGCCAACTTTCAGGATGGCCGTGCCCGCATCTTCCTGCGGGCGGCGAATCCGGATGAGGATGTTCGACTCGCCGAGCGACCAGAATTGCATCGAGATCTTCCGTTGCCAGTCTTCCTTGGTGATCTGCATTTCCACCGTGGCGATGCTGGACTGGCTGGCAAACAGCCGAGCCACTCGGTCCACGATCTCCCGCGCCCGTTGATCGTCCGCGGCCTGAGAGACTTGTCCCAAGCTCAGCCATGTCAGCCCCAGGCAGATCGCGACGCTTCCTTTTTGCCATCGCATAAACAGACAAATTATCTGACGGGGGCGAGAAAAACAAGCGAAGCTAAAAGGCGGTAGTGCGTCAGTTTGAAAGTTGTCGACACTGCAATGCCGGCGGGATTGACCAGGGGACATAACCGAACACTGAATCGACCGCAGCGACGGTAACATCGATCAGCAGCGGTGCTATTTCAGAAGATCAATCGCTTTGTCATGGAGCGTGGTGCAGCGCTCCGAGAGCGTGGCCAGAAACTCCTTGCGAAGCGGGTTGTCTTCTTGATCGTGCAAGACCTGCGCCAGATGGGCGGCGTAGTTCATGGCCTCGGTTTGGGTGAAGAGCAAACGGCGTTCAAACGTCTTGCCACTGGAGAATAGTAACTGTTTGGTCACCGTCGAGTCGATCGCGGCGCGCGTCTTCTGTTCGATCTGGGGCAGATTCGTCATCTCAAAGCTGAGGTGACGATCTTTCTCGTGAAACAGATCCAGCGCTTTCTTGGCCTGACCGGAGGTGTTCGCAATCTCTTTGATGACGTCGGCGACCGGGGGATCGGCGTGTTTGATGATGAGGATTTTTGCGACGTCACTTTCCTGACTCAGCAGTTGGTATAGGAGGCTGTAGCCTTCGTTGCACACGCGAGCCTGACGCCAGGCAGCGGTCGGGAGAATTTTCTGGACCGTCGAACAGCCTGTCATCGCCAGCGCGCACACGATCAGCGTTCCACAAGCCCAAGCCCGTAGTTTCATGAATGCCTCAGCCTGGCTTGGGTCTTGTGTCCGCTGACGTTCTTCGTCGCGTTCGTCCTTCAAATCCGGCCCATCAGAACTAATACGAGCAGGATTGCGACTAACAGTCCGAGCCCGCTGCTCGGATAGTATCCCCAGTTTCTGCTGTGAGGCCAGGTGGGTAATGCGCCCACGAGGAAGAGAATGACCAATATCAATAGGATTAATCCCATACTGTTGCTCCTTTCTTTATCGCTGGCAGTAACCTACGCCAAGAGCCTGCCCTTTTTCTATGGGGTAAACACCCCATAGCGCCCGCCCGTCTTCCTGGCTTATCGTCAGGGCATGAAAGCCAATCACCAGAAGGCCGAGAAAGACGACGAAAATAAGGATTAGCGCGCCAAGGGAATAGGAGATTGTCGTGAGCAGTTACAGCAAACATAGCATCCTCAGCCACTGGCGCTCGACTATATCGGGGACGGTCGCGTGTGTTTCCTGCTGGTCAGCCGTTCCGTCCGCTACTGCGCAAAAATCCGAGTCCCCGTCCTTGGTCGCCTTCCTGTCAGTTTCCACGATTCCCGCGGAGTTCATCCGGAGCAACATCAGCGAACGGATCGACCGTCAGGCGCTTACCGAGGGTGACCGCCAGCGGATTCTGATGCCCCACCGCAAGCCGACGGACGACGAGGTGTGGGAAAAATTCGAGTCGGAATTTCGGCCAGCGCAACGGAGTTCGTCGCCCGTCAAACGCGAGATCGAGACTGCCAAATACGGTCTCGATACGACTCTGTTTGCCGTCGATCGCTTCGTCAAAAGCATCGCGAACCAGGCCGACTTCAGCCTTGATCAGGGCAGCCTGCGACGCACGCGTGCAACTTCTCTTGGAGGGTCGCGAGACAACCTGCGCGTGAAGCTCGATCTCAACATGTGGCAGGGCAGCAAGCCGTACGTCGGCGCACGGATCGTGATCCCGTTTGGCAACTGACGTGCCGCTGGCAGAATCTCTTTCTCGCTTCGAAAACACGATTACTGGTTCAAGGAAAAAACAGTGCACGCAAAGTGGGGTCACGCCCGCAAATGGGTGACCCCATTGTCATTGAGTCGTGGGAATCCCGTGCCGAGGCACTGGAATAGAGGACAACCGCATTCCTCGTGGACTTCAGGAAAGGCAAAGCGGTATAAACGGCATGTGCCCTCGGTTGCAGATCATGAATTCCGATCCTCCAGGTCCGGTGTCCGATTCGAAGAATGCGGCCGGTTCAGTGGCTATTGCCACGGCGACACAGTACTTCATCCGACGTGTCATTGTGAATGATCTGAGCCATTCCTGCGGAGCAAGCCATGCCCGTTGAATTCAAGGACTACTACGACGTTCTCGGCGTGGCCCGAAACGCGACTGACGAGGAAATCAAGAAGGCATTCCGCAAGCTCGCCCACCAGTATCACCCTGACGTCGCCAAAGACAAAACCACGGCCGAAGAAAAGTTCAAGGAAATCAACGAGGCCAACGAAGTCCTCAGCGACCCGGAGAAACGGCGAAAGTATGATGAGCTGGGAGCGAACTGGAACCATCCGGAACGGCAGACAGCGCAGTGGCAGGGTGGATTCGGCGGAGGTTCCGAAGAGGGTTCTGAATTCCATTTCGATGGCACGGGCTTCAGCGATTTCTTCGAGCAGTTCTTCGGCAGCCGCGGTCGCCCATCCGGTGGTTTCGGCCGAACGCGGGGGGATGGCATGGGAGGTGAGACATTCGCCCAACGCGGCCAGGACATCGAGGGTGACATCTTGGTGACGCTTGACGAAGCCTTGCACGGCTCGACGCGCACGATCCGGCTGCAGCGCACCGATCCGCGCACAGGGCAATCGACCCTGCAGACCTTGCGGGTGAAAATCCCACCCGGCGTTCGGGAAGCGCAGCTCATCCGTCTCGCAGGCAAAGGACAGGAAGGCATCGGTGGAGGCGACTCGGGAAACCTGTATTTGCGCGTCAAGTTTGCTCAGCACCCCGACTTCCGTGTCCGAGGTGCCGACCTGTATTACGATTTGGAACTGTCCCCGTGGGAAGCGGTGCTGGGTGCCACGGTCCACATTCCAACTCTTGATGGAACGGTGTCCTTGAGAATTCCGTCGGGCACAGCGGCTGGACGGCAATTTCGTTTGCGCGGGAAGGGTTTGCCCACGGGCGACGGAACGCGGGGCGACCTGTATGCCATTGTGTCCATCCAGGTCCCGTCGGATCTTACGCCGGAACAAAAAGTCCTATGGGAGCAGTTGGCCACAAAATCGACGTTCAACCCGAGGAAAACCTCATGAGCAAACGATTTGATCCGGACATCCCCTCGCCTCTGGCTCTGGAGTTGTTTCAGCCGAAGCCAAACGTCCTTTACAGCCTCGATGCGGCCGCTCATCTCGCGGGCGTCCCCCGCCGTTCCATTCTGATCTATTGTCGCGCCGGCCTTGTACGACCTGTCTTTCAGCCACCGTACGGGATGATGGAATTCACGGAAGAGGCGATCCATACCGTTCGGCGGATCGAGCACTTGCGGACCGTTCACGGCATCGATTTGGCCTGGCTCAAAACCATGTTCGATCTGCTCGATGAGGTGGAACGCCTGCGCGCCGAGCTGCGCTTTTTGCGGAACCACTGAGAAGGCCAGCACACACGAGGCTTACGTCGTACGGCTACAAAGAAGAAGGCACGACCTCGACTCCGTTCGACATCGTGGTGCTGAACGACCTCGACCGATTTCATCTGGTCGGCGACGTGATTGATCGTCTCCCGCAACTGGGGGCGCGAGCGGCCTATGCCAAGCAGGCCATCCGCGAGAAGCTGCTCGACCACAAGGAATACATTGCCGCACATGGCGAGGACATGCCCGAAATTCGCAATTGGAGGTGTGGACTGGACAAAGCGGGCAAACCCTTGTGAAACGGGTCGGTCCGCAAAGGATAGTCGCCACGCGGACGGTCACAAAGACATCCGTTGTAGCGCATCGTCGCGGAGACCCGAGCGGTCCTGGCGTCAGCCCTGCGTACTCATATAAGAAGTGAGGACGAAACACCCGCGTCACAGGGAAGAAGAGGAGCTCGAGGGCGGCCTCATCGGGATCGCCACGAGCGCTAGCTGCTCTCGGCTGTTTTCTCCATTGATGAAACTTCCTATGGGGTCAACACCCCATAGTGCCCTCACCGCTTCCCGTCGTAACTTAGGATTATGACGCTGGAAGAACGTCATGAACCGGAAGCCCAAATGGGACAATTGATAGAACCGCTATGCGACGATGTCGGAAAGGTCACGATTCCGAAAGCTCCGTCGTTGTGCGGAACCCCGGTGGAAGTGCTCACCGAGGTCCGACGCGAAGAGGCTCTGCTATCCGCAAGGATGGCAGCCGCTTTCCGGCGGTCGTGTCCGTCACGGCCCTGCGTGACGATCAATACGCAATCATCGGATATCCGATATCAAGGGATGTTGCTTTAGGCGGAGGGAAATTTTTTTGAAAGCTACTCATAAAATTGTTGCTTCGCTTGCTATAGCGGCCCTGCTGGTTGCGCTGGGGGTGGTGGCATCGTTCTGGGCTTTCAGACAGATCAAGGAAGCAGCCGATGCGCGGGAGCATACCCTCGTTGTAATACAAAGCGCGAACGAGTTTCTGTCCGCATTGATAGATGCCGAGACAGGTCAGCGCGGTTATTTGCTGACCGGTGACGAGGCCTTTCTGGAACCGTATTTGGCGGTGCGCGATAGCGTCAGTGGCCGTCTGGAAAAATTGCAGCAACTTACCTTAACCAGTGCTGCCCATAAACACCTGGACACACTGGCTCCATTGATGGATGCCAAATTGGCGGAAATGTCGCATGTCATTGAATTGCGCCGCGACAATGGCATGACTGTCGTACTAGCAGTTGTAGGCAGTGGTCAGGGCAAGCGCTTGATGGATTCGATTCGTGCCGAGATGCGTAGCTTCATCCAGATAGAAGAAAGCGCGCTGGCGCGGCAAGACGCAGCGTTCCAATCGAACATGCGCTATCTGTTTACCCTCGTCGTTATCACCAGCCTGTTTACGCTGCTATTTACACTTTCGTTCGCCTATTTGATCTATCGAGAGGCTTTGCTAAAGACGGGGACCTTACAGAACGCGATCTTCAACAGCGCCAATTTCTCAAGTATCGCCACCGACGCGAAGGGCGTCATTCAGATCTTCAACGTCGGCGCGGAACGCATGCTGGGTTACACGGCCGCCGACGTGATGAACAAGATCACGCCAGCCGACATTTCCGATCCGCAGGAAGTGATCGCGCGTGCCAAGGCGTTGAGCGTCGAGCTCTCCACGCCGATTTCGCCGGGCTTCGAGGCATTGGTGTTCAAGGCCTCACGCGGAATCGAGGACATCTACGAACTGACCTACATCCGAAAGGATGGCAGCCGCTTTCCGGCGGTCGTGTCCGTCACGGCGCTACGCGACGTGCAGGACGCCATCATCGGCTATCTGCTGATCGGCACGGACAACACCGCTCGCAAGCAGGCGGAAGAGGCGCTGCTCAAGGCGGGGGCCCTGCAAAGCGCGATCTTCAACAGCGCCAATTTCTCAAGTATCGCCACCGACGCGAAGGGCGTCATTCAGATCTTCAACGTCGGCGCGGAACGCATGCTGGGCTACGCGGCCGCCGACGTGATGAACAAGATCACGCCAGCCGACATTTCCGATCCACAGGAAGTGATCGCGCGTGCCAAGGCGTTAAGCACCGAACTCGGCACACCGATCATGCCGGGCTTCGAGGCATTGGTTTTCAAGGCCTCGCGCGGAATCGAGGACATCTACGAGCTGACCTACATCCGCAAGGACGGCAGCCGCTTCCCGGCGGTCGTGTCCGTCACGGCGCTACGCGACGCGCAGGACGCCATCATCGGCTATCTGCTGATCGGCACGGACAACACCGCTCGCAAGCAGGTCGAAGCAGAGCAGAAGCTGCTCGATCAGCGGCTGCGCGACCAGCAGTTCTACACGCGCTCGCTCATCGAGTCCAACATCGACGCGATCATGACCACCGATCCGTCCGGCATCATCACCGATGTCAATAAACAGATGGAGGTGCTAACCGGTTGCACGCGCGACGAGCTGATCGGCGCGCCGTTCAAGAGCTGCTTCACCGATCCGGAGCGGGCCGAGGCGGCCATCAAGCTGGTGCTGAGCGAAAAGAAGGTCACCAACTACGAGCTTACCGCGCGCGCCAAGGACGGCAAGGAAACTGTGGTGTCCTACAATGCGACCACCTTCTACGATCGGGACAGGAGGCTGCAGGGCGTGTTCGCCGCTGCGCGCGACGTCACGGAGCGCAAACGCCTGGATCAGGTGCTGCAGGAAAAGAACGTCGAGCTGGAGAGCGCCAGGTCTGTGGCGGAAAAAGCCAACCTCGCCAAATCGGATTTCCTTTCCAGCATGAGCCATGAGCTGCGCAGCCCGCTCAATGCGATCCTCGGTTTCGCGCAGCTGATGGAGTCGGCCTCCCCGTTGCCGACGGACTCTCAGAAGGAAAGCATTGCCCAGATTCTCCAGGCGGGATGGCATCTGCTGAAGTTGATCAACGAAATCCTCGATCTCGCAGTGATCGAGTCCGGAAAGGTGTCGCTATCGCCGGAATCGGTGTCGTTGGCCGAGGTCATGTCCGAATGCCAGGCCATGATGGAGCCACAGGCGCAACAGCGTGGCATCAGCATGACCTTTCCCCAGTTCGATGACGATGCCCCGTTCTTTGTCAAGGCCGATCGGACCCGGTTGAAACAAATCATCATCAACCTGCTTTCCAACGCGATCAAATACAACAAGGAGCAGGGAACGATCATCGTGGGTTGCACCGTGAGCGCCCCGGAACGCATTCGCATTACCGTCGCGGACACGGGCGCGGGATTGCCTCCGGAAAAGCTGGCGCAGCTATTCCAGCCGTTCAATCGTCTCGGGCAAGAAGCTGGCGCCGTGGCAGGCACGGGCATCGGCCTGGTTGTGACGAAGCGATTGGCAGAACTGATGGAGGGCGCATTCGGCGTGGAAAGCACGGTCGGGGTGGGAAGCGTGTTCTGGTGCGAACTGAACTCGGCTGCGGCGCCCCAACTTGCAGTCCAAAGCGGCGAAGCCGAGGCTTCTGTTCCACCGCAATTGCCGGCCAGCGCGTCGCGGCGCACCCTGCTCTATGTCGAGGACAACCCGGCGAACATGAAGCTGGTCGAGCAACTCATCGCGCGTTACCCGGACATTCGGCTGGTGACCGCGGTGAACGGAACTCTCGGCATCAAGCTCGCCCGCGCCACTCAGCCGAAGGTAATCCTGATGGACATCAACCTGCCTGGCATCAGCGGTATCGAAGCCTTGAAAATTCTGCGCGAAGACCCGGCCACGGCGCACATCCCCGTCGTTGCCCTCAGCGCCAATGTCATGCCACGCGACATCGCGAAGGGCTTGGAGGCGGGATTCTTCCGCTATATCACCAAACCCATTAAGGTCAAAGAGTTCATGGACACGCTGAACATGGCACTGGAATATGCGGAAAAAGGCAACGCATGACGGCCACCAAACAGCAGCAGGCCCCGAACATCCTGATCGTGGACGACACGCCAGGAAATGTGCTGTTGCTGGTGAGAATGCTCACGGAGCGAGGTTACAAACCGCGGCCGGTTCTCAGCGGCAAGCTGGCGCTTCAGGCCGCCCGCACTGAACCGCCCGACCTGATTCTGCTCGACATCACCATGCCGGAAATGAACGGCTACGAAGTCTGCGATCAACTCAAGGCCGACGCGGCGCTGAAAGATATCCCCGTCATTTTCATCAGCGCGCTGAATGAAACGATCGACAAGGTGAAAGCGTTCCGTGTCGGCGGAGTGGACTACGTGACGAAGCCTTTCCAGTTTGAAGAAGTCTATGCCCGCGTCCAAACCCATCTGCAATTGCGCCGGCTGGAAAAACTTCGCGACGACCTCACCCACATGGTCGTCCACGATCTGCGCAACCCGCTGACAGTCATCTGCGGGTTTCTGGATATCCTGGAGCTCCACGAGGCCCAGAAACTCTCCGCCAGCACCCAGACACTCGTCACGGTCGCGCGCCGCAGCGCCGAGGATCTGCTCAACATGATCGGTTCAATCCTCGATGTCAGCAAAATGGGGGCGGGCGAGATGAAACTCCAACGCGAGCCGTGTGACCTCGACGCTCTCATCCGCGCCGTGTTGGCCACAACCCAACCCTTGCCTGGCAACCGCACGGTGACGTTCGACGCACCGGAATCGTCCCTCACCGTCACGGCCGACGTCGGTTTGATTCGCCGGGTGCTCCAGAACCTGCTCAGCAACGCCCTCAAGTACACCCCGGCCGGCGGCGACGTCCGCATTGTCGTCACACCATCCTGCGGCGAGGTCCGCGTCGCAGTCACCGATACCGGCCCCGGCATTGCGCCCGAATATCACCAGCGTATCTTCGAAAAGTTCGGCCAGGTCGAAGACCGCAAAAATCGCCTGGGCACTGGTTTGGGATTAACCTTCTGCAAACTGGCCGTCGAAGCCCACGGCGGCCGCATCGGTGTCGAAAGCGAAGTTGGCAAAGGCAGCACTTTCTGGTTGGCGCTGCCCCGGCTGAACGGTAGTCTCGGGGCTTCTTAAGAAAGGAACGCAACAATGACAGAACAAAAACTAAAAATTATCGTCGTGGACGATGAAGAGTCGATTGGCCAGGTCTTGAAAGCCGGTCTTGAAATGCACGGGTTCGCCGTGAGGTTTGAAGCTCGCTCAACAGACACGATCAAGGCGTGCCTCGAATTTCATCCGGACCTTGTACTCCTCGACATAGACATGCCCGTCAAAGATGGCGGGCAGGTGGCGTCGGAGTTGCAGAGCCATCCGACGCTGCGGCGCACCCCTGTGATTTTCCTCACCTCACTTGTAAGTAAAGAAGAAACGGCGAAGCGGAACGCGTCCAGCGAGATACTCCTGTCCAAACAAATTCCCATTGCGGAGTTGGTCGCCAGAATTCGTGCCGTACTGCAACCACAGACTCCACACTGAACTGCTGGTGCTTTGCCGCCACCGCAACAGCTCAAGGACAAGCTGATCGAGCACAAAGCAATACATCGACAAATACGGCGAGGACCTGCCGGAAATCTGCCATTGGAAGTGGGGCGCGACCAACGCAGGCAAACCTTTGTGAAATGGATCGGTCGGTAGAGGATAGTCACCATGCAAATGGCCACCAAGGAACCCGCAGAGGAGAGCCCGCCCTCGAAGCCGACAACGGCGAAGGCGCCCACCATCGCCTCCGTGCCCGTCCCCGGCTGGAACGAGGCGCATGATTCCGTTCAACTATTGGGAAAGGCCGCTATTACTCGGCTGCGCGGTAGAACTTCGCACCGCTCGGAGCAGACACCGCGTAGGGGTTGGTGGCACCCTGAACCTGGTTCCACGGTCCGAGAATGGCGTCCGCGGACTGCAATTGACCGGTGATGTCGATCACCACTCCAGTCCCGATGCGATCGACGAACACACCGCACGATAACCCAGCGGCCCTCCGTAACCGGCGATCTTCGTTTGCATGGCGAGACTCAATTGCTTGACCAGTTCCGCATTATACGCATGCGACGTTGTATCGGTAAGGGAGGTGTTGCCGAATACCCGCGAGGCGCCGATGGCATACCCGCGCGAATCCGACGCAGGCGACCCGTCCACGACCTGGGGATCGACATCGGTCGTCACGATGGAAATGGTATTGTCGCTGTTGCGGAGGATCTCCCAGGTGCGGAACTGCTGAGGGAAGTCCCGCAGCGAGGCGGTTTCGACCTCCCAGAAGCCGTATTCCGGATGGGCCGGGTCAGGTGACGGTTGCGGTGTCACCGTGTTCATATGGCGATGCCCCGCCATCAACAGGATGAGATTCGGATAGTGGTGGAGTGTGGCGATCAAGCTCGCTTCGGTTTGATTATCGGGAGAGGGGTAGAATTGCACGGATGCGCTGTTCGTATCGAAGAGGTCCTTCTGCGGACTGATGGGGATATGGCATGCGAGAATCATGAGCTGGCCCGCGTCCTGCCCCATCTGAAGTTCGTTTGTGAGCCAAGCCATGCGTGCCGCATCCATCCAGCCGCCGCCGTAATACAACGGTCCGCCGGACGGGCTGTTCGTCTTACAGGTATCGTCGAGCACGATCACCTTGATCGGCATGTTCGTCATCGGCTCGAACGTATAGCAGGCCGCAGTGCTGCCAGTGTTGGTCTGGTTGAATCCATGCCCCACCGGGGACGATGCGGTATTGAAGAACTCGCTCATGAACTTCGCAGTCGAAGATGTATCCGTCACGATGGAGAGGCGGTTCGTGTCGGCGACGACGGTCGGGGGTGTCGCAAAGAGGTTTGTCGGTCCGCCCTTGATCACCTCGCCGTAGCGTGTGGTCCCATCGACAACGCCCACATAGAGGCCCGCCCCCTCGGTGGCATTCGAGGCCAAGGCGTCGGGAAACATGTTGAGGACGCCGGTGCCGACCTGGGTACTCCGGACTTTGTCGGTCACACGTTCTGTGCCCATCCAGAACTGATCGTGGTTGCCGATGACCTCATACCAAGGGATGGAACGGTCAAGCCCGGCGGCCTGATAGGGTTTCTGATAGTCGATGGTGTCGGCGCCGAGATGAGCGCCGGAACTGGGTGTAATATACTGTCCGTCCATAACATCAATAAACCATCGGAGTTCGTTTAACTGAGTGCTGTTGGCGACATCACCGAGACAAATCCCGAAATCGAAAGGCGTCTGACGGTGCAAGGCGTTGATGGTCTTGACGGCGGCGTCGAGGACGTGGGTCGTGGAGAGAACGATCGGCGAATAGGCCGACATAAAAAGACCCGATGCCTGAAAGGGCGCGCTCCAACCGAAGTAGAGCGCCTCGGCCGGGGATTCTTTGTCGGTGACGTGGATGTCGGTCATGGAGAAGAAAGACAGAAGCCGTGCCGTATTGGTTGCTCCCGTGTATTCGGCTTGCGTCAGGAACAGCCGGCCCTCGTCCTCGGGGGGCCCCACCTGCCACGCGCTGTAGCCATAAAGACTGTATAGGGAGACGTCGTTCGGGGGAATCCGCAGCGTGTCCGACGGTATGGCGAGCGGCCTGACCGTCTGCTGGCGTGTCGTCAGAGCCGGTCCGCTTCCGTCTGTGGTCAGCACGACGTTGCTGCCGTAGCTATCGCTCAGTGTGAGCGTGTTGATATCGAGCACGTTCGTCGAACCAGACGGCAGGGTCGTCAGATTCAGCTTGCCCGCGCTGTCCGTCGTGTTGGTCTGGGCAACGTTCCCATTGATCGTGAGCAGGTAGGCCGTGCTCGGCGTCAGACCCGAGACCCGCAACCGGAACTGGGTGCTCTGCTTGGTGGCATTGATCTGAAGTGCCCCGACCGCGGCGGGAATGAATCCGGTATTGTCCATGAAACGTTTGAGGCGGTACTGCAGTCTGTCCGGGTCCATCAGGTCCGCCCGCAAGATCGTTTGCCCGCTGCCGTTGACGATGTCAAGCTCACGGACGCCGCAGATCGGGTTCAGCGCATTCGGGAGCAGTTCCTCGCCCGACCTCGCGTTCGCCTTTTGCACATACGTGACCGCGAACGTGCCTTTCGAGCCTGTGGTGAACTCCGTCACGCTGGTCGAGTTGGTGTCGTCGTCGATATAGGCGATCAACTGATACGCCGTGTCGGGATCCAGCTTGGCCAGCGAGATCTTGAGCTGCAGGTTGTTGGCACTCCCTTGGCGGTTCAGTTTGCAGTTGACGTTGCCACTGGCACTGGGATCGACGCCGGGGTTCGTCATGGCCGTCACGAAATTGAACTGGAGAGTGCTGGTTCCGCCCGGCGTGGCGAGCGCGTCAGAGCGCAGGAATATCATGACCACCGCAAAGGCAAGACCCATTATGATCCACTTCCTTGCGTTCACTACCAACGTCATCGGATGAATTGCTTTCATTGTACTTTTCCCTTTTTGTTGTCGCGTCTTGAGATTTCTCATCTAAAGCACGCTACGCGCCATGCGCTGATTCTTTGCTCTAAGGTGTTTACCCTAGGTGTTTACCCCATAGACGAACTGGAGCCACGGGCGGAAACTGGTGTAGAATAAGTGCAATGTCGACGGTCAAGCGAACAGGCTGGATTTACTAGGAAGGGCTTGAAACAAAAAGAGGTGAACCGAATGACTTGGTCACAGCAGAGCGCTCCGCCCCACTCCTATTTTCCACCCAACCCGTCTCGTAAAATCTTTTAACAAAGCCAAGACGATACCGCACGCCGCAGAGGCATGAATGGAAATTTCAAAGAAGACCCTTAACTCATCCCAGCGCCCATGTAACCTCCCCGTCGGGAACGCTGGGCATGGTTCCGTTGAACTGTTGGAGAAGGCGCGCGCCGATACCGATACCGCCCTGAAGGAGCTTGGATCGCAACTCACCGGCCTGAGCGAGGCGGAAGCCGATTCTCGCTTGAAGCAGGTCGGGACGAACGAGATTGCCCGAGAGAAGCGTCAATCGGCCCTGATGCGCCTCCTGGGTAACGTCAAGAATCCATTGGTCCTCCTGCTCATGGCGCTGGGCGTGCTTTCCTTTCTCACCGGTGACCTGCGGGCGACGGTGGTCATTTTCGTGATGGTGGTTCTGGGTGTGGTGTTGCGTTTCTTCCAGGAGCTGCGTGCCGATAACGCGGCCGAGAAGCTCAAAGCGATGGTCAGCAACACGGCGACAGTGGTGCGAGGCGGCAAGGAAGAAGAAGTATCGCTCAAGATGGTAGTGCCTGGCGATGTCATCCGGCTGGCAGCCGGTGACATGGTGCCGGCTGATGTACGGGTGCTTTCCGCCAAAGACCTGTTCCTGAATCAGGCGGCCCTCACCGGCGAAGCCCTGCCTGTGGAGAAGAAAGCCGCCCCGGCGTCGGCAGACGTTCAAAATCCGCTCGATCTGCCCAACCTCTGCTTCTTGGGCTCCAACGTGGAGAGCGGCTCCGCGACCGCCGTGGTCATCCTTACCGGGGGCCGAACCTACTTTGGATCGCTGGCCGCCAGTATCGTCGGTCAGCGCCAGTTGACCAGCTTCGACAAGGGCGTCAACAAGTTCACCTGGCTGATGATCCGCTTCATCGCCGTGATGGTTCCGGCTGTGTTCCTCATCAACGGGCTGAGCAAGCACAACTGGCTGGAAGCGTTCCTGTTTGCCATGGCCGTGGCAGTCGGGCTGACCCCCGAGATGCTGCCTATGATCGTGACCGTCAACCTGTCCAAGGGCGCCCTCGCGATGGCGCGCAAGAAGGTGATCGTCAAACGCCTGAACGCCATCCAGAACTTCGGGGCGATGGACGTGTTGTGCACCGACAAGACCGGCACCCTCACCCAGGGCAAGATCGTGCTCGAAAAGCACCTGGACGCGCACGGCGATCCCAGCGAGAAGGTGCTGCAGTATGGCTACCTGAACAGTTATTACCATACCGGGTTGAAGAACCTGCTCGACGAAGCGATCCTCGACCATGAGGAACTGGAAGAACGCCTGAAAGCGAAAGAGAAGTACCGCAAGATAGACGAGATCCCTTTCGACTTCGTGCGGCGCCGGATGTCGGTGGTGGTGGAAGATGAAACCGGGTTGAACACGCTGATCTGCAAGGGCGCGGTGGATGAAGTGCTGGGCCTGTGTACCCGGGTGGAAGTCAAAGGAGAGGTCATCGAAGTTCTGCCCGAGCACGACGCCAAACGCCGGCAGTTGGCGGACGACCTGAATGGTCAGGGCTTCCGGGTGATCGCTCTGGCTTATAAGCAGATGCCGGGCGGTTCAGATGAGCCGGTGTATTCGGTCAAGGATGAATCGGACCTGATCCTGCTGGGGTTTCTGGCCTTCCTCGACCCGCCCAAGGACACCGCCGCAGAGGCCTTGAAGCGGCTTCACAGCCTGACCGTGGACGTCAAGGTCCTGACCGGCGATAATGAGATCATCACCGTCTACATCTGCAAGGAAGTGGGCATGCCGGTAGAGCATCTCTTGCTCGGCTCTCAAATCGAGACGATGAGCGAGACGGAACTGGCCGAAGCCGCCAGCGCGACCAGCGTATTTGCCAGGCTGGCCCCCGCTCACAAGGAACGCATCATCCGTGCGCTCCAGAGCAAGGGCCACGTGTTGGGGTTCATGGGTGATGGAATCAACGACGCCCCGGCCTTGAAAGCCGCCGATGTGGGCATCTCGGTGGACAGCGCGGTGGACATCGCCAAGGAGTCGTCCGACATCATCCTGCTGGAAAACAGCCTGCTGGTACTGGAGCAGGGCGTGCTGGAAGGCCGGCGGGTGTTCGGCAACATTATCAAGTACATCAAGATGGCGGCCAGCTCGAACTTCGGCAACATGTTCAGCGTCGTGGGGGCCAGCGCGTTCCTGCCATTCCTCCCCATGCTGCCGATCCAGGTGCTGACCAACAACCTCCTGTACGACTTCTCGCAGACCACCATCCCCACCGACCAGGTGGATGCGGACTGGCTGACCAAGCCGCGCCAGTGGACGATTGGCAAGATCCTGCGGTTCATTCTGTTTATCGGGCCGATCAGCTCGATCTTCGATTACCTGACGTTCTTCATGATGCTGTACGTTTTCAACTGCTGGCACAACCCGGTCCTGTTCCAGACCGGCTGGTTCGTGGAGTCGCTCTTCACCCAGACGTTGATCATCCATGTCATTCGCACCAACAAAATCCCGTTCATCCAAAGCCGGGCCAGTTGGCCGCTCATCCTCACTTCCTTGATCATCGTCGCGGCCGGCGCCTGGCTGACGGTTTCGCCGCTGGCGAACACGCTCGGGTTTGTCCCGCTCCCGCCGCGGTACTGGCTGTTTCTGGCCATCATGCTGCTGGGCTACGCGATTCTGACCCAGTTGGTGAAGACCTGGTTCATTCGCCGGTTTGGCGAGTGATCGCGCTGTCATCGCTCGCTCATCGCAGATGCCTTGCTGGTTCGTGGAATTCACACCGGGGACATTGATTGAGTGCAACTCGCCACGAGCGCTAGCTGCTCTCGGCTGTTTTCTCCATCGATGAAACTTCCTATGGGGTCAACACCCCATAGCGCCCGCACCCCTTCCCGTCGTAACTTAGAGCTATAATGCCAGGATAACGCCATGAACCAGAGGGCCAAATGATACAATTGATGGAACCGCTACGCGACGATGTCGGAAAGGTCACGGATCCGAAAGCTCCGTCGTTGTGTGAAACCCCGGTGGAAGTGCTCACCGAGGTCCGACGCGAAGAGGCTCTGCTGAAGGCGGGGGCCTTACAGGCCGCAATTTTCAACAGCGCCAATTTCTCGAGCATCGCCACTGACGCGAAGGGCGTCATTCAGATCTTCAACGTCGGCGCGGAACGCATGCTGGGCTACGCGGCCGCCGACGTGATGAACAAGATCACGCCGGCCGACATTTCCGATCCGCAGGAAGTCATCGCGCGTGCCAAGGCGTTAAGCACCGAACTCGGCACACCGATCACGCCGGGCTTCGAGGCCCTGGTGTTCAAGGCCGCGCGCGGGATCGAGGACATCTACGAGTTGACCTATATCCGTAAAGATGGCAGCCGCTTCCCGGCGGTCGTGTCGGTAACGGCGCTGCGCGACGCTCAAAATGCAATCATCGGCTACCTGCTGATCGGCACCGATA
>JBEKAF010000060.1:0-24311 GCA_050018355.1 Terriglobales bacterium | reverse complement strand
CGCGCTGTATGCCTACGTCTGGTACGCGCACAGACCTGGGCTCCGCCGATACGCCGCGGTGGCGTGCTTCTTTGCGCTTGCGCTGCTCTGCAAGCCGCAGGCGATCACGTTTCCATTTCTGCTCTTGTTGTGGGACTACTGGCCGCTCTGCAGGATTGGCGTTCCGGTTGTGCCCGGCCCTGCGGCGCAAGGCGGGAACGTGCCCAGATTATCGAGCCGATGGCTGGTATTGGAAAAGGCGCCGCTCCTGGCGCTCTCCGCCGCGAGCGCGGTGGTGACGATGAAGGCCCAGAAGGCCGGAAACGCCGTCCAGACTTTTTCCCAGTACAGCCTGCTCTTGCGTTTGGAGACTGCCCTGATCTCGTATGTGCGCTACCTGGGGAAGGCGCTCTGGCCATCGAAGCTGGTGGCGCTGTATCCGCACCCCACCAGGCTCTATCCTGCCTGGCAAGTAGGCGCGGCCGTGCTCGTATTGATGCTCGCCACCGCTTTGGTCCTCCGCGCGCGCGAGCAACGGTATCTTGCCGTCGGATGGCTGTGGTTCCTGGGAAGCCTGGTGCCGATGATAGGGCTGGTACAGGTGGGCTCTCAGGCGATGGCGGATCGCTACGCCTACATCTCATTCCTGGGCTTGTTTCTGATGTTGACTTGGCTGGTAGGCGACTGGGCCAAGGCGCATCAAATTTCCGCCAGATGGCTTGCCGTTCCCGCTGTTTCCTGCCTGCTGGTGCTGGGGACCGTCACCTACCGTCAGGTTGGCTACTGGCACGATACTGAGTCATTCTGGCTGCGCACGCTGGCGCTCACTCAAGACAACTACGCCGCACAGGTCAACCTGGGGGAGTTCCTGTTCAGCCATGGCCGGACCGAAGAGGCAGCCGCGCGTTTCCGCGCCGCGCTTGCCATCAAGCCGGACGGTCTGAACGCCAACCTGGGTTTCGGCGCCTATGAGGATAGCCGCGGCAATCTGCCAGCGGCCGTCGAGCGCTATCAGATGGTGGCTCGCCATGCGGTCGACGGGGGCCTGCGCGCTAGCGCCTATAGCAGTCTGGGATTTGCCTATCGCGGAATGGGGCAGTCGATGAAGGCGAAGCAGTGTTTCGAAACGGCGCTGCAGTTGGAGCCCGATTGGGCCCGGGCAATGACCGGACTCGGCTTGATCGCCCAGGAAAATGGCGACCTGCCCGAAGCCATTCGCCAATACTCGCGCGCGATCGCGGCGGAGCCCACCGACGTTGGGTACTTGCTGCTGGCGCAGGCTTTGCAGCAGGAGGGACGCTTGAACGAGGCCAATGCGATTTACGAGCGCGTGGCGCGATTCTCGCCAAATCTTGCGGAAGCGCAGAAAACAGCGGAGTCGTTCCTCTCCGGGAAGTAAAGCGCGG
Source organism: Terriglobales bacterium (assembly GCA_050018355.1). Classification (GTDB taxonomy): domain Bacteria; phylum Acidobacteriota; class Terriglobia; order Terriglobales; family Acidobacteriaceae; genus Acidiflorens. The sequence continues at coordinate 22,926 of JBEKAF010000060.1, read as the reverse complement.
TTATCAAATGGCTGCGGAAAGGGACGGCTTTACAGGCCGGTGAGAAGGCCGATTTCGATGCCCAGCCCCTAAAAGGCGCATCTGATTTCGAAGAACTTGCGGCATCGCTAAAGCGATGCCCCGATACGAGCCCCAAGTGTTTCCGCAGCCTGTGAAGGCGTGCCCTGATACGAATCGCACTTGCGCCACAGGCTGCCAGGCCATCGGAAAAGTGCAAGCGAAGGCTGACGCAAGAAAAGCCGAGGCGAGCGTTCCCAAAATGGCAGTCGCGGCCTCTGACGGGCGGTTTGAAAGGAAGATGGAGACTGGGGGCGACTGGCAAAATTTGTCAATCTGGGTCCCTGAAAGTGTCATACTGGGAGAATCGAGGGTGACTGGGGAGGTGACTATCCCGCAGAAGGCCGCTGAAAACACTGAGGTTTCGTCCAGAAGGACATCTGACTTCCGTCACTTGGATCTCTGGCCCTCAGAGTGCGATAGTACAAGCGAGTTGGTCATCCAACCAAGAACAGTCAAACGGAGACGAGGACAATTTAAATGCGGAAACAAAAGGGCTTCTCACTGATCGAACTGCTGATCGTGGTGGCGATCATCCTGATCATCGCCGCGATTGCTATCCCGAACCTGCTGCGCGCGCGCATTGCGGCGAATGAAGCGTCCGCAGTCGGATCGACTCGCACAATCGTTACAGCACAGATTTCATACAACACCGCCTACCCGACGACGGGCTTTGCAAGCGCACTGTCTTACCTGGGGACCGGCTCGGCCACCGCGGCCTGCCCTGGTGCCGCAACGAATACTGCCTGCTTGATCGACGGCTTGCTGGCAATGGGCACCAAGAGCGGCTATACGTTCGGCTCGTCGAGCGCGGGTGGCCCCCCGTCCACTAGCTTCTACATTTATGCCAACCCGCTGAGTCAGAACACTACGGGCGTGCGCACCTTCTGCGCGGCCACGGATGGAGTAGTGCGCTACGTGGCCAGTGCGCAGTCCACCTGCAACGGAACCGAAACCCCGCTGCAGTAAGTTTGGATTTGGCAAAGTACCTGGGGGAGGGTACAAGCCGGAAGGAAGCAGAGGAGAAATCCTCTGCTTTTTTTTGTTTCTTGAAGATTGGCCGAGCTTTCAGACACAAGAGAGGCTATTCCTTCACCCTGTCGGGCACTTCTGGAACGCGAGTTCAACATGATAGGTTGGAATTTCCCCCGAGCTATGTCCAGTGCGAACCCAATCCGCGAAACACATCTGCCCCTTGTGATTCGGGCCCCCTTGTGCGCTCTGCTCGGCGTGCTCGCCCTGACCGCGGCCACGCACCTGGATTTCAGGCAGCCTTTTATCGGATACGGGTTCGGGGGCGCCTTCCTCCTTTATGTTGCCGCTGAACGCATCCCAAAACGCATGACGATGCTGGGGGCCGTGGGCGCGCTGCTCACGGCATGGATATGGGGACGCTACGAGGATCTGGCGACGCTCCTGGTGCAAGTCATGGGCGCGTTCGGCCTCGCCAGCTTGCTCCTGTTGAGTTGCACGGTTCTTTGGAACGGACGCGATCGCGAACCCGCCGCTTACCGGGTGCTCTTGCCAGCGATCGTGCTGGCGTTCTTTGTTCTTGCGGCGCAGTACTCGCTGAACATGGCTTCGTTCCTGCACCACAAGACTTTTGATCTTTACGCTTTCGCATTCGATGGCAGTCTTGGCTTTGAACCCAGCTTTGTCCTGGGACGGTTGCTGAATTCCGAACCCTGGCTGTTTCCGTTGTTGAAGATGAGCTATGAGGGCATTCTCTTGGCCATGGCGGCGCTGTATGCTGGCTTCATGCGGCGCCGGGACCGGCCGATCTGGGAAATCATCGAAGTGCTGTTTGCCTCGGCGATCGTTGGCTATGCCTTCTTCAGTATTTTTCCAGTGTGCGGCCCGCGATACGCCTTTGGGCCGGACTTCCCGGACATGGTCGTTCCCTACGCCGCGTTTCATCAGTTGGCCTTGGCGAAGGTCCCAGTGTCATGGCTTTTTCCGCGCAATGGCGTGCCGTCCCTGCACATGACTTGGGCGCTGTTGATCTGGCTAAACACTCGAAGCCTGCCGCAGTGGGCTCGACTGGCGGCTCTGGCGCTCGTATTGGCCACCGTGTTCGATACCCTGGCCAGTGGAGAACACTACCTCTTTGACCTGGTCGTTGCTTTGCCGTTTACGCTGTGGATGCAAGCATGGATGGCACGTACGGTGAGCATCCGGGACCGGCGAAGATGGCTTCCGGCGGTATGCGGGTGCGCGCTGTTCCTGGCTTGGCTTGTGATAGGGCGATTCGGCTTTCACCTGATGATGATCGGCCGCACGATGCCCTGGTTACTGGTAGCGGCGTCTTCCACGGTGTCGATCGTATGGGCGATGACGCTGCCCGCCATGATCCCAGAAATGCAGGCTGCTCCCAGAAATGCAGGGGTGGCCCACGTACCAGATTCGGGCCGACCCGCTATCTGCTAACCAAACCGGAGTGCATTATTTCTGCACGATCGACGACGCCGTCCTTCGATACGGCACTCCATCGCTGACGTCCTGCACTACCAGCGTGACGCCGTTGCAATAGGGTTTGGATTTGGCAAAGTGCCTGGGGGAGGGTACAAGCCAGAGAAAGCAGAGGCGAAATCCTCCGCTTTTTTACCGCGGGCGTTTTCTTGTGGGCGTTTTAAATGATGGCTCGTTCCCGGCCAAGAAATCCACTGACACAAAATGTCATTTTCCGATGCGGAGGTATGACGAAAGCGGCGAACGAGGGAACGGGGTTGCGAGTTGCATTGCATTCCCAAGGGCTTAGGGTTGGTGGGGATGGAACCGAGTCCGGCATGAAAAGTGCAGGAGTTCTGTCTGAAACTGGATCGGATGTGCTCTTCCGGGATCGTCATCCGGGATCAGGGAGATGCGATGCGAAGGGCCAAAGGATTTTCTCTCATTGAACTGTTGATTGTGGTGGCCATCATTCTGGTCATCGCAGCAATTGCGATGCCCAGTTTTCTGCGTTCGCGCATGGCGGCCAACGAATCGACAGCAGTGGGGTCGCTCCGGACCGTGAACACGGCGCTGGTCTCGTACTCGATTGCGTATCCGACGGTGGGCTATGCGAGCAGCCTGTCGGCTCTGGGTGGCGACTGCAGCAGCAGTCCGCCCAGCTCAACTGGCGCTTGCTTGATCGATTCGGTGCTGGCTGGGGGCCAGAAAAGCGGGTACAACTTCACGGTGGCCAATGTAAGCGGCACACCGGCCACGAGCTACAATGTTATCGCTGGGCCGACATGGCCGAACTATTCGGGAGTCCGCTATTTCTGTTCCGACGAACCCGGGGTGATACGCTTCAGCATGACGGCGATCACGACCTGCGATGGCACGGTCACACCGCTGCCGTAGCGCAGAGGGCGGCGGAAGGTTTCGAGTACCAGCCTTGGCCCCAGCGGGCGGTTTACCTTCGTAACCGCCGGGGCAGCCAGACACCCCCAATCGCGCCAGCATTGCTTATAATTCTCTTCATCGGATTCCATATAAAATTCCACGCAAGGGGCTTGGCATTGCGCGCATAGCCATGGCAGCGATTGAAATTCTCGACCTGGAAAAAAGCTACCTAGTTGGATTCTGGCGCAAGCGGCCGAAACTTGCGCTGCGTCCGCTCCGCCTGACGATCGAAGAGGGAGAGGTGTTCGGCTTCCTCGGTCCCAACGGCGCGGGCAAGACCACTACCCTCAAGCTCCTGATGGGGCTGGTGTTCCCGACGGCGGGAAGCGCGCGGATTCTGGGGATGGACATGGATGATCCGCGGGTGAAATCGCAGATTGGATTTCTGCCCGAGCAGCCTCACTTCTACGACCATCTGAGCGCAAGAGAACTGCTCAACTATTATGGGCAGCTTTCTGGAGTTCCTGCAAAAGTGCGCTCGGCACGGGTGGAGCAGATGCTGGCGCGGGTTGGATTGAGCGATTCGGCGGGGATGCAGTTGCGGAAGTTCTCCAAAGGCATGTTGCAGCGGGTGGGGCTGGCGCAGGCGATCTTGCACGATCCGAAGCTGGTGTTTCTGGATGAGCCGATGTCGGGACTGGACCCGATGGGGCGGCGCGAGGTTCGGGATCTGATCCAGCAACTGCGGCACGAAGGCAAGACGGTTTTCTTTTCGACGCACATTCTGTCGGATGCGGAGGCGCTTTGCGACCGGGTGGGGATCATCCACCAGGGTGAGTTGCGCGGGGTGGGGGCGGTAGCGGAATTGACTTCGCAGACGAAAGGCAAAGTCGAGATTATTTTTTGTGCACAAACGGTGCCGGCGGGTTTGACGAGCCTCGGGGCTGAGGCGCGGGTCAGTGGCGACATGGTGAACGCGGTATTGCCGGAAGAGCAGCAGGACGTGGCATTGGAAGTGCTGCGGCGCGAGCGCCTCAAACTGATTTCCCTGACGCCGGTGCGCAGTTCGCTCGAGGAATACTATGTCCAGAAACTGCGGCCCACAGAAAACCGCAAAGGGGTGGGCGTATGAACTCGCGGATCGGTTATATCGCCTTCAACACCTTTCGCGAGGCGGTGCGCGACCGGGTTCTGTATAACCTGATCGCGTTTGCGCTGCTGCTTTCAGGGGCGGCGATTCTGGTGGGCGAAATTTCGATCGACATCGAGCGCCTGGTGGTGGTGAACCTGGGGCTGACGGCGGTCTCGCTGTTCGGAGTGGTGATCGCCATCTTCATTGGGATTGGCCTGGTTTCGAAAGAGATCGACAAACGCACGCTGTACACGGTGCTATCGCGACCGGTTCGCCGATGGGAGTTTGTGGTGGGCAAGTTCTTTGGGCTCACGGGAACACTGGTGGTGAACACGTTCCTCATGGCGATCGGCGTGTTTCTGGCGCTGCTCTATGTAGCGCACAAATTCGAGAAGATGGACGTGTGGGTACTGGTCGCGTTGTACTTCATCGTGCTGCAGTTTCTGATCGTGTGCGCGCTGGCGCTGTTTTTCTCGTCCTTTTCGACGCCGCTGATGTCGGCGGTCTTCACCTTCGCGCTATTCGTGATCGGAAGTCTGGCGGAGGATCTGCGAGGCTTTGCCAGAATCACGCAGGGGGCCGGGGGCTGGATCGCGACCGCCATCGCCTATCTGGTGCCGAATTTTTCCGCTTTGAACGCGATCAGCCAGGTGGCGCACGGGGAACCGGTACCCGGACGCCTGATTCTGTACAACAGCGGGTACGCGCTGTTGTATTCGGCGATGGCCATCTCGGGAGCGGTGCTGATCTTCCAGCGCCGAAATCTGAAATGAGTGCCACGCGACGCGTGAACCTGGTGGCAATCGGTGTGTTGCTTTTTTCGATGGCAGGCGGAATGGCGACGCTCTATGCCATCGACCACCTGCGGCGGGGATCGGTAGCGCAGGAAGCGCTTTATCTGCGCTCTTCAAAGGTGCTGCGGCGGTTGAGCCTCGGCTACACCGGCCTGCTGGCCGACATTTACTGGACGCGCGCGGTGCAGTATTTCGGGGAACAGCATCACAACCATTCCCACGATTTCCGCTTGCTGGCGCCTCTGCTCGAAGTCACTACGGAACTGGATCCAAGCTTATTGCCGGCGTACCAGTTTGGGGCCAACTTTCTGGCTCCGAAACCGCCCAACGGCGCGGGATTGCCGGGGGCGGCGCTGGCGCTGATGAAGTACGGAATCGAGCACAATCCCGAGCAGTGGCGGCTCTACTACAACCTCGGATTTCTGTACTACACCGAGTTGAAGGACTACGACAAGGCGGCGGATGCGTTTGCGCGGGGGGCGAAGCTCCCGGTGACCAACGCATTCATGCCCATCCTGGCGGCACGGATGGCGCAGCATGCGGGCGAATTCGACACCGCGCGCATGTTGTGGTTCACCACATACCACAGCACCAAAGATGCACTGATCCAGGAGAACGCGGTCGAGCACTTGCTCGCTCTGCGCGTGGATGAAGACGTGACACGGCTGGAGCAGGTGGTCGAAAAGTACCGCGAACAGACCGGACGATTGCCGGCCAGCATGGGCGATCTGGAGCGCGCGGGGTTCATCCATGGAACGCCTGCCGATCCAAAGGGGCGGCCGTACAGACTGATGCCGGACGGGCGGATCGAAGTGCAGGATCCGGATAGCATTTTCTTCATCACTAAGGGCCTTCCGCCGGGCGCGGCGCCGCCGCAACCGCCTCGGGTTGACAAGCCGGATTCAAAGTAAGCGCTTTTGGCTTTTAGCTCTTGGCTTTTAGCTAAAGGCCAAAGGCTAAGAGTTAACAGCGGTTTCTCCATTTTGTTAGCATGCAGGCGTGTCCTCAAGTTCCTCCCAACAATTGTGGAGAGTGTTACGCGGCTGGTGGCGCGAACAGGCGAAAGAGAAGGGTGCTGCGAGCACGAGTTCCCTGCTGGCCCGGAATCTGTGGAGCTTTGTGCGCGAGTCGACGCCCGAGCGCCGGCGGCGGCGCTATGGCGACATGGGGTACGACTGGGAGAATCGCGTCAACACGACCAGCGGCACGGTGGGCTGGCGCGCGCGGCTGCTGGGATTGTTTCATTCCCCTTATCAACCGACCGAGCCGGCTCTGTTTCGAGAGATGATGGCGAGCCTGCCCATCGAGTTCGATAAATTTACCTTCGTCGATCTCGGTTCAGGCAAAAAGCGGACGCTGCTGATGGCTTCGGAGTATCCGTTCAGGAGGATTGTGGGAGTGGAGTTGATTGCGGAACTGCATCGCGCGGCGGAGCAGAACATTCGCGATTATCGGAGCCCGACGCAGCGCTGTGTGCAGGTCGAATCCATGCTCGCGGACGCTTGCGAGTTTGTCCTTCCGGAAACGCCGCTGGTGTTGTATTTGTTCAATCCGCTGCCGGAGGCGGGATTGCGACGGGTGATTCGAAATCTTGAGCAGTCTTTGGAGCAATCGCCGAGGCCGGTTTGGATGATGTATCACAACCCGGCGATGGACAATGTCCTGGCGGCGTCGCGGGCACTGGTGAGAGCTGGCGGAACGGGGCAATACTCGGTGTTCACGGGGAAGAATTTGTAATTTGGTAATCGGGTAATTTGGCAATTGAAACCCAGATCGGGGCGTGGGATCGGTTTCAAATTACAAATTCTTCTCCGGGAGTGGAGTGAAGGTAAAATCAACAAATTGGGGAATCTATCCGACGTGAAGAGTGGACTACTTTGCTGGCTGGTGATGGTGGCAGTGACGCTGTCATGCTTCACCCGATTAGCTCGTGCACAGGATGTGCGTCAGTTCGCACGGGCGGTCGATGAGCATTACAACCACCTGCGCAGTCTGCAATCGGACTTTACGGAGATCTACCGGGGCGATGGTGCGGAGCGAGTGGAATCGGGCACGCTCTGGTTGAAAAAGCCGCGCAAGATGCGGTGGGAATACCGTTCTCCGAAAGAGAAGCTGTTTATCAGCGACGGCCAGGCGGTGTGGTTCTACCTGCCGGCGGAACGGCAACTCAGAAAGACGTCTCTTCGGAAGTTGGACGATTGGCGGTCACCACTGGCATTTTTGCTCGGTAAGACCAAGCTGGAGAATGAATTACGAGGACTTTCGAAGGTTGTGGATCAATCTCCTCTGGGCGCCGGTAACACCCTGTTGCGAGGGGTTCCGCAGGTGATGGCGGGGCAAGCGAGCGAGGTGCAACTGGAGATCACTCCCTCGGACCAGATTGTCCGCATCGTATTACTGGAGGCGGGCGGGTCGACGACGGAGTTCCGCTTTGCGGGCTGGAAAGAAAATCTGGGGTTGAGCGACAGCCGGTTTCAATTCACCCCTCCCCCGGGAGTGGAGACGGTGGAAGGAGAATTGGGACCCTAGCTCGGAACCTGGTTCGGGGCCTAGCTCGGATCCTAGTTTTGGACGATAGAAAGGCGGCTTCTGACCGGGTTACTTGCGTACCGCACAGATGGACAGGTTGCGGTAAGCGCTTTGGGAACAGAATGTTACACTTGGCCTGAGACGCTCGACAATAGAAACGGGATCGGACGATAGCGAATGGCACAATTCCTGGTCAAAGTCGCCGACGAACAGGGCCATCTGCGGCAGCAGGTGGAGAATGGGTATTCCGAAGCGGAGATCCACGACCGGTTCACGCAGCAGGGATACCTGGTGTACTGGGTCAAGCCCCGGACCATACTCAGCAGGGGCGGGGGCCAGTTCGGGCAGCGCAGCGGCAAGCTGCGACAGTCGACGTTTCTGATCTTCAACCAGCAGTTTCTGACGCTGATCAAGGCGGGACTGCCGGTCCTGACGGCGCTGGATCTTTTGATCAAGCGGCAGCGGGACAAATCTCTGTTGCGGCTGCTCGAAAACGTACGCGAGCGGGTAAGAGGGGGCGAGTTGCTGTCAGATGCGTTCGCCGCCCAGCAGGCGTTTCCGAAGATGTACACGACCACGCTGTTGGCCGGGGAAAAGAGCGGAAACATGGAAGAAGTGCTCGGCCGCTACATCGCCTATCAGCGGATGGCACAGACTTTCCGTAAGAAGCTTCTGGTGTCACTGGTGTATCCGGCGCTGCTGGTCTCGGTGGTGACGGTGATGCTGATTTTTCTGATCACCTATGTCGTGCCAAAGTTTGCCGACCTGTTCAACAACCTGGGAGCGCAACTGCCGGCGATCACGGTGTTCATGCTGTCGCTCGGTTTGAACGCGCAGAAATACGGGTGGGTGGTGCTGCTGGTTGGGGCAGCGGCGATTTTTCTGTTGTGGCGGTGGAAGCAGAGTGATCGCGGGGCGGAGCGCATTGACCGGTTTCTGCTGTCGCTGCCGCTGATCGGGGAAATCCGGTTGAAGTACCAGGTGGCGAATTTTTCGCGCATTCTGGGGACGCTGCTGCAGGGCGGGCTGCCGTTGGTGCCGGCAATGGAAACGGCCGGCGAATCGATGAGCAGCCGGCAGATGTTGAACGGGGTCACCGCCGCGGCGGAGCGGGTGAAAGAAGGACAGAGCCTGGCGCATAGCCTGGAGACACAAAAGTTGTTTCCCGATCTCGCGGTGGAAATGCTGGAGGTCGGCGAAGCGACCGGCGCGCTACCGGCGATGCTCGCTTCAGTGGCGGAGTTTTACGAAGAGGACGTGCAAACGGCTCTGAGCGCAGCCATGGCGCTGATTGAGCCGATGATCCTGGTCATCATGGCGGTTTTTGTCGGCGGGATCCTGATCTCTCTGTATATGCCGATCTTTACTTTGGGAGCGAACATACACTGAGGCGCCGGGCTGCCGGACAAGACTGTAAACTGGAATGGGCATGGCGGACAAGAAAACAGTACTGGTAAGCGGTGGGAATGGCGGGAAGCTGGTGCCGGAACCGGCGACAGTTCCCGACGAACTGGAACGCGCGCGGGATATCGCGCGGCGCTACCGTTGCGAATTCATCGATCTGAGCGATTTCCAATTACACCACGATCTGTTCGAGAAGATCCCCGTGCACTTGATGTTCCGCTATAACTTCGTGCCCCTGGACGAGACGGCGGACGGCCGGCTGGCGATTGCGATTGCCGATCCCAGCCAGTTGATGATGATCGACGAAATCAGCCTGCTGCTCGGCAAGCGGATCGTCACCAAAGTTTCGACGCTCAAGCAGATCTCCGACATTCTGAAGAAGACCGAGCAGTCCAAGCGCGTACTGGAAGACGCGAGCGAAGGATTCACGCTCGACGTGATCCGCGAGGACGAAGCCGGGAACGACGAGACCATTTCGATCGACAAGTTGACGGCGACCGCGGGCAGCGACATGAGTCCCATCATCCGTCTGGTCGACACCACGATTTTCACGGCGTTGCAGCGGCGGGCGAGCGACATACACATCGAGACGCGGGACGACTCGGTGGTCATCAAGTTTCGTATTGACGGCGTGCTGACCAACGCCATGCCGCCGATCGGCAAAGAGCACCACTCGACCATCATTTCGCGCGTCAAGGTCATGAGCGAGCTCGACATTTCCGAGCGCCGCGTGCCCCAGGACGGCCGCTTCCGGGTGAAGTACAACGGGCGCGCCATCGACTTTCGCGTTTCGATCATGCCGTCGATCCACGGCGAAGACGCCGTGCTCCGCGTGCTCGACAAGGAGTCGATGAGCGAGAAGTTCAAGAAGCTCACGCTCGACGTGGTCGGGTTCGACGAAGACGACCTGCGCCGCTTTCGCCGCTACATCAAGGAGCCGTACGGCATGGTGCTGGTCACTGGGCCGACGGGCAGCGGCAAAACGACGACGCTCTACGCCGCCGTCAATGAGATCAAGACCGACGAAGACAAGATCATAACCATTGAAGACCCGGTCGAGTATCAAATACGCGGCATTACCCAGATTCCGGTCAATGAAAAAAAGGGTTTGACCTTCGCCCGCGGTCTGCGTTCCATCTTGCGTCACGACCCGGACAAGATCATGGTGGGCGAAATTCGCGACAACGAAACGGCCCAGATCGCGATCCAATCGGCGCTGACGGGCCACCTCGTGTTCACGACCGTCCACGCCAATAACGTGGTGGACGTGCTGGGGCGCTTCCTGAACATGGGCGTCGAGCCTTACAACTTTGTGTCGGCGCTGAACTGTATTCTGGCGCAGCGGCTGGTGAGGGTCATCTGCGATTCCTGCCGGACGGCCGTGCATTATCCGAATGACGTGCTCGAGGCGAGCGGTCTGGACCCGCTACAGTGGTCGCAGGTTCCTTTGTACGAGGGGCAGGGCTGTATCGAGTGCGCGGGGACAGGATTCCGGGGCCGGACGGCGATTCATGAACTTCTGGATTTAACCGACCGGATCCGCGAGATGATTCTGGATCGGAAGCCGTCATCGGAGATCCGGCGCGTCGCCCGCGAAGAAGGCATGCGGTTCCTGCGCGAATCGGCGCTGGACAAGGTGCGCGGCGGATTCACCACTCTGAAAGAGATCAACAAGGTCACCTTTATCGAGACCATGCGCTGAGGCGATTCGTATCAGGATAGGCCTTCAGGCATAACGCAATTCGCTGTAAGTGGTGCCGGCTTTAGCCGCTGCCAGATGCTGAGAGACTTTGATTCATGTGGGTTTGGGGGTAGGGCACGGCTTTAGCCGTGCCGCACAGAGCCAATAAAAGGGTGGGCTTTAGCCCCTGAGGGCCGCTGCAGTCTCCCCCCGGTTCACTGTGAGATGGCTTCTAGTTACCATCTGCGGGGCCGCTAGTCCAGTCCCGGCATCCCCAGAGGTAACTATTCTCTTCATGAAAGTACGGGATATCATTAAGTTGCTGGAGGGGGATCGAGGGAATGGCATATCGCTCGTCCTGCCGGACGGGGAAGTCCGGCGCTCCACCGTCCAAGAAAAATTCGGCCAGGCAATAAAAGGTGAATAATAATGATGAGTTCTTCCAAACACGCCCGCCGTCCGACGCTCGCCTGCGAAATCGCGGCGGACCGCGTCTTAGCGGGCCGCGCCGCCGATGCGGGGCGGATGGTGGAGATGGCGTCGGCGCGGGAACTGGCGCCCGGCACGGTCGTGCCCGATTTGATGGAAGCGAATCTGCGGGACGGCGCGGCGGTCCGTCAAGCGATTGAAAGTGCGCTGGGCGGCGTCGGCGGGCGGTCCCGCGACGTGATCGCGATTCTGCCCGATAGCTCGGTGCGCGTCGCGTTTCTCGATTTCGAAACGCTCCCAGCGAAGCGAGATGAAGCCGAAGCGGTGGTGCGCTTCCGGCTGAAGAAGTCGCTGCCCTTCGATCCCGACAATGCTCGCATCTCGTATCACGCCCAGTCGACGGCAAAAGGTATGCAGGTGGTGGCAGCGGTGGTGCTGAACACGGTCCTCGAGGAATACGAATCGGCATTTCGCGACGCGGGCTACAACCCGGGGATGGTGATGCCGTCGATGCTGGCGGCGCTTGGAGCCGCGGATGCGGAACGGCCAACCCTGGTGGTCAAGGTGGACGCGCGCACGATCAGCATTGCGATTCTCGATCAGGAGCAACTGCTGCTGTTCCGGACACTCGAAAATGTGCGGGGCGTGACTATCACCGGCGATCAACTGGCGGAGGAAGTCTATCCCTCGGTGGTGTTTTTCCAGGACACCTACAACCTGAACATTGCGCGCGTGTATGTGGCCGGCCTGCCGGAAGCGGGAGGCGCCGCGCCGGCGCTGAAGAACCAGTCCGGCGCGCAAGTTGAGGAACTGATAACGGCATCGCAGATCGGGTCCACTACAGGGACGGTTCCGCGCTGGCGCATGGCGGGAGTAGTGGGAGCTTTAATTTCATAAACTTTGATTTTATAAACTCTGGATTTCACAAATATGCGTCTGGATATCAATCTCGCGACCCGGCCGTATGAAGATGCCCGTGAATTCTGGGCGCGCTGGGGATTGGGAGTGGGGCTGCTGGGCATATTAACCCTGGTTCTGCTGGGCTTGGCGGTACAAGGCTGGACCCACGCCGGCCGGGATCGCCACGAGATCGCGCGCCTGCAGGAACAGATCGCGGAACGCGACAAGGAACGGGCGAAGGCGCAGGCCTTCCTCGACATGACCGCCAACCGCAGCACGCGGGACCAGTCGCAGTTCTTGAATGGACTGATTCAACGCAAGGCATTCTCGTGGACGCGCGTGTTCGAAGATCTGGAGCGGGTCATGCCCCCGAACCTGCATGTGGTCTCGCTGCGGCCGGAATTGAATGAACAGAATCAGATGCAACTGGACATGAAGGTGGCGGGCGACACGCGCGCCGCGGCCGTGGAACTGGTCCATCGCATGGAAGGCTCCACGCATTTTCAGGGAGCGCAACTGGTGCAGGAGGGGCTGAGTACGGAGGCTGGATCGGGCGTAGTCGCTTCGGTGGTCTCGATTTATGTTCCTGACTCGACGGACAGGAGCGGGAAGTAATGCCGGACTTGGGGAATTCGCGGCGCAAGTTGAAAATTGCGATTGGGGCGATGCTGGTTGCCGATGTGGTGGCGGTGGCAGTTCTGTTCTCGCCGCTGGTGGGTTCGGCGGATTCGCGGCAGATGCAGTTGCACCAGTTGTCGGTGGAATTGCAAAAGAAAACGCGCGAGGTGGAACCGCTGCGCGGCATGGACAAGAAGATCGTGCTGGCGAAGGATCAGATCGGCGGGTTTTGCAAGGACCGCTTTGCCGCCAAGGATTCCGATCTGGCCAATGAACTGGGGAAGTTGGCGTCGGAGAATGGGATCCGGATCCAGCAGGCGCACTACAAGCAAGAGGAAGCGGAAAGCTCCGGCGTGATTCCGGTCGAAATCGAAGGAAGCTTCTCCGGAGACTACCTGCAACTGGTGCGGTTCATCAATACGCTGGAACGGTCGAAGCTGTTTTTTGCGGTGGATAGCGTGGACCTCGCGGGCGAAAGCACGGGACAGGTCCGGCTGGAAATCACGATACACAGTTATCTGCGGTCGGGTGTCTGAGTGAAACTGGGAATCGAAAACCGGAAGCAAGTCATCGCGCTGGCAGTGTTGGGTGTGATCGCACTGGTCCTGCTGGGCCGCGAGTTCTGGCCCTCGCTGCCGGAAGCGGCGCCGGTGGCGCCGAGGACGACTTCGACTTCGACCGCGGTCCGGCCCGGCGTACGACGCACGGCTTCAGGCAAAATTGTGCCTATGGTTGAGCCGCGGCTGGATCCTACGCTTGACCTGAACCTGCTCAGCCAAAGCGAGGAAATCAAGTACGCGGGCAACGGAAGAAATATTTTCGTCGCGGGGTCTTTGCCGATCGAACCGCCTAAGAAAAACGGTACCACGGATACACAGATTGGCGGCCTTCACACGCCTCCGCCAATTCCGCAGCCGCCGCCAATCACGCTCAAGTTTTTTGGCTTTGCCAACCGGCCCGGCGAGATGAAGAAGGTGTTTTTGTCCCAGGGCGAAGACGTTTTTATCGCCGCTGAGGGCGACATCGTCGACCGGCGCTATCGCGTCTTGCACATTTCGCCGACCGCGGTGGAGGTGGAAGATGTGCTCAACAACAACCGGCAGAGCCTCCCGTTAACTCAAGGATGAAGGCCACAGCTGATTTGGATTTTGTAATTTTGTAATCTGTAATTTGGTAATTTGAAGGCGAGTGAGCGGTTATGCAGGGTGGGTTGAAATTACGAAATTACAAAATTACAAAATTACAAAATCGCTCGCGCGGCTACATGCTGATCACGCTGGTGCTAGCGCTTGCGCTCATCACGATAGCGCTGCTCACCGTGCTGCCCCAGATAGGCCAGCAGATCCGCCGCGACCGCGAAGAGGAGATGAGACATCGGGGCACGGCGTACATGCGCGCGATTCAACACTTCTACAAGAAGTTTGGGCGTTATCCAATGCGTATCGAGGAACTGGAGAATACCAACAACATCCGTTTCATTCGCAAGCGCTATACAGATCCGATCAACATTGACCGGGCCACGGGCAAGGAGAGGGACTTCAAATTCCTGCATCAGACTGACATCAACTTAAACGTCGGTCCGGTATTGGGACAAACACCTGGGCAGAGTTTGATGCCGGGACAAGGTGGACTGCAGGGACAAGGCGGATTCGGCGGAGCGCAGGGAGGGTTAGGCGGGCTGCAAGGCGGGCTTGGCGGCTTGGGAGCGCAACCGGGTGGACTTCAACAAACGGGTGGTCTGCAGACTCCACCGAGTGGCGATTCCGGTAATCCATCTTCCGGCAATGCTTCGGATGCGCAGGGCAATTCGGGATCGTCCTCTTCGAATTCCAATACAGGTTCCAATTCCGGCTCCGGCTTCAACGGGCCGGTGTTCGGCGGAGGACCGATCCTCGGGGTCGCCAGCACGAGCAAAGCGAAGACCATTCGCGTGTTCTACGACAAGAACCATTACAACGACTGGCTCTTCATTTACCTGCCGCTGGCCGACCGCGGCGGCACGCTAACCGGGCCGGTGAATCCTGGTCTCCCCACTCCGAACCTAAACGGCGCCGCTCCCGGACTGGCTGGTGGTACGCCGGGGCAAGGACTCACGCCGAACTCCGGCCAAACCCAAAGCCCTCCCACGCAATCTCCGCAAAACTCAGGACAGACGCCACCCCAATAGTAGATTCCACAATCCCAGCAACAGAAAAGCCCCGCATCGAAAGCGGGGCTTGACGTGAAACCAGAGACACTTAAACATTGAGCATTAAACGTTAAAGCTTAAACGTTAAACGAGGAGCCGCAGCCGCAGGTGCTCTTCACGTTCGGGTTCTCGAACTTGAAACCGGCGCCTTCCAGGGTCTCGACGTAATCGACATGCGCTCCGCCAAGATACATCAGGGAAGTGGCGTCCACGTAAACCTTCAAACCGTCAAAGTCGAAAACCTTGTCCATCATGCCGGCGCCGTTCTCGAAGGCCATGGAGTATTGAAAGCCGGAGCAACCGCCGCCGACCACGGACAGCCGCAACCCCGCCGGGATCGGCGTCTGCGTGGCCATGATTTCTTTGACCTTGGCAATCGCGCTGGGGGTCAGGACTGGTGCCGCGGTTTTGGGCTGCACTTCGGGTGCGGTGGTAGTCGCCATTTGTTCATCTCCTTGTAATTGCTTATTATAACAAACGTTGCCACCGGCTCGGCAAGGCTTTTCGGAAGCCGGTACTTCTACCTGCATCTGCTGTTTAGATGCTTCGGGCAGACAAGAAGTCGCGGCCCCTCTTGCCAACGGGTCTATAATCGTGCACAGCAGGGGCCTGTACCCGGACGCCAGCGGACGGCAGGAGAGTTTTCGCTGGGGCCTAAGATGGCAACTTCGGGCATCGGCTCGATCTAAGCTCCGAGGTGGCGTATGTCTCCTATGTTCGGGCTGCTTGTCGCGTGGGGTATTCTGACGGGGATCCTTATTATCCTCCTGATCTATCGCAGCACCCTCACCATGCACGAGGACGATTCAATCTTCCTCCATGAAACCGAATCCCAGATGCACAAGGATCAAACGGAAGTTATAGCCAAGATGAGAAGGATCACACCGATCGTCAAGGTGCTCGGCGCCTTGTCGGGGGCTATGATCCTGGTCATTGCGGGATTGTTCATCTATCAGGGATTGAACGGCGCCACCAGGCTGCAGTAACCGGGAAACTCGCGGGTTCGCGGAAGTCCTGGCCAACCCCGCCTCGGAGGGAGCTCGCAAGAGCGGCGCCGGAGTTTTGCTGCCCGCTGGCGAGCTCTTTTTCTATGCGGCAAAATCCGCGACCGGAACATGCGTACGCAACACCCCATTGCGATTGTCGGAGGCGGTCCAGCGGGATCTCTGGCAGGTGCGCTGCTGGCGGCGGGAGGCAGGGACGTCCTTCTCTTTGACCAAAAGCTTGCGTGGGAGAAGCCCTGCGGCGGCGGACTCACGCACAAAGCTTTGCAGCAGTATCCGTTTCTGGCCGATGCTGGGAACGAAAGCAATCCGGTTGAACACTGCGAGTTGATCAGTCCGTCAGGGCAGCGAGTACGCTTCCACATGCAGTACCCGGTCGCGATCTTCTCGCGCCTGGCGCTCAATGGATTGTTGCTGGAGCGAGCCCGGCGCGCCGGCACTGGCGTCGACGTGCGCGTTGATATACACCAGGAACGCGTCACGCAGATTGCGCGAACCGGCGGAGACTGGCAACTGGTCACGCCCCAGCGTGAATACCGAGCGTCCTACCTGATGCTGGCGGCGGGCGCGCGCAATCCCTTCCGCTCCCAGTTCCTCTCGCCAATTGCCCCGAGCGATCTGATGGTTACTGCGGGCTACTTCATCCCCGGCAGCAGTTCTCTGATGCGGATTCAGTTTCTGAAAGGGATCACCGGCTACATCTGGGTCTTCCCTCGCGCGGATCATGTTTCCGCCGGAATCGCGGGCAAGATGGGTGAAACCTCCACCGCCGAGTTGCGCCGCATACTGGAACATTGGCTCGAAGAGAACGGCTTCCATTTGGACGGTGCCCGCTTTTATTCGCACATTCTTCCGTCTTCCGTCCTTTCGCGCCCAGACTTTCGAAACGCTCGAAGTCTGCGGGGAAGGTTGGGCCATGATCGGCGACAGTGCGGGGCTGGTCGACCCGATTACCGGAGAGGGCCTCTACTACGCGCTTCGATCCGCGGAGTTGTGCGCCGGCGCGTTGTTGGCCGGACGACCTGACGAGTACCGCTTGCTCCTGGAAAAAGAGGTGCTGGCCGAGTTGAAGCTGGCGGCGCGCGTCTCGCAGCGTTTCTACAGCGGCCAGATTTTCGGGGACAGCGTTCTGGAGCGGATGGTTTCTCTAACCGCGCAAAGCGCGAGCTTCCGCGACCTGATGAGCGACCTTTTTGCCGGAATTCAAGGCTACCGCGATTTGCGCTCACGGCTGTACCGCATCCTGCCCTCGGTGATGGCGGAGGGACTGGCTGGAACGCTGCGCCGGCCATTCAACAGCAGTAGCAGAAGCAGCGGCGGATCGGAGTACGCCACGGACCCGTTTGCGGAATAGGCGGTGTCCTGATCGTGAATCGTAGAGACGCGGCTTGCCGCGTCTCTACGGTAATTCCGACGAGGCACCGCCTCTGACAGCCGGCGTCTGCCCTGTCCGTCAGGCCGCCTTCTTCTGTAGATTCCCGATGTCGTCGAGCAGCACTTTCTCGTGGCCTTCCGGGTTCACCTTTTCGTACACCTTGCGGATCACACCCTTGGGATCAACCACGAAACTGGAGCGCTCCCAGAACTTCATCCCTTTCCGTTCCGCCTGGCCGATGCCGAGCGACTTCATCAGGCTGGAGTCGGTGTCGGCGAGCAAGTCGATGGTAAAGGCGAACTTGTTGCAGAAGTTCTTATGCGAGGCAACATCGTCGGCGCTCACGCCAATGACCTTGATCCCGGCAGCATCGAAATCAGCCTTGGTCGCCGTAAACGACTTGCCCTGGATGGTGCAGCCGGGCGTGTCGTCTTTCGGATAGAAGTAAACGACGAGCCAGTGTCCGGCGAAATCGGAGAGCTTGGTGATCTTGCCGTCCTGGTTGGGAAGAGAGAAATTCGGAAAGGGATTGCCAGCGGAGAGCATTGGGAGAGTCCTTTCTAAGGTTGTGTTGCAATTGTACGAGTGCCTACGGCAAACGCGGATACCATCGCTAGGCTCTTAGCCGTTAGCTCTTAGCCGTTAGCCAAATCTAGCTTCGGTCGAGCCAAGAGCTAAGAGCCAACAGCCAAGAGCCGTTTTCAAGCTGCCTGCATCGCCTTCTTGGCTCGTTCTTCCATCTCTTTGGGCGATACGTCTTCAATGTGAGTCGCGATGCCCCAGAGATGTCCGAACGGGTCCTGGATGAAGCCTGAGCGATCTCCATAGAACTGGTCCTCGACCGGCTTCAGGACTTTCGCCCCTCCCGCGACCGCCTTGGCGACGACTTTATCGCAATCGGGGATGTACACGAGCAGACTCACCGGAGACGCGCCGATGCTCTCGGCGCTGCGGTGGCCCATCTCCGGAAATTCATCGGCCAGCATGATGTGCGAGTCGCCGATCTGCAGCTCGGCGTGGCCGACCCGGCCGTCGGGACCAGCCATGCGCACGACTTCAGTTGCCCCGAAAACATTCTTGTAGTAGTCGATCGCTTTCGCGGCACCCTTGATGATGAGGTACGGCGTAACCGAATTGTATCCCTTGGGAATGTAGTGGACTTTGCTCATAATTCTTCTCCTCGAGGATGCGGTTGAGGGTTGAAGTTAAGGCGCGCAGACGAGCCCCCCACGGGCACGTCGTTGCCTAATGAGAACACAAGTTGCCTGGAGGCTCAAGGCCGAACTTTTGTGGCGCGACCGACCGTTCTCCGCTCGTCGCCCGCCGTTCAGTTGTCGACTATTCTTTTCTGGCGCGCCAACGCATTCTCGATCCTCTCGTCCCGAAACCCCGGCTCATGCGTCTTCCGGGTCTCGTACAGGTACATCAACATCGAGTCCGGCGCGAGCTCGGCATCGCTTACCTCCGCCACATCTTTTTTCTTCGCCGCATCTTTTTCCGCCACGTCGTCGTACTCGCGCCCTTCGACCGCGGACCAGGCCGTCGCCCCAATCGGACGCGATTTCGCCGTTCGCTGCCGAAGCATTGTAGGGCGAGGTTGATAGTTGGCAGTATAGCTCCGGCTGGTGAAGCGGAAGCGGGCTCTGCTGGAGAGCACCCTGCCAGGAATAACCAGCTGGAGACTCATCCACGGCGATGAGCGGGGGCACGGTCGTGAGATCGTGCCCTCATCGCGTGGGCGGAGTCGGTGGTTGCCACAAACTTACGCTGCCGCAAACCGAGCAGGTTGTCTTCCCGCATCACCCGCTGCACCCGTTTGCGATTGACGGGCAGGCCGCAACGGCGCAACTCCGCTGATCCGCCGGCTGCCGTAGGTCGGCCACTCCAGCGCCACGCGCTGCACTTGATCGCGGAATTCCACGGGCGCAGACCGGAACCGGACTCCGCGCCGGTAAAACCCCGCCCGGCTGACTCCCGTCAGCGCACACATCCGGCGAATGGCGAGTTGAGTTCCGGCGTTCACTTCGCGCTCGACTTGTTGGTAAACGGTGCGCCGCCACTCGCGGCCCGCAGCTGGCGCTGTTGTTCCACATGCTGCAAGGCTCGCTTCAAGAAATCGATCTCCAGGACCTGCTGCCCGATCTTACGTTCCAATTCCGCGATCCGCGTCTCCTCCGCCCGTTTCTGCCCCACGCCGGGAAACGCCCGCTCCCCAATCTTATCTACATCGCGGCTCACTTCCAGACTGGTGCACCACCAAGCCCGCCGGCTCTCCCGCCCGCAATCGTTGCACCGCATCCAGCTTGAACTCCCTGGTGAACTTCCTTCGAAATCTCATCCAGTTTCCCCTTTCGCTGCATTTTAGGGCTTAACTGGTTGTCTCAAAATTGGGGTCCACTCCAAACGTTCTCTTCGAGAAGTAAAGTGGAGAGTTATGTTGAGGCGAACGGAGGGGTCTAGGCACGGCCCACGACAACTAAGCCAAGCTGGTTCCGGTGTTTGCAGACCGAGGCGGATTGGTCACGGACAAGCAGGTGAGGAGGCTATTTGCGTCGGGGAAGACAGCGGGAAATCACGAGAACGGGAAGAAGTAGGGTCAGGCGCTGGGCTTCTGACGTGGGTTTCTGGACCTCACTTGCCCGCTTTCTCAACGTTTCCCAATCTCACCTGCGTGTCCCCGAAGTCGGGCGCCAGCTTCAGGGCGGTTCGATAGGCCTCGGCAGCGGCTGAGAGTTGTCCCTTATCTTCCAGAACACGACCTTGCCAGTAGAAGGCCAGCGGCGAGGGCGCAACTTGTGCTGCCCGCGCAAAATCCTGCAAAGCGGCGTCGAGTTTGCCCTCTTCGTGCTCGATCATGCCCCGGCCGACCAAACTATTCTGCTCAAATGGGTTCAGCGCAATGGCCTGCGTGAACTCCGCTACCGCGTCATCCCGCCGCCCGAGTTGATTGAACAGCACGCCCAGATTGTTGTGCGTCTGCGCGGCTTCCCGCTCGTCCGATCCGTACTTCAGCACGAGCTGATATTCGCGCAGCGCCCGATCCAGTTCATTCTGCCGATGCAGCAGTGTGCCCAGGTTGTAGTGCGCGGTCGAGAATGTGGGCATCAACCGAATGGCGCGCTCCAGGTGGGATATGGCCAGGTCCGGGCGTCGCATTTCCGTCAATGCCGATCCCAGATTTCCTTCGGCGATCGGATTCGCGTCCGTCACTTGAATCGCATGGGCAAACAGGCTGTAACTGTTTCGCCAGTATCCAATCTGGATGTGCGCCATTACGGAATAGCCCAGCAGCACGGCCAACGCAATGGCAACCTGCGCTGCCCGACTTAGCGAAATTCGCGCGGCGCCTTCAGAAGCCAGCCAGACGCCAATCACGAACAATCCCCAAAGAGGAAGATATGCGTACCGGTCCGCCCATGCCTGGCGCCCGACCTGGACGATGCCGATCACCGGCGCCAGCGTTCCCAGAAACCAAAACCAGCCCACCAGCAGATAGCGGCGTTCACGGAAATGCCAGAACAATCCCGTGACCGCAGCCAGCACCGCCGAGGCGCCCAGCACTTTCCAGAGCGCGAGCGAGCCCTCGGGATGAGGATAAAACACCGCCAGCCCCGACGGCCGTACCGCCTTCTCCACATAAATGAGATAGGAGTAAATAGCATTTTTGACCCGCATCGCCATCGGCAAAAGCTCAGTCGAGCCGACGGCGCCACCCGTGCGCTGCGCGTAGAGCGTGATCGCCGCGCTGGCCGCTGACAGCGCCAGCAGAGGAATTTTTTCGAGCGCCAGCTTGGAAATTGGCGCCGCCGGAAACCGCTGCAGCGGCCAGAAGTCAACGAGCAGCAGCGCAAACGGGAGCGTGATCACCATGGGCTTCGCCATCAGCCCAAGTGCGAACAGCAGCGCGACCAGCAGATAACGGCTTGCCCGCGGCCTCTTCACGTACCAGCCATAGGCGCCAAGAGCCAGCAGCAAGAAGAAAGTGCTGAGGACGGTTTTGCGCTCCGCCACCCACGCCACCGACTCCACGTTCAGCGGATGGACGGCAAACAACCCCGCCACCAGGGCGCTGCGCCCCACGAATCCGGTCGCCTTCGCCAGCAGCAGGAACAGCAACACCACGTTAACGGCGTGCCAGAGGACACTCTGCCCGTGATGTCCCGCCGGCCCCAACCCGAACAACTGCGCATCGAGCATGTGCGAAATCCACGTCAGCGGGTGCCAACTGGCTTCTGCCGTCGAAGTAAAAGCCCACGCCAGGTTGCGTGAGGTCAGCTCCTGCTGAACATGGAAATTCGAAGTCACATAGGCGGAATCGTCGTAGTTGACGAATCCGTTCTGCAGCGCAGGGTAGTAAAGTGCCAGAGTGCTGAGGAACAGCAAGAGACCGACGAGAGGTACGGCTGTTCGATGCTTCGGCACCATTATTTTCTAGCAGGTCGGGAAGGATGGGGATAGTCCTCAATCAGTGTCCGACCTAAAACTGGTCTCATAAACGGCTTTGAAAGGGCGCGGCTTTCAGCCGCGCCGTACGGAACCGCGTAATTGTCGCTTACGGGCGGGAATGAGAACAAATGACAACGCCGTTGTAACTCAGCTTGGCTTCCTTGCCCTTGCCTTTGCGTGCCATCTTCGCATCCGGGTCCGTCTTCGATTGGTGCGTCTCGTTGGACCGCTTCTCCCCGATAATCTACCGTCGCATTGCCAGCAGCGTCCGGCGGAACGGCGTGTTTCGCATCCTTGCGCTGAAAACTTTTCAAACTCGCCCACGCTTCCAGCAGCGTTCCATCCACGGTGAAGTGTTCGTCCGAAAGCAGACTCCGCTCCCGTGCCTGCTGCAGTACGGCTTGGAAGAAGGCTTCGGCAATGTTGCCATCGAGCAAGCGCTCGCGGTTCTTAGTGAACACGGTCACATCCCAGATGGCGTCATCCATGTTCAAGCCCACGAACCAGCGGAACAGCAGGTTATAGTCGAGCTGTTCCATCAACAGCCGTTCGCTGCGCACCGAATACAGCGCTTGCAGCAGGAGCGCTCGCAACAACTTCTCCGGCGCGATCGACGGTCGCCCGGTTTTGGCGCACAGCTTGTGGAACCGTGGTTGCAGTTCCTTTAATGCCTCATCGGTCATGACACGAAGCGGACGCAAGGGGTGGTCTTGGGGTACTCGCTGCTCTGGGCTTACGTAGCTGAACACATCCAACTGCTGCTCGTCGTTTCCTCGCATGCCTTCTTCTTATCAGGTTGTGCTGTGGAAACAAGAGAGTTTCGTGGTACTGCGTCTCCTTCAAATCGAGTTTTTCCGCAACCTGATAGGGCATCGCCAACAATAGAGCACACTAGAGCACACTGAACTCAAACTATCAGTGAGTGAAATCACAAGGCTGAGTGAGGTGCCGAGGTTCCTCTTGATGTGTCGCTTGTCAATGAAAGAGGTGGCTGCATTGCGTCACCGCATCCAGTCCCCAGTCCGCCAATTCGGCCAGTTGG
>JBEKAF010000059.1:0-25544 GCA_050018355.1 Terriglobales bacterium | reverse complement strand
GTCAAGCCGTCGGCTACGAGCGCGACTACCTGCTCCTCGCGAGGCGTCAACAAAGACCCCCCATGTGAGTTGAAGACACGCAGAGTGGGCACCTCCGATAAAGCATCCACCGCGTAATTCATCTGCCGGCGGTTGATCCAAACCTCTCCCCGGAAAACGCAATGAATGCACTTGCAGAGCATGGGAAAAGGAGTGTGGGCAAAAAGGAAAATGCCCCTCGCGCCGGCGCGCAAGGCATTCACCACCTGTTCGCGGTCATCGCTCTCGACCAGCAGCACCGGAGCGACCTTCGGATACGAAACTCGCAACCAACGCAGCAGGCTACAATCGGCCAGGTGGTTCCCCGCAATCAAGACCACGTCGACGTGATTCGACTGCATGAAGTCGTGGAGAGCAGACGTCTCTAAAGCGACCGCGGAAACCTGAAAGTCCCGCCGACTTTTCAGGGCCCGCGTTAAGAGTTGAGACTGAATGGGACCCGAATCGGCGACCAGGACTTGCACTACTTCGGTCTCGACCGGCGCGATTCCCGTGGACTGCTTCGCGGAGTGCATGGTTTTCACGCTACCATCATGCCCAAACACGCAGGGACCGGATGTAGGCTTCGTCACACCCTGTTGGTGATGAATTCCGCGCTCCATATCTACTTTCGCAGGGCTACTCTTGTGCACGACTTTCGCATCAGGACTCTCCCACCCGGCGTGCGCCCGGGGGCCGGAAACCCAGCCCTGGCGGCCCAGTTGCTCATTTCATCACCTTTCCGATGGCTGGAACGTGCCCTGTACCGCGGTGGACAGTACTTTCCAAGTCCGCTATTTCCTGCGATTTCCGGTGATATTTGACACTCTCCGGCGAAAAGTGTATATAACGGAGCATGTCTCTTTTCAAAAGGGGAAATATTTGGTGGAGCAGGGTAATGATTGACGGTGAAGTCACCGTGCAATCCTTGAAGACCCGCAACAAAGCTGAGGCGCAGGCATTTGAAGCCTTATGGCGTGCGGATCACTTGCGGGGGGAACACGGTCTGCTGAAGCCCCCGACCCTATCCGCGTTCGCAACAAGGTTTCTGAACTACCAACCAGGGAAAGTCCGGCCCTCATCTTACACCGCATACATCTCTAGGTTCAAGAGTCTTCTTGACTATGGGCCCTTGGCGGAATGTACCCTCGATAGAATTGACGATGAGCTAATTGAAGCTTTCCGGAGATCGCAGCCGGTGAAGATTTCTACCGTCAACGCACGGCTAAGAACTCTCCGGCGTGCTTTGAGGTTGGCGCAAGAATGGGGGCTCATTCGCAAAGTGCCGAAGATTCGGATACCGACAGGGCAGGAACACCAACGGGAATACGTTCTCAGCGAAGCGGTGCTGCAACAGTTCTTAGACAGGGCACAGACGGAAATGCACCGGGCTTTGTGGGCGATTCTCTTCGACACCGGGCTCAGAATCGGTGAAGCCTGCTCGCTAACGTGGGCGGATATTGAAGGAACCCCGCCTGTCGCAGTTCATGTCCGGAAGGGAAAAACGAAGTACGCACGGCGAAGGGTGCCGGTTACAAAGCGAGCCTCAGATGTGCTGGAAAGCATTCGCCGCGGTTCGGGGCCGGTGTTCCATCGGCATGGCCGGGCTATTAACCAACCGTGGGCTAACCATCCCTTCACCGCGATCCGGAAAGAATTGGGGCTGCCCTCGGATTGCGTCCTACACTCGCTCAGGCATTCCTATCTGACGCGCCTTGGCAATGCCGGTGTGAGTCCCTTCGTTCTGCAACGGCTCGCCGGTCATTCCAATATCGCTCTGACGGCTAGATACTCGCATCCGGATGATGAGCAACTAGACCGGGCGATTGCGCTGCTGGATTGAGTTATCAACAACTTCCACCTACTCTCAATAGTTTGCGGCTGTCTCCCTATTAGAGAGAGAGAGACACTGATATTCACCCGGCTCCGCAGCGGGGCCGCGATCCATCGATTTGTGGCAAGTCTTGCATCCGCCCTCACTCTTGTGTTGTCAGCAACTTCCACCTACTCTCAACGACTTAGGGGGTGCGGATACCAACCACCATATATGAGGGGCATATTACCCCTAGAGGGCGCTTAGCCCTCCTGCCTCGGAAAGGCCGACCGCCCGCCCCCAAGCACGAGCCGCACGTTGATTGCCAACTATATTTTTTCATTAGGCAACCTTTGGCGTGAAACGTGCACAAATGAAGCCGTGGCGATTGCCAGCGGCTTCACGCAGCAGGCCCGTCATTCGCAGGTCGTTCTGTTTCGCCGGATTTCCGCGTACGTAGCCGAATCCCACGTGATTGACCTAAAGAAGATGTTGGATTCTCGCGATCTTCGCGAAGATCTTCACCTTCAGCCCGGCGACTTTATCTTTGTGCCACAAAGCCGGATATCAAAGATACGCAAGTATGTTCCGACCAACTCCATGAGCTGGTACATGAACCCATTGCAGTTTTAGCGGAAAGGAGTAGCAGCATTCACTGATTGCGTCTCCAAAATCTGGCGAGTTCCCATAAAGCCCGCCGGGTGTGATCGGCTTTGCTGTACGATCCATGTCCGCGGAATTGAAAGGAAACTCGCACACCCCTATCTCCCCCACGCCCCGCGAGCTTGCGGCCACGCTGTTCCGGCGTCCGCGACTCGTAGCCGTTTCTTTTGGGTTCGTATTGGTGGCGACGATGCTCTTCGTCGTCTTCTCGGCGCGATATGAGTCGCACTTCAAGGTTCTGCTGCGGCGGGGCCGCTTTGACCCCATCGTCTCTTCCCAGCCCCCCAGCGCCATGGATTTCACTCGTCCCGACATTACTGAGGAAGAACTCAATTCCGAAGTCGAACTCCTGCGCGACGAAGATCTCCTGAAGCAAGTTGTGCAGATGGCGGGACTTGTTCCAGCAGACACACCGGACTCCGAGCGCCCAGCCGAGATCGAACATGCCGTTCGCAAGCTGGCGCGCCGCTTGGATGTCGAAGCTCTGAAAAAGTCGAACCTTATCCAAGTCAGCTACAAGGACACCAGTCCGGAACGAGCCGCTCGCGTTCTCTCAGCGCTTTCTACCCTCTACGTGCATAAGCACACGAATCTCCAGCGGCCCCCGGGGGAGATCCAGTTTTTCGACCAGCAAACGGCGGAATACGAAAAGAGACTGCATCAGTCCGAAGCCGAACTCGTGCACTTTACTCGTGCTCGGGGCGTGGTTTCGGCGGCGCTGGAACGCGATATCGCGCTGCAGAAGCTAGGCGAAGCGGACGCGGCGTACCGCCAGATCGACCAGGATCGTGTCGAGACCGAGCGCCGGATTTCGTCGCTGCGCGAACAGCTCAAGTCGTTTCCTTCTCGGTCGGTCACCCTCAAGCGCTGGGCCGATAATCCGGAGGTTCTCGAAAAAATGAAAACGCACCTGCTGGAGCTCCTGCTCAAGCGCACCGAGCTTCTCAGCCGCTTTGAACCGTCCTACCGGCTGGTGCAAGAAGTTGAACAGGAAATCGCGGAAACTCGCGCGTCGATTGCCGCCGAAGCGCTCACCCCGGTACGCGACGAAACCACCGACAAGGATCCGAACTATGAGTGGGCCCGCATGGAAATGGAGAAGGCCAAGGTGCAGTGGGACGGCCTGCGGGCACGGCAATCCGACGCTTCCACCCAGGTCGCATCCCTGCGCACATTTGCCCAGCAGATGCAATCCGACTCCGTGGATCAACAGGATCTGATGCGCGCCGCCAAGGCTGAGGAAGACAACTACCTGCTCTGCCTTCGCAAGCGCGAGGAAGCGCGCATCGGCGACGCGCTCGACGAGCGTCGCATCCTTAATGTGGCCATCGTGGAGCCACCCGTAGCCCCGGCCCTAGCCGTGCACTCCTTGCTCCTTTATTTCCTGCTCGCTTTTGGACTGGCCATGGCGTTCAGCGTCGGCATCGCCTTTACGACGGAGTACTTTGACCCGACGATTCGCACGCCCGACGAAGCTTACGGCCTACTGGAAGTACCGGTGCTGGCCTGGCTGCCGGCGCCTGAGCCCGGGGTTCTGCGTCCTTTTATTTCTCGGATCGGCCGGCCCAAGGTGGTGGTCCAGTGAACACTCTCCGTGAGCTTCTTGCCGAAACACCATCTGCCGCTGAGCAGCCGCGCGTAACTCCGATTCGCGAGCAAGTCCGGCGCAAAGCAGTTTCTCCGACAGCCTCGGTTCACGATGATCAGATCCATGCGCTGGTTCAGCAACTTTTCTTCCGGCATGAATCGAAGCCGGTGCGGCACGTCGGATTTGCCGCGGTCGAACCGTCAACTGAGACTGCGACACTATGCCTCAAGGCGGCCAGAGCTCTGGCGGAAGAAAACAGGTACGACGTCGGGCTGATCGACGCCCACCCGGACTCGGTCCTTCTGCAGAATCAACTGCAGATTCCGCCCCCCCACCGCGCGGAGGCTACCTGGCCGATCGGACCACGTCTCTGTATGGTTCCTCGCCAGAGCTGGCTGCCGCAAGCCTGCGGCAAGCGGATCACCGACCAGAACTTAGCGCGGCTCCGCGAACTCACGACGGAGTTCGACTTTTCCATTCTGTGGTGCGCTCCGGTCTCCTGGCTCACGGCGAGCATTGGCCAGGCCTGCGACGGCCTCGTGCTGGTGCTGACCGCCAACAAAACAAGACGCCTCGTCGCCGCTCAAATCAAGGATCAGCTGAGCAAGGCGCAAGTTCCTCTGCTCGGAACCGTCCTCGCGGAACGTCGTTTTCCTGTGCCGCAAGGCCTATACCGGAGTTTGTGAATCCTATGAGCGAATTGACCACAAATCGACTATGGGACACCGTACCCAAAGATTGCCCCTCGCAGTATGCCCGCATGATTCTTGGGACTTCTGCAAAACCGCCTTCCAGGTTCGCGCCGACGGCCAACGCCACCTCCACACGTCCTGTCAACGCGATTGACGAAACCACCACGAGACGCACTCAGGCGCGAACGCTAACTCAACTACTCCTGCCGCAAACTACCGTTGATCGATTCACGCTTTGTGAATTGGTGGCAGCCGATTTGATCGTTCTCGTGGTCGTGTGCGGCGCGTCATCGCTGTTCTCTCCCGCTTGGGGCCTACCGTGGGCTTATCTGCCTATTTTTGCTGCTCTGGTAACGCTCTTCGGCTTCGGTGAGGGGCTCTACAAACGCGCCGGGGATCCGTCTCCCGCCGGAATCGTCCCAACCCTGGCGAGGGCAACCCTGTTCGCGATCGGGCTGGTCTTCATCGCTGCTTGGGACGGAATACGTCCTCTCGCCGCCTCCAGAATATTTGCCAGCAGCCTGGCCGGCCTCGTGCTGTGGCGCCGGTTGAGGCAGTTTGTATGGAAGCGGCGGCGCCGCGAAACAGAATCGCGCAAGATCCTCATCATTGGCGGGGGGCCGGTCGCTCGCTCCATCGCCCGCGCACTGCGCAATGATCCTCTCCGCCGTGCAACCGTCTGCGGCTTCGTGGATGACGACCTGCCTCTCTCCCCGGCGGTATCGGGGCGAATCGCAGACCTGGACTGGCTCGCTCGAGCCGAATTCATCGATGAGGTCATCCTCGCTCTCCCCGGTCAACCCGACCAGACGCGTAAAGCTGCCGAGGTCGCGTTCCGTAACCACCTGGACATTCGTGCCGTACCCGATCTGCCCCCGGGTCCGTGGCCCGACTCAGGCATCGATCGCATCGGAGAAGTGCCGGTCATCATGCTTCATCGCGAGCCATTACCGAGCGCCGCTTTGTTTCTGAAGCGTTTGCTGGATGTCACCGGTGCGACGTTCGGTCTGGTGTTGGCCGGTCCTCTAATGGCGATCGTGGCCCTGCTTATCCGGCTGGACTCGCCCGGTCCGGCCATCTACTCGGCGGAACGTACCGGCGCCAAAGGCCGCCGCTTCCGTTGCTACAAGTTTCGCTCCATGGTGACCGACGCCGAACACCTCAAGGAAGACTTGCGCGCTCACAACCAGAGACAAGGCCCGATCTTCAAAATCGACGACGACCCCAGAATCACCCGCATCGGCCGTATCATTCGCCGCTACAGCCTCGACGAACTGCCTCAGCTCTGGAACGTGCTGCGCGGGGAGATGAGCCTGGTTGGACCGCGGCCTCATCCGATCGACGAAGTCAACCATTACGAACTTCACCAGTTCCGGCGCCTTGACGTAAAACCCGGCATCACGGGTCTGTGGCAGATTACGGCGCGCGACTGTCCGTCGTTCGAACTCAACATGCACCTTGATCTCACCTACATCGAGAACTGGAGTCTGCGCCTGGACCTGCGCATCCTCGCCAGCACAGTTCGCGTGCTGTTCGCGCCGGAAGGAGCCTGACTCTCGCCATGAGCAGCCGCGCCCTAGCTTTAACCCGGGACAGTGACGACAACCCGCTTTGGCGCGCTGCCGGTCTGCTGCTTCGCCCCCTTCACCTGGGATTGGCTTTTCCCTCGATCCTTTACGTGGCCGCGATGACCGTTTTCCTGTTTCGTCCCCCAGACCTTTTTTCTTTTTACGCCGACCGAATCGCGTTCGGCATCCTGGTCTTCTTCGTTGCTCTGCGTACTATGGCGCTCCGCGAAAAGGTCCCGTTCTTTGCTGGACTCAGTTTGCCTATGCTCAGTCTCACGGCGCTCGCCGTGTTCCGCGCGCTTCGGGAACCGTTCGACGCACAAACCTGGAGCATTATCGCCAGCAAGTACATTGTCCCCTTTGCGCTGTTTCACCTCGCTGCGCTGATCTTTCGAGGCGCATCGCAACGAAGACACTTCGAAATCTTCGCGATCTTTGCGCTCGCCTACCTCGTGTTCATTGCCGTTGCCTTCCTCGCGGACGCCCGCTCGCTCATCTTTCCGCGTTTCATTCTTGACGAAAGCCTTGGTTTTCATGTGGACCGCGCTCGCGGCCCATTTCTCCAGGCGGTGGCCAATGGCGTTTCATTAAACATCCTTGGGATTCTTGTCATTGCGCTTCTGCAAAAGCGCCGAGCCGTAGTCTGGCTGCTGTGGCTGGTTCTGCCCCTGGCCGTGCTCGCCACCATGACGCGCGCCGTTTGGATCTCGTTCGCCGTCTCCACCATCGTTCTCGGATTCCGTCTGGTCGAACGCCGTCTGCAAGCGGGGTGCACCTTGTTGACTGTTGCGGGGCTGATGGTTGGCCTGGCAATCGGCCTCAGCAACCATTCGCTGAAGACTGCTCTTTGGGACCGCACCGGAGAACGCGGTCCGGTGGAGGCGCGCCTGGCCGTGTACGACGCCGGCTGGGCGATGTTCCGGGAGCGGCCGTTCACCGGTTGGGCTGCCGGTGGTATGTATGCCGAGCTTGCCCGTCGCATGGAGGGCTATCATCTCCGCACCTTCTACGTGCACAACACCTACCTCGCCTTGCTGGTTGAATTCGGTGCGCCGGGGTTGGCCCTGTACGGCATTCTTTTCTTCAACCTCTTCCGGGTCTCGTGGCACCGTCCGCCCGGTGAGTCGGGCCCCGTCGCTTCCCTGCGCAAGGTCTGGCCAATCTTGCTCAGCGTTTATCTCTTCAACGCCTTCTTCGTCGACATGGCGTACCAGTTTGTCATTGGACTCATGTTCACCGTTGCCGGGATGCTCTGCGCGTCCGAGGAGTCCATCGTATGACCACCATCGCCTACATCGCCAATGAGTTTCCTTCGCCCCTCGAACCTTACGTGATCGATGAAATCACAGAACTGCGCCGCCGCGGGGCGCAAGTGATCTGCTGCAGCGGCAAACGCGTCTCGCCGGAGGATCTCAGCATGGAGGAGCGCGCTTTCTGGAAAGAGACGCGCTTTTTTCAGCCGCTCTCCGACGATGAGCTTGTACGGGCAGTGCGCCGGCTCGCCTCCGATCGTCACAACCTCTGGCAGTTGTTGCGGCCCCTGCTGCGGGAGCGCGGAGTTTCCCCGGGCCGCCGCATTCGCGCGCTAGGCCACACGGTGATGGGCGCCGCACTGGCAGAAGAACTGGCGCCACTCGATGTCGAGCACATCCACGCTCATCACGGATACTTCGCCTCATGGGTGGCCTTAGCCGCTGCCCGTCTGCTCGGAATCGGCTTCAGCTTCACTCTGCACGGCTCCGATCTGCTGCAACGCGCGGATCTGCTCTCGCCCAAGCTGCGTGCTTGCCAGTTCTGTGTAACGATCTCCGACTTCAACCGACAGTACATTCTCCGCAACTACCCTTCCACGCCCTCGGAGAAAGTCATCGTGCAACGTCTTGGGGTTGATCGCGTGCTTTCCTGGCCCACACCCGCCAGCGCAGCCGAGGCAGACCACCGGCGGTTCTGTCTCCTCTCCGTCGGACGCCTGCATCGAGTGAAGGACTATCGCTTTCTCATCCAGGCCTGCGCCGCGCTTCGCGACCAAGGTCTCGACTTCCTCTGCTGGATCGTCGGCGAGGGACCGGAGCGCCCGGCTCTCGAAAGCCAGATTATGGCGTTGGGGCTCCAAGGGCGTGTTTATCTGATCGGTCACGTGCCTCGCACCGACCTTCCCAGCTACTACCGCTACGCCGACCTGGTCGTCATGACCAGCAAGAGCGAAGGAATCCCGGTGGTCCTCATGGAGGCCATGGCTCACGAAAAACTCGTGCTGGCTCCTGCCATCACCGGGATTCCCGAACTGGTCGAGCACCAGCGCACTGGATTTCTTTACCAACCTGGCTCTTTGCCCGATTTCGTCAGCGCCGTCAGCTGGATTCAGGGCCACAAAGCTTCCCTGGCCGGAATCCAGCGCGCGGCCGCGGCCAGCATCGCCGCTTCCTATAATCGCCAGCGAAATCTGCGCGCTTTTGCGGAGCAATTCCTGGCCCGCATTTCCCAATCGGAGGGTGACCATGCGCATCCTGTATTGCAACAAATACGACTATCCGTTTAGCGGCACTGAAGCGTACCTCTTCGACCTCATCCACCGGATGGATGGGCGTGGCCATTGAAACCGCTCTGTTCAGCATGGACCACGGCCATACTTCCGCTTTCACCGGCCGCAGTTATCGCATTCCGCATCTTGACTTCAAGGATCCAAACGCCGGCTTCCTGAAGAAGGTTAAGATGGCGGCGCACACCCTCTATTCACCATCGGCCCGGCGCGCCATGCGCAGTTGTCTGGCTGATTTTTCACCCGATCTGGCGCACGTTCGCGGAATCTACCACCACTTGTCGCCCTCGATTCTTTGGGAACTGAAGCACCAGGGGATCCCCGTGCTCTACCACCTGAACGATTTCAAGATTTTGTGCCCAACCTACAATTTTGTCGCCGATGCCCGCCCCTGCGAACTCTGCAGTCACGGCGCTTTCCACCACGCCGCCACGAAGGGTTGCTATACCGGCCCGCGTTCCAGCGCGGTGGTTCTTGCCGCCGAAGCATACCTGCACAAATGGTTGCGAACTTACGAACGCTGCGTGGACATGTTCCTGGCTCCTAGCGATTTCGTGCGCAACAAGTTGATCGCCAGCGGCTTCCCTGCGCAACGCATCGAAGTCCTGCCCCACTTCCAGGCTCTGCCCGGCGACGAGCAACTCAGCTCCTACGAAGGGTACCTGCTCTACTTCGGCCGGCTCTCTCCAGAGAAAGGCGTCTATGAACTCTTGCGCGCCATGATGCGGCTGCCACACATTCCTCTCGTTATCGCAGGAGACGGTCCGGAGCGTCCCCGCCTCGAGGCGCTGGCGCGAGAATTGAACTTGAACCAAGTCCTGTTCGCGGGCATGATCCATGGCAAGGAACTCCAGAAACTCATCGCCGGTTGCAGCTTCTCCGTGTTTCCGTCCCATGCCTACGAGACCTTGGGGAAATCCATTCTGGAGTCCTATGCCTGGGGACGGCCCGTCATCGCCTCCGATCTGGGTTCGCGCCGCGAACTCGTCCAACATGGCGTCACCGGCCTCCTTTATTCCGACGGGGACCGCGAACAGCTCGCTCATTCCATCGGATTTCTGTTTGACCGCCCCGATCTGATCGAGAAGATGGGCGCCGCAGCTCGCAGTCGCGTGAAAGCAAACCACGACCCCGATCAACACATGGAGAAGCTACTCGAACTCTATTACCGGCTCACATCCGCCAAAAAGCTTCTGTCCTTCCCCGCCGCACCGCAGCCCCCTCGCCCGCGCCGCAGCGTCCGTGTCGCGTTCATCGGGGGTCGCGGCGTGGTCTCCAAGTACAGCGGCATCGAATCCTATTACGAGCAGGCGGGCCACGAACTGGCCCGCCTGGGGCACGAAGTCACCGTATATTGCCGCAGCTATTTCACTCCTCCCATGGACACGCACAACGGCATGCGCGTGCGACGGTTGCCGACCATCCGCTCCAAGCATCTGGAAACTGTCGTCCACACTCTGTTGAGCACAGCGCATGCCATGACGTCGGACTACGATGTCATCCATTACCACTGCCTGGGACCGGCGTTGTTTTCTTTTCTTCCGCGGCTAGCCGGTAAGAAGACCGTCGTCACCGTGCAGGGTCTCGACTGGCAGCGCGGCAAGTGGGGCCGGATCGCGTCGCGCGTGCTGCGCTGGGGAGAAGCGGCTGCCGTTTCCTCGCCCGATGCCACCATGGTCGTCTCGCGCACCCTGCAGCAGCACTACCGCCAACAGTACAAGCGCGATACCATCTACGTCCCGAACGGAGCCACGGTGGCGCCCTGGCGACTCCCCCGTAAATTGATCGAGTGGGATCTCCTCGCGGACAACTACGTCCTTTTCTTAGGCAGGTTTTCGCCGGAAAAAAACTGCCATCTGCTGATCAATGCTTTCGAAAACCTCCACACCGGCATGAAACTGGTACTGGCCGGAGGATCGAGTCACTCCGATGCCTACGCCGAGAGCTTGCGCCGCCACGAATCCGACCAGATCCGTTTCCTTCCCTGGGTCTCGGGAAGCGATCTCGAAGAGCTTCTCTCCCATGCCGCTCTGTTCGTGCTTCCGTCGGAACTTGAGGGCTTGTCCCTGGCACTTCTCGATGCCATGGCGGCCGGTGTCTGCGTGCTGACCAGCGACATTCCGGAAAATAATGAAGTGGTCGATGGCGCCGGCTTCACCTTCCATCGCGGCGACCAGGCAGATCTGGAGCGTATGCTCGACTTGCTCATCCACAATCCCGAACTTCGCCGTCAATCCGCAACCCGGGAACGCGAGCGGATCCAGGGCCAGTATCTCTGGCCCACAATCGCCCGCTCTATCGAAAACGCCTATTACAACGTGCTGGGCTGGAGCTCGAGCGAGCGCGTGCCGAGTGAGCAGATCCAGGTCCGCAGTTCTGCAGTCCGGTAGCGCCGCTGGATCAAGCCCTGGCCGTCTGGCCCCAACCAGACCCTAACCCGTACCCGCCTGATCTGGATACCCGCCACCGAAGCTGGGCACGACTTCGCGCCCGGCTGTGATTATGATTAGAATCGGAATGCGGCGTCTTGCACGATGCCGTCTACCCAACATGGAAGACCTCATCCTCGTCACCGGCGGCGCTGGCTTCATTGGCTCGAACTTCATTCTCCAATGGATTGCCTCGGAACGCGCGCGCGTCCTGAATCTCGATAAGCTGACATACGCGGGCAATCTCAACAACCTGCGCGCCGTCGAGGCCCACCCGCGCTATTGCTTCGGGCAGGGCGACATCGTCGATCGCGAGCTATTGCGAAACTTGCTGCGGAGCGAACAACCGCGTGCCATCGTTCATTTCGCCGCCGAGAGCCACGTTGACCGCTCCATCCACGGCCCTGATGATTTCGTCCGCACCAACGTCAACGGCACATTCAACCTGCTCGAAGAAGCGCGCGCCTACTGGTCGGAGCTTCCGGAACTCGATCGCGCCTCGTTCCGTTTCCTGCACGTTTCCACCGATGAAGTCTACGGTTCGCTCGGCCCCAACGACCCGGCCTTCAGCGAGAACACTCCTTACGCTCCCAACAGCCCGTACTCCGCGTCCAAGGCGGCTTCCGATCATCTGGTCCGCGCCTATCACCATACCTACGGCCTGCCCGCACTGACCACGAACTGCTCCAACAATTACGGGCCCCACCAGTTTCCCGAAAAACTGATCCCGCTCATGATCCTGAATGCGTGCGCCGGCAAGCCGCTCCCGGTGTATGGTGACGGCGAAAACGTTCGCGACTGGCTCTACGTCGAGGATCACTGCCGCGCCATTCGCGCCGTGCTCTCCCACGGCCGCGTCGGAGAAACCTACAACATCGGCGGGCGAAGCGAAAAAAAGAACCTGGAGATTATCGGAGCCATTTGCCAACTGCTGGACGAACTGCGCCCGAACGACCCCGCAGTTCCACACAACAAGCTCGTCACTTTCGTCAAAGACCGCCCCGGCCACGACCTCCGCTACGCGATGGATACGCGCAAAATCGAGCGCGAACTGAACTGGCACCCGCTGGAGACGTTTGAGAGCGGCATACGCAAAACCGTCTACTGGTATCTTGAACACGAAGGCTGGGTCCGTGATGTCACCAGCGGCAGCTATCGTCAATGGATGGCGAAACATTACGCCACCGAGCCCTGAGACGGAAAGCTGAGACTGAAACTCGACATGACCAAAACAGCGCAACCAAATTACAAAGGCATCATTCTCGCGGGCGGATCGGGCACGCGCCTCTATCCCGTCACCCACGTACTTCCAAAGAGCCTGCTGCCGGTGTACGACAAGCCGATGGTGTACTACCCGCTCTCCACGCTGATGCTGGCCGGCATCCGCGACATTCTGCTCATCTCGACGCCCGAGGATCTGCCCCGCTTTCAGCACTTGCTCGGCGATGGCTCCCGCTACGGCGTCCATTTCCAGTACGCGCTTCAACCGAAGCCCGAAGGCATTGCCCAGGCATTTCTGATCGGCAAGGAATTTATCGGCTCCAGCGGTTGTGCGCTCGTGCTCGGCGACAACATTTTCTACGGACACGACCTCGTCAAAGAATTGCGCGCTGCTACGCTCCAGCACAAAGGCGCCCGCGTTTTTGCGTACCCCGTTCATGACCCCGAGCGCTACGGCGTCGTCGAGTTCGATCTGCATGGAAAGGCGCTCAGCATTGAAGAGAAACCGAAGCAGCCGAAATCCCGTTACGCCGTCACCGGACTTTATTTTTACGATCGTCAGGTCGTCGAAATTGCCGCGAGTCTCAAGCCTTCCAAGCGCGGCGAACTTGAAATCACCGACGTCAACCGCGTATATCTCGAGCGCAACCAACTCAACGTCTGCGTGATGGGACGAGGCACGGCATGGCTCGACACGGGCACGCAAGAGGCCTTAATGGAAGCCTCTTTATTCATCCAGACCCTGCAGAAGCGGCAGGGCCTCATGGTCGCCTGCCCCGAGGAAATCGCCTATCGCTCCGGCTACATCACCGCCGCGCAACTGGAAGCGCTGGCGCAGCCGATGCGCAACAATGGATACGGCGCCTACCTCCTGCAACTGCTGCGTGAGCGCGTCTTCTAATTTGGAGAGTAGTTTGCGTGATCGTCCGATTTAGACAGTCCAATTAAGATCGCCCAATTAAGATCTGCCGATGAAGACCGTCCGATGAAAAAAATCGCCACCAGCCTCCCCGGACTTCTACTCCTCAAACCGCTTGTGTTCGGCGACGACCGCGGCTTCTTTCTGGAAAGCTACAACCAGCGCACGTTTGCCGAGCTCGGCATTCCAGAGCCATTCGTACAGGACAATCATTCCTATTCCGAGAAAAATGTTATCCGCGGCTTGCACTACCAGATTTACCAGCCCCAGGGAAAACTCGTGCGCGCCATCACCGGCGAGATTCTTGATGTCGCGCTCGACCTCCGCCGCACCTCTCCCACCTTCGGAAAATGGGAATCCTTCAAACTTTCAGGCGAGAACAAACACATTTTATGGATTCCGCGCGGATTTGCTCACGGCTTCCGAGTCATGTCCCAGACCGCCCATGTTCTGTACAAGACCACGGACTTTTATGCACCCGAGCACGAACGCACAGTGGCGTGGAATGATCCTGCGTTGAACATCGCGTGGCAACTCGACGGCGAACCGATCATCTCTGCAAAAGACCAGCGTGGTGTGTCCTTCCAGCAAGCTGAAAAATTTGAGTAGCACCGCGTCAATTCAGCCGGAACTCGACCGCAATCGTGGTTTCAACTTCAACCGCCTTGCCGCTGGATAGGTACGGCTCGAATTTCCAGGACTGCA
Organism: Terriglobales bacterium; assembly: GCA_050018355.1. GTDB lineage: Bacteria > Acidobacteriota > Terriglobia > Terriglobales > Acidobacteriaceae > Acidiflorens. Next base: position 11,389 of record JBEKAF010000059.1, on the reverse strand, counting down.
CCGCCTCCGTCGCCGACTGCACCAGCAGATCGGGTCCGGACACCGGCCGCAAGCGTTTCACGCTGCCATCCGGCGCAATCACAGCATCCAGCACTACCAGTCCTTCGGTCCCCGCCCTTCGCGCAGCCTCCGGATAAACCGGCTCCGCCTTCGTAACAATCCGCTTCTCCATGGTTTCGGGAGAGACTCGCAACCCCGACTCCCCAACCGGCCCCCGCTTTTCCAGTTCGTTCCAGGACCTCTGCCACTGCCACCATCCCAGACCGCCCAGAGCCAGCATGCAGGCGATCAGCGCATAAAATCCGCGCCGCCCGATGCGAACTCTGCGCCTTGGCTTAGCAGCCAGTTCCCCGACGACCACGGGCGCTTCCGTCTTTGCAGCTACGCTTTTCTCTTCTTTTTTGAAATCTTTGAAATCCACCGGCGGCAGAGCAGAGCGGTAAACCCAATACCGAATCATCTCCCGCTGCTCCACCGACAACCCCACAAACTCAAGCCCGCAACGGAGCCGTGACTGATAACGAACCAGCGCGCGCGCCCGAACCGGCACGCCAACATTCGGCAGCCGCAGTTCGACCGCGACCTGTTGGCCCGCAGCCAGTTCTCCGGCCACCACCGCGCCCACACCGGTTTCGCTGAGGTCGGTGCAACGCCCAGGCAAGTTTTCGGGGACCCCGGATCGCAATGCGATCAAGTCCAGAGGTACGTTGATGGGGTGCCGGGGAAAAACGCGCTGTAGCGTTTCTTCGAACGCCGGCGCTGGAGCTGCACTCATCAGACTGCCTCCGCAGGATCGAAAATCTTTGTCATGCGGCTGGAATCAACGACGAATGCGGCGCTTGAGAGAATCGTTCCACCGATTATATCGGAAACGCTGGAATAGTTTTCCTCAGCCTCGGACTTTCATCATTTACTGTCTCGATGCGTTTCCCTACTCCATGTCCCGCCAGTTTGGCCCTACTCCGACTTCCACCAGCAGCGGGACCTCGAGCGAATGCGCTTCCTCCATGTGCTCCCGCACCAGCGGCTTCATTGCCTCCACTTCGCTCTCTGGCACTTCGAACACAAGTTCATCGTGCACCTGCAAAGTCATCCGTGACCTCAGCCCGCGCTTCCGGATTTCCTCATCAATGCGGATCATCGCCAGCTTGATCAGGTCCGCGGCCGTTCCCTGCAGCGGAGTGTTCACCGCCGTGCGCTCCGCAAATCCGCGCTGGGTGGCGTTCTTGCTGTTGATGTCGGGAATCGGCCGAATGCGCCCGAACAGCGTCTTCACTTTCTGATCGCGCCTCGTCTGCTCAATCGTTGCATCAATGAACGCCCGCACTCCCGCGTATTTCTCGAAATACGCATCAATGAATTTCCTAGCCTCACCCGGCTCAATACCCAACTGCTGCGACAGCCCAAACGCCGACAAACCGTAGACAATCCCGAAGTTCACCACCTTCGCCTGCCGCCGGTGATCCGGCGTCACCATCAGCGGCGGCACGCCAAACAGCTGCGACGCGGTCAGCGTGTGAATGTCATCACCGCGCCGAAACGCCTCCAACAGCAGTTTGTCTTTCGAATAATGTGCCAGCAGCCGCAGTTCGATCTGCGAATAATCCGCCGCCAACAGCACGTGTCCCGGCTCGGCGATAAACGCCGCCCGAATCTCTCGCCCAAGTTCCGTGCGAATCGGAATATTCTGCAGGTTCGGATTCGTCGAAGACAGCCTCCCCGTCGCAGTCCCCGTCTGCCCGAAAGTCGTATGCACGCGGCCGCTCTGGCTGCGAATGAGCGCAGGCAAAGCATCTACATAAGTCGACTTCAACTTCGTCAGTTGCCGGTACTCCAGCACCAGTCGCGGAACTTCGTGATCAGCAGCCAGCCCTTCCAATACATCCACCGCCGTCGAAATCTTCTTCCCTTTGCCGTATTTCACCGGCATCGGCAGGGCCAGCTTGTTGAACAGCACATCGCCCAGTTGCTTCGGCGAATTGATGTTGAACTCCAAGCCGCAACGCTCATAGATGTCTCGCGCTTTAGCTTCAGCCTCGCGCTGCAACTTCACCGACATCTGCCCCAGCGCCGCCGGATCAATCTTTACTCCCGCGTCTTCCATGCGCGTCAGCACGGGGACCAGCGGTGCATCGATATCCTCGTACACCGAGGTCAATCCCTGGTCGTCGACTTCTTTGCGGAGCACGCTCCCTAGCCTGCCCGTTACATCCGCCGCTTCCGCCAGGTTGCCGCTCAGCTTCAAATTGAATCTCCGCAGCGCAACCTCCGGCAACGAATGCGACGAGTAGGTCGGATCGAGCAAGTAGGAATACAGCATCGGATCGTGCCTCACTCCGGCCAGCGCAATTCCCGCTTCAGAAAACTGCTCTGAAAAATAGTGCAGCGCCAACTTGAGATCGTGAACTGTCTTCGGCACAGCGGCATCTTCGAGCACCTTTCTCACTCGATCGGCGAGCGCTTTGTCTTCCAGCACGACCATCGCCCCAGCCCCCGGCGCATTCGAGACGGCAATGCGCGTTACACCGGCACTCTGATCCTCCGCATCGGTGGGCTGCAAAGCCAGAAAGCCCGACTGTGCAGGCTGCGGCTCCTCGTCTTCCGCTTCAATGCTCTCGGTGTGCTCGGTCGGAATTGCCAGCGCGAGGGGCGCGCTCTCGCCCAAGCCTCGCAGATAATCTTCGAACTCAGCCTTCGACTTGATCTCCCGGTAGTCGCCCTCCTTCACTTCAACCACGGGAAGCAGTTCTTTCAGCAACGAAGTAAATTCGAGTTCGGCAAACAGCGCGCGCAGAGATTCAACGTCGGGCTGGCCCGCTTTCATCGCGGCAACATCCAACTCGACCGCCACGTCGGTATCAATCGTCACCAGCTGTTTGCTGTGCAGGATGTTGTCGCGATTGTTCTGTAGCGATTCCCGATACGTCTTCTTCTCCACCTCAGCCGCATGTTCCAGCGCCTGTTCCACGCTTCCAAAGCGTTGAATGAGTTCCACCGACCCCTTGTCGCCGATCCCCGGCGCCCCCGGAATGTTGTCCACCGCGTCGCCGCGCAGCGCCATCACATCCACCACCTTCGACGGCGGCACTCCGAGAATTTCCGCAACCTTCGCCGCGTCGCAAATCAGGTTGTCCTTCGGAGGATTCAGCACCTGCACCTTGTCGTTAACCAACTGCAGCATGTCTTTGTCGCTCGACACCACAAACACCGGATACGATTCCGCCGCCGCTTTCCGCGCCAGCGTTCCGATCACATCGTCGGCTTCGTAACCTTCGAGCTGCAAAATTGGGATGCGATACCCCTCCAGCGCCCGCCGAATGTGCGGAATCTGTTGCGCCAGGTCCGGCGGCATCTCGGCGCGGTTCGCCTTGTAGCCGCCATACTCCGCTTCTTTGAAGGTCTGCGTCTTGATATCGAATTTGCGGATCGTCGTAATCGCTTCCGCCTGCCGATTGCGGATCGTCGGCGCGCCCACATCAAACACTGCTGCCAGATACTCGGGCGAAAAATCCTCCCGCAGCTTCCGCAGCATGTTGACGAACACATAAGTCGCCGCCGTCGGAACCCCCGTCTTCGTGGACATCGGCCGCTGCCGCGCCATCGCGTGATAGGCGCGAAAAATGAACGACATCGTATCGATCAGGAAAATCCGGCCCTTGCCATGAGCGGAAGCGGGCAGAGGCTCAGGCGCGGCACTCACTTGCGACGGCGATTTCTTTTTGGCAGGCAACCGGCCAAGTTTAACAGCTGTTAACCACAGGGAGCACAGGGACACGGGGGAAGCGCGTGTCTCGAGATCAATTTGATAGTCGGTTGAAAAAGAAGTCCCCTGTGTCCCTCTGTGCCCCCTGTGGGTAAGACCTTTGGAGGCCGGACCGCACCCGAAGCCGAGCGTGATGATCGAACAGCGAACGACGTCCTTCCAAATCTCGGGCAATCGCGTATGATATGAAGTTTTCGGCTCCCGACCCGCCGGGTGCTGAATCCTGCGTGCTGCATGCTCCCATTCAAGCTCGTCTACAGCGACGACTATTACCTGCCCATCGGCTCCCATGTCTTTCCCGCCGAAAAATACAAGTGCATTCATGACCGGCTGCTCGCGTCCGGAATTGCGGCGCCTTCCGATTTTGTCACTCCTCGTCCGGCAACCGACCAGGACGTGCTGCTCGTGCACACTCCGCAGTACGTCGAGAAATTGAAGGCGGGCACGCTCAGCGCGCGCGAAGAGTTAGAGCTCGAAGTCCCGTACTCGCCGGAGTTGGTGCGCGCCTTCTGGCTCGCCGCGGGCGGTTCCATGCTGGCCGCCGATCATGCCCTCAAGGATGGTCTGGCGATCAGCATCGGCGGAGGATTCCATCACGCGTTCCCCGATCACGGCGAAGGCTTCTGCATGATCCACGACGTGGCCATCGCCATCCGCCGCATGCAGCGTGACGACAAGATTCGCACCGCGATGACCGTCGATTGCGACGTCCATCAGGGCAATGGCACCGCCGTGATTTTTGCCGGCACGCGTGTCCCCAGCGAGCCGCTGCCATCAGTGCCCACCTTCACGATGAACCCACCGCGCCCGGCTGAAACAAGAATGCACAGCGCCCGCGCCGGGGACGTCTTCACCATCTCGCTCCATCAGCAAAACAACTACCCGGTGTTTAAGCCCCCTTCGTCGCTTGACCTGAATTTGCCCGACGGGATCGGCGACGCCGAATATCTGGCGTGCGTCGGCGACGCGCTCAGTTTGGGATTGGGCATGTTCAAGCCGGAACTCATCTGTTACCTCGCCGGAGCCGATCCTTATCGCGAAGATCAGCTCGGCGGATTGTCGTTGACGATTGAGGGATTGAAGGAGCGAGATGCTCTCGTGTTCCGAATCGCCAAGGCCGAGCGCATCCCCGTGATGGTCACACTCGCCGGCGGCTACGCCCTGAAGCTCGAAGACACAATCACGATTCACTGCAACACGGTGGTCGCCGCAAAAGAGGTGTTCGCCGGGAAGGACTGACAAAGCGCTTCGATATACTTGACGCTATGGACGTCATTCCTTCTCAACTTGCGCACCGTGAGATCTATAACATTCTGATCAGCGCCGTGGCGCCGCGGCCGATCGCGTGGGTCTCAAGCCTCAGCGCTTCCGGACAACCCAACCTGGCGCCCTTTTCGTTTTTCAACGCGGTATGCGCCAAGCCTCCGCTGCTGGCGTTTGCGCCGGCGATGCGAGCGCCAAGAAAATCGGTAGCAGCGGCGGGAGAGCCCGCCGGAACGTCCGCTGGTCAGCCTAAAGACACGCTGCGCAATATTCGCGAGACCGGAGAATTCGTGATCAACGTCGTCACCTTCGAACTGGCCGAAGCCATGAACCTGACCAGCGGCGAATATGACGCGGCCATCAATGAATTCGAAGTGGCGAAGCTCGCGTCGGCGCCTTCGAAACTGGTGCGGCCGCGGCGAGTGGCGGAGTCTCCCGTCAGCTTTGAATGCAAGCTGCATGAGATTCTCGACTTCAATCCCGCTCCCGAGGGCAGCAGCCTAGTGATTGGTGAAATCGTTTCGATTCACGTCGATGACCGGCATCTGAAAGAAGGCCGCCTGGACCGGAACTCGCTGGATCTGATCGGACGCATGGGCGGCATCCAGTACACGCGAACCACCGAGCGCTTTGAAATGGTGCGTCCTAAGGTTGAGTGAAGGGGAATGATTACTCGGAGCCCGTGGCCCGCAGCCTGCAGCGACGAGTGCAGAGCTTTCGCCAGATGTTCCCGCTGCTAAAATAGGAAATTGACGCTATGTTCGAGAATCTTCAGGAAAAACTCCAGCGCGCCTTCAAGTCTCTCCGCGGACAAGCCGTCCTCACCGAAGAGAACATCTCCGAGGCGCTGAAACAGATTCGTCTGGCGCTGCTTGAGGCCGACGTCAACTTCAAAGTCGTCAAAGACCTCATCGACCGCATCCAGGCCAAGGCCGTCGGCCAGGAAGTGCTGACCGCGCTCTCGCCCGGCGAGCAGGTCATCAAGATTGTCCGCGACGAACTGGTCGCGACTCTTGGCAAAGATACGGCTAAATTAAAGTTCGCCTCGCAACCGCCGACCGTCGTGCTCATGGCTGGGCTGCAGGGCTCTGGCAAAACCACGACCTCGGGCAAGCTCGCCAACTGGCTCAAGAATGGCGGACACCGCCCGCTGCTTGTCTCGGTCGACGTCTACCGTCCCGCCGCGCGCGAGCAACTCAAAGTTGTTGCGGCGGCGATCAAGGCCAACCTCTACGAAGGCCAGGTCGGCGAAGCGAACACTGCTACCGTCGAGCGCCTTGCCAAAGAAGCGCGCCGCGAAGCGATCAACACTGGATGCGACGTGCTCATTGTCGATACTGCCGGGCGTCTCCACATCGACGACCAGCTCATGGAAGAGATGCAGTCGCTCAAGCGCCTGCTCAATCCGCAGGAAATTTTATTCGTCGCCGATTCGATGACCGGACAGGACGCCGTCCGCTCGGCTGATGAATTCCACAAGAAGCTCACGCTCACCGGCGTCATCCTTACCAAAATGGACGGCGACGCCCGCGGCGGCGCGGCGATTTCCATCCGCCAGGTTACCGGGCAGCCCATCAAGTTCATCGGCATCGGCGAAAAATACGACGCGCTCGAACCCTTCCACCCCGACCGCATCGTCTCGCGCATTCTCGGCATGGGCGACATCCTTTCGCTCATCGAAAAAGCCGAGTCGCAAATCGACAAGAAGAAGGCCAACGAACTTGCCTCCAAGGTCCTCAGTGGCGATGGCTTTTCGCTCGAAGATTTCCGCGACCAGTTGCGGCAAGTTCGCAAAATGGGATCGCTGCAAAGTCTCATGGGCATGCTGCCCAGCGTCGGCGCGTTTTCCGGCCTGCAGAAAGCCGCCGACAAGGTTGACGAAAAACAGATCAACCGCGTCGAGGCCATCATCAATTCCATGACCGGATACGAGCGCAATCATCACGAAGCCATCAATGGCAGCCGCCGCAAGCGCATCGCCCGCGGCTCCGGCACCAGCGTGCAGGAAGTCAACAACCTGCTCCGCCAGTATGCCCAAATGAAAAAAATGTTCAAGCAGATGGGCAAGCCCAGCTTCGCACGGAGAATGGCGGGGATGAAGTTTCCAGGAATGTGAGGCAGTGGCCAGTGGGCAGTAAAATCCGGTCACATTCCTTGGATTCTTGCCTGTTTACTCTTTAGTTAACAACTAGCACTTGCGGAAAAAACCTTCCCCTCGGTCTTTTGGAATCATAGGGTTACGCAAAAAATCCCGCAAAATCTTTGAGTTTAAAGGACTTATAGGTAAAATATTCCGGAATAAGGACTTAGCTCCAAAACAGCGCTGAAAATGGGTTTTGGGGCAGCTTCGAGGTCCGTCTTGGTTGACGGATACGCCTCGGCGCTGCCCCAATCAGGGAGCATTGTCGCACTGGGCGGACTGGAAGTCTGTGATGGCGATCACCGGCTGGTTGTGATGAAAAAATCTAAGGCACCGTCCAAAACGGAGTGCTTGGGCGGTTCTGGGGGTTGCTAAGAGCTAGACAACTTTCATAGTTTCGAGACTGCTGAGACCCTCGCGCCACTCTCGAAGCCATCAGCAGGTCAGGTCAATGGCCGAACCGGTGTCCACGGCACTCTATGGGTGGCTGCCAACGAGAGTACGCTCAGCCGTCATCGCGTTGGCGCCGAACTTGCCGGAAAGAAGCATGCCCGCGTTAGGCACCACGGTTTTCAAACCGAGTTTCTGCAGAGTTTGAAACACAGTGCAGGTTGCCGCCGAGACTACCGGCAGGCCACAGATGGCCTCCACAATCGGGACGGCGGCGAGAGACGGCATCTGCACACATGCGGAGAGCACGACAGCATCAGCGCCGCCAATTTTCAGGCGTTTGAAAATGTCCACCAGCGCCATGGGATCACGCGCCCCGACTTCCAAATTATCCGGAATTTCCAGCGAGATGCTGTCCACAATCTGGAAGCCTTCCGCCTCGATGTAGTCGCAAACCAGCTTGGTCAGCGAACAAACATAGGGTGCGATGACTGAAATCTTCTTCGCTTCCAGCGTTTTCAGCCCATCTACGAGTGCACCGGCGCTAGTTACGACCGGAGCCGGGGCGCCATTTTCTGCGCTGGCATCGTGTAACCTGGCCTCGGATTGGCGATGGTAGCCCTTTCCCATGCTCATGATGGCCACCAGGCAGGCGTAAACCAGCACGTCAACGCGCGCGTCCGACAACTCCAGAGCGCAGCGCACGGAATCGCCGTCCATGGCTTTCAATTCTTCCTTGGCAACGCGCTTCATTCGCATTCGGCTCGAATGAAAAGTGAATCGCTCGGGCTCCACGGTTTCGCGGGCGCGGAGCATGGCAGGAATTTCGGTCTCCATCGTGATGTTGGAGCTGGGAACGATCTGCCCAATACGATAAATCCGCTTCGACATATAATGTTCCCCGCTTTGACCTGCCGTACCGCAGACGGCCCGCAAACTGCTTCCAACGCCTCCTCATGCCGGCAGCGGCTTGCCTTTGGTTTCCGGCACGAACCACGGCACAATCAAACCCAGTATATAGATGAGTCCTAAGGTCACGGCGCCGCGCGAAATGCCGCCAAACTTTTGGATCATGGTTCCTGCCAGGATCGGGAACAGCCATGCGATCAAACGAGTGCCGTTGAACACGAAGCTGCACGCGGTCGAACGCACGCTGCTGGTAAATAGCTCGGCCGGGTAGATGGCCATCCACGAATATGCCAGCCCAAGTGTGAAAAAGCCATTGACGAATGCCACGAGCATCATGGTTTCGACGGTGTGCGTCCACAAGTATGTGACCGGCGTCATTACCAGTGCACCGACATAGGTCAGGAACAGGAACTTTCTACGCCCGATGGCATCGATGAGGAAACCTGCGATCATGTAGGCGCTGACCGCGCCGACGGTATACAGAATCGCAGCCCGGTTTCCCCACTCCACAAAATTGGCATAGTGCTGGGCCTTGGCCAGTTGCTGGGTGTAAGCGGGCAGCCAACTGGAAATGGCCCACCAACCAACCATGGTGGCCAGGGACATCAAAAAAGTCAGAAGCACGCGACGACGACTCTCAGGCTCGCGGAAAATCTCGGCTATCGTCAATGGACGCCGGGCGGACTTGCTGGCCGCTCCCTTGTCTTCGTCGGTCGCAGCCCAGCGTTGCTCGCGGACGGCCTTCAGCCAACGCTCCGATTCGTTGATGGCGCGGCGAATGTAGAGGGTGAAAAACGCGGGAATCGCGCCGACCACAAACATCAGCCGCCAGGACTGAGGTCCCAGAGGATTAATCCGTCCGATCGTCCACCAGACCAGGGCGGCCAGCAGCGTTCCCCATCCGAAGCCCGATTGCAACAGGCCCGCCCCTTTGGGCCGGGCGCGATCGGGCCAAGTTTCGGCCACCATCGCTACACCGGTACTCCATTCGCTGCCCATTGCCAGGCCGGTAATGAAGCGTAGAACCGCCAGCATGAGAAAAGTCTGGCTGAGAGCGGTTATCCCGGTAAATAGCGCATATAAGAACACCGACCAGATCATCATGCGCTTGCGGCCCACGTAGTCGGCCAGGGTTCCGCCGATCAGGCCACCGATGCCCCATCCCAGCAGGGTTGTGCTGATGGCAATGCCCGCCCAAACCGGGGCCGACTTTAGTTGGTCGGGCCGCAGCAGCGTCCGGAGTGCGAAGGGAAGAGCTACAAACAGGGCATATGACTCGTAGCCGTCGAAAATCCATCCCAGAAAGCTGGCTGCAAGTACGCGCCAGTGCGTTGGGGTGAGACCCGTGTACCAGGACTGCGACGATGGTCGGACTGAGGCCACAGAGTTCATAAAGCTCTTCCTCCTCGAGCGCTGCCTAGATTGACACGACCCTAGAATCCCAGGTCTCGAAAAGCGCGAGACCTGGGGCACCCCCGCTTTTTCTCTATCAACATTTTAAGGACGACTCGCATTATACCCGCGCCAGAGATGTTGGCCACCCGCCCGGTTGTGATGAAGAAATCTAAGGCACCGTCCAAGCGGAGCTTGGGCGAGGCAACTGGCGACAATTCCAGAGGGTGATGGGTGTACAATTCGTTCGCCCCTACCATCCCAACAATCTCGCTCTCCAGCCGGGATCCACCCGGCCGAAAGGAACAATCCCCATGAAGAAGATTATGCTCACTTTGCTTTTTTTCACGGCCACCGCCTTCGCCCAGAGTCCTTTCGATGGGACTTGGGTCTCCGATCTCGGAGCGGCCCAGTTCTCCAAGAAGCCACACACGTATGTATTGAATAAAGGAATGTACACATGCTCGACCTGCGTGCCCAAGATCAGCGTGAAAGCCGACGGGCAGGATCAGGCGGTCTCGGGATCGAACTACTTCAACACAGTGGCGATCCACGAGGTGGATGCCAACACGATGGAGGAAGTTGACAAGAAGGACGGCAAGACGATGTACAAGGACACGTTCGCGGTGTCTGCCGACGGGAAGACCCTGACCGACAAATTCGAGGACGATTCGGAAGACAAGCCCGTGACCGGCGAGATGATTTTCTCGCGCATCGACAAGGGACCTGCGGGTTCCCATGCGATGTCGGGCTCGTGGCGCACGGAGAAGATGGCGAACGTGTCGAGCAATGGCATCACCGTCACGTTGCAGAGCACGCCCAACGGCATGAAGATGTCGGACAACAACGGGCAGAGTTATGACGTGAAATTCGATGGGAAGGACTATCCCATACAGGGCGACCCTGGGAATACCATGATCTCGCTGAAAAAAGTGGATGCCAACACGATGGAAGAAACCGACAAACGGAACGGCAAGGTCGTTTACACCGCGCGCATCACGGTTTCCGCCGATGGCAAGACGATAACGTACGTGGGCCACGACAGGGAGCGGGACAGGACCAGCACGTTTGTGCTGAACAAGAAGTCGTAGGTGCACCCGGGTGATTGTGATGAATAATCACGGAGACTCAGTACCGCCGTCAACAAGACCCCAAGATTGACACGACCGTGGAATCCCAGGTCTCGAAAAGCGCGAGACCTGGGGCACCCGCGGCGCTAAACTCGCGCGGAGATATGGGCCAACTATTGCATTGCCTTTTCTGACTCAACCAAGAACTGAATCGTTGTGGCTGTTAAGTGCAGCATATAGCTCGCGTAGTGCAGTGGCACTGTGGTTACTGTCGTCCCTTGGCCGTGCCCAGAAAGTTTGTTGCGAATTGTTGGAATGCCACTCTCTAGTGCCGACCTGACTGCACGTATATGCGATTGAATCTGACCTGCCCCCCAGAAATTAGTCCAGCGGAAATGTGACTTCTCCATGTAGGATGGCCCGCTCAGGGCCAGAGAGGAGGAGTCGTGCGCAAGAGTCGAT
>JBEKAF010000058.1:0-26034 GCA_050018355.1 Terriglobales bacterium | reverse complement strand
GACGTCGAGACTTTCTGCGCCTTGCGGCTTTTCATCGACTCGTGGCGCTGGGAGGGGGTGCCGTGGTACCTGCGCTCCGGCAAATACCTGGCCGATACCGCGACGGAGGTCCTGGTGGAGCTGAAGCCGCCGCCGCAGAGGCTCTTCGCCGACTCAGCGCCGACAACCGGCCCTGCCAACTACCTACGCTTCCGTCTCTCCCCCAACTCGGCCATCGCCCTCGCCGCTCGCGTCAAGCTCCCAGGGAAGGAGTTCGTCGGGGACCAGCGAGAGCTTTACCTATTCGAAGAACAGCTGGGAGAAGAGACGCCTTACGAGCGGCTTTTGGACGACGCCATGACCGGCGATGGAGCGCTATTTACCCGTGAGGACGCGGTTGAGGCGGCCTGGGCAGTGGTCGATCCAGTCCTTAAGACCCACCACCGGGCGCGCCCTTACAAGCGCCGCAGCTGGGGACCGAAAGAGGCTGACGCGATCATCGCTACAGACGGCTCTTGGTACAACCCCCGCCCCAAAGAGGCATCCGGATGATGAGCCTGCCGAAGCCGTGTTTCTGCCGCCCCTGGTTGCAGGCGGCCAGGCCGGGCCACACCAACACCGCACCGTTCTTTCATGAACAGGTCCACGAAGTTTGTTCAGTTGCGAACCGGGAGCGATGTAAACGTCTGTCGGATAGAATGGCGGTGGGATTATGGTGATCAATGAAATGACCCAGAAAGAGTGTGGCGCATTTCTGGCAAGCGCTTCGCTCGGAAGGCTCGGCTGCTCGTTCGATAACCAGCCGTACGTGGTGCCGATATACTTTGTGTACGAGCCTGACTATATTTACGTCCTCTCAACCTTCGGGCAAAAGACCGAATGGATGCGAGCGAATCCCAAGGTCTGTCTGGAAGTTGACGAAATCACGAACCAGTCTCAGTGGATGAGCGTGATTGCCACGGGCCGCTACCAGGAATTGCCCGAGCCCCAATATACCGCCGAGCGGGAACATGCGCGGAGGCTGTTAGGGAAGCGCTACCGGTGGTGGCAAAACGCATTGGGTGAGCGTCAGCTAAGACTGGGCGAGGACTTGATTACTCCGCTCTTCTTCCGCATCCACATTGATTCGATGACCGGCCTTCGCGCCATCGGCGAGTCCGCCGAATCTGGCAAAGCGTCGCTGGAATAGACATTTCCAGCAGGGTATCGGTGTTCGTTTTCAACTTCCGCGCAGTTAACTGCTGTAATGATCGTCTTCCTATGGTAGACCGAAGATAGTAGAGATCTTCGTATGCATTTTTCATTACTAGACACTGTCGCTGCGGACCGGGGGCATCCCCACACCATAAGTCTGAAACTGCGCGACATGAACCAGCTCTTCAATTCGATGGACCCTTCTCCATTCATTGAAAAGGATCTCGACGACGACGCGGAAGAATTCATCGTGAGCTGGGCCCAAGAATTCTCCCCTAAAGCTCCGATCAAATTGCGCATCCACTTGGACCAGTGGCCGGCCGAAGACCCCAAAGAGTTGATCAGGACGGCCGTCCGCAACCATTTTGATCACCGTGCCAAGATTACTGACCTGGAGTTTAAGCGGCTCCTGAGGCAAGGCCGCACCAGTCTTTTCATCGGGCTGCTGTTCTTGGCTGCATGTCTAATTCTCAGCAAGATGTTGTTGGGTCATGAGGCGGGCACTTGGGCTGCCATCGTGCGGGAGAGCCTCACGATTGCCGGATGGGTCGCCATGTGGCGACCCATGCAGATCTATCTTTACGATTGGTGGCCTCTGCTGCGACGGAGCCGGATTTATGCCAAGCTGAGCCACATGCCCGTGGAATTCGTCCAAAAAGGCAAGAGTTGAGTAGAAGATTTCACGCGAAGACGAGACGCGCTTAACTGGCTTTGTGTGCGCGGACTGCATCACTACCAGAGACAAGCGTTTCCGGAGCGACGCGGGTATCGAGCCGAACCCGGGGTGAAAAACGAAAGCGCCCCAGACTCCAGTTAGAGTCACGGGACGCTCGTTCGAACAGCCCTCCCTCGAAAACTGCTCACAACCACCCTACTTTCTGATCTGCGTCGTGGGAATGGCTCCGACGTGCCACTGGATGCGTTGTGTTTAGCCTCGCAGTCCCACTACAAGAAAAGACGATCCTGAATCTGGGCGAGTTCCACGGGCGCGGAGCACTCTTCGTCGTCGTTCACCACGTGGTTGATCCGTGTGCTCACGGGATAGCAGCGCATCAGGCGGGCATCGAGGGGCTTCAGAAGTTCCGACACCGCAGCCACATTCTGCATTCCCGGATCGAGCCAGAAGTCATAGCTGTCCGGGTGAAGGATGACTGGCATTCGGTCGTGGACGGTTGAGGTCACCGCGTTTGGGGCCGTGGTGGTCGTCGCAGCCGTCGTGTTCCAGCAACTCGTCCTCCTCGTCCGTGAACCCCTCCACGGTCTCGAACCACTGGGCCATCTCGTCCCAGTGCCGGTCGCAGAAGTAATGGCGGGTGTTGTAGCGCGGGCGACGCCACTCGTGGGCGGCGGGCAGGCCGCATGTCTTGGTCGACTCGTCAGTCGCAAAGCAGCAGGTGTTCATCCTTGCCTCCTCGTGATGTGCCGTTCATAACTAAGGGCTGCCCCTTCGCCAGTTCAGGCAAAATTGCCTGAACTGCCCTGCGAAGAATTCGGCAACCAATTCCACAAGCGCGGGACTAACTTGGCGGCCTCAAAACACCGAGGCCTCGGTGAACCCGAGCCTTTTCGCCAGGTCTGGATACCGCTTCTGGAGCGCCCAGAAATTCTTCCTCGCTCGCCATGTGGGACACTTTGTGTTCATCAAAGGCATGCGTGCGACGTTCAGCCAGTACTTCATCCGAGCAGCGATCAAGTGCTCGCGAATCTCTTTCCGTGCGTTCATCTCTAAGAATCCTCCGTGAGGCTTACACGCCCCGGTTTTCGAGGAAAATCAAGGCACGGTTCACTGATTCCAAATAACTTGGCTCCCGCGGCGCCCAATTTTGCTCTCCTATTCATTGACTTTCAAAGTCCACGAACATCCAGTGATTGTCAATGAACGTCTTGGAAGCAAGCACCAGACAGGTCAGGCGTATGCGCGAGGTCCCTGGGGAACAGGGACTCATGGCAATCGCGAAGGCCATGAAGAAGCTGCGCGGGAAGTAGCAACTTGGCACCGCGGCGAACCGTGCGCCAGCCGGAACCACGGGTCCCGCACGTGCTCGGCGTCGTGCCGGGCGTTGGCTTCCAGCAGTATGTCGCGCTCGATCCCTTGCCACCGTGCGATGGCGTCCGCCATGCTGGTCGGCTTCCAGTCAAACCCAGTCAGCCGGCGCATCTGGGCGGCTATCGCGGATCGGGAAGCGAGAACAGGCATTCAAGCTCCTCGATTTCGCTGCGTCCGTTCTTGGGCGTGAATGCGCTGATCGCGCGGGCGAGCCGGGACCATAGGTGAGGCCTGCGCAGCACGCTGTCCACGTACCAGCAGTCAGAGCATGAGTGAGGCTTGCCAAGTTGGTACTTGATGAACGACTGCTCGCCGCCGCATTCCTTGCAGCGCAGGTAGAAGTAGTTTTTCCTCTCGCGGTCAGGCCCCGCGAACTCCCATCCGTTGGGCACGCCGTACTTTGTGGGATCGCCCCACCCCTTGCCGTAGTCCATAGTGATAGATACTGCGCGGGCTGCAGATTTCCCCAGATCTTAGGGCTAAGACGGGTCGTGCGCGTCTTGAACTTGCTCTTGCGCCGGTGCGAGCAGCTTGCCGTCGTAGTCGCAAGAACCGCAGTACCCTAGACCGTAGCGGTCTGGCATTGTGTTGCTTTCGCGGTCTCAACTTCAGTCAAGGCGGTCTGGATTTGATCCCACATCTTCTTGGCGTCTTCGTGCTGGTAGTGGTCAGGGAAGTGCACAACGTCCCTGTCGCTTTTCAAGACGAACCCTTCGCTTAGTACTGCTTCGCTGGCTTCATTCATGCACCGGAGCATGAGCGCATCGACATCCTGCCAGCAGTCCGCAGGTGCGGTATACATGAGCGCGTCGTGGATCGTGCTGCCTAAATCTATCCCGCGTTCGGTAGCTAAACACGCCGTGTAACGCATGATCTCTGCGCAGTTTCCCTGCATTGGATGGTTCAATGCCCTGCGGATCAAGTGCCCGTTGTGTGCGCTGCGCAGGCCCTTGCTCACATCGATAGGGACCTGCAGCCGGAATCCGAACTCCGTCTCGACGTAGCCGTTGAACGCACGGTCTTCGTCGTTGGCGTCAAGCCATGCTTGGTAGACGGGGTACAAGCGTTTCTCTCGTTCTATGAACGCTTGGGCTCGTTTCTCCGTGATGTTGAGGACCTTCGCTAAGCCCGCCGCTGTCTGCCCGTATTGCCCGGCTAGGACCACAGGCTTGAACCTGTTGCGCAACTCGCGGTGCGTCGCCTTCGTCGCCGTGTAATCACAATAGCCGAAGTCGGCGGCTTTGACGAGATAGGCGTCACGGTGCAGGTAGTTGTCCCACCGTCTCGTGTCGCCGGACAACGCCGCTGCGATGCCGTATTCGGCGTTAGACCAGTCCCGGTGCATCAGCACTTCGCCTTCGTGCGGCGCGAGCAACGACCGCAACGCCTTCGTTGCGTTCGGGATGTTCTGCGCCGTGGGCGGCTGGTGCCGGGACGCCGACCCGACGAACGGCATCATCTGCGTCCGGTTGCGGCCGTCAGGACCGATGGCGAACTTGAACTCCGACTTCGCGATGGTCAGGAACTTGCGCAGTTGGCGCAAGACTTCTATCTCCGGATGCGCGTCCGCGTACAGCAACGCCATCGGCTCTAGGACTTCCGTGTCGTCGGCGCTGGCTCTCGCGCCGTTGAACGGCCACGTGTCCTCGTCGAAGCCAAGGCGTCGGACCCATGCCGTGAAGTTGTTGAAGCTGAAGTGCGGATCGTTCCTCTTGTCGAAGGTGTAAATCCCGAACTGGTATTCGTCTTCAATCCGGCGGACCAGGTTGCGGCGCACGTCAGGCACGTTCGCGCGCAGCCGATCGATCATCGCCGTGTCCACTGGCACGCCGTTCCACTCTATGCAGGCGACGGCCTTCATGCAGCGTCCCCGGTGCAGGGCCTGCGCTAGGTTCTTGACATCAGGCACGAGCCGGGCGCACAGGTCCCGCAGCATCCGCACGTCGCCGTCGCAATAGGCTTGGATTCGTCGCATCTCCTCGTTGGCGAACGGGAAGCCTTGCAGGATACGGTGCCGGTTCGCCTCCTTCTCCGATTCCGGCGTCGTGTCGTAGATGCCGTAGGCGTGGCAGGCCGCGATGATGCCGTGCTCCAGCTTCTCTCCGTGCCGGTCAACCGCGCCGTTCGTCAGGTTGCGGTACTCGACCCACGGATCAAGCACGTTGTGCGGCAGACCCCACCCCGCGGCCAGGGCGAAGCCGAGGTCGGCGGTGGACATGTAGCAGACGTGCAGCACGTCCGGCCCGAAGCTCATCGGGTTCGGGACCGTTTGCCCGGCGGACGAGAAGGCCCTGGACACGGTTGCCCCCGTGCGCATCTCGATGGCGGACATGCACACAGGCGTCACATGGAAGCTGGGGACAGCGATGTATTCGCTGTCCCAAATCCAAACCTCCCTGAACATGTTGAGCAGGCGGTTCATTTACGCGTTCTCCGCTTCGGAGTCGGCGAGATCCTCGTCCTGCGGATGAAGCAGTTTGTTGATCACTTCGTGATAGGGCGAAGTGATGTATTTGTCGCCGAACGCCTTGTCGAGCAATTCGTTGAGCGGCGTGTCGGACCAGGTTGGCTCGCGCCGCAACTGCGACGCAGGCGTGAACTCGTAGCCCTTGATCGTGGCGTTCCAACTCTGCTTGATCCACCGATGCGTCGCTTCGCGGATGCAGCGCCGCGTGGATTCCTTCGGGCTCTTGGCGGACTGCTTCGCGAGGTAGAAGAACTCCGCGCCGTCGGACGTGATGCAGCGCGTGATCAGGGCCGGGACGATGTATTGCTCTAGCTCGTCCGGGAACTCCACGTCTGGATCAAGAAAGTAAATCCCTTCGTCGTTGCCGCCCTTGATCTCAAGGATGTCAATCGGAAGAGTCATGTCAGGATCGCGGTGCGCGCGGAAGAACCACTGCCTGTCGGGCGTGCGGACCGGGATGATGGTCTGCGTCTTGGCGGCCTTTGATCCGGCCGTCTTGTCCTTGGCCTTCTTGTTCTTCAGCTTGCCCGCGTAATCGGGCAGCGCGTCGTTGGACGACGGGTTGTTGGGTGTTGACTGTTTGGGCGTTGACGCTGGTGCGGCAGGGACCGCGTCAGGCGTCTCAAGAAATGGGGAATCTTCTACAGCAGAATTGTGGTGCATGGGACTCCTAGTCCGAAACAAGATTGCGGGAAGAAAACAGGGTGAGACACAAAGTTTTGTTCGAGCGGCGAGGAAACCTTGTGAGAACCCCGCCGCTCACGATGACTTGCATCACCGCCGCTCTAGGTAATACTCGGTTTTTCGGCAGATCTGGAATTCATTTACCACAAACAAGACTAGGTTCTGGGTTTTAGGGTTTATGTTTAATGTGGGCAGGGGGGTCAGGCAAAGGGGTCAACGTCTTAGGCCCTACCGATTTTCGCAGCGGCGCAGGGAAAATCACAAAGGGGGTCAGGCTGGGTCGCCAACGCAAAACAGGAGTGTATAGGCAGGCAGGGCAGGCACCCTATACAACGGGGCCAGGCAGGGCAGGCGAACCTCGGGTCAAGAAATCAAAGGGACCGGGAGCCCGGGCCCCCTCGCAGTCCAACCCGCGCTGTCTACTTCAACCCGAAGTATTCCCTGGCCAGCGCGGAAATGGGTCCAGCCGCGGGCATGTCATAAAACGGATAGTTCTCGCAAGTAGGACAGTCGCGGCCGCAGGGGCCGTTCGCCACGTGCTTGCAGGTGCCGCAGGCGGTTCGGACATCCGAGCAGAGTGCCGTCCGGGTAAGCTGATGATGGCGAAGCTCCAGCTGAAACAGTTCCAGCCGCGCCCGGGGATCGTCCCTTAGCGGCTCTTCGGCGTCTAGTTTTTGTAGGCGGTTGTACAGCGCACTGCAGCGGCGCTCAAGGTCTTGCACTTCGTCGTTCGTTTCCATATAGACCCTCAGTTGTAGGCGGCAGCTTGAGGGCTGCCGCCAGATTCCATCATTGGCGATGGGCACGGGGATTTGAGCCGCACTGAACCTAATACTGCGTTTGGCAACTTTCGCGTTCGTGCATCTAGCGTCCTGTTCGCTATGGGCCTGCCTTGCTTCTTGGCTTCGTGCTCGACGGCCTGCGCAGTCATGACGCCGTTGAAAATCTCCAAGACCGTGTTGGCGTGTTCCCGCCCTCGGCTCACCCGCAGCGCGGCGTACTCCAGCTCGTGCCCGTTGCTAAACTCGCGATCCTCGTCCGCGAAGTAGACTCGCTGCGACGACGAAACTCCCGCGGGGCGGCGGCTAATGCGTGCGCACTGAGCCGACGCGGGCCAGGTTCTTGACTTTCGCATGCTTGGTCGCTGACATGACCTGCACATAGGTTGCGTTCTTGCCTTCTACGACGGTAAATCCCTTTACTTTCTCAACTTCACCCCCCGCGCCGCACGCGTCGCACAGGTAGGCCTTGCCTTGATGGAGCGGGTGTGAGGGATCAAACTCGTTGCCGCAATCTGGGGTTATGCAAATCTTTTTCATAGAGAGCTCCTGAAACTGCAAAGTCGGGAAAAAGCTATAGGCAGGCTTGATGGCTGGACTAAAAGGCTTCTTCGAACAGCGGGTGCCTTTTAGAGACCCGCTGTTCAGGACATCCGTTGCCGGACGCCCCCGCTGAAGTTCAATACTCGCGCCTGGCGGAAAAGGTGGATTATTGAATTGCCGCGAAAACCGCCAACCGGGTATTTGGTATCAGGACCAAGCGTCCCAGGAGGCCGTTATGACGGAAGAGAGAGCGTGCGGGGGCTGCGATCAGCCGATTCCCGCCAAGAGGCTCGCAGCAATGCCCAATGCGACGATGTGCGTCCCGTGCCTGCAAGAGGCGGGTGACGTGCCGATGTTCAAGGGCATCACGGGCATCAATGTCGGTTGCTGCGGCTTAGAGGCCCAGATACTGACCCCCAAGCAGTTTGAGAGGCGGCAGAAGAGGTCGGGCGTCAGGAACCACTGATTCAGCGCGCCTGATAGAAAATTTCCGCCGCGCTGCGGTACTAGAGGGACATGGAAGACGATAGGCTCTGGACGGACGAGGAACGGGACGCAGTCGTAGTTCTATGGGACTGTCTGACGGTTCCCTTCGGCTTCAATCCGCTGAGGCCTGCCTGTGCGACCCAATGGGTCAGTTGCTTCCCAGCGACGGTCGTCATGGCCGCCGTGCGTGCGACGGCCGAGTCCGGCAGGACGTTCAGGGGCGACAGGCACGCCCTGAACTACGCGGCCAAATGCATGAGGAACATGGCTGCCAATTACCGGATGTTCCAGCAGGCAGGCCGCGACTTGGCCGCGTACCACCAATCAATCGTCCAGACCCCCTGATCCAATCAACCCATCCAACCGTTCCCGCCATTCCGTTCTCGCTCGGACAATTAAACAGAATAAACAGATGGGGCTATAGGGGTTTGCTCTCTGAATACCGAGGCTTTGGTATCGCGGCCGTCAAACAGTCGTGCGCTGGGATGGTCTCCACCCGCTGGACTTGCAGTCCCTTGCTCGGCAGCGTACAGCTCTCCGGTCTTCGAGAAATTCATGCTCTTCTCATCGTAAGCAAACGGCTGGGAGCCAACGCCGCCGTCCTAGAGGATTCCCGTGCCCTGGACGACCGGGAGGTGTCCGTCAGCCACCACGTTCGCCTCAAACTGGGCGTCTGGCACCATGTCAGCGTCCTTCCTTCATCACGTCCTCAAGGCCGTTGAGGAACGCCCCGTAGTTGCCCTGCGGGTGCTCCGCACGGATGTCGGCGAATATGCGTGCGACCAGCTCCCTGCCCGTGGCATAGCCCAGGTCGTGCATCCTTTTGTAGGTGCCCGTCTCCGGGGCGTTCGCCATCTCAATCGCCCTGACCTTCGTGTCCGTGCCCATCAGATCAATCGTGTTCATAGTGGTGTCCTCTTGTGCCAGGTTGGGTCCAGCCATGAGGGTCTGAACCCGCCCCTGGGTGCGGCCGCTAGCGAGCGGCTGACAGTCAATACTCGTTTTTGACTCTCTGACCAAATATGTGTACCCGCGAGGGCTTTCTGGGGTTTTGGCCCAAACCTGGTATCTATCCTTTATATGAACCTGAGGCGGCAGAAAATCATTGAAGCCTGGGCTGAGGGGCTGACCGCCGTGTCGATCGCCGAGCTCTACGGCGTGACGCCGCGCTATGTCTTCAAGGTCCAGGCCCAAGAAAAATTGCCACGGCGACCCCGTGGACGGAGAAAAACACAATGAAGTACGCAACAGCGCAGACGCTTGGAAAACAGGTGTGCGACGCGATCCAGATGCTTGAGGCCCTGGGCGTCGCCTTCAACCACAACGAGGGCGACAAAAAGCTCCAGCAGGTGATCGCCCCAGCCCTGAAGTGCGCGGCGCACCTCCTTGGTCCCGTGCTCGATGCGCTCAACACGGAGGAGATGTCCAGCCCTGGGGGGATCAGGGACGCCTGCTCGATCTTCAGGGAAGAGATACGCCAGCTCAGGGCCGAAGGGCACATCAGGTAGACATGGCCAAATTCGACCGTGAGAACGCTGAGCACGCGATCCGAGTGCTCTCGTGCGGCAGGCAGCGCACCTGGGAGGTCCGGGTGCCAAGGCCAGGCGGTTCAAGACCATCGCCGGGTACTTCAACAATGTGGTCGCGCTCGTCGACGCCCTGCTCGCCCGCGCCGCCAACCGGACCAAGAACTGGATGGAGCAGACGTTGAAGGATCCCGCGGCACCCACTTCTGTAGCAGCCGAGTGCACCCCGTCGCCCTGAACTTGTGCAGCCAGCAACTCGCGGGGTCCAGCCTGACCTCCTTCGCCGTCCTCTTGAGCGCCCTCAGCAGCAGGTCAGGCCTGCCGTTGGAGCCGAACACCAGCGGTCCCGTGCGCGGCGGCGCGTTGATTATATCCGTCAGCTCTCGCGGAACCTTGACGTCAAACCCACGAAGGTCCGTGCCGCTCTTGGCAGATCGTTTGAATTGACCGCGATCACAAAGGCTAGAACGCTTGGACACCAGTTACCACGACTCCGCCTTGAGGTACAACCACAGGTCCCTTAGACGATCTGTTCGCCGCATCTGGCGGAGGGCCCTTTCCTTTTTCCTTTTGCTTGTTCATTTCCGCGACCAAGTTTTCGTTCTCCACGCGCCGCACGTAGGACCAGACCGAGTCGCTGTCCTTCTCGTGCCCGAGCAGTCGCTTCACGGTCGGCATGTCGTAGCCAAAACCGCCGAGCCACTTGGGCCGGAGCCATTCCGTCGCCTGCGTGGCGCGAAACTTTTTCAGGTTGAAGCGGGAGGAGTCAAGATTCGCACGCTTCGCTATGCACTTGATCTTGTCCCACAGGTGCGTGTCCGGCTTCCCCGAGCGCGTGCAGAAGACAAGCCGATGCTGGTGCGAGGCCATGTGCCGAACGATCCTATCCATCAGCTCGCGGCTGATCGGCACGGCCCGCTCGCTGTCGGCTTTTGCCGCATACCTGTAAAGCAGATTTCCATCGTCGTCGCGCCGCTCCTTCGACTTGACCCGGAGCATCTGCTGTGACACCAGAACATCGTCCTTCTCAAGGTACATCAACTCTTCCTTACGAAACGCAGGTTCACGCAGCGCCGAGTAACGCAAATGCTCGTCCGGCCTGCATGCCCCAAAAAACGCCTGCAACTCCTGCGGCGTGTAGATGTCAGGGTCGCCGTTTGGCTTCATCTTGCCGAGGTCGCTCTTCTTGATCGGCCCCTTGCCGTGATCCAATTTCAGGACGGTCTTGACCATTTTGTTTATCCGTAGCAATTTCCAGTCCGCCGTGAGACGCTCGTTCCCGCCATCCATGACGTGTTTGCGGTATTCAAACAAATGATCCTTGTCGATCTGATCGACGTAGGTCAGCTTCGTCCATTCTGAATACTCACGAAGGTTCTGCTCGTACACCTTGTAGGTAAGCGGGTCTTTGGTGAGCTCAATTTGAGTGGCGAACTTCTGCACGGCCTCCTGAATGGTGATGCGGTTCACCGGCTTGATGGGATCAGGGCGCTGCAAGCCGTCTGCCGCATCCTCCAGATGCCGCTGCTTGATTTTTGCGAGCACTAGGGCCGCACGAAGGGCGGGGAGTTCTTCGCCCTTGTCCTTGGGCACGGGTGTCAAGACTTTGTTGGCACCGCGATACCAGACCACGTAGAATTTCCCCTGGCGGGACTCGGCCTTCACTGTGAACTTGACTGGCAGGGACCACTTCTCGCCCCACACCCATTTCCCATTTCGTTTGACTCGTTCAATGATGCTGACTCTCCGGTTTGACATTTCCCCTAATACCGGCTTTCTGCGAAAATCCGCGGAATTACAGGGACATGCACCGTGACAAAATTTTGGCAGGCTACAACCTATTGGAAGAACACAGCTTAAGGAAGGTTGGTAGCGCTACCGGGAATCGAACCCGGGTTTGAAGATTGAGAATCTTCCGTCCTAACCCCTAGACGATAGCGCCAATCGGGTGGATTGCGACGAAGTCCGATTATAACAAAAGCTCGTTCTAACCAAGCCCGCTGGGCTTGAAGCGCGCCGCCGTTTCACAGGGCGATTTCGTTGCGAAAATTCTCCACAAAGCATTGTAAATCTTCAAGTTGCACTGCTGGCTCATGATTCGAGCCGAACCGCCTTGACAACGGCAGGCCAAAGAGAGATACTCATGTAGGCGAATAAAAAGCGAAAATTACAAACCTCGCCCGGGCTGATCCTGCCCTCCGCGTTCCCTGACAATTGCGAGAAAGTATGTCTGCCTCTCCGGTTTTTTCATCGGCGGCCATGGGCCGACTTTTTATTTTTTCTCCGCGGTCTTCTCCGCGCTCGAACGTGGAGAAGGCCGCAAAGAAGACCGCGGAGATTTTGGCCCAGGTGGGCGCCATCCCAAAGCTGGCAGCGGTCGTTCCCGCTTCGCGCCTCGAGGTACGCCCGGCGCCGGAAATGGTTTCGAGCGGTATTCCGCAACTGGACTCGCTGACCGGCGGCCTCGCTCGCGGTTGCCTCACGGAAATCTGCGGCACGGCCTCATCGGGAAGGACCAGCGTGTTACTTTTCGCGCTCGCCCGCGCCACACAGCGCGGAGAAGTTTGCGCGCTGGTGGATGCGAGCGATGCGTTCGATCCGGCGTCAGCGGCGGCTGCCGGCATGGAGATGAGCCGTTTGTTGTGGGTGCGATGCGGAGAAAAATATCCATCGCATAAACATCCTACGGCTGCGCTCAGAGCAGGTTCCCGCGCCAGGGAATTATCCAATTGGAAAAATCGGCGGAAAAATCCGGAGGGCCAGCGCTGGGAATCGCAGCTTGGGCAAATGCTGAAAGTCACCGACCTGCTGCTGCAGAGCAATGGTTTCGGAATGATCGCTCTCGATCTCGGCGATGTTCCGGCGCGCAGCGCGCGGCGAATTCCTTTGGCATCGTGGTTCCGCTTCCGCCGCGCGATTGAGCACACGCCGACGGCGCTGCTGGTTTTGGAACAGCAGCCGATTGCAGGGAGTTGCTCGTCGGTGCTGGTGAAGGTGTCAGGTGTCAGGTCGCAGGTCTCAGGGAAAAGGCTGTCAGCTGTCAGCTCTCGGCTCTCAGGAAATCAATCGGTGCATTCGGAGTTGCCGCATTCGGAACTATTGGACCAATTCGAGATCACCGCCGAGTTGTTGCGCTCGCGGTTGGAACGGAAGTTGGAACGTAAGCCGGTGCAATCGACGGCAAGTTTCAAAAGTCGAGCCGCATGGGCGGGATAGTCATTCAGTTCTCAGTTCCCAGTTCTCAGTAAAGGCTGATTCATTGAATGATGAGGACAAGGAACTCAAGTTTGAGACCTGAGACCTGGTTTTCCATGTTTGCCTGCATCTTCATTCCCGATTTTTCCGTACAAGCGATCATTCGCTTTGAGCCAGAGTTGCGCGCCCGCTCGGTCGCGGTGCTCACCGGACGGCCTCCGCTGGAGAAGGTGGTGGCGCTCAACGAAAAAGCGCGGCAAACGGGCGTGGAGGTAGGCGCGACCAAGTCGCAACTGGAAGCATGGGAGCGCCTGGTGCTGCGTGCGCGCTCGGAGTCGCAGGAGACGTCGGCACACGCTGCGCTGCTGGATTGTGCGCAATCGTTTTCTCCGGAGGTGGAAGACGCCTCGCCCGGCACCGCGCTGCTGAATCTCGCCGGCCTCGCGTCGTTGCTCGGTCCGCTGCCGAAGATTGCCCGCGATTTGGCGCGGCGGGTCTCTCACATGGGACTGGAGGCGAACGTCGCCGTGGCCGCGAATCCGGATGCTGCATTGCTCGCAGCCCGCGGTTTTCCCGGCGTGACCTTGATTCCCGAAGGGCGCGAAGCGGAGCGGCTGGGCGATTTGCCGGTGGATGTTTTGCTGGAAAGTTTTTCTTCCGATGCGAAGCAGGCCGCACGCTGGGTTGAAACCTTCGATCGCTGGGGTATTCGCAAGCTGCGCGCGCTGGCGGCTCTTCCCGAGGTTCCAGTCAGCGAGCGCCTGGGACAGCAGGGAATCCGTCTGCAAAAGCTGGCGCGGGGCGCGGCATCGCGCAACTTACGTGTATTGGAACCGCGGCTGATTTTTGCCGAGAGTGTGGAGCTGGAATATCCCATCGTGCTGCTGGAACCGCTGGCGTTTTTGCTGAACCGCATGCTGGAGCAAGTGTGCGCGCGATTGAGCGCGAGGGCGCTGGCGGCGCAGGAGTTGCATCTGAATCTGGAACTTGCAGTGACGCAGCCGAACGGTTGCGCATCGTTCACCAGGACGTTCACTCGCACGCTGCGGCTGCCGGTGCCCATGCTGGACGCGAAAGTATTTCTTAAATTGCTGCAGCTTGATTTGCAGGCGCATCCGCCGGGAGCGCCCATCGTGAAGATTCATTTGTCGGCCGAGCCGGCGCGCCCGCGAGCCCTGCAGAGTGGATTGTTTCAGCCGGTTTTTCCTGAGCCCGAAAAACTCGAGCTAACGCTGGCGCGCATCGCAGGAATTGTCGGCGAGGGGAGAGTGGGGTCGGTGGAATTACTGGATACGCATCGCGAAGGCGCGTTTGCGGTGCGGCACTTCGCGCCCGCAGAGCCCGCGCCCACAGAGCCCCAAGTGAAGCAGTCTGGAGATCGAAAGAAGGATTTGTCCATGCCAGAAAATGACAGCGCATGTGAGCTCGAAGAAAAGCTCGATGAAAACGCGAAAGAAAAAATGAGCGCGGTGATTGCTCTGCGTCTGTTTCGTCCGCCGCTCGGCGCGATGGTTACTTTGCGCGAAGCGAAGCCGGTGCGGATGCGATGTCTGCAGCGCGAGGACATTGCCGGAGAAATCGTCTGGACCGCCGGCCCCTGGCGTTCTTCCGGCGACTGGTCGGAACAGGAAGGCTGGTCGCGCGAGGAGTGGGACATCGCGATCCCCGCCGAAACCGGACTCGTGTTGTATCGCTTAGTGCAGGACAAGCTGAGTGGAAACTGGTTTGTAGAAGGAACGTATGACTAAGAGTAGTTCCCAGTTCTCGGTTCTCAGTCTTACGAGAGCTAACTGGGAACCGAGAACTGGGAACTGATGTACACCGAACTCCATTCCCGCTCCGCGTTCAGCTTCCTCGAAGGGGCTTCTATTCCTGAGGAACTGATCGCGGTGTGCGCGAACCTCGGAATGCCGGCGATGGCGTTGCTTGATCGAGATGGAGTGTACGGCTCGCCGCGCTTCCATCTCACCGCAAAAAAGGCGGGGATCAAGGCGCATATTGGGGCGGAAGTGACGTGTGCGGCGTTTTCACCACGGAGACACGGAGACACGGAGAAATGCAGGGAAACTTCTGACTCGACAAGCACTTTAACCTGCGAACCAACTGCGAAACTGGGAAACTCCAAAAAAAACAATTCCTCCGTGTCTCCGTGTCTCCGTGGTGGATTTCGTCTTCCGCTGCTGGTTGCTTCGCGCACTGGATATCAAAATCTCTGCCGCCTGATTACACAAATGAAATTGCGCGTTGGGCGCAAAGAAGGAGCCTTCGCGTCAAGTCTGGATTTTATTGATCATACCGACGGTTTGGTTTGCCTGACTGGTGGAGAGGAAGGACCGCTGGCTGCAGCGCTCACGCAAGGCGGACCGCAAGCGGCGTTCGAAGCGATAAAGCGCCTTGCAGAAATTTTTGGCCAGTCTAATGTTTACGTCGAATTGCAACGGCATTTTCATCGCGAGGAAGAATATCGAAACCGGGTTGCGATCGAGATCGCGGAAGCTTTGCAACTGCCGCTACTTGCAACCAATGGCGCGAACTATGCCACGCCTCGGGAGCGCGAGTTGGCGGATGCGTTCACCGCGCTGCAGCATCATCGCACGCTGGCCACTGCTGGACGTCTTTTGGCGCGCAATGCGGAGCGCTATCTCAAATCTCCCGCGGCAATGCGAGCGCTCTTTGCGGATGTTCCGAAGGCCATCGCGAACACGGTTGAACTCTCTTCACGGCTTGAGTTCACGCTGAACGATCTTGGATACGAGTTTCCGCGTTATCCCGTGCCGGACGGGGAAACCATGATGTCATTTCTGCGGGAGCGCACGCGGGAAGGAATGCAGAGCCGGTATGGGCGGGCGGATGCGGAACTGAAGAAGCGCGCGCGCCGGCAGATCGAGCGCGAATTGAGCTTGATCGAAAAGCTGAATCTTGCCGGATACTTTCTGATTGTCTGGGACCTGGTGCGCTTCTGCCGCGAACAGAAAATTCTGGCGCAGGGCCGCGGATCGGCTGCCAACAGCGCGGTTTGTTACTCGCTCGGCATCACGGCGGTGGATCCGATCGGCATGGAATTATTGTTTGAACGATTTCTTTCCGAGGAACGCGGCGAGTGGCCCGACATCGATCTCGATTTACCCAGCGGCGACGAGCGCGAGCGCGTGATCCAGTACGTCTATCGACGTTATGGACAGCGCGGAGCGGCCATGACCGCCAACGTGATCACGTATCGCAATCGCATGGCCGCGCGCGAAATGGGCAAGGCGCTGGGATTCGATCTGGACACGCTGAAGCGAATTTCGGCGGCGGTGGCCACCTGGGAATTCAAGGACGAGAATGATGCGCTCGAGCGCCGTCTGCGCGATGCCGGACTCGATCTTACGCATCCGCGGATTCGGAAATATTTCGAGTTGTGTCTGGCCGCGCAGGATCTGCCGCGGCATTTAGGGCAGCACTCGGGCGGCATGGTCATCTGTGAGGGACGTCTGGATTCCGTTGTACCGCTGGAGCCCGCTTCCATGCCAGGCCGCGTGGTCGTGCAGTGGGATAAAGAAGACTGCGCCGACATGGGCATCATCAAAGTCGATCTGCTTGGTCTCGGCATGATGGCGGCGCTGAAAGATTCTCTAGAACTGATCCGCGATCATTACCACGAAGAAGTGGATCTGGCGCATCTTCCGGCGGACGATCCCGTCGTATATTCCACGCTGCAAAAGGCCGACACGGTGGGGATGTTCCAGGTCGAGAGCCGGGCGCAGATGGCGTGCCTGCCGCGCCTGAAACCGCAGCGATTTTACGACATCGTGGTGCAGGTGGCGATCATACGGCCGGGACCGATCGTGGGGAATATGGTCAATCCATTTCTGAAGCGGCGGCAGGGTCGAGAGGCGGTTACGTATCCGCATCCGTCGCTCGAAACGGTGCTGGGCCGCACGCTGGGCGTACCGCTGTTTCAGGAGCAGTTGCTGCGCATGGCCATGATCACCGCCAACTTTACGGGCGGCGAAGCGGAGGAGTTGCGCCGCGCCATGGGCTTCAAACGTTCTGAGGCGAGAATGAAGGTGATCGAAGAAAAGCTGCGCGCCGGCATGACGCGCAACGGGATCCGCGGCGAAACGCAGGAGCAGATCGTCCAGTCGATTACGTCGTTTGCTCTTTATGGATTCCCGGAATCGCATGCCGCCAGCTTTGCCTTGATTGCGTATGCCAGCGCTTATTTGAAATGCCATTACCTGGCGGCGTTCACGGCGGCGCTGCTGAATAATCAGCCGATGGGCTTTTACCATCCCGCGACGATTGTGAAAGATGCGCAGCGGCACGGATTGAAAGTGCTGCCGATGGATGTGACGAGGTCGGATTGGAAGTGCAGTTTAGAAACAGTTGCCAGTCGCCAGTTGCCAGTGGCCAGTAAAAGCTATGCCGTGCGACTCGGTTTGAAATATGCGCGCGGCTTGCGCGAGGCGGCGGGGCAGGCGCTGGTTCGGGAGCGCAGTTTGGCGCCGTTTGCTTCGGTGCAGGATCTGGCTCGTCGCGTGCCCGAGTTGCGCAAGGATGAGTTGACGACGCTGGCGGAGATTGGAGCATTGAATTCAGTGGCTAGTGGGCAGTGGTCAGTGGATAGTAAAGATCAAAACATTAAACTTCACCGTCGCGATGCGCTGTGGCAGGTGGAGCGTGCGATACGCTGGTCGGGACCTGTGCTGGATGAGCTTCCGGAAATTGATGGGGGATCTCCGCTCGCGGCCATGACGCACGAAGAGCGATTGGTGGCGGATTTTCGCGCTACCGGACTGACGGTCGGCCCTCATCCCATGCAGTACCGCCGGGCGGAGATGAAAAGGATGGGGATTTATCGCGCTTGCGATCTGGCGCACATTCCGAATGGACGACGATTGCGAATCGGCGGATGCGTGATTGCCCGCCAACGCCCGGGGACGGCCAAGGGAATGATGTTCGTGAGCCTGGAAGACGAAACGGGGATCGCCAATGCGATCGTCGCTCCCGATCTTCTGCAGAAGAATCGGGTGTTGCTGATTTCGGAGCGCTTCCTGATGATCGAGGGAATTTTGCAGAATCAAGACAATGTGATTCACATCCGGGCGGAAAAAGTTTCGCCGCTACGCGTCACGCGGGCGGAGACGGCGTCGCATGATTTTCATTGACGCGGGTCTGCAGACCTTCCTAGGCGGTCGAGAGCTTCCGGGCATTGTGGCGCAGCGAGCGGCCTTCGGATAGACCGTAGAGTTCTTCCGCCAGATTCTTGGCGTGATCGCCGATGCGCTCGAGCGCCTGGGCGGCGAGAAGGATGTCGAAATTCTGCTGGCCGCTCGGGCTATTCGGTTCGGCTAGATGTCTGTGAAACAAGGAATGGCACAACCGGTCCACTTCCGGATCGGATTGCAGAACCCTCTGCGCGTGCGACACGTCGCGCTCGAGGAAGCCCCGATGAACCTGCTCCAGCATTTCGCAAAGCAGAGCAGCCATCTCCACGAGTTGACGGGAGTCCGCCGCCGGCAATTTTTCGCGGCGCGATTGCAGTTGCATAACCGCATTGTAGGCGAGGTCTCCGATGCGTTCCAGGTCGGTGATGAACTTCAAACACGCCAGCAACTCACGCGCTTTGGCTTCCCCTACGCGGGTGATGGCTTCGGGCAGTTGGTCATCAATCTTGCGTTCGATCTGGTCCAGCTCTTTCTCGCAATCCTTGATCGCGAGAAAAGCCAGGCGCGAACCGTCCGCCAGAAAGTCCCTGACATTGAAGACCGCGTCGCGGGCGATCAGGCAGCCGCGGACGACCAGGGCCGAGAGTTCATCTCCCGCAAAGTCTTCGTTGCGGGTCTCGGCGTGACGGGTGCGAGCTTTCGCCGCTCGGGATCTCGTCGAAGTCGAGCGCCGCTTCGGTCGTGGAGCCGGGGACGGTTGTTTTCTGGCCATGGGAAACTCGCGCAATTCGATAAGGAGCTGCCAACTGTAAACAAGCTAGCATAAAGCGGGAATATGAAAGGAATGTAAATGAGCGCGGCGAGTCGGAGCCGCAGTTGATTTCTTTGATTACCTTTTTTTCGACCGCTTCGGCTTGCTCTTCAGTTTGCTTGGCGTCTTGCCCTCTGCCGAGTCCGCGATAGGAGCACCGCCGCGTGGGCATTGCTGGGACGAGTCGGTAGCCAAGGCGCTGGTGCCAAGGGACTCAGGGCGCAGGCTGACGAGGAGATGCGGCGCGCGCAGCAGGAGCCTGGCCCGATTTAACCCGGAATTCTCCTTCGCCAACCAACCAATTTCAGCGCGCCAGTTAGAACGTCAGCCGCGCACCGAGCTGCATGATGCGCTGGGTTTGCAGAGCGGCTACTCCCGTTCCAAACGTCGTGCTGGTAATTTGACCGAAATTTCCACTCGTAACGATCGTGTTCGGATTCGCGAATTCCGTGTGGTTCAGTGCATTGAAAGCTTCGACCCGGAATTCAAAGTTGACGCGCTCGGTAATGGCGGTAGTCTTGGCCAGAGCCAAATCAAGGTTGGTGCGGCCCGGCCCGCGGAAGAAGTCTCGCGCCGTCGTGCCGTAGGGATCGCCTGGATTATAAACACCAGAAACCGCCACGAATGCTGCGGGGTTAAAATAGTAATTTCCGTTTGTTTTGGGATTCATGATTGTAATCTTGCTGAACCCGGGCGCGAAATCGGCATTGGCCAGGTAGCCGTCGCCAGCTCCGGAGGGTCCTGGGTCCGACGGAGTCGCCGGCAGGCCTGAACTGATGCTTTGCGGAAACCCAGTCCGCCAGCTCAAGATGGGGTAGAGACTCCATCCTTTCACCAGTCGCTTTGGTCCCGATGCCCAAGCCCGGTCAAAAGGCAAATCCCAACCTCCACTGAAAGTGATCCGCTGCTTAATGTCGAAGCTGGAGGAGGCGTAGAACTGGCCAATGTTGTAATACGGCACAAATTCCGACGACAACTGTGTCTGTCGAAATCCGGATGCATTGTCAATACTGTGACCGTAAGTGTAGGCCAAAGTGAAGTAGGTGTTGCCCAATATTCGGTTCTCGCTGTTCTGTTTCGTCAAGGAAGCTTCCAAACTACTGAAATTGGCGAAGCTGACATTGGCGAACTCCGCCGCGGTGGAAAGAGGACAATCGGAAGGGCCGCCTTGACTCGAACAATAGTTGGTGAGGGTAGCGTTCTGCTTCTCATTTAAGATTCGAGCAGGGTTGGAACCGCTCACCGTGCTCAGGTCGAACGGGTTGATGTCCTCCAGCGAGGTAAGCCCCTTCGAGCTGCTGCCCACGTAGCTAGCCTCAACCATCAAATTATTTGCCAACTGATGCTGGATACTCAAGTTGTACTGGTAGGTATAAGGGGTGTGGAGATGCGGGTTCACGAAGTAGATCCCGCCGCCTCCAAACGGGAGAAATGGCGTATTGCCCGTTGTATTGAATGCGGTAGCAGCGGTGGGTGGCGTGGATGGAAAGGGGCTCGGAAAAGGGGTGGTGGAGTTGGCCCATGGCGCGCTGTAAAAGGGCATGGCGGACGTATACGGCGGGTTTCCCGAGCCGACGGGACAAGCTCCAGCGTTTGGATTTGGAGGTGCAGGGGTTGGAATACACGGGAAAGTGACGTAGGGCTCGCTGTAGAACGGAGGCGCGCCGTTGAATTGCAGGTTGTCTTCGCCTTTCAGGACGTCGTAGAAAATACCGAAGCCTCCGCGAATGCTGGTCTTGCTGTTGCTCCCCGGACTCCAGGCAAACCCGATTCGCGGCCCAAAGTTCGTCTTGTCCGGAAAATTGGCTCCGGCAGGCGCTCCCGCGTCTCCCGGAAAAACCAAGCCGAGCGGCGCATCGGGAAATCTTGTCGACTGATCCCCGGGGATGATGGAAAACGTTCTTCCCTTGGTGTCGATCTTGGGCGTGCTGTACTCATAGCGAAGCCCCAGACTCAGGGTTAGGTTGGGCCTTACCCGCCACTCGTCCTGCACGAATCCATAGGTGGCCTTGCTCCGAATGTTGCTGATCCCGTTTGGACCCTCAAACAAGTCGTTGGGAGCTCCCACCAGAAAATCGGCGAAGCTGTTGCCAGTGCCATACCCGCCCGCGCCATATCCGTAAAAAGCGAAGTTGCTGTCGGTAAAATAAGCGTAGACGGTATTTTGTTGATAGTCGGAAAATCCTGCGCCGAGTTTCCATGTGTTGTGTCCCTTTACCCAGGAAAACGTGTCCGCAATCGCATACGTGTTGCCGATTTCGGTAGCCGGACCCGACTGGTCTTGCCCGAAATACAGACCATTGTCGAAAGACATGAGCGGAGGGCCATGGGAAAGGTCCGACAATATCCCGAACCCTGTCGCGGCCCCCGATCCCCCGTTGGAAAGGCTGGGCATGCTGGAAACTGGCTTATCGTTTAGGGTGTGATGGCGCTGCGCGGTCAGACGCAGTTCGTTCAGCATGGTAGGCGAAAACGTCCGAGTATAGGCGAGGTTGAGAAAGTAGTTGTTGGTCTGGTTTGTGGCGGGAAAACCGGGCACGTTGGCAGAGTAGCCACCAGCGCGTCCGAAGGGCTCACCCAGGGGATTTCTGAAACCGCCGACGGTGCCGGTCAGCTTGTCCTTTGAGTTGATGTCGAAATCGATCTTAACCATCACTTCATTGTTGTTGTTCGTACCGCCCGCCGCCGGGAAAAGCTCCCCGCTCGCATTCGACGGAACTAGTCCCGCGTTGATGTAAGCTATAGCGGCAGGGTCGAACTTGGTGGGGTCAATTATCCCTTGGGCCGCGAGAGTGGAATTTGATTGAAAGTAGGTGTTTGTCTGGAGAAAGTTAACAACGTTGGGGTCAACGCACCCGGCCGCGTTCGTACATTGTAATAGTGGTTCCGATTTGCCAAAACTGTCGGTTGGTATTGCGTTGTAGGGCAGCGCGTGCGAGAAGTCTCCATTTTGCAGTTCGGCCGTCGTGAAGATCTGTTGTTCCTCTAGGACATCTGTCGCTATCTGGCGCTGCCCCTGGTAGGAAGTGAAGAAGAAAAGCCGGTTCTTGACGATGGGACCACCAAACACGCCGCCGAATTGATTACGTTTGAGATTGTTCCTGGGTAAAGCGGGCGTCTGATCTTTGTTGAAATAAGGATCAGCGTCGAAGTCGGTATTGCGCACGAACTCAAAGGCGCTGCCATGGAACTCGTTGGTGCCCGACTTGGTTACTACACTGATGACTCCAGCGCCGTTGCGGCCATATTCCGCCGTGTAGTTGCTGGTAAGAATACGGAACTCCGCGATCGAGTCTGGATTGGGATTGAGGACTACCCCGTTGGCCAACAGGTCATTGTTGAGGCCGCCATTCAGCAAGTAGGTTATGGAATCGGAGCGTCCACCAGCCACGCTGAATCCTTGTCCAGAACTTACCTCGTCATCCGGGTTGTCCTCGCTGACGCCAGGCTGCAAAAGGGCCAAACTCAGCACGTTGCGTCCGTTTAATGGCAGATTAACGATGGGACGGCTGGTGACGGACTGGCCTATCGTCGGGTTTACCGTCTCCACCCCCGACACCTGCGCCTCTACCAACACCTGTTCGTTGACCGTGCCCACTTGCAGCTTTAAGTCGGCCCGAAATGACTGGTTGATCTCCAGCGGAGAAGTGATCACTTCCAGCGGTCGAAAACCTTCGGGGCGGGCGGCAATTTTGTAGGTGCCGATGGGCAGGTTCAAGACCTGGTAAAAGCCACCCTTGTCGGAGGTTGTTTCGGTGGAAACGTTGGTCGCCGTATTCGTGACTGTGACCTTGACTCCTATCACCACCGCTCCTTGCGGGTCAGTGATCGTGCCCACGATCTTTGCGGTCGCCTGTTGTGCCATTGCGTCTGTTGCAAACAACACGGCCATGCACAAAACCATTACTGCTGTCAGTAGCTGTCCTGGTCTTCCTGTCTGGGGTCGCATTGGGGAAGCACCTTTCCTAGTGCCAAGTCACTTGCCACTGTGAAATGCGGCGAGCTCTGCGCCTCGAACTACTGTTATGTATGTCAAGCTATCTTGCTGATTTTGTTGACTGAACCGGGTGATAAAGTCTTGAAAAACAACCTCGCTCGCCCGCGCCGGAAACACCAACAAGGTACGCAGGCACTCGATGCACCAAACGACAAGTGACCAATGAATCAAGTACTTACGAGTGCAGCGGCTACTATACCTATGAATAACTGAAGATCGAAACGCGCTAAACTACCAAATTTCGTAGATTCGTCGCACCCCTGAGTCACATGTCCACTGCGACAACCCACTCGTCGCCGGAGACATAGATTGCAGAAGAAGGCTGGTCATGGCACCGCCTATCGGGAATACCGCAAACGCACATGGTTCTGACGCACGTTCTTTCTAATGCGCATGGTTCTCGTACGTGTTTTCCAGATGCCTCGCCCCGAGCTTCCGAGCTTTCGCCTTTTTCGCTGCTATTATTTCAGCAATGAAATCAGCATCGAACAAACTGCTCCCGGCGTTGTTCTGTCTTCTGCTGGTGGCCCGCCTTCAGGCTGCCGAGGAACCCAAGCTCAGCCCGCTCCCGGCGCCGGTCTCGAACAATGCGGTTGCCATTTCGCATGACCAAGGCAGAGCCAGGATTTTTTCCTTCATGGGCATCGGTCCGAAAAAAACCTGGGATGCAATCACTACCAGCGCTTACGAAATGGATCCGGGCACCGGCAAGTGGACGGAAAAGCGTCCCGTGCCGGGCGTGGCCGGGCGACTGGCGGCATCGGCGGTAGCGCTCCACGACCAAGTCTTCATCTTCGGAGGCTACGTCGTCGACGCGCAGAGTGGAGAGACCACCGTGTCGGACCTGAACGTCTTTGTCCCGGTTGAAAATCGCTATTATCGCGGTCAGGACATCCCCGTCCCGGTCGATGACGCAGTGGTCGGGCTCTATCGCGACCGTTACATCTTCCTCATCGGAGGATGGTCAACTTCAAAAGACGATGCAGTGAGCAACGTCCAGGTGTACGACACCGATAAAGATACTTGGATGCAGGCCACACCAATTCCAGGTACGCCGGTGTTCGGTCATGCGGGCGCCATCATCGGCGACACCATTGTTTATGTGGACGGCGCCTACAAGAACCCGAGCGGCCCCAATCCCAAGTACGTCGCGTCCAGCGAATGCTGGATGGGCAAAATTCCCAAGAAGGGTGACATCACGAAAATTGAGTGGACGAAACTTCCAGCGCATCCTGGCAACGCGCGCTATCGCATCGCGGCGGGTGCGGGACCGTTGGAAAAGAAAGCAGGCAGAATCTATTTCTCCGGCGGAACCGACACCCCTTACAACTACAACGGAATCGGCTATAGCGGCCAGCCTGCCGAACCTTCCCCGGTGACTTTCGCTTTTAACGCATACACCGAAAAGTGGGAAACGGTCAGCGAAAACACGCCCGAGCCCACCATGGATCACCGCGGCCTGCTGATTACGCACCGCGGCTTGGTCATCGTAGGAGGCATGGAAAAAGGCCAGCAGGTGACGGCCAAAGTGACGGTTGTAAAACCAGCCCGCGGGAAGTAACCTTATCATCATCATTGATCATTGCGCTAACGGACACATTCTGCGGAGTTTCTGGGTCCCGCGCACGGTGCCCTACGCACAGAGCCTTGCGCCCAATCATCACGGAATCCAGTGACGCCAATCACGGCAGAGCCTCCCCTCCAGGCATCTAATTACTACAGCCGCAATTCCTGCGGCGTCCTGTGTTTTGACAATCCGTTCATCACATAAAATTCGGAGGCAAGCCTATGAGTAAGGTCATGGAACCGCCCAAGGTTAATGCTGCGGCGGACTACACAAACCAGATTCTCAACCTCGTCAAAGCCAAGAACCCAGCCGAACCAGAATTCCACCAGACCGTCCTCGAAGTGTTCGAGTCCTTGGGTCCCGTGTTGGCGCGCCACCCGGAGTATCACGAAGCCAAGATTCTAGAACGTATTACGGAGCCCGAACGAGTCCTTATGTTCCGCGTGCCCTGGTTCGATGACCAAGGTAAAGTGCAAGTCAACCGCGGCTTCCGCATCGAGATGAACAGCGCCATCGGCCCCTACAAGGGCGGACTGCGCTTCCATCCCTCGGTGAACCTCGGCATTCTGAAATTCCTGGCGTTCGAACAAGTCTTCAAGAATTCGCTCACCACGCTGCCCATGGGCGGCGGCAAAGGCGGAAGCGATTTCGATCCGAAAGGCAAGAGCGACAATGAAGTGATGCGCTTCTGCCAGAGCTTCATGACCGAACTGCAGCGCCACATCGGCCCGGACACGGACGTTCCCGCCGGCGACATCGGCGTGGGCGGACGCGAAATCGGATTCATGTTCGGCCAATACAAGCGGCTGCGGAATGAATTCACAGGCGTTCTCACGGGCAAGGGCCTGGCCTGGGGCGGTTCGCTGATTCGTCCCGAGGCCACCGGCTATGGCTGCGTGTACTTCGCGCAAGAAATGCTGAAGACCCGCAGAGACAAGCTGGAAGGCAAAGTGTGTCTGGTCTCCGGCAGCGGCAACGTCTCGCAGTACACCGTCGAAAAGCTGCTCGATCTGGGCGGGAAGCCGGTTACCTTGTCCGATTCCGACGGCGCCATCTACGATGCCGACGGCATCGACCGCGAAAAGCTCGCCTTTGTCATGGAGCTGAAGAACAACCGCCGCGGCCGCATCCAGGAGTACACCGACGAATTCAAGAGCGCCATCTACAGCGCCACCGACAAGAAGCTCGACCACAACTGGCTGTGGAACATCAAGGCCGACTGCGCCTTCCCGAGCGCCACGCAGAATGAGATCAATGCAAAAGACGCGGCCAATCTCATCAAGAACGGCGTGAAGCTGGTCGCCGAGGGAGCGAACATGCCCAGCACCCTCGAAGCTACCAAGCTGTTCCTCGACAACAAAATCCTATACGGACCGGCGAAGGCTGCCAATGCCGGCGGCGTTGCCACCTCCGGATTGGAAATGTCGCAGAACAGTATGCGCATCTCCTGGACCCGCGAAGAAGTCGACGATCGTCTGCACAACATCATGATCGCCATCCACAAGAACTGCTTCGAAACGGCCGAGAAGTACGGCACGCCCGGCAACCTGGTGAACGGCGCCAATATCGCGGGCTTCCTGAAGGTCGCGAACGCGATGCTGGATCAGGG
>JBEKAF010000057.1:0-26146 GCA_050018355.1 Terriglobales bacterium | reverse complement strand
GGGTAAGAACGGCGGAGGGGTTGACGACGGTGGTGAGTGGGACGGTGAGGTTGATTTGAGTTTGAGCGAGTGATTGCGGCTCTTCGAGCCGGTGGACAGCCGAGGGCGGCTGTCCCTACGTGATCTGATTATGCTTCTTGTTATCGATGTGGGAAATACGAATACGGTGCTGGGCGTCTTTGCGCAGGTGGAGCACCGTCCGGGCGAGGATGTGACCGGCACGGAAGCGGTGCGTTACGAGCGGCTGGTTGCGAACTGGCGCGTCGGTTCGCATCTGACTCGCACAGTCGACGAATACGGAGTGATCTTCCGCAATCTTTTCTCGATGGCCAACCTGGAAGTTTCAGCCGTGCGTGGGATCGTGATTTCATCGGTGGTGCCGCCGCTCGATTCGGTGCTGCGCCAGGTGTGCGAGCGCTATTTCAACACCAAGCCGCTGTTCATCGAGCCGGGCGTGAAGACGGGCATGCAGGTGCTGTACGACAATCCCGCGGAAGTGGGCGCCGATCGCATCGTAAACGCGGTGGCGGCGTTTGAGAAATATGGCGGCCCCAGCGTGATTGTGGACTTTGGCACGGCGACGACCTTCGACTGCATTTCGAAAAAGGGCGAGTACATAGGCGGCGTGATTTGTCCGGGGATTGGGATTTCGGCGGACGCGCTGTTTCAGCGTACGTCGCGGCTGCCGCGGGTGGAGATTCGCAAGCCGGCGCGGGTGATTGGATCGAATACGGTAGGCAGTTTGCAGTCGGGGCTTTACTACGGGTATCTCGGCCTGGTCGACGGCATCCTGGAGCGGCTGGTGGATGAGCTGGGCGTGGAAACTCACGTGATTGCGACGGGCGGACTGGGATCGCTGATTGGCACAGCTTCGCACTTCATTAAAGATGTGGACGAGTTTCTGACCCTCGAGGGGCTGCGCATCATATGGGATCGGAACCAGTCCTTCCGCCGCGAAGCCGCGCCGAAAGCAACGAAGACGCCGGCGGCGGCCAAGCACGTGGATGCCGACGCGAAACCGTGGCCCTCGCCGAAGTCTCCTAAATCGCGCTGAGCCGTCGTGGAAAATTACTTCAATTACTTCACGGAAATCGAAGAGCACTTTCAGCGGAGGCGGGGCGGAATTCTGCTGCTTTCGACGCTCGATTGGGCTCTGATTGAGACCTGGAAAAGTGCGGGCGTGCCGCTGGAGGCCGTCCTCCGCGGGGTCGAGGCGGCGTTTGACAAGTATGATCAGCGTCCCTCGAAATCGAAGAAGGTGAATAGCCTGGCGTACTGCTCGCAGGCCGTGCTGGCTGCGGCGGAAGATATGAAGGAAGCGGCGGTAGGCGCGACCAGGGAAGAAAAACCTCAGCGAGAGCCCGGATTTGAAGCGGCGCAGATTGTGGCGTTCTTGCGGGGGAACGCCGACCGTCTGGAAAAAGCGAAGCTGCCGGAGCGCGCGGGATTCGCCACTGGAGCCCTGGCGCGGGAAGAGGCAGGTTCGCTGCGCAAGATGGCGGAGGTCATCGAGCGCACCGGGAAGCTTCCGCGACTGGAAGATCTGGAGCGGCGGCTCACCGTCCTGGAGGAAAAGTTATTCGCGGTGTTGATGGCGGCGACTCCGGATGAAGATCTGGTGAATGTTCGCGCGGAAGCGGATCGGGATCTTGCTCCCTACCGGCGGAACATGACGGCGCCGCAGGTTGAACAGCTGCACAAACAATATGTGCATAAGCGGCTGCTGGAGCGATGTGGGGTGCCGCGGCTGAGTTTGTTCTACATGCACTAGATTGCGACACGTCAAACACAATGCTTTTTTCCATCGAAAAACTGATTTACGGCGGTGACGGCTTGGCGCGCACGCCGGCCGGCGCGGACGGGCGCAGCATGGCGGTATTTGTGCCATTTGTGCTGCCGGGGGAGCGGGTTGAGGCCGAGATCCAGCAAGCGAAGCCTGGCTTCGCGCGAGGCTCGGTGGCGCAGTTGCTCGAAGCGTCGCCCGATCGCGTCGAAGCTCGCTGTCCATACTTCCGGCAATGCGGCGGATGCCATTACCAGCACATTCCCTATGAGCGGCAACTGGAGTTCAAAGCCGAAATTCTGCGCGAGACGCTGCAGCGGATTGCAAAGATCGAGCTGAAATCCGAGATTCGCCTGCATGCTTCTCCACCCTGGAACTATCGCAACCGGACGCGGCTGCAGGTGCAGACTGCGCCGGAGTTTGCGCTGGGGTACTACCGATTTGGCTCGCACGAATTTCTTCCGGTGCGAGAATGTCCAATCAGCTCGCCGCTGATCAATCGAATGATGGCGCGGCTGCTCGAGTTGCGCGGTTTAAATTGCCCGGCGGCAGTGGAAGAGATTGAGTTGTTCGCCGACGCGGCCGATGAGCGTTTGCTGGCCTGGGCATTCTGCGGGCGCGAGGCTGACAAGCGAGATTTATTGCGCTGGGCGGAGGCGATCGAGCGCGAGTTGCCGGAAATCGGCGGCGTGACCTTTTTCTCTTCGCGGCGACGATCTTCGGAGCGCGAATCTTCGGAACAACGACGGGAAGATGAGGCGCCGATTTACCCTCAATCGCTGGCGCAGTCGGGCGCGAAGTCGATTCGCTATCAAACGAAGAACCACGAGCATCAGGTCAGCGCGGGAGCCTTCTTCCAGGTGAACCGTTATTTGGTGGACGAACTGGTTTCGGTCGTGACCGGCAATGCGCGCGGGGACCTCGCACTCGACCTCTACGCCGGAGTGGGATTGTTTTCGGTGCCTTTGGCGCGGAGTTTTCATCACATTTTTGGTGTAGAGGCGTCACTGACATCGCATGGTGACTTTGTGCAGAATGTGCCTGCGAACGTGAAAGCGGCCGGCGCGCGAACCGAAGACTACCTGAGAAGCCGACCGGTGCGAAACAGACCTGAATTGGTCGTGCTGGATCCTCCACGCACCGGCGCCGGCTCCGCAGTCATCCGCTCTCTGGTGGAACTCGGAGCGCCTCGCGTCCGATATGTTTCGTGCGATCCGGCGACGCTGGCCAGGGATATCGCCCCCCTGCTGGCGGCCGGCTACCACATCGAGGAAGCACACTTATTCGATCTCTTTCCTGAGACGTCCCACATCGAATCGGTGATGCTGCTGGCGCGCTGACCGCTTTCACGTCGCCCAGTTCCTCCTGGAAGACGGGTGGGTTGGCCGAGGGCCCTGACGCAGGCAACACACGCGCCAGGGCCCCGCTCGTCCACCGCTTGTTTCCGACCGTTTGTTCCGAGTCTGGCCGAGATGCGCCCGCCGCTCGGCGAGGCCGATGGTTGCCTCCCTCATAGCGCGGGCGATGGACGAACGCGGCCCCATTTTCTCCACCGGAGATCAAAGTACCGGAGATCCATGCCATGACGCACGACCGGAAGCCGCCACGGCAGCCGTTGTTCTGGGCGGCGCTGGTATTTTCGCTCGGTCTGTGGACGGGCGTGCGAGCCTGGCGGCCGCCGTCGTGGTGGGTGATCGCGGTAGTGGCCTTCGTTTTCGCGACATCATGGTTTCTTCCGAGGCGAGCCAGGCTGGCCAAGGCGCTTTCCTTGGGTACGTGGTTTCTTCTCGGCGCTTTCCTGATTCAGATTCGCAGTCAACCGCAGGGCGATCCTCGCACTCTTGCCCTGGCGGATGGCCGCGCCGTCACACTCACTGGGCGTGTGATGCGGGAGGGATATGCGCGGTCCGCCGGGCCGCGGTCGATTCGCGAATCCATTGATGTGGAGACGGAAGCGATCGCGAGCCAGGGCGAAAGCTGGCCGGTGCGGGCTGGGGTGCGGCTGACGATTTACGAGAGAGTAGAGAATTCCGAGGCAGTGGAGCGCCGGGAAGATCTGGCCGTCGGATCATCGGGCCATCGGGTGATCTTTGATGACCCGATGGCCCGATCACCCGATGACCCGATCCGTTCCGTCCCTGCACTTGCACTGACCTACGGCACGCGGCTGCGCATCCCCGCGAATCTGCATCCGGCGCGCAATTACCGCAATCCCGGAGCCTTCGATTATGAAGGCTATCTGCGCGACAACGGCATCAGCGTGCTGGGGTCGGCGGAGGCAAAAGACATTGAGCGGCTTCCCGGGTTTTCTGGCAGCCGGATTCAACTCTGGCGGACGCGCGTTCATTCGAGCATCATCGCCAAAATTCACGAGCTGTGGCCCGCGTCGCAGGCCTCGCTCATGGACGCCATGGTTCTCGGCGAAGAATCATTCCTGCGCAACGCGACGCGCACCGAGTACCAGCGCTCGGGCACATATCACGTGCTGGTAGTTTCCGGAATGAACCTGAGCATCCTGGCGTTCGCTATTTTTTGGACGCTGCGCCAGTTTCGCGTGGATCCCGCGGTGGCGGCCATCACCACGGTCGTGGTCTCGTTCGCATATGCGTTTGTAGTGGGGGTCGGTCCACCGGTGTGGCGCGCCGCGCTGATGTTGGCGACCTATTTAGGCGCGCGTCTGCTATATCGCGAACGCAACATGATGAACGCAATTGGAGCGGCGGCGCTGGGAGTTCTGATCGCCGATCCGCACGC
This sequence comes from Terriglobales bacterium, assembly GCA_050018355.1. Classification (GTDB taxonomy): domain Bacteria; phylum Acidobacteriota; class Terriglobia; order Terriglobales; family Acidobacteriaceae; genus Acidiflorens. The sequence continues at coordinate 21,609 of JBEKAF010000057.1, read as the reverse complement.
CCTGTTTGCCGCCAGTTTTCAACTGACGTTTCTTGCGGTCTTCATCATCGCGGGCATCGGCTCGCCAATTCTGGAACGGACAACGTTGCCCTACGCGCGCGGTCTGCGGCTGTTGCGAGCTGCAAGCTACGATTTGCACGTGGCTCCCGGGGTGGCGCAGTTCCGGCTGGATCTAAGGTTGATCGGAGGGCGGCTGAAGAGATTCATCGGCGATCGCCTCGGCCTGGCAGTGCCCGCGATCATGATGCGCGTCGCGATCGGTGTGGGCGAATTGGTTTTCATTTCGGCGTTGATGCAGGCGGGACTGGCGCTGCTGATGGCCTACCACTTTCATCGCGCGACCACCATGGGAATGCCGGCCAACCTGGCGGTGATTCCGCTTACCCAGGTGCTGATGCCCACCGCCGCCGCCGCCGTCGGCTTGGGATACATCTCGACCATGCTGGCCAAGCCCGCGGTTTGGATTTCCGGCCTCGCACTTGAGGGAATCGCGGGAACGGTGCACTGGCTGGGCGGCGCTCAGGTCGCCGGTACATCGATCGCCGACCTGCGGGTGGCCATGCCCTCGCTCGCGATGATATTAGCCTCGATCGCCGCTCTGGCGCTCGCCATGCTGGCGGCGCAGATCCGTCGCGCGCGCCTGGCCGCTTTTGCTTCTGTGGTGTTGCTGTTCGGTGTTGCGGTCTGGATTGCGTTTGTCCCCTCTCGCCCTCACCTTCGCGCCGGCGTGATGGAGATGACTACCATTGACGTTGGACAAGGCGATTCCATTCTGCTGGTCACGCCCGAGGGGCGCGCCCTGCTCATTGATGCCGGAGGCCTGCCGCAGTGGATGCATTCGGATTTTGATCTCGGCGAACAGGTGGTCTCTTCCTATCTTTGGAACCGAGGCATCGATCGTCTCGACGTGGTCGCGATCACGCATCCTCATGCCGACCACCTCGGCGGGATGCCCGCGGTAATTGCAAATTTCCACCCGCGAGAACTCTGGGTGAGTATCGACAAGCCGGTGGGCCAATTGGCGCCGATCGTTGCGCAAGCCCAGAAAGCGGGAATGAAAGTCACCGTAAAAAAAGAAGGCGATCAATTCGATTATGGCGGAGCGCATTTCCACATGCTCGCTCCCGGACGCGACCAAATCACCGGCTCGATGCGCCCGAACGACGATTGCCTGGTGTTTACGGCGACCTTCGGCGGGACGACCGCTTTGCTCGAGGGAGACGCGGAGCGTCCGGCGGAACGCCGCGTCGTGGAAGAGCATCCGGAGGCGATACTGCTGAAGGTCGCGCATCACGGAAGCGCAAGCGGAACTTCTGCCGATCTGCTCTCGACCGTTCATCCGCGCTACGCGGTCATTTCCGTCGGCGCGCGAAATGTGTACGGACATCCCCGGCGCGAAGTGCTGGAGCGCCTACAGCAGGCGGGGGTGAAAACCTACCGCACCGACGAGGAGGGCGCGGTCAGTTTTTACCTGGACGGCAAGTCCGTGACTCCGGACGTCGCGCTCATCCACTGATTCTCAGTCAGTGACTCTCGCCCATTGATTCTCTCCCATGGATACTCTCAGCCACTGATATCGGCGGTCTCGTCATCGAGAGGCGGCAAATGACGGTACGCTTCGATAATCTTTTCGGCTGCGGGCGCGTCTTCTTCGCGCACAAGAATGATCGTTCCGCCAACGCCGGGAAACGCGTCCTGGACCGCGTCAATGGATTTCAAGTCCGATTCGATGCCGGCGGATTCAAGCAAGCCCTGCACGACGATGGCTTCGTTTTCCTGCTCGGCGTCGAAAATCTTGACCAGTTTCTCATTGGGCTCGGGTTGAGGCGAGGGTTTAGTCGGCTCTGGCATGCGTCCTCCGTAAAACTGTCTGTTAACAGATTACGGCAGTCACCATGGCTCTGTCTTGCTGGTCACACTTGCTGGTCACAAAGGTGTACGGCCAAGGGAAGCTTGATTCGCGGGCGGAAGCTGGCACAATGGCGACTGAGGCGCAACGCGGGGGACGCGGTCAACATCCAATTCCAAAGAGGACGGGGGCAGTATGGAGGTTCAACGGGCCGAACAACCAGGCGGAGAACACAACGAGCGCATGGAGGAGGCCCGAAGACTGCGGCGCCTGCAGATGATGATGAGCATGGTGATGTCGGTGATCGGCCAGGATCCCGATCTGACGCTGGAAGAGGCGGCGGAGATGGCCGCGAATGCCCGCCGCGCGGCCCTGAGCATGTTTCCCGACAAAGAACTCGCCTACGATATTCTCTACCGGCCGCGGCTGCAGCGGCTGATGACCGAACGCTTCCGGCTGCAGTAAAAATTTCGGAGCACAGTTGCCTTCTTACCAGTTTGGTCCAAACCTTCGTTTCCATCATTGACAGTTGCCTGGGGTGGGATAAGCTTGAGGACAGCTTAAGAACAGAATCCCGAGGTCGTCTTTCATGCGGAAATCCGTGTATAGCAGGCCGTTCTGCGCCGCGTTGTTGGTCTTGTTTTTCTACGCCGTGGCGCTCGCGCAAGATCCCACCAAGGTCGAGCCAACGCACTACAAGCTGGCTTTTGAGAATGAGTATGTGCAGGTGGTGAGCGTCCACTATGGACCGCATGAGAAGTCGAACCTGCACGCGCATCCTGGAGGCGTGGTCGTCGTTCTCACTGAAGGGCATCTCCGGTTCACGGATGAGCATGGCAAGACACAAGAGGTGTTTGCCAAGCCGGGCGAGGCCCGGTGGTTCCCGCCCTTCAAGCACAAAGTGGAAAACCTCGGAGATACTGCATACAGCGCCGTCTATATCGGGATCAAATCCAAGCGCTTAGCCAACCAGGTCAGCCTGAAAGCTGGGCCATCGGAGGTGGATGAGCAGACGAAGAAGCTCGTGGCAGACGCCCTTCTGGCCGCGGTGAATTGAGGCCGCCTTGGGTCATGTTTGGCCATCTTCGGGGACGCGCCAGGTCCGTCCGGTCACCATTGAAGAGCTGTTTCCTCCCAACACCCTCATGACTCCAAAGACATAGCTGTACAGGCAGATTCCCTGTTGGATCCTTGGGAACAGGTTTGCAGACGATGTGCCAGCTACCGTTGAGATTTGCTACGCCTCATCGAGTTGGAAGGGCCGCACGGCAAGATGCGTATCCAGTTGAGAGTGCCTTTCCAGACCCGCTCCTCAGAGGTCGGGGGTACTTCCGTCTGTAAAGCACTGACCCGGTACTTCGAGCGAACGGCGCGTGTGGCGTTGGGCGAACCTGCCCCGGCGAGGCGATCACAATTCAAGCTTGACCCATCGCGTCACGGATCGGGGCAGATAGCCCAGCAGTGCCGCTACACGGCACGCAGGAGCTATTCACAATGACCGCATCGGAGCCTAGCCTTGTGATCGAGCAGTTTTCGGGGGAGGACTGTTTCGAGAGCGTCCCATGACTCATTGAGTCTGGGGCGCTTTCGTTTTTTCTCAGAGTGACTTCAGTCTGAACAGATTGTCCTTGGGGGCTTGGTTGACACAGCCTCCCTTGCACAACGACAATCGGTGCCTATGCGTGATCTCTGCTGCTTCGTTCTGCTGCTGTTCTGCGCTGTTCGTGGATTTGATCGAGCAACGCGATTGGAGTGCTTTCGAGCGTGAAGTACACCGTGAGGCGTTGTGGGGCACTCTAGAATTGACGAGGAAGCAAGGGTGCCAAACGAGAGCCTGGCGCTGCGCGAGGAGATCGAATCATTCTTCGATCTTCGAAGAAATCGTCGGTTCGTCAGGGATTTTAGGAATGAAAAACCAGCGATACCGGCCGTCTTTCCGTCGTATTCACGCTCCCCATCGTTGACATCTTCGTATCCTGCCAAGCGACTGTAGATGGACTGTCGCAGCAGCTTCCGGCTAGCGGCAACTGCATGTTTTTGCCCCGTCGGTCGTAATCGGTTACGCGGCAGCAAGCGGGGCTCGTCAGACGGGCAGAAATGAGCCGTCGGAACCCCGCTCATCTCGCTGGGGCCCGCTCTGGTGGCAAATTCGTTGTGTCCAGGGCAGGAGAGGCGTACGATGCACAAGCCAGAGATCTGAATCGAAAATTCCGGTCAATTCTTGTCTTCGTCATGTATCGTGCCGCATTCGCGCAAGACCGTTCTCATGCACGGTCGATGATCATTTCTCGCTACGGGATCGTGGCTACCAGCCATGCTCAGGCGTCCGTCGCTGGCGCACAAATCCTGGCTCGCGGCGGTTTCGCCATCGATGCAGCGATCGCTGCGAACGCTGTGCTCGGTGTTACCGAACCCATGATGAACGGCATGGGTGGCGACCTGTTTGCCATCTACTGGGAAGCGAAGAGCGGCAAGCTTTATGGCTTAAATTCCAGCGGATGGTCGCCGCAGGGCCTGACCATTGAACACCTGAAAGCCAAGGGAGCGGTTTCGATGCCGGATTCCGTCGTCGACACCATCACTGTGCCCGGAGCAGTGGCAGGGTGGGACGCATTGCACGAGCGTTTCGGACGACTGCCTTGGAAAGAACTGTTCCAGCCCGCCATCTTTTATGCCGAGCAGGGGTATCCAATTCCCGAAATTATCCATGCCTACTGGGAAACCTCGCCAGATTGGATAAAAGGCGATCCCGAGAGCCGCCGCGTATTTTTGCCCCATGGCAAGCCCCCGGAGCTGGGAGAGGTCTTCCGCAATCCCGATCTCGCGAAGGCATTGAGGCTGGTCGCGCAAGATGGCCCGAGTGCTTTCTACCAGGGGGAGATCGCGCACGCAATTCTCAGTACTTCGCATGCCGCCGGTGGCACAATGTCGGCAGACGATCTGGCCCGGTTTTCGCCCGAGTGGGTGAATCCAATCTCCACAACATACCGCGACTGGACGGTTTATGAGCTTCCGCCCAACGGACAGGGTATGGCGGCGCTGGAAATGCTCAACATTATGGAAACTTCTCCGGCTTCGCCAGACGGACCGCTGAGCGTCACGGAACTGCACAAAAAGATCGAAGCCATGAAGTTGGCCTACGCCGACTTGTACAGGTACAACGCCGATCCTCGCTTTGCCAAGGTTCCCATGAACGGATTGCTCTCGAAAAAGTACGCGCGCGATCGCGCTGAGCGGATTGATCCATCCAAGGCCAACTGCGAGGTAGCGCCGGGCAAACCTCCGGCCAGCGATACTACCTACCTTTCGGTGGTCGACCGCGAGGGCAACATCGTATCTTTAATCCAGAGCAATTACGATTTGTTCGGATCCGGCATCACCGTGCGCGGGATGGGATTCGTTTTGCAGAGCCGTGGAGCGCTCTTCTCATTGGACCCGGCGTCGCCCAACGTTTTAGCGCCCCGCAAACGGCCTTTCCACACCATCATTCCCGCGTTCATGCAACGCGGCGACCAGCACATCGGCTTCGGAATTATGGGAGGACCCAACCAACCGCTGGCGCACGCACAATTCGTCTCGAATGTGGTGGACTATGGCATGAACATTCAGGCAGCTTTGGAGGAGGCGCGTTTCACTGTGAGCCCAAATCACGGATGCCACATCGTGATCGAATCGCGCGTGAACCCTGACGTCCTCGAAAAGCTTTCCTCGATGGGCCACCAATTCAAAGTCGAGCGCGAATACTCAACAGCCATGGGTCGGGGCCAGGCCGTGATGCGCGATTCCAAGGCAAACATTAACTACGGAGCGTCAGACGCCCGCGCCGATGGCTCCGCCGAACTAGAGCCGCCACCCATGTGAAAGTTTCAATTGTTCCTTCTGAAACCCATCTCTCAGGCGGGCAGCCGACCGGCTCGAATGCCCGGAGGGTATCTTCGGCCTTGTAAACAACCCCCATCCCGCCACCGCCTAGCTTTTGACGATGCGGTGCTATCCGGCGGCCCGCGCTTGCAGCTCTGAGGCAGGAGTACCCTGGATGGCAGCGTCCACCAGCTCGATCATGTGCAGCACCGGCACCCGCTTGCCCGCGCGTTTCAGGCCGGACGAGATCTGCACCAGGCAGCCGGGATTGGCTGAGACCACCAGGTCGGGGCTGGTCGAGAGGCAGTTCTTCACCTTCATGTCGCCGAGCTGGGCCGCCGTGTCGGGCTGAACCAGGTTGTAGATCCCGGCCGAGCCGCAGCAGATGGCGGAGTCGGGGATCTCCAGCAGCTCCAGCTTGGGAATAGTCTTGAGCACCTGCCGCGGCTGGGTGCGGATGCCCTGCGCGTGCTGGAGATGGCAGGAATCGTGGTAGGCGACACGCAGCGGCAGCGGATGCCGCACCGCGCGTGGCTCCAGCTCCGCCAGCACCTCGGAGATGTCCTTGCACTTGGCCGCGAATGCCTTGGCGCGTTCGGCGTACTGCGGGTCGTTGCGCAGGAGGTAGCCGTACTCCTTCATGGTGGAGCCGCAACCGGCGGCGTTGATGACGATGGCGTCCACTCCGGCGCATTCGAAAACTCCAATGAGCTTGCGCGCGAAATCGAGCGCCTGCTCTTCCAGTCCGGCATGGACCGCGAGCGCGCCGCAGCAACCCTGTTCGCGGGGGATGATGACCTCGCATCCCTCGGCGGCCAGCACCCGCGCCGTGGCCGCGTTCACGCCGGAGAACAGCACGCGCTGCACGCATCCGGTCAGCAGGCCCACGCGCTTGCGCACCGGGCCTTGCACCGGAATGCGCTCCGGCATATTGGCGCGCAGCTCGCGCAGCGTAATCGCCGGCAGCAATGCTTCCGTCGCCCGCAGCTTGCGCGGAAGCAGCTTGAGCAGCCCGGCGCCCCGCACCAATGCGCGCAGTCCGGAAGCGTGGTACGCCCACGCCGGCCACAGAAATGCGCGCAGCCGTTCGGGATACGGAAACAGATTGAAGATCAGTTGCCGGTGGATGGTTTCGCCGGGCGAGCGCCGGTAGTGGCGCTGGAGTTGGGCTCGGGTGGCTTCGATCAGCTTGCCGTACTGCACGCCGGAGGGGCAGGCGGTTACGCAGGCCATACAGCCCAGGCACTGGTCAAAATGGCGGGCGTAGCTGTCGGTGAGCTTGGCTTTGCCTTCGCTGCCCAGCTTCATCAGGTAAATGCGGCCGCGCGGGGAGTCCATCTCTTCGCCCCACAGCGCGTAGGTGGGACAGGTGGGCAGGCAGAAGCCGCAGTGGACGCACTTGTTGTACAGCTCCGCTGCCGGCGGATTGTGATCGTCGAAAATGGCGGCGGGGTTGGTCGGTTCACCTTGGGCCATCAGATCCCTCCTACGAAGCGTCCTGGGTTCAGAGTCCCGTCGGGATCGAAGCGCTGCTTGACGCGCACCATCAGCGGCTGCGCGTCTGAGGGCGGTCCCCAGGCGTCGAGGCCACGCTTGATCGCCACCGGGCAGCCGAGCACGACCAGCGTGCCGCCCATTTTCGCGAGCTCGTCGCGCAAGGTCAGCAGCGCGGTGCGTAGGCCTTGCTCGTTGCCTTCGAGACGCGCATAGCCGGCGCCCACAGTTTGTACGACGATCTTCCACGCCAGCGACTGCGCCCCGGCTGAGCGCTCGACCAGCGCACACACCGCCGCGAACTGCGCCGGCAGCACACTGAATTTCGTGAGCAGCGCCGGGGTGGCGCCGTCCCAGATGGCCTGGTGCGAGGTCCAGGCGTTAGCGGGGGCATCCGAGGCAGCCATAGATCCTGCGATCTGCTGAACCTGCTTGACCTGGGCCTGGATGCCGGCCGCAGTGCCGTCGAAGCGGACTTCCAGGTGCGCGCTTCCCTGCGCCGCCCGCAGTTGCAGGCCGGTGCCAGTCAGTTTCGAGGCCTGGATGGCGAGCAGCAGTTGGTTCAGCGATTCGGGCGTGCCGCTGAAGCTCAGGCTGCGCGATTCCCGTGGCAAGGGATGGAGACGAAAGATCGCCTGCACGATCACGCCCAGTGTCCCCAGGGCGCCGGTGAAGAGTTTTGCCAGATCGTAGCCGGCAACGTTCTTAACCACTTTGCCGCCACTCTTGGCGAGGGTGCCGTCAGGCAGCGCCACCGTGATACCGATGATGAGGTCGCGAAGCGAGCCGTAGCGCGCACGCAGCGTGCCGCTATCGTTGGTGGAGAGGATGCCGCCGATGGTGGCCCGCTCCGGCCACAGCGGGTCGAGGGCCAGCCGCTGGCCGTGCTCGGCGAGCGTCTTTTGCAGGTCGGCGACGCGGCATCCCGCTTCGACGATGACCGTCATGTCTGCCCAGGCGTGTTCGAGGACGCGGTTCAGGCGCGCGGTCGAGAGCACCAGATCGCAGGCGGCCGGCGGATTTCCCCAGCCCAGCTTGGTGCCTCCGCCCCGCGGCGACACCTTCACGCCAGCGGCGTGGGCCCAGCGCAGAGCGCGCGCCAAGTCTTCGGCAGTCCCTGGTTCGGCGACCCTCTGCGCCTCGACGCCATCGATGGCATCCGCCGCAGTGGCGGCGCGGAGATGTTCCTTCCCAACGATTTCGGCCAGTTCCGGCCACGAGACTGGGGTCATAACACCGCTTGCGGCTGGCATGGGCGTTTCTCCTGCTCTTAGAAGCGTTGCACCACGCCCGCGACTTCCAACGGGTGCGGTTCATAGACCCCGGGTTTTTCTCCGCACAACCGGGGCCGGGGAAATACCTTATCGGGATTGGAGAGGTTCTCGGGATCGAAGGCGCAACGCAGCAGTTGCATAGTGTCCAGGTCGGGCTCGGCGTACATCTCGGCCATGAACATCTTCTTTTCTTCCCCCACGCCGTGTTCCCCGGTGATGGAGCCGCCGGCCTTGATGCACAGCCGCAGGATGTCGCCCGCCAGCTTCTCGGCCAGCTTGTCCTGCCCGGGCACGCTATTGTCATAGAGCACCAGCGGGTGCAGGTTGCCGTCGCCGGCATGGAAGACGTTGGCCACGCGCAGGCCGACCTCGGAGCTGAGCCGTACGATCTCGCTCATCACGTGCGGCAACGCCGTGCGCGGGATCACGCCGTCCTGCACGATGTAAGCCGGCGCGAGGCGGCCGACGGCGGCGAAGGCGGCCTTGCGTCCCGTCCAGACGCGAGCGCGCTCGGCGTCGGACTGCGCGACGTGGATCTCCCAGGCGCCGCATTTGGTGCAGACGTCGGCCACCTCCTCCATCAGGGTCTCGACCTCGGGGGCCGGACCGTCCAGCTCAACCAGCAACAGCCCGCCGCAATTGGGATAGTTCGCCTGCACCGCGGCTTCAGCGGCCTGGATGGCGAGATTGTCCATCATCTCGATGGCCGCCGGCAGCATGCCGGCCGCGATGATGCCGCTCACCGCCGCGCCCGCCTCATTAGTGGAATTGAAGGCCGCCAGCAGGACCTGGATGACTTCCGGCTTTTTCACAATGCGCAGGATGACTTGGGTGGCGATGCCGAGCGTGCCTTCCGATCCCACGAAGACCCCCGGCAGGTCGTAGCCTGGACGATCGACTGTCCGCCCACCAAGATGGACGAGCGAGCCGTCGGGCAGCACCACTTCCATGCCCAGGACGTGCGTGGTGGTAAAGCCGTACTTCAGGCAGTGGGCGCCGCCGGAGTTCTCCGCGACGTTGCCGCCGATGGAGCAGACCAACTGCGAAGAAGGATCGGGGGCGTAGAAATAGCCGTCGGGCGCGACCCGGGCGGTCACGGTCAAGTTGATCACGCCGGGTTCGACGACGACCCTCTGGTTGGGCAGATCCACTTCCAGGATGCGGTTCATGCGCGTCAGGCTGATGACGATGCCTTTGGCTACCGGCAGCGCTCCGCCGCTCAGCCCCGTGCCCGAACCACGCGCAACAAAGGGGATCTTTTCGCGATGGCACACGCGCACGATGGCCTGCACCTGCGCGGTGGAGGTGGGTAGCAGCACGGCCAACGGCAGCACCCGAAACATGGTGAGACCGTCGCACTCGTAGGTGCTGAGCTGCTCGGGCTCGGTGATCAGCCCGGGCGCTCCGACGATTGCGCGAAATTCATTGAGGATGCGGGCTTCCATGTGCTGCTCTCCTCTCACGGCGAGCCATCGGGGGGCGTGGCCTGAACCAGTAGCCCAGGAGCGAAACCAAGCCACACAGCGGGGTTCGCCGGCCCGGTGGAACACGACAATCTACCCGAGATTCCTTTTTGACTTCGAAAACGGATCATTGTACACCCGTTTCGCTTTCCTGGGCGTTGCTTGAACCGAGTTCGTCCGTGGATGCCCTGGTCAACACTCGTACAAGGCTGCCACCTTACTCGTCTCGATGAGATGATCCAAATGGGGATTATGCGACATGCCTCCCAGGCAGGCCAGCGCAATGCTGTGGAAGAACATGTAACGCAGGATGTCTCCCTCATGGCCGTACCCTTGGGCGGGGACTTGCAGACGTGATCTGCTGGACCGCGTCATCTTGCTTGCGAGCCAACCAGGAAAAGCGAACAGCTGCGGGCGCCGTGCGCTCCGATAACGAGTGCCTGCTCGATGTCGGCGGTCTTGGATGGTCCGGAGATGAAGATGCCGAAGCCGGGGCGCTCGAGACGGATCCGATCGTACGCCTGGTGCATGTTATGGACAATCTGGCCGGCCGGCACGACCAGCACAAGGTGCTGGGTAACCACGAAGATGGCCCGATGCGGACCGAGGGTGCTTCCCGGCACCCACACGGCGCCGTTTTCCGCGACGCCGAACTCGCCGGCAATGATGGCAATATCGAGCCCCTCAAGCTCGTGCGGATCCGTTAGGGCGGCGAGATCAACATTGGCCCTACCTATGTCCGGGATAAGCGAGGCGATCTTGCGCGCCTGGGTGTATGACTCGAACTTCCCGAGTTCGGTGTTGACCTCCGCGAGGCTTGCGACGCGAACGAATTTGCCGCCCACGGAGCCGAACGCTTCGGCGAACTGTCTCTCGGGGTCGGCATAGGTAATGGCAGCCGGCGCATCCGGCAGCGGCGACACTGGAAGTACGTTGCGGCGCAAGGAGGCGAGAATAGCGTCCCGGCCGTTCACTTCGACTCCTCCTTAATGAGATCACGGAAGCTCTGTCGCGGCATCGGCGGCAGCTCGCGTTGGCGCCCCCACGCGTTCCAGGGACCATACACGAAAGCCCGAGGCAGCCGCGGCACGATCCAGCGCATGAGCCTGCCTGCGAGCCGGTAAGCCCACGGCCTCGCCAGAACGGCGCTCATTACTGCCATGCCAAGGCGCTTGTAAAGCGGCACTACCTTATTTCGGACCAGTTCTTGGCGGAAGGCGTACAACTCGTGGTGCAGATCGATCTTCACCGGGCAAACGTCTGAGCAGGAACCGCACAGGCTCGAGGCAAACGGCAGGCTGCCAAACTTGCGGGGGTCGCGCAGCGGCGCGAGTAACGAACCGATCGGGCCAGGGACGGTATACCCATAGCTGTAGCCGCCTGAGCGCCGGAACACTGGGCAGGTGTTCATGCAGGCGCCGCAGCGGATGCAGGAGAGCGAGCGGCGGAAAGTCTCCTGACCAAGGATCGCGCTCCGGCCGTTGTCGACAATGACCACGTGCAGTTCGCCGCCGCGCATCGGGCCGTGGAAGTGTGTGGTGTAAGTGGTCAGGGGCTGACCAGTTGCGCTACGGGCGAGCAGCCGGAGGAAGATGGCGAGATCCTTAGCCCGGGGCACGATTTTCTCGACCCCCATACAGGCGATGTGGACTGGGGGCAGGCTCGTTCCCATGTCGGCGTTACCTTCGTTGGTGCAGACGACGAAGCCGCCTGTCTCGGCGATCGCGAAGTTGACGCCGGTGAGGCCCGCCTGCGCCGCCATGAACTTCTGCCGCAGATGGCTGCGCGCTGCCTCGGTGAGGTACTTCGGGTCGGAAGCACCCTTCGCTGTCCCGAGTTCTTTGTGAAACAGCTCGCCGATATCCTCCTTCTTCAGGTGAATAGCCGGGAGCACGATGTGGCTCGGTGGCTCGTGGCGAAGCTGCACGATGCGTTCACCGAGATCCGTGTCAGTCACCTCGATGCCGTGCGCCTCGAGGTAGGGGTTCAGGTGGCACTCCTCGGTAAGCATCGACTTCGATTTCACCATCCGGGTGATGCCCCGATCCGCGAGAATACGGTGCACGATTGCATTGTGCTCCGCACCATCGCGCGCCCAGTGGACCTGGATGCCGTTGCTCCTGGCGTTGTGCTCGAACTCCTCCAGGTAGTCGGCGATCCGTGACAACGTGTGCGCCTTGATGGCTGCGGCGGCCTCCCGCAGATCCTCCCATTCCGGAATGCTCTCTGCTTGGCGATCACGCTTCAGCCGTACGAACCACAGCGCCTGGTCGTGCCAGTGCACCCGCCCCTCATTGGCGACAAAGGGCGCAGCCTTCTCAGCATGTCCGATCATGAAAGTCTCGCGCCCTCCAGGATTTCCGCGACGTGCATCACCCGCAGCGGCTTGTTCTCGCGGCGGATAAGGCCGTCAAGGTGCATAAGGCACGACGTGTCAAAGCCGGCAATTATCTCCGCCCCCGCCTTCTCATGGTCGGCGATCCGGTCCCGGCCCATGAGGCAAGAGACGGCCTCCTCGTTCACCGCAAAGGTGCCGCCGAAACCGCAACACTCGTCGGACCGGGTGAGCTCGACCAGTTCTATGCCCCGCAACTGACCGAGAAGGAGTCGTACTTTGTTGAAGGGCTTCACCATTAGTTCCGAGGAGCGCCCGAGCCGCAACTCCCTCAGACCGTGACAGCTCATATGTAGTCCCACCTTGCAGGGGAAGTCACCGTCAACCTTGACTACCCGGGCGATGTCCACCAGGTATTCGCAGAGCTCGAACGTCGTCGTGCGGAGGTGATCGAAGTCTGGCCTCCCCTCCAGCCACTGTGCGTAGTGGTTGCGCACCATCGATACACAGCTTCCAGAGGGCGCGACCACGTGATCATACTTACCGAAGATCTTAAGAAATCTCTCGGCAAGCGGCCGCGTGTATTCCGCACAACCCGAGTTAGCCATGGGCTGGCCGCAGCAGGTCTGCTCCTCGGGAAAGTCGACATCGACGCCGAGACGTCGCAGCAGTCGCAAAGTCGCAAGTCCGACTTGCGGGTACAGCTGATCGACGTAGCACGGTATAAAGAGACCTACTTTGGACATCGAGTCCTCGCCACCATGAACGGTGTTACACGCGAATCGCTTCCCCCAAACTCTTGCCCGGACCGCCCGGATCCACACGCTCACCGCTCTTGATTTGCTGTGTCCAGCCCCTAAAGGGGCATCTGATTTTGAAGAACTTGCGGCATCGCTAAAGCGATGCCCTGATACGAATCCTGAGTTCTTCAGCAAACTGTAAAGCTCGCAAGCGGAGCGACAAACTCATGAATGGATCATAGACCCCGATGTCGGTTAGGTTCGGGCACCAAATCCAAATAGCTGTTGTAACATCGCGATATCGCTCATTGACAGGGGTTCTGAGTGCTAACGGCCTGTTGACAACAGTTACGTCCGAGTAGCTCGTCCTTCAACCAGGGATCAGGCCCTTGAAGACGTAGGCTTGCAGGAAGGCGATCAGCCCGATCACCGCCGCGCCCGCCACCGAATGCCACCACACCGTCCGGAAGATCGGCCCCAGGGCATGGGTCCGCTCATACGGATCGTCGTAGCAGGCGGCGCAGGCGACCATGATGGACTGGGGATCGATCATCTTTCCCATGACGCCCCCGGTGGAGTTGGTCGCGACGATGAGCGTCTCGTTCAAGTGGAGCTGTTGGGCGGTGATCCGCTGGAGGCTGCCGAACAAGGCGTTTGAGGCGGTGTCGGAGCCGGTGAGGAACACCCCCAGCCAGCCCAGGTAGGCCGCGAAGAAAGGATACATGAACCCCGCTCTGGTGAACGCCAGACCGAGCACCGCGTCGGTCCCACAGTAGCGCGTGAGGTACCCGAGTCCCAGCACCTGCGCGATGACCAGGATCGGGATCACCAGGCGACGGGCGGTTCGACGCACGGCCTCGCCCCATTGCGCGGCACTCAACCGCAGGACGAGTCCGGACAACAAGGCCGCCACGAACACGCCGGTCCCGGATGCCGACAGCCAGTTGATGGTGAAGATAGCCGCTTCCGGCTTGGCGTTGGCTGGAACCACCGGCGGCATGCGCTGGACCATGTTATGGAGCGCCGGCATTTGCCACGTCGGCAGGGAGAGCTTACCCCCAAACGCGCCGCCGAGGAGGGTGGTCTGAAACGTGATGCCCGAAAAGAGGTTGTTCAAGTAGGTCCGCCACGTCGGCATGCCCCAGACGGCGCAGCAGATGATGAGGATCGTCCACGGCAGCCAGGCATACGCGGTCTGGGAGGCGGTGTACCGGTATACCCATTCCGTCTTGTCCGTGGTCGCCGTCGCCATAGTCTTTCCGGCCTTGGCCAGGGCCTCGCGTTCCGACCGCAGCAGGAACCGCGTCTTGGGATGCCAGATGAAGCGCAGGAACAGGGCGGTGCAGATGACGGAGAAGACGCCCGACACCACGTCGGTCATGAGGTGGAAGGCCTGCGTCGAGGACGTGAACCACTGCATGACGGCGAAGGAGAGGCCCGCGCACAGTGTCCCCGGCCACACCTCCCAGGCCTCTTTCCAGGTACCTCCCTCCATCTTGACGAACGCGGCAACGAGCCAGAAGGGAACGAGGACGGAAACGAAGGGGAGCTGGTGCCCGGCCATGGCCGACAGCTTCAGCTCAGGAAGGCCGCTCACGGCCGCGAGGGTCACGATGGGCGTGCCGATGGCTCCCCAGGCGACCGGTGCGGTGTTGGCCAGGAGGTTGAGAACCGCCGATTCGAAGGGGGCGAATCCCAGGCCCACCATGACCGCTCCGGCGATGGCCACTGGCGTCCCGAACCCCGAGGTCCCCTCGATGATGGCGCCGAAGGAGAAGGCGATCAGGAGCACCTGGAGCCGCCGGTCGAACGAGATGTGAATGATCGACTCCTTCACGATCTCAAATTTGCCGGAGATGAGCGTCATATTGTAGAGAAAGATGGCCCCGATAATGATCCAGATGATCGCCAGGAACCCGGACAAGCACCCGAAGCCAAAGGCCGAGAAGGCCGACCCGAGCGGCATCCCGAACCCCACGCAGGCGACGAGGAACGCCGCCAAGACCCCGTAGAACGCCGCATACGGAGCGTTGATGCCGAGATGCCTCGCGCCCTGCTTGTCGCGATGGGGATGGAGAGCGATGAAATACAGCAAGGTGCAAATGGGAATGGCCGCCACGAGCGTGGAGAGCAGGGCGTTGCCGAAGGGGTTATAGACCTGGTGCCAGACCGTCACCATTTCCTCCTGGGACCTCGTGGGAGGAATTACAACATGTAGAAAGGAAAGTCAACATAAAACGGACGGCTGGCTATAGCAAAGCAACCAGCAGATAGTCGTCATCCCCGCGAAGTTCCGTGTACCTGCGGTACTCGTGGCGGCGATGTGATTTCTCCTTGGCATTCCTTTTTCAGCAAGCACGCCTTCCATGAGAAGGCCGGTCGGTGTCAAGTTGGTTCTGCGTGGTTTTTGTTGGTCACTTGTTTTTCCCCAGCCGAGCCGCCACTGTCGCCACCCTTCCATCCGCACTCTCTGTGAGCAATCTTCGCTCGGTGCAAGTTGGGCGTTCTCGTTTCAGTCGGTGCTGCCATCTGGTTTCGACAATTACCCGAACAAAAAGGAGAAAGCTCTCTCCGTCGGTGTCCCCCGGCGGACTTGCTACAACTTCGGCAGCTTAGAATCGGGCTCCTCCACCACCTCTCCATGGTCGTCATTCTTGAGCGAACGCGGCTGCGTCCGCCAGCTCAACTCTTCCAGCCGCTTTCGCATCTCATTCCCGCCCGTTTCGCGAGCATTACAATGTTTACAGTCTGGGCTGTGGATTCTCAGGAGGGACAACAGGTAGCAGGTCCGACGTCTCAAGTTCAAGCCATCTCCGGCACGGAGAAGTGGTAGTACGCTTGGATCATTCGCCCGTAATCAATAATTACTTCCGAAAGCTGGAGTTGTTGATAAAACTCTTCAAGGGTTAACCGCTGTTCCATCCGCAGGGCCCGTTTGAGATGGCCAAGCACCCGCGCAAGTGCTCCCGGTACATACCCTTGCTCCAAAGCGTGCAAACCTCTAGGGCCAGAGGCAGGATGGTTGCCTAATTCTAGACCCCCAACTTGCCATGAATCTGCGGCGTGGCTTGTGAATCCGATCCAAGTTGGCTTCCACCTTACAAATAGAACGAGAACGCCCGCCAATCCCCTTCACGCGGGAAGAAAAATGCATTTGTCTCAAACCGCGAGCCTCTGCCCGCCTTGCTTGATGTGAGCCTACCCGATTGACGCCACAGGTTTTACCGCCGCAGAACAACTGCAACAGGCATGGAACCCTAACATTCCCGAGTACCCTCTGCACGAGCACAAAGCAGGTCGGATTGGATGCCGATGTTACATCAACAACCCGAACGACTGGCTTGGGGCTGGCGAGTTTCGTGTTCATGACTATCCACTTTCCAGGTTTGAAGCGCGGCGATCCACTCACGGCACAGCTCCGCTTTTTCTCTGAGGCGGGTAGCGACAGGTTCGCGCTCTTTCTTGGCCTCCTCTTCGTATTCGGCTGCTTTCTTCTTTAGAGCGCCTAACAAAACCCTCACCCTCGACAGGCAAGAAGAACCGTCCCAAGAAGCTTAGCAGCTTGCGGAAAAAGTCGGTGTTGCGCTTGATTTTGGGTGGCGCAGCGGTTTACCGCTGCGATAAGTGGCTTGTTTCCAGAGTCGGCTTTAGCCGCTGAGGTGAGACTTCAACATCGAAAGTACTTTTTCCGCAGCCTGTTAGGGGTTGGCAGGGCCGGCTCCCCCCGTACCTCTGCCTGTGATTGGAGATCACAGACAGGTGATCAGAGATCACAGACAGAGTACCGCCCCAGGGCGGAAAATATAGATGGAGTTTGAAGAGCCTTTGCATTATGGGAGGCACTTATGAAAAGGACCGTTTCTCTGTTTGCCGTATTGACCGCGGCTTTCGTCACCCTGGCTACCGAACCAGCGTTCGTGCAGGAGAGAACGCCGGTCAAGGTGAAAAGCTCGGAGGTTGTAACGGGGGTTGTCATTGTTCACGTCCAGAAGGGCGCGAAATCTCTTGAACTGCAGTGCAACGAGGGAATGAGTGGCTGCAAGGCTCTGCCGAGCGGAAACTACCTGATGGTTGAACTTCCCGAGAACTACGGGATGTACGATTGCAAGAACGTTGAGATTTATCGAGGGGATCAAGACAAACCAGAAGCAGCCGAGATGATTGGCGCGTACTGCCTGGTTGAGAAGTGAGAGTGGAGCGACCAGGTCTGGGGTAATTCCGGTCACAGCATCGTGGAGCCCACCGCGCTAGATTGCAGAGTGGTCCACCAGGTCGGACCCGATGGCAGCCGTGGACGGTTCAGTGCACCGGCACGTGAATCCGTGGATCGTCACCATCTCCGTGATGATGGCGACGTTCATGGAGTTACTCGACACAACCGTCGTCAACGTCTCGATTCCGCATATTGCCGGCAATCTGGCTGCGACGGTTGAAGAAGGCACCTGGGTTGTCACGTCCTACCTGGTTGCGAACGCCATCATTCTCCCCATGTCGGGCTGGCTGGCCCGTTACCTGGGGCGCAAGAAGCTGCTGCTGATCTGCGTGAGTGGCTTCACGGTTACTTCGCTGTTGTGCGGGTTGGCGACGACTCTCCCCAGCCTCATCTTCTTCCGCGTGCTGCAAGGGCTAACGGGCGGAGGGCTCCAGCCGCTCGCGCAAGCCATTCTTCTGGAAACGTTCCCGCGAGAAAAGCACGGACACGCCATGGCTGCTTTCGGCATTGGCATCCTGCTCGCACCCATTCTTGGCCCGACACTGGGCGGGTGGATCACGGACAACTACTCCTGGCGCTGGATTTTCTATCTGAATCTTCCGGTGGGGGTCTTCTCGGTCGCGATGATCGGCCGGTTCGTCTTCGATCCGCCCTACATCCGGCGCAGCGCTGGCCGCATCGATCTGTGGGGAATCGGGCTGCTGGCACTCGGCCTCGGCACGCTCCAGGTGGTTCTCGACACCGGCCAGAGGAAGGACTGGTTCTCTTCCGATTACATCCGCTTCTTTGCCGCTCTCAGCGTGGTTGGCCTGGTGTCGCTGGTGATTCGCGAGTTGATGGTGAAAGAACCCGTTGTCGATCTTCGTGCCCTTGCCAATCGTACTTTCAGCGCTGGAGTTTTTCTGATCGCGCAACTCGGGTTTGTGCTCTACGCCAGCCTGGTCCTGCTCCCCATTTATCTTGAGACGCTGCTGGGATATCCCGCCTACAATGCGGGACTCGCCCTGTCTCCGCGCGGGATCGGCTCCCTGGCCACCATGCCTTTGACTGGATACCTGACCGCTAAGATCGATCCGCGCCGAATCATCGTGGTCGGTCTCATCCTGGGGGCCATCACCATGTTCGAATTATCCCACCTGAACCTAAATGCGGGTTACTGGGATATTTTCTGGCCGCAAGTGTTGCAGGGTGTCGCGCTGGCTTTCTTGTTTGTCCCGCTAATGGCCCTGAGCATGGCCAGCGTCCCCAAAGAGCGGATGGGGAATGCCACCAGCATTTTCAATCTGATGCGCAATATCGGGGGCAGCTTCGGCATTGCCATCATGACTACATTTCTCGCTCGTCGCACCCAGTTCCATCAATCACGCCTGGTGGCAAACATCACACCGGGGAATCTGAAAGCGCAAGCGATGATTGCGGGGATGCAGGCGTGGTTTCACTCCCATGGGATCGACGCCGTCTCCGCTCAGCGGAAGGCACTGGCGGCGGCTTACGGAATGGTGCAGGCACATGCGGCCATGCTTTCTTTCGTCGAGGCATTTTGGGTCATGGGGATCATCTTTCTGGCAATGCTGCCGTTTCTGCTGCTCCTGCGGCACCCACCACGAACAAGCTCGCGCGAAGGCTTCCCTTCCACAGACGCAGTGGGTGGTCCAGAGCTGGCATCCGAGATGCAAGAACAGGAGACGCAACACGAGGCAGAACTTGTGATGCACTGAGCTTCGTACTGAACTTCAGCCCGGCAAAACTCAGAAACCCACTGCCGCGCTCCCGGACCCGGGATCACGGCAAGCGGTGACACATGTCCTTTCCGGTTGTGAAGGAGCGCGGTACCTTCGACGTGAGAGATTCACTGTCGTTCTGCGGGGGTAGCGTATGACCGTTGTTCTGCATGAAGTGCGGTCGAACCAAGCAGGAATCAGTCTGGTATTGGACGGGCATTCGTTGAAGATTGAGAATGTCGCTGCTGTCGCCCGCCATCGTCAGCCAATCCAGTTACACCCGGACGCGGTTGCACGGATCAACAAGTGCCGGGACCTTCTCGAGCGGAAGATCCGTGCCCGCGAAATCATGTACGGGGTCAACACTGGCATTGGCGAACTTGCAGAAGTCGTGCTGACTCCAGAGCAGGTTGAACAATTCCAGAAATACCTGCTCTACTCCCATGCCGCGGGTTGTGGAGAACCCTGCCGTGAAGAAGATGTGCGCGCGGGCATGCTTTCACGCCTGAACACGCATTGCTGGGGTCATTCCGGGATTCGCCGCGAGGTCGTGGAAATCCAGATCGAGATGCTCAACCGGGGCGTCACCCCGGTTGTATGCCAAAAGGGGTCGGTGGGCGCATGCGGAGATCTCTCCCCGATGGCGCAGATGGCCATCACGCTCATGGGCGAGGGCGAGGTGTTCTACAAAGGGAATCGATTGCCGGCGAAAGAGGGTCTGGCAGCCGCTGGCATACTGCCGATTACGTTCCGCGAACGGGATGGCTTGGCCACCATCAATGGCTCCGATCTCACCACCGGCATGGGCTGCCTGGAACTCTACGATGCGGAAAGGTGGCTCAAGACGCAGGAAGTCTGCCTGGCGATGAGTCTTGAAGCCCTCAACGCCAACATGGCCGCTTACGATCCGCGAATTCACAACGTGCGCGGTTATCCAGGAGCGCAGGCATGCGCCGAGAACATCCGAAGGCTAACCGCAGGATCCGAACTCCTCAAGCTACCCGGCAAGAAAGTGCAGGACGCCTACTCGCTCCGTTCCAGCCCGCAAGTCATCGGCGCCGCCAAAGACGCATTCCAGTGGAGCCGGTACATGCTTGAGATCGAACTCAACCACGCCGCCGACAACCCAGTTTTCTTCCCGGACGAAGATCTGGTACTCACGGGCGCCAACTTCCAAGGCACTCCGTTGGCGTTCGCGCTCGAACTCGTCGGCATGTCAGTGACCACGGTGGCGGCTCTCTCCGAGCGCAGACTGAATCGGCTCCTGAATCCTCATTTGTCGATGGGGCTGCCTGCTTTCCTTACCAAAGGCGCCGGAATGTTCTCGGGCCTCATGCTCTCCCAGTACACCGCTGGAGCATTGGTTTGTGAGAACCGTGTGCTGTGTCACCCTGCGGCGACCGGCTCTATTCCAGCCGCCGCCGACCAGGAGGACTTTGTCTCCATGAGCATGACTACGGCCATCAAGACCCGGCAGATTCTGGAGAACGCATGGCACGTCGCCGCGATCGAACTGATGGCGGCTGCTCAGGCCTTCGATCTGCGGGCGCCGGTCAAACCCTCGCCTGCCTCTGAGGCGGCGTACCAGGTTGTCCGCAGTCAGGTGGAGAAACTTGATCAAGACCGGCCACTCTTCGACGACATCAACACCCTCACCAGGGTGGCAAAGGACGGCAAGATACTGGAGGCTGCAGAAAAGACTATCGGAAGACTCAATTGAACACGGAAAATGCGCACCGGCCTGCGCGATTGGTGAGTTGGAGGTCCACGAGCAGCGTACACACGTATGCTTTTTCGGGCGTCTTCGAGATTGCCCCTGCTTCGAACAGGATCCAAGGAGCCGTGAGGTTGCCGGGCGTGAGGCAAATAATTCCAGCCTTTACGGTCCCGAGCTTGGTAGCCATCTCGGGACTCCAGCGAGAGCCTTTGTCGATGTCGGCTGAGGAGAGCCACGGTTTGAAGG
The DNA here is from genome assembly GCA_050018355.1 of Terriglobales bacterium. GTDB lineage: Bacteria > Acidobacteriota > Terriglobia > Terriglobales > Acidobacteriaceae > Acidiflorens. The sequence goes on along the minus strand of JBEKAF010000057.1, from coordinate 696 downwards.
CGTTGACGATTTGCGGGAGCTAGTCTCGAAGCGCCTCCGCAACCGCATGGCTTCTCTTGCCGTGCCAGCTGATGAAGATTTCTATGGTGTCCGGAATTGTAGTGCTGCCTAGCATTTCTCGCCACACTTTCCGTCTCCGTTCGCTGCGATCTTTTCTCTAGGCGGCGCGGCTTTTGGTCGAACGCTTACGGTCGAAGTCCGCTAAGCGGACTTGAAGTGCTGCGCCCGGCAAGGCTTTTGCGAATCGCAGCGACTTTGTTTCTTCCGCGTCGGTTGGATTGCGGCGCGGGGACGTTGTTTCGGGCTAGAGATGTTCTCAGAATTGAAGATTCTGTTCGGAGTCTCGATCATAGTCACTTAGCTGGTGAAATATCGCCTCTCTGACAATGTCGGCGGTGTCAAGCACTTCTTGAGCGTACTAACCCGTGCACTCCGAAGAGCGCGCCATTTCGCTCTCGTCTAAGCTGTGCTGTTCCAACCAAGGCTCGCTCGCAATCGTTTCAGGTCAGGAACTCAGTCCGACCCATGCATCTCTTCGGTCACACAACGTCGATCATGATTACTACTTCGAACTCCCCCGTGAAGAGGAGCGGGATACCCACTCAATAGCTCGGCGTTCTGCTGCACACCATCGCGATGTCCGGGCTGTCCCGCGTGCGAACCGAACTTTTTCACCTGCTCGTAATCCCATCCCTT